>CAZJBV010000005.1:58887-75367 GCA_964544585.1 uncultured Gammaproteobacteria bacterium | reverse complement strand
GGATTATTTTTCATAAGGCACTTTGCAAAGTTTTTGAAGTAATTTATCTAAACTTTCTATGAGTATTTTTCTTTCGGAAGCTGAAAGAACTTGAAACAATTCTGAAAATGTTTTGTCCAATAATTTGAATGCCTTTTGGAGATAATTTTGGCCGCTGCCTGTCAGTGAGAGTAAGTTTTCCCGTCTGTTTTGGGGATTTTGCCAAAGTTTGATGAATCCTTTGGTGGCAAGGATTTCCACCTGACGTGAGACTGCGGCATCTGTTATTTGCCAGTATTTGGCTATATCTGTCTGGGAAACTTCACCTCGATGTTTTATGGCGTGCATCATGATTACTTGTGAATGCGTAATTTGCAATTGTTCATTCAGAATTTTATCTGTGGTTTTATCTATGAGAAAAACCAATTTATGAATCCGGAATCCGATTTCTCTTTCGGAGATGTGGAAAAAGATCATATAGTTTAGAACGTACAAAACTTTTTACGTTCTTAACATGTTAAATAATAACATGTTAAGTGTTGTGGAGTCAAGAAGGGGTGTAGTATAATGTTGTGCTCATGAAAATTGCCTGCCGGCTTCTTATTCTCCTGTTTTTCTTATTTTCTTTTTTATTCGCGACTCCCCTTCTTGTTTATGCACAGGTGCGGCCAGCTTATGTTGAAGGTGAGATGATAGTCAAATTGAAAGACACTGGATTTTTGGATGAAAAATTTTTAAAAAAATTTGATTTGGCAACGGCCGAAAATGTTATTCCGCGGCGGTTGAAGATACAAAAATTGAACGAAGATAGACAGGGACTCGATAGGATTTTTAAGGTACGCCTCAAAAACAAATTTAAGTTTAACCAAATTCTTTCACTTTTGAGAAAAGAGGGTATGGTTGAATATGTAGAACCAAATTATATTTTGAGTACTTTTGTAACTCCTAATGATCCTGACTTTTCTAAACTTTGGGGGCTGAATAATACGGGGCAAACTGGGGGAACAAGTGGGGCTGACATTAAAGCTATAAATGCCTGGGACAATATACACGACTCAAATTTGGTGGTTGGTATTATTGATACTGGCGTTGATTACACTCATGAGGATCTGGCAAATAATATGTGGAAAAATCCAGGTGAAGTGGAAGGTAATGGGGTCGATGATGATGGGAATGGGTATGTAGATGACGTATATGGATGGGACTTTGTCAATAACGATAATAATCCGATGGATGATCATGGACATGGGACGCATGTGGCGGGAACGATTGGGGGCGAGGGTAATAATTCCATTGGTGTTTCGGGTATTAACTGGGAAGTGAAGATAGCGGCGTTAAAATTTTTGAGTTCGGGGGGTTATGGGACGACCACCGATGCGATTGAGGCGATTTCCTACGCAAATTCGATGGGTTTTAAAATCACAAACAATAGCTGGGGCGGAGGCGGATATTCACAAGCATTGTATGACGCTATAGCGGCGGCAAATAACGGCGGCTATCTTTTTGTGGCGGCTGCTGGAAATAGTGGTTTAAATACTGATAATTCATCAGCCTATCCTGCCAGTTATAATCTAGATAATATCATTTCTGTGGCGGCAACGGACCACAATGATAATATTGCTTCTTTTTCAAATTATGGGGTAAATTCTGTTGATTTGGGTGCACCGGGAGTAAATATATATTCTAGCGTTCCGAAGGGAAATTGTAGTTTGTGTGCAGCATCCGGATATACTTATCTTTCTGGCACCTCTATGGCGACGCCGCATGTTGCGGGAGCTGCGGCACTTATATGGACTAGTAAACCAGCTCTTTCCCATTTACAAATTAAAAGTCTTTTATTGTCGACGACAGATCCACTGTCATCGCTTTCTGGAAAATCAGTCAGTGGTGGGAGGCTAAATATATGGAATCCATTTGAAAATGATACTACAGCGCCTTCTGCCGTAACTACTTTAAGCGTTTCCGATAAGAATCATAATTCCGTTGTCCTTTCTTGGATAGCGACGGGAGATGATGGAAATACGGGATCGGCCTCTTCTTATGACTTGAGATACTCTTTAAATAATGTAACAGAAGCCAATTTTAATAGCGCGATAAAGGTAAGTGGTTTACCAAAACCTAAACAAGCTGGATCTCAAGAATCTTTTAAAGTGACGGGGCTTACGAATCAAACTACTTATTATTTTGCCATAAAAGTAATTGATAATTTAGGAAATACTTCTTCTGTCTCAAATGTTGTCTTTACAACAACTTCAGGAGTGGCGTCAATTATAAATGATACGGTTGAGGATAATACTTATACATGGACTGTGACTGGAAATAATGGTTTGGGAGGGTCAGCTTTGTGGCATAAAAGTACAAGACGATCCCAGAGTCCGACAAAATCTTGGTATTATGGACAAGAGTCGAGTGGAAATTATGATACTGGATATAGAAATTATGGATATTTAACTTCTCAGCCGTTGAATTTATCTAATGTTAATAATCCGGAATTGGTGTTTTCATATTTTCTATCGAAAGAAAGTAGTACTTATTATGACCGGGCAAATGTGGAAATTTCTACTAATGGTGGGTCAAGTTGGACGAGCCTAAAGACATTAGTGGCGACAAATAATACTTTTATAAAAGAAACTTTAGATCTTTCAGCATTTACTAATCAAACAATACTTATTCGTTTTTATTTTGACACTCTTGATTCTATTCTTAATATGTTTGAGGGATGGTATGTGGATGATATTATTATTCAGGCTACTTCCAGTGGTCCAATTCCCACAAATACTCCCTCCCCTACTTTGACACCGACACCAACGCCATCACCGACTTTGACTCCTAGTCCCACTCCTACTCCAACATCCGCACCAATTCAAGTTTTTTCGGATAGTTTTGAACTATCGGAATGGAATGGTTTATGGAGTGAGGATAGCCAAAATGACTGGTTTAGATCAAGGCAACGACGCCAAGGGACGGGGCGATATTCGGCTGAAGTAGATGGATCGGCTTCTGATGCTCAACTTATTTCAAACCTCATCAATTTACAGGGTAAAACGAATGCGACTATCGAATTTTATTGGTTTATAGAAAGTGGGCTTGATCTAGGAGAGTATATAGCATTTGATGTGTCTACTGACGGAGGAACGAATTGGGCGGAAAAAGCAAGAATAAAGGGAAATGAAGATACGGAAAATACATGGAAGTTTGTAAGCATTAATTTAAATAATATCTCTCAACTTCGGCTCCGTTTTAGGGGAAAGATGTCTTTGTCTTCAGAAGATGCGGATGTGGATGTGGTTTCTGTGAAGGCGTTTTAGACCGGAATTTATTTCTCCTTCAGTACATAATGGGTATTTTTGCCTTTGCCGCTTCTTATTATTAATCCCAGTTTAATAAGCTTATTGAAATCAAGGCGTCTGGTGGCTTTGGCACGGCTTGTCAGTTTGCAATAGTCATGATCGGTAATAAATCCTTTCTTATCTATAAAATCGAGGATCTTTTTATGATAGGGTTTAAGCTCGGTTTGGGGGCTGACTGCTATTTGTGGAAGCTTTGTGCCCACTCTTGTCAGCTCATCAATGATGCCGTGGGTAAAATACTCAAGCCAAGAGGTAAAGTCGATAGTTTTATAAACTTCATAGTAATTTCCCTTAACACCTACCATCTCAAAATACATTGCAACATTCTGGTTGTAATAGTTTTCAAAGCTAAACAGATTGAAGATGTTGAGTTCCATTCCTGCCATAAGGATTTTTGTCGCTATTCTTGTCGTCCTGCCATTGCCGTCCATGAAAGGATGGATAATGACCATTTGCTTATGAAATAGGCCGGCAATTATTAGCGGATCCAACCTCTTTTTATTTTTGTCAACAAAGTCAATGAGCTCTTCCATAAGATAAGGAACGCTTTTATGGTCAGGCGGCCAGTAGACTGTAATTCCTGCTTTAGGATCATTGACAAATACCGGTTCAACTCTTAGTCTTCCTGATTGGTAAGACGGGATAAGTTTATGGGTAATTTTTTTTTGGATGTAAAGAATCAAATCTAACGTTAAGTAAATTGATTCTTTCTCCAGTTTTTTATTTATTTCTTTGAGGATTTCGTTGTAATTTAGTACCTCCTGTTCGCTGTCTCGAATGTTTTCCGGCTTATGCTTTAAAATTCGCTTCACATCAGTTAAGGGTAAGGGGTTGCCTTCAATACTGGTTGAAGCATGGACGGAGAGGCTTTCGGCATTTTTGATAAATTCGGCCAGTACGGGGTTTGGGAATCTTTTTCGGTTTAAATCGTGAACCAATGAAGTTATGCTTTTTATATTTTCAAGGAGTTTATTGGTGATGGTGTACGCTGGCTCAAACACTAGTCTAATTATAGTCGAATATTAGTCGAATGTAAAGAAATTTATTCCTATGTTATACTCTTGGAAATGGCGTTAGAAGCTGATCAGTTGGGGCAAAATGTAGTTGGGCCCACTCGGCGTATCAATTTCGTTGAGGAATACAATAGACTGGCAAGATTGGTCGCGGAGGGTAAGAAAACAGCTGCTGTATTTGAAGGAGATTGTGATACTGAGTATGTTGCGAGTCTTGGTCTTGAAATTGTACCGATTGTACGCCGGCCACCAACACCTGATCAATTAGAAGCACTAAGAAAGCGGGGAGTTGGTGGTGGAGTATCACCGGAGAAGTATGCAGTTGCCAAGAGAGAGAAAGTTTCTGACGTAAGAAAGAGACTTCAGCTTCCTGATATTCCAGAATTGCAGGGTAAAATGGAATTGCTTTTAGATCACTTACAAGATAAATCTCTTGCGCAAGCTGTAGCTGATATTTTCGGGGGTAACTTGGATATAGAAACTGGTCTTGAGCAAACAGCTATCACTGGTTACCTTTTGGGATATAAGCCTTGTTGCGTAAAATATTTTGTGGAGCAAGGACTGGAAAAACCTAATAATCCTGAATCCGATACAATCGATGCGGAATTTTCAACTCGAAGATTATATCCTGATGGTGAAGAACAATATGTTCATTGTCCTTCGTGTGTAAAGATTGAAGTAAAAAAATTTAAACCAGAGCAGATCATTTTAATGCTTGAACAACCAGAAGCACCACCGCATAAATTCTCAATTGAAAAGGTGAGAGAATTTTTGGATTAAGAATCTTTTAATAAGGATATTTAATTTTTTTTACTTCTGGGATAAGGAAAATATTTACAAACCAGCTTTTGACTTTGGCCCAGTGTAGGTGTCCGGAAATTGCTATATTCCCTTCCCTACCCAAGACACAATGAATATGCGTTTCCCATCTTTTATCTCTCCTGTACCAGATAATTCAAGCGGTTCTTTATATATTTTAAATTTATTTATATTTGCATCTTTTCTTGTCATCGTACTTACTTTGCATTTATCAACAGCGCCGATAATAGAAACAATACCTCCCTCTTGGATGTTGTACTCTTTGAGGTATTTGGTAATTTCTTCCGTTACTTCTTCACCTGGTTTTATGTCTTTTACTTTTTCTATTCTTATAGTATTAAGGTCATTTGTTAGTGTTTCGGCGCTAGTCCTTCTTACTCTATTTTTTTGAAGTAAAAAGCGTTCTGTTTTTCCAAATAATCCAGAATAACGAAGAATGAGGGTATCTAAACTTTTTCTTCTTTCTTTTTGTAAGTATCCATCTAGCACATTATAGACAAAACCTGAACAATCAATTCCTATACCATGAGATTCCATGAATTTATATATTTGTGCAGTTGTGGCAGATGATAAGTTAAATTTTTCTTTTTTTGCTGTTTTTATTAATGCGTCTCTTATTTGCTCTGTGGTTCCTTTTCCGGCGAAATTTTCAAATCTTCCTGTTGTGGGAACATCAGCACTACTTCCAATGCCGTATTTTTTGATAGCATGCCTCTCGATTGCATAAGGGATACGTACTTTTTTACCTTCTATGGCGAAATTTATATAATCATTAGCGAGGTGATAGAGTGTATTACTCATGGAAAAATTATAGCAGAAGTTACATTTTGTTACTTATTGACATTTATTACATATTGTACTATTATGGAACATAAAGGAGTACGATATGACACAAACAGTTAGTGCCCAGGATGCCAGAAATAAGTTTTCTGAAATGCTTAATACTGCTGTCTATGGGAAAACGAAAATAATTATCACTCGCTTTAATAAACCTCAGGTAGTCCTCATTGATTATAAAGAGTATGAATTTCTAACAGATCCAACAAAAAGATTTACCAATGAAGAATGGGAAAAAGGATTTAAGGTATTCGATAGAATTAGAGCAAGGACAAGAGGCATCCTTACTAAAGAAGTGAAACAGATAGTTGATGAAGCTGTAAAAACTGTCAGGAGAGAAAAACGTGCTAAGGGTGGTAATTGATACAAATCTGGTTGTCTCCGGTACAGCTAAATCCGATTCTATCCCATATTATTTGCTTGAATCATGGCGTAAGAAGGAATTTTTACTAATAATCTCATTTCCAATTCTCTCTGAAATAAAAGAAGTTTTGGAGCGAAAGGAACTACAGACTCATTTCTTTCTTAAACTTGAAGATATTCAAGAAATGATTCAAGCAGTATCAAGCCAGACAGTAATAACTCCTGGGACTTTAGAAGTTGACATTGTTAGAGCCGATCCTGATGATAACAAATTTATCGCCGCAGCAATTGAAGGAAATGCTTCCTATATAATTTCCGGAGATAGACACTTACTTGATATTGAAGAATATGAGGGGATAAAAATAATGAAGGCAAGAAACTTTTTGGTGGAAGTACTTCATAAAGATATAAGAAGTCTCAGATAGACGTTTCCTCTTCACGATCTGCGGAGGAGGTGGGATTCGAACCCACGAGGGCTTGCGCCCGCGCGCTTTCCAAGCGCGTAGAATGAACCACTATCTGACTCCTCCTGGTGTTGGTATTTTAGCAGATTGGGGATTTATGGCAAATTGAGGATGCGGAAAATTTTTAATAATTCATTATGAATATGGGGGCTGGCGGTAACTACCTGCGGATGAAAAATATTCCATTTTCCTCCATCGAGTTTTGTAGTTATAGCACCCGCTTCTTTGGCTATTAAAAATCCGGCTGCGGTATCCCAGGGTTTGAGACAATAACCTAATGACCCATCAAGAACGCCTTCTGCCGTAAGGCAAAAATCCAAAACGGCGCTTCCGATAAATCTCATCGTTTTGATATAGTGATAAAGGTCTTTACAAAAGTCGAAAATACCGTCTACTTTTTCTGTTTGGTAGCAAAAACTTCCTCCAATAACGGTATCTTTGATATCTTTTTTTGTGGATGAATGGATTTTTTTATTATTTTTATATGCACCTCTCCCCTCTTCTGCCCAAAAAAGCTCGTTTCTTTCGGGAGAAAAAACTACAGCAGTTTTGGCTATTTGATCGTGATAATAGGCAATAGAAATAGCATATTCTCGGAATCCTTGGGCGAAATTGGTGGTGCCGTCTATAGGATCGACGATCCAAAGATTTTTTTCTTTTGAATAATCTTTTTTTATATCGTAGGATTCTTCTCCGAGGATGGTGTGTTCGGGATATTTTTCCCAAATTCTTTTTCTTATATACTCTTCGGCTTTGATATCTGCGTTGGTAACTATTTCCCGGCGAGATTTTTTATCGACTCTGAGAGATTTTTTTTCCTCTAGGATGACCTTTCCCGTATTTTGGGCGATATCTTTTAGAAAATTTATCATATTTTGATGCGCGCCTGAGAGGAATTGAACCTCCAACCCCAAGATCCGGAATCTTGTGCTCTGTCCGTTGAGCTACAGGCGCATTTTAAATCAAATCAACTGCGGTCTACCTGCCTGCCGGCAGGCAGGTCCATTAGCCTACGAGGGCAAGCGCCTCTTGAAAAGCTTTTTTATCAGACTTATATGTTAATCGATCGAGTACTTTATCGGTTGGCAGCCATTCTACATCCTGCATCTCATGATCGTGCTTTGCAATGTCGCCTTTGACATATTCCATCAGAAAATAGATTACTGTTTTAAATCTTTTATCTCCCTGCCAGACGTACCAGTAGGTAGCCGGATTTGGCAGTTTTTTTATTATTTTTGCTTTGATGCCTGTTTCTTCTTCCACCTCTCTGACTGCTGTATCTTCACTTTTTTCATCTTTTATCGTGTCGCCAATCAATCCTTTGGGAAAGACCCAACCTTTGTGTTGGGAATGTTGGCAAACTAACCATAAAACTTTTTTGCCACTTTTTTGAAAAACAATACCACCGGCTGAAAATTCGCGCGTCATAAGATCATTAATTGTACCAAAAAAGAGACTATAACTTAAATAACAGTAGATTATAGAGGGAGTGTGTATAAGTGAAGTTTAGCTAAGGTACAAAGTTTACTTTTCGAGCCAGTATAAAAATTGTTGTCTGAATAGTAAGTAATGAAGTTATAAGAATCATTCGTCCTCTTTTTGTATTTCGCAATTTTAAAAAATATGCTATAACGAAGCCGATAATCAGATAATATATCCCTGCGGCAATCAATCCAAATCTTATGGCTGGCAAATACTGAGAATCCCAATCAGTAGGTCGGAAGGTTACAATCCTTACTTGATAGATTTTTTCACCTATACTCGAGAATATACTGATTGGTGCAAACAGCCAGGCGGGAATAAAAGAAACAATGGTAATTATTAATTGTGATAACTCCTTGTTTAGAGTAGATAGCTTTGTACAACTAGTAATATTATTGATGGTTTGACATTTCCAAGGCTCGAGAATGAAAGATACAAAAATTGTCAAAATCGAAGTGAGAACGAATATAGAAATTAAGCTAAAAATGAAGATAAAAACTACTAAGAAAGTCCTCATTTTGAAGGCGGAGGAGGAGAGATTCGAACTCTCGTAGGCCTTACGACCTAAACCGTTTTCGAGACGGTTCCCGTACGACCGCTTGGGTACTCCTCCGTGGAGAGATGTACAAATTACTAAAGTAATTTTACGTCTCAGCAACGTAAAAATCTTTGATTTTGTACGTTGCGTGCCCGAGAGGAATCGAACCTCCAACCGCAACGTCCGCAACGTTGTGTTCTATCCGTTGAACTACGGGCACAGATGTATTGAGTATTATAGTATTTTGAGCTTGGGATATCTACTTGGTCGACTCGAGTGGAATTTTTCTTCCCAGCCAATCAGAGGCGGAATCAACCCAGCTGCGGGGAGGTGTTTCCAGATGAATGAGATATCTACCGATAATGTCTCTTACTTGAGCCTCTGATACGTCGCGAAGGACGGCGCGGATTTGAGCTGGAAATGAGAGTCTGGTTTGGATGACCAGGGTTTTAAACCCCCATTTTTCTTCAAACCAGAATCCGTAGAGTTCTATCCAGTGAAATAGTCTGCCTGCATTTTCAAATCCTGCCGGAGTGACTTTGTGCTCTACGTCAACAGGAGGATATGAGGAAATGGCGTAGACGACAAAGGCTATGGCGAGAATTACGGCAATAAGAAGAAAGTCTTGAATAAAAAAGACAATGGCAACAAGTAAAAATGTAAGGGCGGCGACTGTTTGATAAAAAATCCTATCTTTTTTTTTGAATGGATGTGAGGGACCGGTCCAAACTAGAAGAACTTTATTTAAATCTACTTTGTCTTTTAGGGCGTCGTCTATTTTGGGAGAAGGATTTTCCATAGTTTCATTTTATCATATGATAGACTATTTTTATGAAACAAGTTCTAGAGTTTTTGAATATTCCGAAATTTAGATTGTCAGTGCAGGCAATGTTTGGAATAGCCGGTTTTTTTATTTTATTTGTTTCCACTACTTTTCTAGCATTCAATTTTAGAAATGAAAGTCAGAACCTATCGAGCAAACTATCTGCAACAGAAAAAGAGTTGAAAAAGGTGGTAAATGAACTGGAAGTTCTAAAAAA
Organism: uncultured Gammaproteobacteria bacterium; assembly: GCA_964544585.1. Lineage (GTDB taxonomy): Bacteria > Patescibacteriota > Microgenomatia > 2-02-FULL-39-11 > 2-02-FULL-39-11 > CAZJBV01. Next base: position 65,482 of record CAZJBV010000005.1, on the reverse strand, counting down.
AGAAGATCAATATGTTAAAAATAAGGCTTTGGAGGAAGAAATAAAAAATATTAATACTGCTTATCTCGAAGCAGTAAGTCTTTATGAACAACTTATTGATCTTGCCGGAAATCAGGCCAAAACTGCCACTTTGGAGGCAATGCTTTCTGATTCTTTGACATATTTGGCAAAGAGAAATTATGCATCGGGAACGGCAGAATTAAAGATTCTTAAAGCAGAAATTCAAAAAACTAAGGCGACAGTTGCCTCGACATTTACGATTCCCAAAAATGTTCCGGTAGAAAATGCTCCACCCTCCTCTGGATATAGACGCCAGACTGTGCAAATAGATATTGGACAATATTTGGTTGATATTATTACGGGAGATCTTAACTCGACTCGGGTGATTGTCGATACGGCTTCTGACAGTACATGCGGAAATGATTGTCCGGTGGATTCACTTGCCTCTTATGCGGGAAGAAGTGGGGCATATGCTGGGATAAATGGGCCATATTTTTGTCCGGCGGAGTATCCGAGCTGTAGTGATAAAAAAAATTCATTTGATACGCTTTTGATGAATAAAAATAAAGTTTATTTCAATTCTGATAATAATGTTTATTCAAATGTTCCGGCAGTTATATTTTCGGGAAATTCTGCCAGATTTGTGGGGGCTTCTTCCGAATGGGGAAGGGATACGGGAGTAGACTCTGTAATTGCAGCACAACCGATGCTTTTGTCGGGAGGAAATATTACATTTGGTGGGGATGGGGATCCAAAAAAGGGATCCAAAGGAAATCGCAGTTTTATAGGAGTCACGGGAAATACTGTTTATATTGGAGTTGTTCACAACGCTACAGTTGCCGAAGTGGCTCATGTTTTGAAGGCTCTTGGAATTCAGAGTGCTTTAAATTTAGATAGTGGAGGGTCGACAGCCTTGTGGTTTAGCGGAAGATATATAGCCGGACCGGGAAGAAACACGCCGTATGGGATACTTTTTGCTAGGAAGTAGTTTTGCGGGGCACCATTTACAGTATTATAACCTATTTTTCGGCATTAATCTTTAAAGATTTGGTTTATTGAAACATTAACTTTTCTTGCTTTGTTTAAATAATTCTTCTGTCCCTATATATCTTGTATTTCTTCCAATTTTTTTTCTATAAACCAATTTTTGTGCTTCTAATTCCAATAAATCTTTTAATGCTGTCACTTTACTTATCTTATAAAGTTCAATATACGATGAGGGAGTAATATAATTGTCTACTCTTTTAATCAAAATATATCTAATTAACTCTTTTTGTCTGTCGTTTAATTTATATTTTGTTTCTAATATGCTTTCCAACAATGAATTTTCTTGAACTTTTCTATGGATGTAATCATCAAAATTTTTCATAGCTAGTAGCAATTTACGCATATGAAAATCAAAAAAATAAGTTAAGTCATTACCATCCTGCTCTGAATAAACAAAAGACATGCCATATTCAATGTAAGCATTTTTTATAACTAAAGAGATAGGTAGATACTGAATAGCCCAATAACCTTTCTTCATTAAATACCAGTAAAATAATGTTCTAGCTAATCTTCCATTTCCATCATAAAAAGGATGGAGGTACCCAAGCCAAAAATGAAGGAAAATTGCCTTTATTATTGGATGCATAAAACTTCCACCGTCTTCATCATTTGCAAATTGAATTAATTCTGGTAATTGTTCTTTTACAAAATTTTCATCAGGTGGAAAATAAAAGATATTATTTATTCCATCATTTATTGTGATATTATCGGAGTTTCTTCTAAAACGCCCAACATTTACGGAATCCAGGGTATCTTTAGTTATTAACTCATGAATTTCCAGCAAAATTGAATCTGATAATTTCTCATCTTTATATTTCTCTTTTAATGCCTGCATTGTTCTATAGTTATTTACTATCATTCTTTCTGATTTATTTCTTGGTGATCTATTTTCAAGCAGCATTTTTTTAGCAATCGGAGTAGTAGTAGCGGCGCCCTCTAGTTGACTTGATGCTATGGATTCTTCGATTATACTTTTTGTTAATAATCTTTGTTTTCCATAAGGAGTGATTATATGAGAATAATGCTGGAATATTTCTCCTCCTATTTTAACGTCAATTTTGTGTAAATTTTCATCTGCTGAAAAAGGTCTAATCCAAGCAAAGTATTCTCCTTTCTCTGTTTTTATTGGTGTTTTTCTTGAAGTAATTTGTCTAATCTGTTTAATAAGCCACCAAAATTCTTCAATAGTTAATCCTTTCGGAGGTTTTATATGCTTTAAACTATCCCAATACAAATATTTCGGTTCGGAGGCGTTTGTTATAACCTCACCAATTTCTTGATTATTCTTGGAGAATATATCCAATATCTTAGCAGGATTTATTTTACTTAAATCTGGTTTTTCTAGCTTGAATATATCCATAGGTAAATAATAGGTAAACTAATGGTATATACTTTACCTATTCTATACCTAAACATCTAATAAGTCAAGTATTGGTTAAAAATAGGTATAGAATTTACCTATTAAAGCTAAATTAACTGAGTTTGAAGCTAAATCCTTAAACATTAATTGAATGGGTATGGCTTTATTTAATTCGTCACTGGACTTATGGAGCAAAGTGAAGCACAGTAAGTGGAAAACTACCACCTCACGACTTGCGGAGGGTACAGGACTCGAACCTGTAAGGGATTTCTCCCGCTAGTTTTCAAGACTAGTGCCATACCATTAGGCGAACCCTCCGTGATAAAAGTAGAGAGGGTAAAGGAATTAAACTAGCGGAGGCGGTGGGATTCGAACCCACGTGAGCCTTTTGGACTCAGGAGTTTAGCAAACTCCCCGAATTGACCAACTATCGGACACCTCCCTCGCTTGGAATTATATCATTCTTAGCTTCTGAATTAAACTTGATCGAGACATTTCTCTCCATAACCAAAAGACGGAAAAGGACCAGGGTAATAAAAGGGAGAAAAGGACGATTGGATCGGTAGGTTTGAGAATGTTGGTTAAGAGAAATTTTTCGTGGGTGATGGCAAAATACATTAAGACTAAATAAGGAATACTTAAGATGGAATAAATTTTGGCATTGAGATAGTCTTTATCGATAAAAGCGATGGGTAGAAGCCAAATAATATATTGTACTCCCCAGGCTAGGGAAAAGACGTTGAAGACTAATAAAATAACTTTTGCCCCTTTTAGAGGATTAACTTTTTTGAGAAAAATAATCAGATAAAAAAGAAAGAAAAAAAGAGAAGTGAATATTCTGTGGTTTTGAAATATAAATTGGTTTAAAGATTTTGGAAGTAGAAAAATAAATTGACTCAATCCAGACTCTCCTGTCCCACTTCCCGGATGGCCGAGTGCTGCATTCAATACTACCTTAAAGCTTGAGTGGAATAGTCTGGTATAGATAAATACATCAAGAAAGATAGGAAGAATAAAGGCTATGATGAAGGGAAGAATTTTTCTAAAGCGAAAATGCCAGAGAAAGAGAGGAAATAGAAAAACCGACCAGCTTTTGGTAAGGATTGAGAGAGAATAAAATAATCCTGAAAGAATTGGCTTTTGCCGAATTTGTTTTATGGCTAAAATTAGAAACAAAACTACTAGAATGTCTGCCTGACCATGGATGATAACTGGAGCAAAAACAACGGGACTGAGGAGAAAAAATAGTCTCTGTCTATAATCTGGAATTTCACGACTGAGAAAATAAAGAACAGGAATTAGTGTAATTTTGACTATAAAAGAAAATCTAAGAATAGGAAGAACTTCATTTATCCAATTGGCGATGATGTAGAAGAATGCCATAAAAGGGAAAAAAGGATAGGTTCCGTGAGAAACATCAATCTGATAAAAATCTAGATTTTGTCTTAAGATATAGCCGACACTGGAAAATAAACCTACATCTTGGATTTCACCTGGCAAAATAAAGGCATATATTAGATAAATAAGATAAATTATTTTTGGAAGTGATTTTATTTTTTGAGGAGATATGCGGAGGTATTTTGGGATAAAGAATAATGTAAGGAAAAATAATGTATTAAGAAAAAATCCAATTAAGATGACGAGAGGAAAGAAACGGTCGGGAATCAACATATAATGAATATACCAGAATTAATCTTAAATATTCTTTTTCCTCGGCGGTGTGTGGGGTGTGGGAAGATTGGAAGTTACTTTTGTATTCGGTGCAAGGCAAAAATTGAAATAATTCCCCCTTTTTGCATAGTTTGTAAAAGGCATTCTTTTGATGGATCGACTCATCCTATTTGTAAAACTCCGAGAATGATAGATGGAGTTTTTGCTCTCACATATTATAAAGGTGCGATGAAGAGGGCCATTAGGCTTTTGAAGTATCATTCTGTCACGGATTTGGTTACGGAACTTTCGTCGCTTTTAGTATCTTTATATCCTTCGTTTCTGCCAAAATTTGATTACTTTGTGCCTGTACCTTTATCCCGAAAGCGGGAGAGGTTGCGCGGATATAATCAGGCAGAACTTTTGGCGAGGGCAATCGGAACGAGATTTTCTGTGCCGATAGAGACTACAATACTTTCGAGAGTTCAATACTTAAAGCCACAGGTAGATTTAAGGGGAGATGAGAGAAGAAAAAATATTATCGGTTCGTTTTCTTATAATTCGTCTTTTACAATTTCAAATAAAAATGTATGTCTTGTTGATGACGTGTCGACGACGGGGGCAACACTGATGGAGTGTGGAAAAGTTTTGAAGGCAAATGGAGCTGGGAAAGTGTGGGCGATTGTTTTGGCGCATGGAAGCTAGCTAAATTTAATTTGCTTGTCTCTGCTGGTTTTTTAATTGTTGAAATGCATTTGAAACCGCAGACATTATTTCATCATTCCAGGGAATTGTCATATGAACATATTTACCAAATTCAAAAGCTTTTTTGGGACTGGCATAAACATTGGCAGGTTTAGTGGCGATAGAGTAATTGCGAAAAAGAGCTTTACAGAGTTCACCGGCATTTTGGAAGCCAAATGCGGTAGCGTCAAGGATGATTCTTGCGCCACTAACAATCAAATCCGGTGAGGTGCTGGTATTTCCAAATAATCCATGAAGATAGGTTCTTAACTTTTCTCTATTTTGAACTATTGTTTGTCTGAATTCGTATGCATTACTGGAAAAGTATTCAGTTCCTTTGTCTATTCTTTCTAGTTCTAAAACTTGACGGGAAGACTTAAATGAATCTTTATCAAATCCTAAAACAATGGGTAATTTGCTAGCAATAGTTCTATTTAAAAGATCCATAGCCGGGTTGGTACCTACGGCAACCGCACAGCCTGAACTGCCTATCGCTTTGGTGGTTGAGTTGGTGACAATGACTAAATTATTTTCAGCAGTAAGCCTTTCTTTTGCTGGTTCTTTATACTGTGTGGTAAACATGAGGTCGTTTGCACTATCCGATACTCCAGAAAAATAAAGATTGGCCTCATCAACAATAAACAATACACTGGGATGCATATTTATAAATTTGACCAATTGTTCAAAACTATATGCGTTTTGTTTACTTACTTGATTGGGAGGATAATCAAGATACACTGCTCCCACATCGTTTGGCAAAGTCCCTCCTTCTTGGATAAGTTTGGATAACTCTCCTTCTACGATATCAACATCATCCCCCAGTTCTTTTTTTGACCAAAATGGGAACAGGTAAGAAACATAGTCAACGGCCAATTGTCTCTTACTGGATTCCAATGCATGCCTTTTGACAGCTGGAACAATGGTGTTTTTGAAAAGGACTTCTGTGGTAGGTGCGAAGGCTATAAATGGTAGCATTTCGGGTCCAAGATTGGGCGCTAATGTTTTTTCATCTGCGGCAACGCGGGAAGAACTAAGTAACCGCCATTTCAAAGCTAATTCAGAAACTGCCTCATCAAGAGGAATATAATTTATATCTGGAAGATGTAATTTTGGATGAGGAGCTACAGAGAGTTGGTATTTTGCGGGGTGGTATTTAAGAGGAAATTTATTCTTAATCTGGTCAAGAGAATAGTAACCTAATCTGGGAATATATTTTCGCGGTAACGCGGGATAAAATTGGGTTGATGCTGTAGGATGTATTATTTCAGTCATAGACAAATAGTTTTATAGTAATATACGCCAAAAAGCAGAAATAGACAAAATATAGTATAATATATGCCTTGGGGATGTACTGAATCGACGGGATGGCTCTTTAAAAACTGCAAGCCGAGATGATCGTTTCTCGTAACAACCGGTCAAAAATAAATGTCAATGAATCTATTGACGAACTGGGAGCATTAGCTTTCGGTACCCGACAGTTTGCAGTCTTGCACGCTTAAGGGTCATCTTTATTGTCTTTTCCTGATGGGATAGTACAGGTGTAAATACAGTCAGGATGCATTCTTTATTTTGACAAGATAAGGAATAAAGACTTTGTCTTACTTTTTTTGTTGATTGTTCGTTGGAATATGAAAAAAGGAAATCTTACAACGGACTAAGCTTGTAGATGTTTTTCTGGAAATATTCCGGACGGGAGTCCAAAACTCCCCATCTCCACAATAATAAGACCCGCTTTAGAAGCGGGTTTTATATTTTGCTTTTTAATTCTCTTTGAACATCTCTATCTATATCTCT
>CAZJBV010000005.1:44634-58787 GCA_964544585.1 uncultured Gammaproteobacteria bacterium | reverse complement strand
GCGGGTTTTATATTTTGCTTTTTAATTCTCTTTGAACATCTCTATCTATATCTCTTCTTTTTATTTTCTCTCTTTTTTCGTACTGTCTTTTACCGCGTCCCAAACCTATTTTGAGCTTGATGAGACCGGATTTGATGTAACATTCGAGGGGTATGAGAGTCAAGGCTGACCCCTCGATTTTGCTTTTGAGGGCGATGATTTGCTTTTTGTGAAGAAGAAGCTTGCGTGTCCTCTTGGGATCATAGCCTTCGGGACGGGCGTAGGGATAGGGAAAAATTTGGGCATTGACGAGATAAATTTCACTTCCTATGATGCGAACAAATGAGCCTTCAAGGCTCATTCTGCCGCTTTTAACCGATTTTACTTCTGCGCCAATTAGATTTATGCCTGCTTCGATTTCCTCAAGGATGGTATAGTCATGATAGGCACGTCGGTTGGAAATTTTCATCGTGGTCCGCCGGGGGGCGGATTGGAATTATTTTATATCTATGACAAAGATTTTGCTAGCGTTGAGGACAATTATTTTTTTACTCTCTACATCTACGACTAGATCGGAGGCATTTTTTAGACTTTGTGATTCGTAGGTGGATTTGTAAGCGCCATCTTTGGTGTAGACTACTATTTGGCCTTTTATTCCCTCGAGAACATAAATATCGTCTAGTTCTTCATTGGTATAAATGGCATCGGGATTTAATTCCATATCCTCTGCCCCGTGAAGATTAAATACATCCAGCCTGCCTTGGGTAAATTTGAGGATATCATCTCCTGCTAAAACCCAGATGGAACCATCTATAGACATGGATTTGGTGTCGGAAAAGTTTGGTTTGACGTCTTCGGCGAGATAGGCAATTTTGTCTGTAAACCCGTCTTCTGTAACTACGTATTTCCAGATTTGGTTTTTGGTTTTGTCGAGAAGATAGATGTTGGCGGCATAAGCTACTACACTGCCGATACTCCCCCACTCTGAGTCTTTGTCGATTACTTTGCCTGAGGTATTATTTCTGGTATCTATTCTTATAATGCCGTCAGAATTGACAATATATGAGTTAATTCCGTGGATTGAGGGTGATTTGGCGGTTTTTATGACATCTGGTCCGGCAATGATCCTACCTTGCTTTCCTGCGGAGGTCAGAGCATATAATCTTTTTCCCTGTTCATCGAGGACGACTATTGTTTTGTCATAAATAGCCATCTTTGAGCCTTGGGTATTATCTCTTATAATTTCCAAATCAAAAAGAAGGGGTACTTCTGGGAGTTGATAGATCCTGCCGGCAATTATTTCTTGCTCTTCGATTTTTTGCAGCCAACTTATGGTTTTTTTATATTCGAGGGAGTCTTGAGGAAGGCTCTTTAAAAGTGAATTTACTTCTTTCTTTGCTTCTTTGAGTAAGCCTGTTGACCTTTCGGGATTGAGGTCTATTAAGCTTACGGCTTCATCGTATTTATGACTGATTAGCTCGACGGTCTTTTCTACATCTTCTTTTTTTACTTTTCCAAATTGATTACTGATGCCAAAACTCAAAGAAACGGCAAAAAGGATAAGAAGAATTAAGGCAATGGTGATAAGAATCATTTTGGTTTTTCTTTTTTGAGGAACTACAACCATCATCGGATCTTCTTCTTGAAGGACTTTATCTTTGATGAATGATAAAACTCCATCTTTTATGCCAGATATATCTGGTTTGGGGAGGGATAATCCTTTGGAGATTGGGGGTTGAGGCGGTAGAGTTTGTGCTGATGATGTAACTTTGAGGATAATTAGGGCCACGCCGGGGATGGTGTTTTCTCCTAAAGTATAGGAAGTTAGTTTTTCTTCTATGGTCTCAATATCGTGTTCGGAGACTATTTTTTTTACTGTCTCGGGGCTAATTGTTTTAACGGCGGATCCGTTTTCCAAGACTAAGAGATCATTTGCAAAGACCTCGCCTGACATTGATCCTTCTTTATTAAGAAGGGGAACAACTTTCCCGTGTCTTTTTATCCAGACGATTCCATCACCATAAAGCGAGAGATACAATATATTTTCTAGAAAGGTGGCTATAATGATTGTGGCAAGTTCTCCGTGCCTGCCGGCAGGCAGGTTTTTTTCTTTGACAAGGTGAAGTAGAGATTTCTGGGATTCGAGACTGTCTATCGGATGGGTAGTTAATCTTTGGGAAAGAGAGTGTATCAGTGTTTCTCCCAATTTGGGGGCAGGATGCTCGGGTTTTCCTTTTATTTCAAAAAGAACAAAAGTATTGTTGACAATAACGGTATGCCCAAAGGCGTTGTCATCTCCGCTTGCGACTACTCGAGCAGTTTGTAGTTTCATATGGTATTAATTAATTATAATGTTAAAAAAGCCCAGAGAAAAACAAATATTATTCCCAAGAGATGAATGAGGGCAAAAAGTTGAACGGTGGGAGAAACATCTGCCTCTATTATTTTTGTCATTACCTGTGTCTGGCGGTAGACAATAAATCCAAAGGCAAGATAGAGCAGTAAAAGAATAAGAATGGCGATTTTGACGATAATCAAAGGAGAGGTGATTAGACTAGTTATAATAGTGTCGATCATATCTTATGGGCCTTCGTCGTCTATTTTGCCGACTAGTTGATTTATTATTTTTACTACCCTTTGGGGGTGAGGGACGGCAAGAAATTCAAAGTTGGCATGTTTTCCTGCCGTTTGGACAAATACATCTCCATAATCAAAAAGAGATCTTATAAATCCGCCTATTTGAGAGTCGACGTCTTCGACGTTTGAGATGCGGGTTTCGGCTATGTCTTTGGTGAGGATATTGTGGAAATCTATGTCCAAGATTCTTTCCGATGTCACTAGGGAAACATTGAAATACCAGAGAAGAAATTCTACCAGGACGAAACTAAATGTAATCATGTACCAAAGGAGTATCGCGAAGGTGAGGTAATTTGGGGGTATGGAAACAGGGAAAATGTCAGAAGCAGTAAGGAGAGGAATAAGAAAAAAGGGTAAGATTAATAAAAGTATGGCTGTCACGACCCAGGGAATATTGGTAATCAAATGAGCGCGGAGAAGTAAGACGACTGTTTCACCCGGCTCTTGCATCTGGAAGCGCAGATCTGAGGGCATAAAGGAGAAGGCGGAAAATAACCTCGCCTTTTCGTGTTGGTTTTTGGTAGTCTTGGGAGCTTTAGGGCGCGTAAGTTTTTTCGGTTTTGGATTGTCGGGAGCCACAAATATGTCAGGCATAGGCTTTTATCTCTTTTCGACATTATACAACGGACCGACAATCTGGATGTTGGCGGGGGCGCGAAGATTGAACCAATCTTTAAATTCTGCCGCATCAAGGCCGAGGCTGCCGGCGCTTCCATTTATACTGACGGATGTTGCCCTGCCCGAGCCGAAATCGGCACTGACTGAAATATCAGAAATACTGGTAAAGGGGGTAATTCCTTTATTTTTCAACTCCTGTCTGACCTTTTCTTCGTTCCAGATTTCTCCACCATAGGGGTGGGGCTTGTCGGTTTGATATAAATGTTCTCCTGCCGAACTATCATTTTTAACAAGGAGGATGACATTGACAATGTCGGCTATTTCTTCCGATTTTAGCCAGGCTGTATTTGCATGTTGACTGCGAGCTCCCCAATCGCAGTAAAACCAGGGTGATTCTTTATCATATGCTCTTTCATTCAAATCGCTGAAATTTCCCGGATTTCCTCCTTCTCCATCGAATTTGCCCAAATTTAAGATATAGCCGCCATGAGTTGAGGCGTATTGGGTAAAGCCGGGACCGCCGCCGTCTATCAACACCCAACCCCGAGTATCGTTTACTGCATTCTCCCAGTTCCCACCTTTGGGATCTGGTTTGAAAACCTGGCATTGTTCGGTGGTACAAATAGGTTTTGATCCATTTTCCGTAACTCTCAAGGCGTAGGTCCTAGCGGCAACTGCCTGGGCTTTTAATACGGCGGAATTATTGTCTGTCCAGGAATCGGGAACTTCGTAAATCCTTTTGACATAATCTTCGATTGAACCGGACCAGCCGGTGGTAGTAGTAATTTGGACATTTTGGTCGTAGTCTTTTTTCAAAGACATGCCAGGATAATACTCACTTAATATCTGCTCTTCGTTTTGGCCTTTTTTGGCTCTGCCCCAGGCTCCATACTGATTCATGCCATTTCGATGGGGGGCGCCATAAGTAAAGAAGGCGAATCGAGGTGAAAAACCCGGGTCTATGCCTCTATCATCCGCACATCCTCTGAGGGAGGTGCCTGCCGAACGGGGAATATTTAAACTGGCCAGCCTTTTTGAAATGAGCTCTCTTTGGCGGGCGGTCAATTGGGCGATTTGACCTGATATTTCAGACTGATAGGCGCGAGCTTTTTGAATTTCTGCGTTTAAGGCTGTTGCCTGTTTATCTGTTTCTTCTTTAATCACGGCGAGGCGAGCCTTTTGACCTTCCAATTCTTTCTTTTTCTTTTCTAGATCTGTGATATAGAGGACAATTTTTATGATAGTTTCTTTGTCACTGTCTACAACTTTTTTTTGATAGCCAAATTCGCGAAGGGAGTCGTCGAGGGGTTTACCTAAGAAGAGTTGAAAGAGGCTGGTTGTATAATCGGCGCTGTTTTTATAATAATTTCTGACTTTGCGGTTGAGGATTTCCGTCTGGACGGTCAATATTTCTTCGCCTTCTCTTACCTCTTTTTCTTTTTGGGCTATATCGTTTTCGGTTTTTTTAATTCTTAGTTGGATATCGTTTAGTTGGGCTTGGAGTTTATCATAATTTTGTTGAAGAGGAGTGGTGGCGGCGATTGATTGAGCCAGAGCATTACGGAGTTCTGACAATTTTTTTTCGATATCCGAAAGCTCGTCGGCGTGAGCAATAGGGGGTAGTAGGTAGTGAGTAGTGAGTAGTAGGAATAAAATGAAAAATAAAATTTTACTCATGGATTTTGGAAGTCTTTTTATTATACCAAACGGAAGATTTGTATTTGCCCGAGATAATTGCTTTCTGCTAGACTGGAAATATAATGCGATTTATTCGTTATTCGTTATTCGTTATTAGTTTATTATTGTTTTTAATTTCTGTTAATCCTCCTTTTTTGTATGCGGCCAAGAAGGGGCCGACGTGTGATCTTTGTGGATATTGTCAGGGACAGGAGAAGCCGCCAGACCATAAGCGATGTGTTTCTTGCCTATATGATAAAAATGGTAGCTTAAAGTCTAATACCTATTGGACCGTGGCTGGGTGTATATCAACAAAACCTGATCAATTTGTCAGATCGATACTCAATATTGTGTTTGCAATATCAGGAGGTCTTGCTTTCCTGGCATTTATAGGAGGATCAGCGATGATACTAACCTCCTCTGGTGACCCGGAAAAACTCAATAATGGAAAGAGTATAGTGATTTCTTCAATATTCGGCCTGCTTTTAATTATATTTTCCGTATTCTTACTTCGGTTTGTGGGAGTAGATGTCTTACGAGTGCCAGGGTTTGGGTGAGATATGAAGAAAAAAACTTTTTTCTTTATTGATGGTAGCAATCTTTATTCCGGGCAATTTGATCTTTTTGGTCCGGATAAATATTTGGATTTCTCATTATTTATCGATCTTATAGAAACAAAATTAGATATCCATTTTGATAAGATCTACTTTTATGCTTCCTATTCACCCCAACCTAAGCGACCTACTAAGAAGCAAAAGGAATACCTTAAAAATGAGGCATTCTTTTATAAAAGTGTAAAAAATACAAAAAATGTTGCGTTTTTCACCGGATACAGGTCAAAAGTAAGCGGTAAAGAAAAAGAGGTAGATGTGAAATTGGCTGTGGATGTGATTGATTTTGCCCATCGAAATTATTATCAACAAATTTTTCTCATGTCAGGAGATGCGGATTTTATGGAGGCGTTGTTTGCAGTTAGAAGATTAAACAAAAAAATTATCGTTTTATGTTTAGAAAATAAAACTATGTTTAAATCATTTGCCTTTTTCGGCGTTTATATTATTACATTTAAGCATATGCCGAAATTTAAAAAACTAACTAGAACAATGAGGCAAAATTTACACCTGCTGAAAATGGAGGAAAAGCAGGTAATTAAGTCTATTAGATAAAAAAACTACCTCGCATGCATGCATGCGAGGCAAGATATATTATTTATACCATATGATTGCCCTTTTGTCAATTTTAATGAAATTTTTATTGCGCATTCCGGGGCTGGGGTAAGATGAAAAATATTTTCTTTTTTTTGCTTTTTATTATTTACCTGGTTTTATTTCCTCGAGATGTTTCCGCAGATACTTGGGGAACAAGAGCTTCTTGCTATGATGCTCCGGTTCCTCCTTTCACTAATTATTATCTGTGTCATGCTGATAACGTGGGAGGTGTTAATTACAAAGTTATAAAAGTAGATAGTTCTCCTCCGGGATTCATTTATCCTGTGAATGATATAAAACTTCACGTTGAAACTGATCAGCCAAATACTGAATTTAAAGTTCGACAATTTACTCTTGATCTTCCAGAACCTGCTATACGCTATACTTTCACAACAGATAAAGATGGATTGTTTGAGGGTGTTATGGATGGCCCATGGGGGGTTTCTGACAGAGAGTATACTGATCAAATTATTATGTGGAGGCAATCTGGAATTGGAGGAAGAGACGATACTGCTACTAAAATTAATTTTTTTATTACTTTTTTGCCAAATATTCCCGCATCACCTCCTTTACCTGCAAGTTGCGAATTTATGTTAATTAATGAAAACCGTGTACCTTTATTTACACGGACTTCTAATATATGGATCGTCGAGGGTAAGTTCTTGGGCAATAGAACCGATTTGCTTGAGGGGCAAGAGCTTGTTACATATCTTTATGGTGCAAAGGGACTTATTAGAGAAGGTAGGGCTCGGATTTATAAAAAAGATAACCAATTATGGTTTGAGCAGGATTTAGGAAAGAAGTTTATACCTGATTTAAACACATACCAAATAATTGTTATAGATCCTGATCGTTCTAAAATCGGATGCTTCAGAAAATTTGATATTACCGAAACTGGAGAGCAACCTAAACTTACTGATACGCCTATTCCTACAAAACCGGATAGTTCTGAATGTAAAAATCTTGTATGTAATGAGAAAAAATGTAATGATCAATCTGACCCTTGTAATCAGTGTCCACAATTATGTAGTATAATTCATACTAGTACTGCACCACAAATTCCTCTTAAACCCTTATGTGAACAGGTTGGTCGAAGTAGTAAGATAGGCGAACCTCCAACTGATTGTGAAAAATGCGTTGTTCCATATCCTACTGCCCCTTATTTGTCAGACGACATAAAATACAAAGGTATCTGGACGGCTGTGGGTTGTGTGCCGACGGATGTGCCGAACATATTGAAGAAATTTGTTTGGCCATTTGGACTAGGGATGGCGGGGGGGGTGGCGTTTTTGTACTTTTTGTATGGGGCATTTCTGATTCTGACTTCTATGGGTAATCCGGAGAGAATAAATAATGGCAAGGAAATTATGATTTCATCGATTTCAGGACTTTTACTAATTATCTTTTCCATCTTTATTCTTCAGGTTATTGGCGTGCAAATACTTCGGATTCCGGGGTTTGGCTAGCCCTTGGTTTTATCTCTTTTTGTTTGGTTTTTTGAAAATGCCTAAAACGTATATAGCCAGAAGAGACGCTATTAGCGCAATTCCAAGCGAGATTTGGGCACCGATACTGATATTGATAAAATCAAAATTCATGGTTTCCTACTAGATTCTTTAAACGAACGCTGATAACTAAAAATAATATAGCATAGAGAATGTATACGATCAATACAACTAGCCAGTTAGGATTGCGAGCAAAAGTAGGCGTGATCAAGGCGGCAGCTATCCATGTAGCGGAGAGATTATTGCAGAGGTTGGATAGAGCTATGATCCAATTATGGGAAAGCGGTATTTTCATCTATTTTTATGATCGTATCTCATTTCGTATCCAGAGTAAAGCTGAATTTATCTTCTTGAAATTATGACAAATTTGTCATAAAATAAATATCAAATGAGAAACAAGAGTAAGATTACGCCAGAATATGAAATAGCCCGTCAGATAATTGATGCTAGGTTAAAACAGAAAATGAGCCAAGAAGATTTAGCCAGAAAAGCTAAGACTGGGCAGGCGGTTATATCTAGATTGGAAAGAATGAATGCGAATCCGTCCCTACCACTTTTGAAGCGTATTGCACAATCACTAAATACGAAAATTACTTTTACGGTACCATAAATATTATGAAAATTGCGCAAAGATTGGAAATTAATGGGACGCCGATTGAAGGGCCGTTGCCAACTATCTCTGGTCAGCCTGGGGTATATAAATTTACCACTCTGGCTTCGATTATTAATGCTGCGGTACCAATACTTTTTGCTTTTTCGGGGATTGCTCTTTTTATTTATCTGGTGTGGGGAGGGTTTGATTATTTAACTTCAATGGGCGATCCAAAGAAGGCGGAACAGGGGAAAAATAGAATAACTCATGCTGTAGTTGGATTTATAATCATGTTTGTGGCTTTTTGGGTAGTGCAAGTAATGGATATATTCCTTGGATTTGAGATCTTCTAGGGCTATTGTTTGTTTTGGTTTGTTTGGATGTTTGCTTTGTCTACGGAACTACTTGCTTCAATGACCCGTACGGCAATATCTTTTACTTCTTTTGTGGCTTCATCAAGAGCTTTTTTGAGCATATCTATCTCTTTTGTCTTTTCTGTATTTTCTCGCGTTAGAGTGACTATCTTTAAAGCCAGTATTTCTTGCTTTGAATTTGTTTCCTGATTGTTGAGCTTCCTTTCGGTGACAAATTCGTGAGTTAAATTCTTTTCCAATTCGCCACATGCGTCTTTGACTGCTTTTTCTTTTTCTTTAGGGAAATCGGCAACTTGCTTTCGAAGCGACAACAGCTCCTCTTTTTCCTGGGCAAGCTCTTCTTTTTTGACAGCAAGCTCTCTCTCCCAGGCATCCTTTTTTGCCTTGAATTCATCTTCTTCTTTTTGCCTGGCGCGATTGACTTCGTATTTAAACGTCTCTTCTTCTCTTTTTCTTTCAATTTCTTCATCTTGATTGCGCCCGATTATTTCCTGTTCGTGATCTTTCTTTTCCTTTTCCCATAATTCACGAGTAGAAACAATCTCTTTTTGTAAAGATTCGAATTCATTTTCTGCATCTTGCAGTTTTTGGAGAAGATCGGAAAATGAAGTAACGATAGTATTTGTTTGTTTGAGAGGAAGGGTCGTTGCTCCTAGTATCGTTTTTTCTACTGTACTTGTTTTCTTACGAGTTGTTTTTGTTGGTGTAGCTATTTCTTCCGGCATAGGCTTAATTCTTTTATAAACGAAGTGATTGTACCGCGGTAGTGCTTTTTTGTCAATTTGTATCGATAAAGATAATCAATCACATTTTTTTCCTATTGAATATAAATGTGATTTGTATTAATCTTTTGTAGTGGCGATTATGTCTGTACAATATGTTTCTCCAAAAGTAAAGGATGTGCTTTCGCTTCTTGGGAGAGGTGTTTTGCTTTCGTCTCTTTTTATTTTCCCGGGAGCGGGAGCAGGATTGAAGGCTATACTTGATATTTATGAAGAAGACAAACGGGAGAAAGAATTCCGTGAATGGGAAAAATTTAATCTGCCTCGACTTCGATATATTCTGCAGAGACTTCGACGGCAAAAAATTATAGAGGTTTCAGAAGAAAACGGAGTTTCTATAGTCAGGCTTACTGAAAAAGGTCGGCTGCGGACATTGAAATATAAACTTGAAGAAATGAGTATACGGAAGCAAAAAAAGTGGGACCAGAAATGGAGAATTATCATTTATGATATTGAAAAGTTTAAGCAGAGACAACAGAAGGCGTTTCGTAGAATGCTTAAAAAACTCAATATGTTTCAATTACAAAAGAGTGTTTATATTACTCCCTATCCTTGTGATAAGGAAGTGGAATTTTTAAGAAATTACTTTGGAGTGGATGAGGGAGTTTTGTATATAGTAGCAGAACGGATTGAGTATGAAGATGCTTATAAAAAATATTTTGGATTATAATATCTATCACATTATTGTCCAATAGGATATTTTTGTGATTTATTTGAATTGACGGCCTTTCTATTTTAAAACTGATATAGTTTTATATTGTTTGTCATCTTTACAAGATTAATTTCTTCTGCTATTGTTTTTTTATGCAGCATTTTGTCTGTTTAGCAAATATATATGTGTTGGTAGGTACGTAGCAAGTGTTTTGTTTTTCTTGCGAACCTCCTTCCAACAGGAGGTTTTTTATTTTTAAGATATATCGGGTGGAAGGATGGGCTGAATCCTTCTTAAACGCCAGCAATGGATAATCTTGTCCTTGAGGACGGAGAGGTTGGGAAAGCCGAGGGTATTTGTCCCTAAAACAACCGGCCTGTTCATTAACAATTAACATGACTATTGATATTCCGAAATTGTGATGGTGGCTGAATATTCTGTTACTCAGGGAAAAAGCACTGCGAAGTAGAAACCGTACAGCAGCGGTTTGTTGTTCTACTAGCTGGTTGGTACGTCCATACGCAAGTGGCATGACTTGGAATCATGATCACTACTGGGGAGGGCGTAGAACTTGAGGAGTAAATCCAAATGAATAGCTGAAGAGCTTAGTAAAGAGGATGATCTTTTCCCATCACTTGTTTTAATTCCTGTATCGTGAGCCTTTTTTCTTTTTGGAGTTTTCTTATTTTTTTAATTATTTTAATTGTGTCGGGGTTATATAATTGATAGCCTCCTTTTGAAATCTGGGATGGTTTTAAAAGACCTTCTTTTGTCCAATATCTGATTGTTGAGACTGTTTCATTACTTTCTTTGGCTAGTTTGCCTATTGTCATAAGTTTTTTCTTTAGAAATTCCGGTTTTCCTTTTTTTTCTTCGAGTGTTGAGAGAAAAATGTCGAGCGACCGTTCAACTGCAGAAAATACAACCGGATAATATTCAGAGAGATCTCCCGAAAGCTGTCCTTTTTCGATGCTATTTATATATGTCCTTCTGTCTTCTTTACGAATTATAGCCGGTGGATAGCCTGCCTGCATGAGAATAAGATTCATGAGAAGACGGGCGGTTCTTCCATTACCGTCGGTAAAGGGGTGAATACTTACCAATTTAAAATGTGCGTCTGCGGCAATTTTTACAATACCCTCTTTTTTATGGTGAAGCCATTTGATAAATTCGGACATTAAGTCCGGGACTTTGATGGCATTTGGCATAATGGCGGTTGATCCGGCGATGCGAACTGGAATTGTCCGGTATCGGCCTGCGTTTACCGTATCAATATTCTGGAGGATCAATGAATGGATGTCTAAAATAGTCCTTTCGGTAATTGAGGTTTTAGTTTTGTCTGTCAGCGTTTGAATAAACTGGTAAGCCTTGGCGTGATTTACTGCTTCGAGATGTTCTTTGATGGATTTTCCTTCGACGGTAATCCCCTTTTCTACGACAAGGGCTGTTTCTATGCGCGAAAGTGTGTTTCCTTCGATGGCATTGGAGGTGTATGTCAATTCTATCCTGAACCATTCATCAAGGTTTTTGCTGATTTCATTAGATAAGGATTGAAAAGTATCAAGTCTTTGCTTTTTTTGGTGAATTCTTGACAGTATATCTCTCATATACTATGAAGTATAACGTAATACTTAATACTTGTCAAGGAGAACTATTATTTACCGAAGCGGCGGTTCCTTTGGGAAAACCATTCTACAGCTTTTTTCAGTTCTTTCTTTTTAAAGTCCGGAAACAAAACATCAGTAAAATAAAGCTCTGAATATTCTGATTGCCAGAGCATGAAACCGGAAAGACGTTTTTCGCCGCCGGTACGGATGATCATATCAGGATCTGGAATGTCGGAGGTATCCAGTAATTGAGAAAACATTTGTTCGGTGATGCTTCCTCCACCTTCCAGGAGTCCATTCGGCCACCTGGAAGGTGTCTTGGCGTTTAATTTTTTAATGGCGCGGAGGATTTCGTCGCGACCGCCATAATTTAGGGCGAAGATGACGGTGATTTTATCGTTTTGATTGGTTTTTTCAATGCTTTCATGGATACCTTTTTGGATGGAATCGGAAAATTTGGAGATATCTCCAATTACTTTTAGGCGGGCGCCTTTTTTGTTAAATTTTTCTACTTTGGATTTGATGGCATATAATAAAAGCTTCATTATACCGGAGACTTCTTTTTGATTTCTACCCCAATTTTCGGTGGACCAGGCCCAAAAAGTAATGTATTTAATACCCAACCCCCCTGCCGTTTCGACTAATTCCTCAACTGTATGATCGAGAGCATATTGATGACCTCCAAGAACGGGAAGATTTTTTTTTCTGGCCCAGCGGCGATTGCCATCCATAATGATGGCCACGTGTTGAGGAGTATTGTTAAGTTGTTTCATGATTTCAACCAAAGGCTGATCGCCTTTTGGACGAAAATTGTCAAAAAAGATGATTGTTGGTAAGAGCTGCGCCTTTTGCTGGTTTATTGACAATAATTCTCTCTATGCCTGTAATTTCTCTTATCTTTTGCGAAACTTTTTTCTCATTTTTTCCCTCACATATAAGATGGACATTGGGACCGGCATCGATGGTAAAAAAAATTGGTATGTCTTCCTCTCTCCATTGCAAAACTTTGTGAATGATATTCATCGTAACATTATTCCAATAGTATAGAGGAGGCGTTTGGGTCATCATGATGGTGTGCATTTCGATTGCTTCTTTTTCAATAAGTTCTCCAAATGTGTTGAAATCTTTATTTTGCAAAGCACTTTTTAGCAAGCTAATTCTTTGAGTAATATGTGAGATTCTTGTCTTGAAAAATAAACTACTTTCGGCATTTTCGTGTCCTTTGGTCGTACTTACTTTTTTTCTTTCGGAAGAAACAATGACAATAACATCGCGAATATCCCAATAATTTTCTGGGAAAAGTGAGTATGCATATGAAGTATTGGTGTCATAACCCTTTTTCCATTCGACGAATCCGTCGGGAATCGACCGACAAGCAGAACCGGAGCCGATGCGGGCCAGTATGGAAAGATCTTTTTGGGATAATTTAAGATTTAGTGCGGAAGAAGCGGCAATTGTTAAGGCGGCAAAGCCTGAGGCTGAAGAGGCAATTCCTGCGCCCTTGGGGAAACTATTTTGAGTTGCTACTTTGGCGAATAGTTTCATTTTGGCTAAATTTCTTAATCTATCTAAGTGTTTTATGACTCTTTGGGCTTCTTTATCTTCCATTTTCTCTCTCTTAAAGTAAATTTCATCACTTTTATATTCTGGGGAAAAATCAACGGTTGTGGTAGTGTAGGCATCGCTTAAATTCATTGAGAATGAAGAGTTGTAAGGAAGACGAAGCTTGGCGTCTTTTTTGCCCCAGTATTTGATAAAGGCTATATTTGATGGTGCTATGCTAGTGGCTTTCATGGTTCGATTTTTACTCCTGGTGCGTTTGTTTGAATATCAATAATTTGTCCGCCAGTTTTTTCAATAGCCGATTTTACTCTTTTTTTGCCTTCTTTAGAAACCAGAGCAATCATGCAATCCCCTCCTCCGGCGCCGGAGAGCTTGGCGCCAAAGGCTCCAGCCTTGCGTGCGGCAGAAATCATACTATTTAATTTCTCTGTAGAGACTCCCAGATCTTCCAAATAATCCTGGTTGTAATTCATAAGAACGCCAAGATGAGGCCAGTCTTTTTCAATAATTGCTGTTTTTGCCTGTTTGACTAATTTTTGGATATTAGAGAAAATTTCCTCGATTGCTTTTTTATGGGTAGTCATTTTTTCTTTGACGAGATTGATCATGGCGACTGTATCAGCTTTGACTCCGGAATAGCCGACGACTAAGTCTAAATCATTTGCGTCAAGAGGCTCTATTTTTTTGCCTGCGGTGACAAAATAAAGAGTGCCGCCGAATAATGCTCCCGCAACATCAAAGCCTGATCCCTTTCCCTGGATGTCTAAAACTGTTTTATAGGAAAGAGCAAATATTTCTTTGGAAGAAAGTTTGAGATCAAATAATAGACTTAGAGCTTTTATGGTGCAGACTGTGGAGGCTCCCGAGGAACCGAAGCCAAAAGTGGAGGAAAATTCTGATTTTGTTTCTATTTTTATACCCACCTGAAAGGAGTCCATTCGGCCACCTTTCAGGTGTTT
>CAZJBV010000005.1:0-44534 GCA_964544585.1 uncultured Gammaproteobacteria bacterium | reverse complement strand
TTTCTATTTTTATACCCACCTGAAAGGAGTCCATTCGGCCACCTTTCAGGTGTTTTAGGCGGTCAAAAAAATTTTTGACGGCGATTTCGACAAATTTGGCGCCCTTGGGGATGTCGCCTTTGCCTAAATTAACCATTGGTTTTTTATATCCAGTGACATCCACATCTTGGGCGTCGAGTTGAAATATTAATTCTTTTGATAGCGTGGATTTTAATACCATTCTTTGCTCAACTGCGGTTACAAGACAGGGACGATTGTAGACGACGGCGTGTTCGCCAAGAAGCATTAGTTTGCCGGGTGCGGAGACGGTAATAGATTTGTTAATTGAACTATTATTCACTTTTCTCCAATCTTATTCCCTCTTCTCCGGTTTTGACGGAGAAATATTCGTAGTTATGGGCTCTGGCAATTTCTTCGAGTATTTTTAGGTCTTTGTGGATGGTGAGTATTATACCTGAAGCGGATTTTGTGCCTCCTGCCCCACTTATTTTTGCGGCTCCACCCTTTTTTTCGATTGTTCTTATTAGTTTTTGAGCTTTTTGTCCGACCACACCTAAACTTTCTAAATTTCTTTCACTCTGTCTTATTGTTTTTATTAGTTTTTCAAATTCATTGTTTTTTAAAGCGAGAAGAAATTCTTTGGTGATAATCTCTTGATTATTAAGTACTGAAGAAATTTTTTTAGGATTTTTGTTAAATAGTTTCTGTACATGATGGATCATTTCTCCTGTTGTCTCCTCTGGTTTCTCTGTATTGACGAGAAGAAGCTTTGGTAGATGATAAGATTTAATTGGGAGAGACCAGATGGATTTTAAAAATTCGAATTCTTTTCGATACCAAATGAGGCCGCCAAAGGAAACTGTTGAATTATCGACGCCTGAAGGGTTGCCATGGATAATTTTTTCTGCTTCGTAGGCGTATTCATTTATAGTTTGAGGATTCCAAAGATTGTTTATGTATTGGGATAATGCTCCCATGAGGGAAACGGAGAGAGCGGCTGAGGAGCCAAGACCTACTCCTATGGGAATTTCAGAACGAATGGTAATTTCGAGGTGCGGAATTTTGGTTCTGGAAAATTTTTGGGAAAATAATTTTAGGATTTGAGAGATAAAGTTTACTGCTTCCTTCACCTCGAAGGAGTCCCTGCCTGCCGGCAGGCAGGCATTCCGGCCACCTTCGAGGTGTTTTGCTAGATATACTTTGATTTTGTGGATCCGGCTTTTTTTTAGAGTGATAAAACATCTTTTATTTATTGCAGTAACGATTGATGGTTTGCCGAAGACTACAGAGTGTTCACCCATAAGAATAAGCTTTGCCGGAGCGGAAACAGTGATAATCATAGGTTGTAGGTTTTAGTGGGTAGGGTGTAGTAATACTTGAATTAACTTATTTAACATTTTCATAATTTCCTCTAGTTTTGAATTTAGATCATTAAAAGAAGATTTTTTTAGATATTCAACTTGTAACGCGATTGTAAGTTGTGTTTCTAATTCAGCTCCAGAGCTAAATGCAATACGAAGAAACTGTATATATTCATTTGTGTATCCCCGTCTTTGTCCTTCGGCAATGTTGGAAGGAATCGCGACCGAAGAACGTCTCATTTGCGACGATAAACCATATATTTCAGATTTAGGAAATTTTTCTGTTGCTTTATATATTTCAACACACAAGTTAACTGATTTTTGCCACACGATTAAATCTTTGTAAGATTTCATTTTATCTACCTATCTAATCACTACTTGCTACATACTAACTAATTGGTTTAAATTTGATGCCGTAGGGGATGATACCTTCTGTGCCTATGTCTCGGGTTTTACGAAGTACGGTTTTTACTTTCTGGCCAATTTGAAGGTGTGATTTTTCCCAGTCGGTCAGTTGGGCAATATAGCGACTTTTATCGCTAGTAAATTCCACCAGGGCTACTGGATAGGGAGCGTTATTTTCAAACCCGGCCGGTGGAACGTGGACCATGCTATATGAAATAATTCTCCCTTTTTTTCCGAGGAGTTTGGTGATTTTTTTCTGATTACGCCAGACTTTGACGGGAGAGAGTGACATAATTTTAAATTTTAAATTTTAAATTTTTAAACATACTAGCATCTTAATATGTGAATAACTGCGGTGGCGCCTGATCCGCCGACGTTGTGAGTAAGGCCAATTTTGGCATTTTTGACTTGTTTTTTACCTGCCTGTCCGCGAAGTTGTTTGACTAATTCGACTACTTGTTTGACTCCGGTAGCGCCGACGGGGTGACCGGATGCTTTGAGGCCGCCTGAGGTATTGACTACCAGGCGGCTACCTAGCCTTGTTTTACCTTGTGCTATAGCCTTTCCGGCTTTGCCTTTGGGGAAAAATTCTAAATCTTCCATGGCAATTATTTCAGCAATTGAGAAGCAGTCGTGGACTTCGGCTATGTCGATGTCTTCCGGATTTACACCTGCCATTTTGTATGCCTTTTTGGCGGCAAGCCTAGCCGACTCTATAGTCGTCAGGCTTTTTCTGTGGTGAAGGGCAAGTGTATCTGTGGCGACAGCGGATGCGGCAATCCAAACTGGAGTGATTCTACTTCTTTTATTTGTATCTGTGGAAATAACTACGGCAGCGGCTCCATCTGAAACAGGAGAACAATCTAGTAATTTGAGGGGAGAGGCAATCGTGGGGCTATTGAGTACTTGTTCTATGGTAATAGTAAAGGGAAATTGGGCTTTGCCATTTAAAGAGGCATGATAATGATTTTTGACTGAAACGGCGGCCATCTGTTCTTCTGTGGTGCCATATTCTTTCATATGGGCGCGGGCCATGAGGGCATATAGGCTGGGGAAGGTGGCGCCGGCCACCCTTTCTTGGTCGCTGCCGGCGCCCATGAGGGCTGTGGTTGTTTCTTCGGGTTTGTGGTCGGTCATTTTTTCGATGCCGACGACTAAAACATTTTTATAAATTTCTGAGGCAATAGATAAATAAGCATTGTGCATGGCAAGGCCGCCGGAAGCACAGGCTCCTTCTATTTTGAAGGCGGGAATATTGGCTCCCAATTCTTCGGCGACGAATGCTCCTAGATGTTCTTGGCCTCCCAAAATTCCGGAAAGCATGTTGCCGACAAAAATGGCGTCGATTTGGTCAATTGTGAGAAAGCTTTCATTGAGAGCCTCTGTAGCTGCCTCCTTTATAAGGGTTTTAGGTGATATATTCCATAATTCGCCGAATTTGGTAGTGGCAGTTCCAAGTATGTGTATTTTATTCATATTTTTTTCTCCAGACGCAGATATTGGGAATAGGAAATATAAGATTTTTGGGAAATTAGATCCTGGTATGATGGGTGTTTTTGTCTTTTTTTAGTTAAGAGGGTGGTTGTTTCCAAAATAAAACTGTCGGAACCGGCACCGGATCCATAGGAGACCATAAATATTTTTTCGTTTGGTTTGGCGATATCAAGGACGCTGGAGAGGCCAATTAGGGAGGAGGCAGAATAGGGATTGCCGATATCGTCGACGATTAGAGAAGGTCGGAGTTGTTCTTCGGTAAAACCCAACCTTTTGGCCACCTGCCTGGGGAATTTTCCATTTGGCATGTGGAAAACGCAATATTTAAAATCGGAGGGTTGGTGCTTGGTTTTTTCCAGTAAGCGCTGGGCTCCCCCCATGACGTGGGTAAAATAGGCTGGTTCTCCGGTGAATCTGCCGCCGTGGCTGGGGTAGCGCATGCCTTCTCGGCGCCAAAAATCTGGGGTGTCAGAAGAAAAAGAAGTAAAATCGAGAATATTTGCCAGAAGATTTTGTCCTCCGAGGATAAAGGCGGCTGCGCCTGCGGCTGCGGTATATTCTAAAGCATCGTGAGGCTTGGATTGAGCGGTATCGGCGCCAACGCATAGGCCGTATTTTATTTTACCTGTTTCTATAAGAGCGGCGATAGATTGCATGCCGGTGGTTGCAGCCTTACAGGCAAATTCGAGATCTGCGGCCAGATAATTATTTCCAAAACCAAGAAATTCACCGACGATGGTGGCTGTAGGGTTGACGGCGTAGGGGTGGCTTTCTGATCCTATGAGACATGCTTCTAATTGTGATGGATCTAAACTTCCCATTTGGAGGGCGAGGAGCGCTGCCTCGTAGGCGAGTGTAGCTGTATCTTCGTCGCCAGCGGGGACTGATTTTTCGGTAATGCCTAGAGAGCTGGAAACGTCTTTTTCGTTTTTACCCCAAGCTTTGGCTATTTCTTCTACTTTTATTCTGTATTTGGGAATGTATATACCGTAGCCAACGATTCCAACGTTTTGCATGAATTTATTTACCTCTGCCTAATTTTTGGTGAGCTCTGGCAAGAGAACCTTCTGCCAATGAAGATAGAAGTGAAAGTTCGCCTGCCAATACCGCCGCTCCTACCACTTTGGCAAATTCGCTCGAACCATCAATTTTTAATATAGAAAGGGCTTCTTTTTGGGTCGCAAGGCCAGTTCCACCACCAATAGTCCCGACCATCAAGTCGGGAACATAAATTGAGATATAAAGATTGTCCCTTTCAATTACTTCTGTCGTGGTTATTCCTATACTTCCTTCGACTGTATGAGCAATATCCTGGCCCGTAGCGAGAAAGAGGGCAGCAATAATGTTGGCAAAATGAGCGTTAAAGCCTAATGATCCGGACATGATGCTACCGAGCATGTTTTTTGCAAGCCAAACTTCATGAATTTTTTGAGCTTGGGTTTTCAAAACTTTTTCTATAACTTCCTTTTTTATGATGCTTTGGGCCCAGACTCTTCTACCTTTACCTTCGATAAAATTTAGCCAGGCTGGTTTTTTGTCGATATCGAAATTGCCGGCAATAGAAATACATCGGACTTGTGATTTTTGTTCGATTAGTTTGACTATTGCTGTAGTGGCAATTGTGACCATGTTCATACCCATGGCCTCGCCTGTATCAAAATAAAATCTGACGTAAGCGTAATTTCCTACCATTCTGGTGCCTATCTTTTTAAGAGTGAGATGAGAGGATGTTGAATGGGCAACTTTGGCTAGACTGCCGAAATTATTATCGAGCCAATTCTTGAACTGGTAACTTTCTTTTATTCCTGAAGTTTTAAAAACGGGGCCACGGGTGGCTCCGACATATTCTTCGATGACTTCTGCGCCTCCACTTTCTGTGATTGCTTTGCAGCCTCTATTGACAGAGGCAACTAAAGCGCCTTCAGTGGTGGCGAGGGGAATAAAATAGTTCTTAGGTTTTAGTTTGTAGGTTGTAGGTTGTAGGAGGAGGGGGCCGGCGACACCGAGAGGAATTTGGGTCGCGCCGATCATATTTTCGCAATGGCGGGTAGAGGCCTTATTATCATCGAGGGAATAATGGCCAATATGAGGAAGGCTCATTTTTAGCTCTTTTTCTAAAGCTAACCTTCTTTCTTTGGGAGAATTATAATTTTTTAGATTCATATAAAAGGAATTCTAAATATTCCTAAGCGATACATAATCACTCCATAGGCGGCAATGTAAATAGAAAAGATAGCCGAGATGAGGGTAATTTTGAGAAGATCTAGCTTGAGGGCGAAGCGAAGGGATAAATAATAGAGGATTATTTTCCAATATAAAAGGGCGATGGAAAAGCCAACATAAAATACACTAAAGAGTTTTCCGGAAAGGCTCATGGTTCTGGGGGGAGGAATGAGGATGTATAAAATGGAGGTAGCAAAAAACCAGATGAGAGTCGGAATAAGAGTGTAACTCCAAGATAGAAGGACATTTCTAAATGTGCCTTTTCCGCCGAGAGCTTTGCCTAAATAGTAGAGAAAAAAGACGACAATTAAAAAATTGAGGAGGCTTCCAATCACCAGTTTGTTGAATTGTAAAGTGAGAAGAAAGGGATTTTTGAGGCCAGTTCTGACAAGTGCGGCAAAAGTAAAATAGGCAATTCCCAGAAGAAAAATGTATATTAACTGGCCAAGGGTTTCATTTTTGTGAACCATTTTGCGGTAGGTTTCGTAGGGGGAGTTGATGATTCCAATTGTATTTCTGGTAAAAAATATAAAATAGCGAAGAAGGTGGAGGGAGATAGAGAATGTATTAGAAGCCATACTGGAGGATGGAAACGAGTTTGACGACGAGGGCGCCAAAGAGAAGATAAAGAAATGCGGCTACCAAAAGTGAACTGATACTTAATAATCTGAATGGTTTTCTTTTGACAAAGGGCGTAACCCGTTTATAGACTTTGGTAAATGGGCCGATTCGTTGGGGGGCAACTTCGGATACCTCTGTCATTTTGGATACTAATTCCTGATAGAATTTATCTTCTGTCATAGTTCGACAAGCTCACTATTATGAGTAAGCTAGAATAAATGCACGTCTAGCCCGAAAGAGCTGGCTTTCGGCGCTTTTAAAAGAAATTGAGAGTTTTTGGGCTATTTCGACGACAGAATAACCATGGATGTATTTAAGAGTGAGAATTTTTCTGTAGCGAGGAGAGATTTTTTGGAATGTGTCATGAATTTTGGTTTTGAGGAGTTCTTCATCCAATTTTTCTTCGGGGCCGGTGAGGGTGGCCACGAGCGATTCTATTTCCGGAGCTTGGGAAAAGACGATATTTTTTAACTTTTTTTTGCGATAAAAGTCGATGGTTTTGTGATTGGCGATACTACATATATATGTATATAAACTAGACTGATAGGTAAAATCACGGAGAGCATCAAGGGTAGCTATAAATGTGTCCTGTAAGACTTCTTCTGCATCTTCTGGATTAGATATTTTTCTTTTTATATAGGAAGTAAGGCGGGGCTTGTAGAGTGTATAAAACTGCCGAAGAGATGTTTCGTCTCCTTTGAGGATGCCCTCTACGAGAGCTTTGTCTTTCATAGTGATTTAGTCGCTTTTATTTTAGCAAATCATGCTTTTCTAAAATCAGTATATCGCTTATTATATCAAGAAGTTCTCGAACATACTTTTTATCGAAGTTTGGAGACTGTAGCAGGCTGATTGCCTCTTTTTTCCAGTTTTTATACAAATTAATAACTTTTACCAATCCCCCACTATTTGTCACTATTTTTTGAATAACTCTTAACTCATTATATCCAGCTTTAGAGTTGCCCCAGAGGGAAAAAAATTCTTGCTTTTTAATGGGGTTTAAATTTGCCAATGTTTTGAAATATAAAAGAGTCTTTTTACCGTTTCTAAGGTCGTCGAGAGTCGATTTACCCAATTTTTCTTCTCTGCCAAAGACTCCGAAGATATCGTCCTGTGTCTGAAAGGCTAAGCCGATGTTGATACCAATGAAAGATAAGGTATTTATTTTCTCTGCCGAGGCTGCGGCAAGGATGGCGCCAATACATAGTGGTTTTTCTACCGAATAGGACGCGGTTTTCCATTCCATCATTTGGACAACGTCTTTTTCCTTTTGAGGAGAGTATAAGTCTAAGATTTGGCCCATGATGACTTGCTGTTTCATTTGTTCGAAAAGCGAGGAAAGATTTTTGGTGGGGCAATTTTGATAAAATAATTCATCCGACCAAGTGTATGCTAGATCACCGCATAAAATGGCCATATTATTTCCTAAGCGGGAATTGATAGTCTCCACTCCCCTTCTTTTTGTAGCCCTATCAATAATATCGTCATGGATGAGGGCAAATGTTTGGAGAATTTCGATTGCCAAAAGATAATTTTTTATTTCGGCAAAAGATTTACCACCGCACATTTTGTAGCCGTAGTAGATAAAAGCCGGGCGGATGCGTTTGCCACCAGAAAGGGTGATTTTGGCTAGTTGTTCTATTCCTTTCCTGACTACGACTGGGGCGCCTTTTACCTGTTTTAATTTTGTGAAGATAAAGGTTTCTAAAATAGAATTAAACTGTTTCTGGAATTTTGTGAGCTGATTCATTTGATGTCCGTAATTATAGTATTGGTGCCATTGATTGACAAATATGGCGGTTTGTAATTAGACTGAAACTAATGATAAAAAGCGCGTATGCCCAGGGAATTAAGATTGAGGAAATTTTTCCTCCGGCGAGACGATTTGAAACTTTTGGTGAACTAGTAAGTACTCTGGCACAAAATTTTATACTTGTAGCTGGAGTCATATTTTTGATCCTTATTCTTATTGCTGGGTTTGGTCTTATTAGGGCTGCGGGATCACAGGATGCACAAGCAATGGAAAAAAATAAAAACTTCTTGACTTATGCAATTATTGGGTTTGTAATTATATTTAGCGCCTTTTGGGTAGTGCAGATTATTAATGCTATTACGGGAGGAAGTCTAGGAGATATTTTCAGGTAATGTTTATGTTGGAACTTATAGCTCAAACTTGTAAAGATAGTCCTTTGGGTTGTCTGGAGGCTCCATCTGGAGTTGTAAAACTTCCGACGATTACAATTGAGGGTGGCGGTCGAGGGATAGGTCTGGGGCCGATTATTCTTCTTGTAAATCTCGGGTTTAAGATCCTTTTTATTGGGGCGGGGCTTTATGCTTTTTTCAATCTTATTACAGCCGGTTACCAGTTTATCGGAGCGGGAGGAGACGCAAAGGCTGTGACAGCCGCATGGAGTAAAATCCAGCAGACTTTTATTGGGATTATTGTTATAGTGGTATCATTTCTTATTGCCGCGATTTTTGGGCAAATTTTGTTTGGTGATGCTTTGTATTTCTTACAACCGTCATTAACTATAAAAACATCATGATAAGTCTGACTAATTTTTGGGTATATGCTCAAGAAACTGGTGAGACCCAGTTGGGTTGTGGAGAAGGGTTTGGACCATTTGCAGATGTTTTTTGTGGAAAGGGAGGTTTTGATCTTGGTTTACTATTGAATAATTTTATTTCCGCAATACTTGGGCTTTTGACTATTATTGCGGCATTATATTTCTTTTTTCAGATTATTACTGCGGGGATTGCCTGGATTGGAGCCGGAGGAGATAAAAATAGTGTCGAGCAGGCAAGGAGTAAAATATTTAATGCTTTGATTGGTCTGGTGGTTGTGGCCGCGGCATGGGTATTGGTGGGGATAATAGGAACTTTTGTAGGAATTAAGGTCTTGGATCCGGGATCTTTAATACCAGCTTTACAGATTTATCCAAAGGGTAATTAAAAAATTATGAAAATATACTTTATTTTTTCTTTGTTTATATTATTTTTTTTATCTTTTCTCTCGTTATTTCCTAATAACGCCTTAGCACAAGAAGATTGTTCTAAATACAGTAATGATTTTGTAGAAGAGCAAAAATGTCGTGCGAGAAATCAAGCAGAAGCTGCGAGTACTAATAAAAATAGTGGTATCTGTAATCCGGTAATTCCTGCTTTATGCGGGATTGGGAATGTCAATCTTCGGTTTGGAAGTCTTGTTTCTAGTCTGTTTGCTTTTTTTATAATAATTGCTGCTCTTTTTACATTTATTAATTTACTTTTGGGAGGATTTGGGTGGATTACGTCGGGAGGAGATAAGGCTGCTGTCGATGCTGCCCGTTCGCGGATACAGAATGCTCTAATAGGTATTTTTATTACCGCGGCAACTTGGGTTCTTTTTATAATAGCGGCGCAGTTTTTGGGTATTACGCCTTTAGGATCTTCTGTGTTCCAGATAAGGCTACCAACTCTTTTTGGCCGGTGAAGCTTGACAAGATAAAAAAGAAGTGGGCATAATAAAAATATGGACAGTTTGTTGGCGCAGCAAAACATTGTGACGATAGGTGTGCGAGAACCTACGGGAGAAGGTATTCGGACTATTACCGATGCCGGCGCTTTGATTTCTGCAACTGTAGCAATTGTTTTAATTGTGGCAGCTTTAGCTGCATTTATATACCTAGTGCAGGGGGGACTACGGTGGATTACGTCGGGAGGAGATAAGGCTGGGATTGATGCGGCTAGGAATCAGATACAGGCTGCTCTTCTTGGTCTTTTTATTGTCTTTGCTGCGTGGGCAATCATGCTTATAATACAGACATTCTTCGGGGTGAGCATTCTCGGTGGTATAACGATTCCTACTCCATTTCAGTTTCAGGCGACCCCAAAGCCATGACCGCCAGGCACCCCTTTCACTCAATGTTAGTAATTGTAGGCTAAACAAAATTTCTTACTTGACCGGAGAAAATAAACGTGTTGTCATTAAGTTAATGTCTTGGAAAAGATTGTTATCTTTCTTTTTATCTTTATTGGGAATTTTGAATTATCCTACTTTGTCTTTTGCTCAAGATGCCACACCTACATCTATTGTGACTCCACTGCCTACTACGACTCCTTTACCTATGCAGATTGAAATAAAAATTTCGCCGCCGAATATACCGGGAGGGTTGCAAATCATTACCGATGCCGGTGCTTTGATTTCTGCAACTGTAGCAATTGTTTTGATTGTGGCAGCTTTGGCTGCATTTATTTATCTGGTTCAGGGAGGATTAAGGTGGATTACGTCGGGAGGAGATAAGGCTGGGATTGATGCGGCTAGGAATCAGATACAGGCTGCTCTTCTTGGTCTTTTTATTGTCTTTGCTGCGTGGGCAATCATGCTTATAATACAGACATTCTTCGGGGTGACTATCCTGGGGAATATTCAAATACCTACTCCATTTCAGTTTCAGGCGACGCCGATACCGTCGGTTGCACCAACGTCCACGGTGACACCGACTCCGACACCTATACTGCCCCTTACTGGCAAATAGCAGACGCTTGACAAGTATTAATAAACGTGTTGTGATTAAAATAATGTCTTGGAAAAAATTGTTGTCTTATTTTCTACCTTCTTTTGGGATTTTGGTTTATCCTCCACTGGCTTTTGCGCAGAGTACGAGTCCGTTGCCTACCCAGATTGAAATCAATGTCTCGCCGCCGAATATACCGGGTCTTAGTATTATTACCGATGCCGGTGCTTTGATTTCTGCAACTGTAGCAATTGTTTTGATTGTGGCAGCTTTGGCTGCATTTATTTATCTGGTTCAGGGAGGATTAAGGTGGATTACGTCGGGAGGAGATAAGGCTGGGATTGATGCGGCTAGGAATCAGATACAGGCTGCTCTTCTTGGTCTTTTTATTGTCTTTGCTGCGTGGGCAATCATGCTTATAATACAGACATTCTTCGGGGTGACTATCCTGGGGGATATCCAAATACCTACGCCATTTCAGTTTCAGCAGCCTACTCAATAATAATATAACTATTCATTATGAATTGGAGCGATATTGAAAGTTGCGGTATTGCGATTGAGAAAGGGGCTGCCTCTCTTAAATGTTTAGAAGCGGTATTTGCTAATATTCTAACTTCGGTTACTCTTCTTGCGGGAATGGCTCTTTTTGTGATGCTTTTGTGGGGCGGTTTTCGCTATCTGACATCTGGAGGAGATCCTAAAGCGGCGGAGGCGGCGCGGGGGACGATGACATATGCTTTGATGGGAATGGTTTTAATTGGGGTAGCGTTTTTAATATTTAAACTTATAGAATCATTTACTGGGGTATCTATTCTGACGTTTACCATACCTGACTGATAAATTTTTTTCTTGACTTTCCTTTTAAAATAGTTTGATAATGGATATACTATGCTTTTCCTGCCGAGACGAGTCACGTTATTTATAATCACTTTAATTTTCCTTTTATCTTTTTTATTTATCCCTCAAAAAACTTATGCAGAAGGGGAGTTAAGAAATTATAACCAAATAAGTACTGATCAATATGTTGAGGATATTAGAAAACTTAATGATGATTCTCCTCCTATTTTGGATACGGCAATTCAAGGTCGGGTATTTGCTGCTATGCCTTTATCTTTATCGAACTTGTTTGTAGATTTGCCTGCTCTTCAACTAGAAAGCGATAATTTGAGAAAAAATGGAGGAAAAATTGAGATACAAGATATACTCGCATTTAAAAAACAAAATAGTCATACAGTGCTTGGGTTTCTAGATAATGTGATGACGGTAACTTATACAAATCCTCCGGCGAGTTTGGCGTGGTATACGCAAGATTTACTTGCCAATGCTGGACTTATTCAAACCACACAAGCTCAGGGTATTGGCTATAATGCATTACTTCCGCTTCTTCCTATTTGGGCGGCAATAAGAAATGTCGCTTATGGGATACTAGTAATAGTGATGGTCGCAATAGGATTTATGATCATATTTAGGGCAAAAATTGATCCCAAAACCGTCATCACGGTACAAGCTGCCATACCTAAAATAATTGTGACTCTTCTTTTGATAACGTTTTCATATGCGATAGCCGGATTTATGATAGATCTGATGTATGTGTCTATTGCTCTTATTGTGGCTCTTTTTGCGCCGGCAGCGGGCTATGTCACGTCAGATTTGCAAGCGCATTTTTTGACTGCGGATTTGTTAGATTTATGGAGTGGGATTTGGGGTGGAGGCTTACAATCTATACCTTCACTTTTTTCTGGTCTACTTGTTATTCCAGAATTACTTGCGGGAGGAGCGTTGGTTACATTACTGATTGCTCATGTTGCTCTTTCCCCGTTCTTGGGAATTGCTATTTTACTTGTAGTACCTGGTCTGATGCTTCTTGCTATAATTTTGGGTCTTTTGTTTACTTCTATCAGAATGACTCTTCTTCTTTTAAATTCATATATTCAGCTTCTGGTGGCTGTCATTTTGGGTCCTATTCTTCTTCTGCAAGAGGCTATTCCGGGAAGATCGGCATTTTCCGGATGGATTTTAAATATTATCGCCAATCTTTCCGTTTTTCCGGCAACTGTAGCGCTTTTGATGTTTGCATGGTTTCTTGTCTCTAGAGAGTATTGGAATTTTTCATCGAGTTTACCAGGAATGGGAGGGTGGGGGCCGCCACTTCTTGCCGGAGGACAGCTGGGACAAAGGGTTTTTCCTGCTTTTTTGGGTTTGGGCGTAATTTTTCTGATGCCAAATTTGGTAGTTACGGTAAAAAAGATATTCCAGCCAAAGCCGACGATTCCAATTTCTGCTGGGACGATGTTCTCGCCTTTGACGGGAGGGATATCGACGGCGATGGGGGCGGCGAGCCAGATGTACTATATGAAGCAGATGCTGCCGACTTCTGAAGGCGCACATGGAATTATGGGAACGATAAGAAAGGTTTTTGGCGGTAGAACATAGATTATTGTGATTCTTCTTCTGACTTGGCGGTAAAGGCGCGCCAGAGAGTGATAAGAAAGGCAACCAAAAGGGTCATGTTGATAATTTCGATGACGACATTTTCTTTGGTGGCGCCCAGACGTTTACCCAATAATCCTCCGTACCACTCTGAATTTGGGGCCAACCTTCTTTGGGCAAAACCGGATCTTAACTTTTTGGGGACTATTTGCTGTCCGCCTACATCATGAACATACTGGAGCATATCATTTGGTCCCCAGGGGCGGGATCGATCGCGACCTCTGATCATCTGCATAATTGAGGAATCCTTAAAGAGATTGGCTACTATTCCAAGGCCAAAGGGAGTCTTCCATCCCCAGTCGGCTTGGCGATACATCATGCCGGTGGTGTAGGCAATCCTGCCCATACCCTGATAGGCCATGTCCAGGAAGTCTCCTGTTAGGGCAGTCCACATTTCTTTTTGAACCTTGACGAGATCTTCTATTTTGGGATTGCCGACCAGATTGTCGTTGATATATTTTTCAAAGAGTTGGCCAAACTGGACGTGGGAAGCAAGATCGCCGGCGCGGCGCACCGGGTTTCTTTCGCCGAGGGCATTTATGTTTAGATATTCCCAGCCCATGTCTTCTGTCGAGAATAGATGTCTCCAATCACGATTTAAGAGTGAGTTGGTAAGAAGAGCGGTCTCTGATTTTATTTTTGTCTTTACATCTTTTAATTCGAAATGCTTCTCTTTGGGAAGTATTGGGTCTGAAAAGGCATTTACAGCTTGAGAGTTTAGCTTGTGAAATCTTACGCCTTGGGCTATTTCTTTATCTTTTTTTATTGTTGGAGCATCCTCTATGCCAATTAATTTATACATTTGTTCGGCGGTTTTATTGGGTCCTCCAAACATGGCATCCTGGACGGCCATCCAGTAGCTCTTGGCTAGTTGATAGACTCTAATTTGAGCGTCTCTTTTTCCATCTTCGATATGAGATTTTTTAATCTTTTCGATAATATCTTCAAAGTCTTTTGGGCGTAAGTCTCTATTTTCTCTTATGGCTATTTGCTCGACTGCAGAAAGAGCTCCTTCTAATTCTGCTACCCTGTTAAATCCGGCTTCTTCTTTGAGTTTGGGCGTGCGCATGGCGGCTATATCGTCTATATCTACTCCTATCAATTCCCATAGTAATTTTTTTCTAAGTCGACTAGTTTGTTTAAATCCGTCTTTATTCCAGGTGACGTCGAGCTCGCGGGCAACAATCAAGGGATGGCGGGAGGCTGCCTGAATCCAGAATCTGGCACGGTAAGCTTTTTCCAATTTTTTGACAAATACCATGGTGTCTTTATCTTCCAACATCTTTTCCCACATTTTTTCCAGTATAGTTCTGTAGGTATGTTTTTCAGTGACTCCTTTTTCTGTAGCTCCCCGATTGTCTATACCCCATTTGCACCAGTAATTTTCGAACTCGTCGTCAAAGTCGCCGTGAGCGCTCTCGGCTTGGTCTCGGGCGGCTGCTTGCCTATAATAAATATTGTCAGAAGAAAGCATTTTTTGTCTGAATTCATTTCTAAATCTTTTATATTCGGGAGTTTTTTCAAGAATTAGTCTTCTGGCGGCCCTGTCGGCAAAGCTATCTGCTACCATGAGCTTGACACTGGTGGCATATGCCTGGTCTCTCTCCCAATCATCAAAGCCAATTGATGAGTCACCAAGTCTCCATTTGGTAAACGGACCCCACATGCCGGAAAATTCGAAGGGGTTGTCCATGGCGAGAAGACGCTCGCTTAAAACCTTTGCGGGTTCTTTAAACCCTTTCTCTTTCAGAAATTCGATCATCTCGTCGTGCTGTCCCTGGTGATGAAGTTGGACTAATTTCCTCATGATATCTGGACTCCATCCGGTCGGCCATTCGGTAACAAGCATGTTAAAAAATGGTTCGTAATACTCTCCGCCCATTTGGTATCTGGTGTAGTAATGAATGATCGGCTCCAAGTGTCTGACTATGCCTTCGTAGGGAATACTATTAAACTGTTTGGAGGCAAGATTGAAGGGCTGTTCTGGGTCACCAGAGGAATAATATTGATAATATTGAAATTCATCATTGGTACCTTTGGATTGGCTGATTATTTCCAGAAGTCTGAGATCAACGAGGGCAAGGCCCTTGGCTTGTTTTAAGGCGGAGGAAATGCGAAGGTCTCCCAAGTTTCTACCCCATTCTTCAGAGAGGGGAGATTCGTGTCTATATATCTCTTCCATGGTAAAAGGGCGATCTTTATCGATCTGCTTCCGGCCCCAAATGCTGGGAGCAGGAAGTTTTCTATCAGAAAAATCGTCCATTTTGACGTGGTAGAGCTGTCCTGATTGGATGAATTGTTCTAAATGCTGTTGGGCAAGTTCGTCTAGCTTTGAGGGGCGCATTTTGCCTTCTTCCCAGGCAAGCCACTCGCGAGGGATATAGCCATTATTGGTATCGCGTATTTGCAGCATGGCTACCTCATAGGCGCGCTTGGCTAGGGCCACCATTGGATCTTGGGAGGCGGCGTCGATATATTGATTGAGGAAAAGTGATGTATTTCCAATAAATTCTCTCATATCTTGGGAGGGATGGGCTGCATAATAATCCATGTCGTGAGATTGAAAAATGGTGTTTAGCAGTATTTCATAGCGGGTGGCCATATTTATGCCTATTCTTTCGCCTGTTGTTTCGTCTTTTATCTGGCGGACGACGTCTAAAAATAGGTCCATGTCTCCAGCTACGTAAAGGTTGTATAGCTCTCTGTGAGGAGTTGATCTTTTGTTGTAAACGATGGACTCTATGATGTGGTAAAACCAATAATCTCGGTAATCTGGATCTTCCAAAATTCTATTTCTGACGATCTCTCCTTTTGCCCCCTGAATGATACTAAAAAAACGCTCTTTTTCCGAGCCATACTTTTCCACAAAATCGCGGGCAAATTTATTAAAGCTTCTAGTTAGGGTAATGACTTTTTTTTGAATTCTTTCTGTTTCTTGGGGATCGGCTTGAGCTCGGGCTAGCTGTCGTATCGCTTCTCTTCTTTCGCTTAATATAAGCTGTTGAAACCTGTCAAGAATTTCGCCGCGATCTCCAATATCTCCTTTTTCTACTCTAGTTGCATAATTTAGTATATTTTGTTTTATCTTTTCATCTTCGAGAGGAAGATTTTCTATATCCTTTATCCAGTCTCTTTTTTCTTCTTCTGTTTGTTCGATAATTTCCCCAATGTCTTCTTTGGGAAGCCAGGATGCTTTTTTGCGCTCTTCTTCGATTTCGTATTTTCGGATGTTTCTATCTACTTTTTGGATCATCGTGTCAAAGTTGCTAACTACTTTATTGACCTGTCCGTGCGCGTTTGTGCCGGGAGATATTTTTTCGAGGATGTTGCTTAATTGTTTTTTCTTTTTATCAAGCCAGTCTTTACTGTGGTAGACTGTGGTGTCTGGAGCGTTGAGGATTTCTAATAGTGTATTGGTGAGCTCGTCGTTTCCAGTAAACGTGCGTTCTTCAAATTTGACTCCGGCCAAAACTTCGTAGGCTTGGTGTCGAGGAGTAACGTTGTCTAGCTCTCGAAGAATAAGAGCTACTTTGGATTTATCGCCTTTTTTCTCCTTTGATTCTTCGGGGCGGGCTTCTTTTTCTAGTTTTTTGGCTGCTTTCCTTTCTCCTTCGATGTGAAGAAGTCTTTTAAAAAAACCAACTATTCCTCCGCCTTCGGGATTTGCCATATAAATCCATGATAGGATGTATAGAGTTCCTATTCAAGCGTGTAGGGAAGATTATATTTGAATGAGTTTTCCGCTGCTCTTTTTAAAACTTTTTGTACTACTTCTTGAGAGATTCCTTTTTTTATAATTTCTCTTTCTTCGGAATTGTGATCAAATTTCAAAGATAAAACTTTATCTGCTTCTTCATAGCTGAAGCCAAACTCTGTCTCGTCTGTTTGGTTTTGCCAGAGGCCGGCGGTGGGGATGGCATTTTGGATACCTTTGGGAATATTGAGATGTTTTGCGAGGATTTTTACTTGTGTTTTATATAGGTGTCTAATTGGTTCGATGTCAGAAGCCTCATCGCCGAAACGAGTAAAATAGCCCAAGAGATGCTCGGATTTATTTTCCGTGCCGCAGACGAGGGCTTTGTGTTTTTTCGCTTGATCAAAAAGGAGGATCATGCGGACACGGGCCATGACGTTTCCGGTTCTGACTAGATCTTTGGCTGGCTGAATACTGGTAAGGATGGGGTCAACAATATTTTTGATATCGATTTCTATGCGGTTTTTTGTAGGAATTGATAATTGATCACAAAGCGTTTTTGCTCTATAGAGAGAGTCTTTGGATAAATAGCCGTAGGGAAAAAAACAGGTGAATAAATGTTTTGTGCTGACTGCCTTGACGAGAATGGTGGTGACGACTGCGGAATCTATGCCTCCTGAGACGGCTACGATATAGTTTGTAAAGGGAGTTTTATTAAGAGAGGTCTTTAAAAAACTAATTATTTTTAATTCTTCTTTTTTGGGATCGAGGTTAAGAAATTCCATTTTGTCATTTGTAAAGATTGTTTTTTTTGATGTACTGCCTGACTTCGGGAAAGACGAGGCCGTCGATTGTTAATCCATTTTTTAACCGTTCTCTAACTATTGAAGAAGAAATATTTGAGAGGAGAAGGTTGTCTTCGACTTTTTTAAAGCCGGGAGGAAGAATTCTAATTGGGTAGTCTTTTCTGGGAAAAACAAGAAATTTGACCATAGAGGATAATTTTTGATATTCGCGCCAACGGGAAAATTCAGCTAGGGCGTCAGAACCAATAATCCAATAATAGGTATTTTCAATCCTTTGTTTTAATTCTTTGACCACTTCGACGGTATAAGTGACTGATGCTCTACTGAGGCCGACTGTTGAGATTTTGATTCTGCCTGTTTCTAAATATTTTAGCATCTCGAGGCGATCGTCGGGAGAGGCAATGATGGGTTTTAGGGCATTGGCATAATCTGGCATGAGCCAGACTTCGTCTATGTCTTTTACATTTTCCAGAACCTGCTGGGCCGTCCAAAAATGCCAAATGTGGGGAGGATCGAAACGACCTCCGATAATTGCGATGTGCATTTTATGAAAATGATAAATGATAAATGATAAATGATAAATTAAGCATGTTTATGAAATTTACTAAAAAGACCATTTCCTAAAGTGTATAAAGCTGTAATTATGGGGAAGGAAAAGGATTCAGGGGAGGTAAGCCAGATGGCAAAACTTCCACAACCAGCGCATTTTGTACCGGAAGCAAAAAGGAGATAATCGAGAAAAAAGGTAATGGGGAAAATGATTATAAATAAAATAATTTTGGGTAGTCGCATAGCTGCCAATTAAGTGTATGAATTCTGGGGCAAAAAGGCAAGAGAAATGACGATTGTTGCCATGATTTGACCCTGTTGAAGAGTAAGAAAGTAATGATCAATCATGCCAATTAATAATATTTGGGATAGAAGTATAAAGCCTAACCATTTATTTGATTTTAGGCCTACTTTTTTATAGTTTTTATATACCTTATAAAGAATAAAGATTGTAATACTAAATCCTATGATTCCGGTTTCGGAAAGGATAAGAAGGTAGATATTGTGGACTGGCTGCCACCAATAGATTTGGGAAACATCGCTTTTATAAATTGGTAGTTGGGGGAGAAAATTATTTATTCCCTTGCCGATTAGTGGATTTTGTTGAAACATTTTGAGGGCGACCAAATTTAGTTCCTGGCGATACTTCCAGTCTTTGGAAGTTTGGGGGGAGGAGAGTTTGGGACTTGCGACAAAGAAGCTTAAGACAATTAATATTAAAGCAAAAAATATTAAAATAAGAGACTTGCGATGAAGTCCTATGAGGACTATGCCAATAAGATTGGCAAAAATGGCGCTGAGGCTAGTTGACAAAAATAGAGCAATGGTTCCTAGAATCCAAACCCCTCCACCTGGAAGGAGTCCCCGCCAGCTGGCGGGCCACCTTCCAGGTGTCTTTGGCCTTTTGATGATGGCGAATAGGATTGTTGTGAGGGAAAGAGTAAGAAAGCCTGCTAGGACATTGGGATGAGGAAAAGTGGCATAGGGACGAAGTTTAAGAGTACCGGAGATATCCATGAGAGCAATGCCGGGAGTAGAGGCGGAAAAAGTACGCTCACCGAGCCAATAAATTGGACCACCTACTGAGGCTTGTTTAAACCATTGGAGAATTGCGAGTGTGCTTTCGAAGACGACGGCGAGCGTAAGAGGGAGAAAAATCAAGCGGAGACGGGGTTTTGTTTTGATGATGTAAAAAGCTAGGCCAAGATACTCGAGAAGTTTTAGACTTTGATAGATGCTGGCAAATTTGTTTTGGGAGAGAAGAATAAATAATGAGATAAAAATTAAGATAAGAGATAAGAGATAAGAGATAAGAGAGAGATTAAGCCATTTTAGAATTTTGTCTTTTTCTGACCAGAGCCAATTAAAAAGAAGGGCAAAAATAATGACGTCTGTCAAATAGATTTTGGCAGCGAGGTAGTCGACGCGAATGCCTGAAATAAAGCTTTCGGGGAAAAAGTAGAATTTACCTAGTTGGGTGGGAAGAAAAAGAATTAAAAGAAAAAATAGGACAAATTGTATTTTTTCAATGAAATGAGTTCTATGTTTTTTCAGACCTTTTTGGTTTGATGATAACACGCCTGTTGACTCCTTCGCCTTCTGACTCGGAATAAACTTTCGGATTTTGGGAAAGGGTCATGTGGACGATGCGCCTTTCGAGGGGAGTCAAAAAAGGAAGGACGATATCTTGACCCGAGAGAGCTGCCTCTTCTGCTTTTTCTTCGGCCAGGCGTTTTATAACCTCTTCCCTTTTTTCCCTATAGTCGCCGACGTCGACGATGATGCGAATCCACTCGTTTGTCTTTTTATACATTATAACGCCTAAGATTATCTGGAGGCTATTGACTACTTCTCCGTGATAACCAATGAGGAGTCCGGTTTCAGGAGTTTCGATTGCGACTTTATATCCGTCTTCGCCTTTGTCTTCGACACTGACATTTGCTTGTATGCCAAGTTTTGTAAGGATGTCTTCCGAGGTGCTTTTTATTTCCTGTTCAACTTTTGCTTTGGGAGCCATATTTTTGTTCTTTATTGACAAAATGCTGCTGGATTATACCAAATACGGTGAATGTGTTCCAATAAAGTGAGAGACCGATGGGGAAAGAATAGGCAAAAAACCCAATCATTAGAGGCATCATGATGCCCATTTGTTTTTGCATGACGGCGCTCATGTCTTCTTCCCTGCCTGCCGGCGAGGCAGGTTTTTTATCATCTTTTTTGGCGATTTTATTTTCTTGCCTTTGGGGAGTAGAAGGCGTCATCATTTTGGTTTGGAGATATTGAAGAAGACCGGTAATAATTGGAACTGCGAGAATCCATATTCCAAGTTTTTGCCAGTCGGAGGGTCTGGCGGCCAAATTGAGGCCAAAAAAGGTGATGTTTAAAGTTTCTATACGAAAAGCTGGTAAAACTACCTTATTTATATCACGAACTACTTGGGCGGGATTTGAAGCGCCAAGGACTTGAAAAAAGACGTTGTAGAGGGCAATAAGGATGGGCATTTGGATAAGAAGAGGAAGACAGCCGGCGGCGGGATTTATGCCTCTCTCCTTATAAAGACGAAGCTGTTCTTGCTGAAGTCGTTGTTTGTCATCTTTATGAATTTGGGAAAGTTTGTCTAGTTCTGGCTTGAGGTCTGATAGTTTCTTGGCGCTTTTTAGTTGGGTCGTCATGAGGGGATAAAGAAGAAAACGAATGATGAGGGTAGCAACAATTATGGCAAAGCCAAAGGCGCCGGGAATGTCTATTGAATACAGGCCTTTGTAAATACCAATAAGGACATTTAAAATGGGCCAGATAAGGAGCTGATTGAATAAATTTGGATCTGTCATGGAATATTATCGACGCCGCCTTTTGCCCAGGGGTGACAGCGAATTATGCGCTTTAGTCCTAAAATTGATCCTTTGATTATACCATACTTATCTATTGCTCTGTATGTGTATTCGGAACAGGTAGGGGTAAAACGGCAGGCTCCTTCAGAAAGAAAATACTTGAGAAATCCGGTGTCCGGAGAGATATATTTTTGATAGAGACGAATTGCTTTGAGAAGTATTTTTTTGGCGGTCATATGAGACCCAGTTTTGATAATGTACTTTTGATCGTAGAGACAAGATCTTTTGGTTTTTCCCTGTCGAGAATTTTGCGAGAAATGATAAGGAGAAGTGTGTTTTTTTTAATTTGCGGATAAATTTCTCTTATTGCTTCTCTAATTACTCTTTTAGTTCTGTTTCTTTTTGTCGATAGCTTGGAAAGCTTTTTGGGAACCGAAATTACTATTTTGGTTTTAGGTTCTGAAGTTTGCCTTATCTGATAATAAAAGAAGTTGTCTTTGATAGTTAAATTGTGAGCTTGGTCCTTCCTTTGGCTCTTCGTCTTTTGAGAACGTTTCTTCCTTTTTCCGATTCCATTCTTTTTAAAAATCCGTGTTTTCTTCTTCGGTGTTTTTTTTTGGGCTGATAGGTTCGTTTTGGCATATTTTTAGGGTTTAGTTTGTAAGGGTATAGCGTCTAGTTTATTGTTTATTATAACATGAATAAAACGATATAGAAAGTATTATTTATGGTGTATTGACATTGTGGATAAGCGTTTTTATTATTGTGGATAACTTTTATGGATGCAGCTTTATGGAAAAAAACGCTAAATGAAATAGAACTTCAGGTCAGTAAGCCTGTCTATAAAACTATTTTTTCGCAAACTAGTTTG
This sequence comes from uncultured Gammaproteobacteria bacterium, assembly GCA_964544585.1. GTDB lineage: Bacteria > Patescibacteriota > Microgenomatia > 2-02-FULL-39-11 > 2-02-FULL-39-11 > CAZJBV01. Next base: position 22,693 of record CAZJBV010000005.1, on the reverse strand, counting down.
GTGTCTTTAAATGACGGGACTGCTATTATTGGCTGTAGTAATCCCTTAATGATTAATCTTATTGAGACGCGGTATCATTCCCTTTTAAAGAGCATCCTGGAAACACATACAAAAACTCCTCTTACTCTTCGCTTTATTCCACATAAAGAACTGAGAGATGAGGAAAGCTATGCTGAGCCTTTATTGGCTAATCAGAATACACAAGTAGAACGAAATTTGGTTGTTTCTTCTGTAGTATCTTTGGATGAAATAAGGCGAAATGCGAGAATAAATCCCGGTTGTACATTTGAGAATTTTGCCGTTTCCGGAACAAATCAAATGGCTTATGCGGCTTCTACGGCTGTGGCCCAGTCTCCGGGGGTTTCGTATAATCCTCTTTTTTTGTATGGAGGGGTGGGGGTCGGGAAAACCCATTTAATGATGGCTATTGCCAATGTTTTTTTTGAAAAAAATTATAGAGCGAGGGTAATTTATTGCATGGGGGAGGAATTTACTAATGAAATAATTCAGGCGATTCGGAATAAAACGACGGATGCATTTAAAAGAAAGTATAGAAGTGCCAGGCTTTTACTTTTAGATGACGTGCAGTTTATTGCGGGGAAAAACACTGTTCAGGAGGAGTTTTTCTATACTTTTAATGCAATTACGCAAAATGGAGGACAGGTGGTGTTGACGTCGGATCGGCCACCTGCGGAAATTGCCAGGCTTGAGGATAGGCTGCGATCTCGGTTTGAAGGTGGTTTAATTATTGATATTTCGACTCCGGATTTTGAACTGAGGACGGCAATTCTTCTTATTAAGGCAAAACAAAGGAATCTTGATTTGCCAATTGAAATAGCAAAACTTATCGCGGCGAACGTGACTGACACAAGGAGGCTTGAGGGAGTCCTTATTAGGCTTATTACTGAATCGGAGCTTAGAAAAGTGGCGATTGATGAAGTGTTAGTAAGGTCTGTATTGGGAAAGGCGCATCTTCCATTGGAAAAAAAGTCTGTTTCTTTTGAAAGAGCTTTGGCGGTAGTATCTTCTTTTTATAATCTCAAGGTGTCGCAACTTAAAAGTAATAAACGTGATAGGTCCTTTTCCTATCCTCGTCAGGTGCTTTATTATATTTTGCGAGTCGAGCTTGGCCTCCCTTTGATGACGATTGGAGAGCTTTTGGGAGGGCGTGATCATACAACGATTATGCATGGGGTAAGGAAGATATCTAATGAATTAAAAGCGAATTCTAAACTTTCTGGGGATATTATGAGTATAAAAGAAAGGTTTGTGGAATAAAATTAGATGTTATCAACTTATCCACAAGATAATAGATTTTATCCACAATGATATCTACAGTTTTTGGAGAAGTTATATACATTTAAAATATATAAAATAGTGCATCTTGACGAAATGATATTAAACTTTTACACTTACAAACACTTTTTATTACTATTAACTACTATTTAGGAATATATGAGAGTAACTATTTTAAAAGAGAATTTATATAAGGCATTAAGTATAGCCAGTAGAAACATATCGCTTCGTCCCCAGCTTCCGGTTCTTAATAACATACTTCTGAAAACAGAAGGGGATGGGTTGATTCTTTCCTCTGCGACGATGGAATTAGGAATAGTAGTGAAGGCAGGGGCAAAGATTGAAGAAGAGGGAGAAACTACTGTTGCTGGAAGGTTATTTACTGAGTATATTTCTCAGCTTCCTTCGGAAAAACTGACACTGTCATTTGATAAAGATGTGCTAACGGCGAAAACTCAATCTGCGTCGGGATCGTTTACTACCTTACCAGCAAAAGACTTTCCTTCTTTTCCTGTCTCCGGAAAAAATGAGACGGTATCAATTCCTCTTTTGGCATTTCAGAATGGGGTTATAAGAACGGCCTTTGCAGCATCAACTGATGATGGGAGGCCTGTTTTGACTGGAATTAGAATTCTTGCATCCAATAAAGGAATAGGTTTTTATGCAACTGATGGGTATAGACTTTCGATCGAACAAATAAAAACGGAGAAGGAAGTTGGTGGACTGGATTTTATTTTTCCGGCAAGAATTTTAGTTGAGATACTGAAAATTGCCCAGGAAGAACAAGTGAAGGATATTTTGTTTACGTCTTTGGGAGAGAAAAAGCAGGTTATTTTTAGTTTGGGGAAAGTAACCGTAGTGACGCGTCTTATTGAAGGAGATTTTCCTAATATTGAAAAGATCATTCCGACTACTTTCAAAACCAAAGTGACAGTGGAGGCAGAGAAATTTTTATCGAGCGTCAAGATGTGCTCTCTATTTGCCAGGGGATCTTCAAATATAGTGAAGATAAAAATACAGAAAAATGGATTGAGACTTTCGGCGAATACACCGCAGGTGGGGGAAAATGTTGACGAGATGGACGCAGCAGTTGAAGGTGAAGAAATGGAGATAGCGTTTAATTACAGGTTTCTTCTTGATCTTTTAAATAATTTTCCAGATAAAGAAGTGCTTTTGGAATCATCTGGGCCGCTTAATCCGGGAGTGTTTAAACCAGCCTCAGGAAAAGAAAATTTTCTTCATATTATTATGCCGGTGAGGTTGCAGGGATGAGCTATTATGGTATGGGTAGTTGATTGATAATATCGATACTACCGCAACCAATAACGGGAACCGAACAGGCGAAGTCTATTACTGGTTTAATAAAAAGAATAAAAATTAATATAATAACGAGAAGTAATGCTCCAATAACAGTAAGAATAATTATTTGAGTGATAATTTTTATTGCTTTTTCTATTAGGGGTCCAATGAGTGGTAATTTTGTCAGAATGCTTAAACCAAGAGCGATAGCCAGTCCGACTGGACCACCAGCTAAAGCGATAATTTTACCCAATGCTCCTTTAATAATCGAACCTAATGCACCACCAAATATTTTCCCTATACCTCCAATGATGCTTTTTAGACCGTTTGAGATATTGGCAAAGCTAGAGGTTATATTTTTCAAAAAACCTGGGGTTGGAAAGGGTGGCGGCGAGGTTGGTATTGCGGGCGGTGGCGGAGGGATGGTAGCTGGTGCTAATGGGATTTCGGGGAGAACTGGAGGGGTGGGTATTTCGGGTGGTGTTGGAGTGGGTGTGGTGGGTTTTTTTCCAGATAACAATGACGCTCTTTGACGTAAAAGTTTTTTGTATTCATCTAATTCCTCTTTAGTGACGGAACCGTCTCGCTGTTTTTCTCTTGTTTCGGCGATTTCAGTGTTTGTTTTTGATAACGGATCTTCATTTAACGTTTCTTTTACTTGTTTAAATAAATGATGTTCGTCGGCATATTGGACAGATAAGTTTAAACCTTCATTTAATGATTGTTGCTGTTGTGGTGTGAGAGTGGAGAGATTTACTTTTCCACCTAGAGCTGATTCTATATCTTTTGGTTGTAGTCGTTCGCCATTATAGATTCTTTCCGATAGACCTTCTAAGGGACTGATTTGACCCTCGGGAAGATTTTGGATACTTTTTCTTATTTCTTCCGGAAGACTTTGACCAATAGTTTCGCGGATAAATACTTTTGAATCTAAGACGTCTTTTTCGGCAAGAACAGTTGCTCTGTCCCGGCCAAATCTTTCGGTTGGTTCATTTCTTTCTCGAGCGCCTTTTTCCTGTTCGTTTATTTCTTTTAGCCTTTGGCGAATTGATTCGTACTCTGGTGATTTTTCTGCTCCTTTGGCTATTTTATCTGCCGCATAAAGAGTAGTTTTAATTTGGCGGTAGAGCTCCGGATCTCCGAGCCGAGAATTTATTCCGGCAAAAGTATCGAGATGATTCAGGGCGTGTCGGACTTGTTCTCTATATGTTGGGTTTGAGGCAATTTCTGTAAGGTTATGGCGAGCCTCATCAAGAATAGCGTATGCCTCTTTATCGTGTTTGGCGAAAACGGCGAGAGAAGGGGCGGTGTGAAGTATGTTTTTTAAATCTTGTTCTACGCCAGACTCTTCTTCATTAGATTCTTCTTCAGTTTCTTCGGTTGGGGCGGAGATGTTTTTGTATTTGTCGTCGGCAGCCATTTAAGACAATTATATACTTTTTGGGGGATTCTGAGTTGGAGGAGCGGATTGGGGTGGCGGAGGAATGTTTGCTTCTCTTTGGAGGACTTCTTGGGGTTTTGAGGTGACGAGTTGATATTCTTCGGGTGAAGCTATGACTCTGATGGCCACATGAGAGGAGCCGGCGAAAAATAACCCCTCCCCTACTTCACTTGCCAAAAGAAGATGTTTTTCTCCGGTTGAGAGATAAAATACTTCGGCCAATTTATCGATAGCAGCGGTTGACTGCTTTAATAAGATTTGAATACTGGAATTGGTAATGATGGCTTTGCCGTGATCGGTATCGAGAAAATCCTCGACGTCTTGGGTGATGGTGGAAACCCCGAGGTAATATTTTCTGGCTCTTTTGGCGATGCCATAGAGAAAATTGGCCGAATCGGGGTTTTTCATTAAATACCAGGCTTCGTCGACGATAAGCAAGCGTTTTTTTAGTTCTTTTTTTATTCTTGTCCAGATAAAGTCTAGAACGATAAACATGGCAATGGGACGGAGTTCTGCCTCGAGCTCGCGAATATTAAATACGGTAAAGGAGTTTTTAAGATTGAGGTTTGATTTTTGATTGAATATACCGGCGAGGCTTCCCTTGACAAATTTTTCCAGGCGCTCGGCAAGGCGGTGGGCTTCTTGTTCTTCCATACCTATTAGCGTTTTGTAGAGATCTTCCATCAGGGGTGGTTCGTTTTTTTGAGTTTGGGGATCTGGGGTGATACCCTTTTGTTTGTAGGTGAGAACTAGGGCGCGGTCGAGAATGGCGTCTTCGGGAGGACTAAGCTGCCCCATAATGACGCGCATTAGGGCGTGAAGAGAAAGGATTTTAACTCCAAGTTCGTTTTCGCCCTCTTCGAGGATGCCGGAGAGGTCAAAGGGATTTATTTTGATAGGAGAGTTGAATGAAAAGGTAAGGAGTTCTCCGTTTAGGGCTTTGGTGAGATTGGTATACTCTCCTTCGGGATCGATGACTAGGACTTCTGTGTCAAACATGAGGGAGCGGAGTACTTCCAATTTAACGAGAAAGCTTTTGCCACTGCCGCTTTTTCCAAAAATAACTGAGTTCGAATTCTCTAAACTGAAGCGGTCGAAGATGATTAAACTTCCGTCGTGCTCGTTGACACCATACAAAACTCCCTTATTGGCAGTAAGAGAGGCGGTGGTAAAGGGAAAAGTAGTGGCAAGAGAAGTAGTATCCATGTTTCTAGTGACGTCTAGGCGGTCAATGCCAAGGGGAATGGTTGATTTAAATCCATCTTCCATTTGGAGGGTGGCGTGTTTGGAGACGATAAGAAGAGAACCAAGGGTAGATTCTACTTCTTTGGCTATTTGATTGAGCTCATCAAGAGACTCGGAAGGAATGGTAATATATAAAGAAAATTGATAAAAACGCTCGGCGCCTTTGGCAAGCTGGGCTTGGAGGGCTAAAGCATCGTCGAGGGCAACTTGGGTAGATGGATCTGTGACTTTGCCTCTTTTTATGTCTGTTTGAATTTCGGCTTCCATTTCGGCAATTTTCCTTTTGAGATCTTCGAGGATGACTTTGCTTTCGGCTGGATAGATAAACATGGAGACAAATAGTGAGTGATCAAATGAGACTACGGGATAGAGCCAATTGGCTGAGACATAGCGAGGATATCCGGCGACAAAAAGGGTTTTATAAAAATTCTGGTTTATTTTGAGGTAGTCGAAGTCGACTTCGATGATGGATGGAGAAATGATGTCTTTGAGCGCAATTTGTCCTTTGGCAAGTTTTTCTGCTCCTAGTCTTACGGCCTGAAGATTTGGTGCGACAGGTGGTGTTTTTGCCATAGTTATATTCCTAAACTTTCAACAAGCGGTTTTTCGTAACCTTTGGCGTCTCCTAACTTTGCCAGGCTGGCAGCAGCAGGTGGATTGTAAATATTATAGAAAAGCTCGACGAGTTCTTGGGTAGAAAGAACTCTTCCTTTTAAGCCGATACGGGCAATTTGGCGAAGGACGTGGTCTTTTTTGGGTTCGAGCGAGGCGCGAGCTCGGGAGATGATGTAGTCGCGACTGAGGCCAACAGGTCTTTTCCTACCGCCTAGGAGCGCCCCTTTTGCGCCTAATTCGAGAGAGGAAAAAGGTACAATGATATAGAATCTTTTTTCGAGCACTTTGTTTTCTCTTACTATTGATTGGATGAATTGGTGATATTTTTGCAACTGTGTTTTTAGGGTCGGGTTTTGCTGTTTATTTTCTTGTTGGATGATTTCGTCAAGATATAAAGAAATATCCATCCTTTTTGACATAATGGAAATTTGGATTGGGAATGAGAGTGAATTGAGAAAAGCGGCATAGGCATAGATGAGGGCATCCTGTTCCTCTTCTGAAAGGAGGCCAAAGTTGACGGCAGTAGTTTCGATGACGGAAGCAGCAGATCCGTCTTTGAGGATGACTAGATCATTGTCGATGGTGTCTATTTCGACAAAGTCTTGGGTGGTGGCGCGGATTGGTGCGGATTGATTTTTGGGCATGAAATTTAATGCAAAATGCAAAATGCAAAATGCAAAATTAATGTCATATTTTTATCTACATAACTGTTTGGTTGAATAATTCTTTTGTTAATTTATCGCGCATGATTTCTCTTTGGCCTTTTGCCGTGATTTCAATCGGCATAAATACTTCTCCGTTTAAAACGATGTCAATTACGTCGAAGGTGTAACGTTTTTGCGGGTCTTCGACTTCGATAAGATATTCACCGTTTTGAAGAGGAGTGGCTGAGGCAAACTGGCCGAGTTTATTGGTTTTAATAGCGCGAACAGGCATGCCAGAGAGATCTTTTACTGTGACGATAATTCCTGGGAGGAGGTGACCGAGATTGTCCCTGATTACTCCGAGAACTAGATTGGGAACGGTGGGAATGGAAGGCATCCCAGCAACATCTTTTATGGTTTGGGGGCTTAATCTTTTGACGGTCGCGGCGGGTGGTGGAGGAGGTTTAACATCTACTGGTTTGACCGCGGAGATAGCAGGTTTTTCTTGTTTAAGTTTAATTAGTTCTTCGGTGAGGCGCTCCTTTTCTCTTAGTAATTCATTGAGCTTTGCCTCTAGATCAAGAAAGGAGGCTTTTTCGTCTGGATGAGTTTTATTTGGAATTGATACTTGGACAGGTGGGGCAACTGTGTCTTTTTTGGGTTGTTCTTTCTTATCTTCGGTTATTGTGACCGGTTTTAATTTAGGAGGAAGAGGAGTGCCTTTGGCAAAGGCAATCTTTTCCCCATTTTGTAGTTTTGATGGAGGAGGTGTTGTTGTTTTTGGCGGTTGAGTAATTGGTTTTGACTGAGGTGGTGCGGTCGGAATTGGGGTACCAAAGAGTGACAAAGTTTTATCAATGTAGGCTTTTTCATTCATGGAAATTTTATTTTCAAGAGATGGAGGAACGGTTTTTAAATAGGCATTTAGGCGGTCTCTGGCGAGTTGATGGTTTATGATTTGAGAGGCGGGTATTTTTTGTATTTTTGCCCGGAATGAATGGATGAGAATGTCTAAGGGTGGATTTTCCTTGTGCCATAAATATTGAGTGGGAGAGTAGATGCTTTTTATAAATGATACAAGCCAGCGGTCTAAGGGTCTTTCCTGAATGGGTAGAAAAGCAAAGGCAAGGCCACTTAGAAATGATGTTCCGGCTAGAGGGAAGGTTATTAATTGGGGAAATGGCAGCTTGTAGAGAAGATAAGCGATGATTGCGCCGCCAGCTAGATAGCCAAATTGTTTTAAGGTCATGTCACCGACGAGATGGAATTGGAAGCCGCTAATATTTCTAGGAATCGGATGTTGTTCCATAAATTAAGATAAAAGATAAAAGATAAAAGATAAATGCGACAAAGATCGCATGGCTTCCATAGCGTAGAATGTGAAAATTATCATTACAACTGGTTCAAACAGTATCAGATCATAATGTTTCCCGATTATATATCGTGAAAAGAATAGAGCGCGTTGACATGCTGTTTCAAATATGATTATATTACTTTAAATGCCTGGAAATTTTTTTAATTTTTCTCGTTATTTTGGACGAGCACCGCAATCTTCACAGGGTGCATCTGTCTCTGATGAGAGAACCATAACTCAGTCGACTCAGACGACAACTGTTTCTGGCGCTGTCCCTGTTTCTTATTCGGGGATTGGAAATCCTCCTTCTGTCGCCCCTAAAACACAAACAACTACACAACCGATAGTTAGCCACATACCACAACAACAGCCACAAGCTCCAAGCTCCCCTCCCAGTATGGATATGAACAAGCGGGTGGGTTTGGATGTGATGACAAGATTGACTCAAAGGGCAAGCGCAGCTTTGATGATCGGAGCAAGGAAGGCTAAAGAATTGGGGGTACCGTATGCGGATACGGAACATGTGCTGTTTGGATTATTGCAGGATAGTGCTATTTATCAACTTCTTTCGGAATTGAAAGTTACACCGACAGAGATTCAAGCTGAGTTGGAATCTAAATTTAAGAAAAATAATATTGCTGGTACAACCGAACCTGAGAAACAACCGGTAGCAGCGTCAGATCCTGGGAAACAAGCACAATTTTCTCCAAGGGTGAAAAGGGTATTGGAGCTTTCTCTTTCGGCAGCGCGTTCATTGGGTTATGAGTTTATTTCGCCCGAACATATTCTTTTGGCGTTGTTGCATGAAGGAGAGGGAGTGGCGGCCCAAGTATTAAAAAAATTTAATATTAGCGTAGATGCGCTTAATCAAAAAGTGACTGGGAAGAAAGGCGATAGTCGCGAGGAAGAAGTAAAACAACAGTCATCATTGGACCAATATGCAGAAGATTTGACTCAGAAGGCGCGGCAGGGACTTTTGGATCCGGTGGTGGGGAGATCTAGCGAGATTGAGCGGATGGTTCATATTCTTTCTAGGCGAACAAAGAATAATCCGGTTTTGATTGGAGATGCGGGAGTGGGGAAAACGGCAATTGTAGAGGGACTGGCGCAAAAAATTGCCAAAGGGGACACGGCGGAGTCACTTACCAGCAAAAGGATTTTATCTTTAGATTTGATGTCTCTTATTGCAGGGGCACGCCATAGAGGTGAATTTGAAGAACGCTTAAAAAATGTGATTAAGGAAGTAAAAGCTTCCAGTGGAGCAATTATTCTTTTTATTGATGAAATTCATAATATGGTGGGGGCGGGATCTGGAAGTGAAGGAACGATGGATGCGTCAAATATACTCAAACCCTCTTTAGCTCGGGGTGAACTACAGGCGATAGGGACGACGACGATTACGGAATATAGAAAATATATAGAAAAAGATCCGGCGCTGGAAAGACGATTTCAGCCGATTATTGTCAATGAACCGACGGCAGATGTAGCCATGGAAATGCTGAGGGCTCTAAGAGATAAGTATGAGGCATTTCATAGGGTAAAGATTGGGGATGACGCGATTGAGGCGGCTGTTAGGCTTTCACAAAAATATATTTCTGATAGATATCTACCTGACAAGGCGGTCGATTTAATTGATGAGGCTGCCGCGGCGGTGAGGCTGCCGGCAATTTCTCTTCCCGAGGATATAAAGTTCTTGCAGGATAAACAATCTCGGATTGAACATGAGATTACTGAAGCTGAAAAAATTGGCGATGGAGCAAAAAAAATGCAGTTAACAAATGAACTGGAAGAGTTAAAAAAGCAGATTGGGGAACTTCATACCTCCTATCAACAAAAGAAATCAACGACGACTAATGAGGTGGGGGCTACTAATATAGCAGATATAGTTTGCCGGTGGACGAGTATTCCGGTTGCCAGATTAACAGAGAGCGAATCAGAGAAACTATTGAGTTTGGAGGATTTAATACATAGGAAGTTAATTGATCAGGAGGAAGCAGTAGCGGCTGTGGCGGAAGCCGTAAGGCGCGGCAGAGCAGGGTTAAAATCTTCAAAGAGACCGATTGGGAGCTTTATATTTATGGGACCAACGGGGGTAGGAAAAACGGAGTTGGCAAAGGTTTTAGCAGAGCTTCTTTTTGGGAGTCCGGATTTGATGGTCAGACTTGATATGACGGAGTATATGGAAAAGCATGAGGTGGCCAAACTGATTGGTGCGCCACCTGGGTATGTGGGATATGAGGAGGGCGGGCAATTGACAGAGGCTGTAAGGAGGCGACCTTATTCTGTAGTTTTATTAGACGAAATAGAAAAAGCCCATCCTGATGTATTTAATATTCTTATTCAGCTTTTGGATGATGGAAGATTAACAGATAATAAGGGGCATACAATTTCTTTTAAAAATACGATTGTTATCTGTACTTCTAATATTGGAACGGGACTAATTCAAGAAGATCTTTTGGGTAAAGAGAGTGAGGACGAGGCAGATGATGGTGAGATCTTCCAGACATACGCGGTGTCGCCAACGGGGCGGAAGATTTTGACTAGCCTCGAAAAATATTGGGAGATGGATAAAGAACAAGCAGATTGGAAGAGTGGAATTTTGATTGATTATTTTGCCGGATCGGTAGTAAAAGAGGGATCGGCGGAATTTCCCTATACAAATATTTCAACTCATCTGATTGCGCCTGATGGGTCTGAGACGATTACTTTGGATGATCAAGTTTGGTTTAGAACTTCGACGACGGTGAAGGAATGGACGGTGAAGAAGTTGGTTGATTATTTTGCCGATTTTGTGGTGGTCAATGCCATGCCCGACCATCCGGACCAGCAATTGCCGACGGCCAAGGTATCGACTCATGCATTATCACCAAGTGGTATGGAAGTGATTTCTTTCGATGGACGTTTTTGGAGGAGAGAAAACAGCCAGTCGAAGGATTGGATGACTGGAAGACTGGAGGAATATTTCCAGGTGGCGGATAAAAGTAATTTGCCCACTAAGAAATGGGATATACATCTTTTTACGCCAATGGGTGAGGAAATTATTATTTCTGAGGGTAAATTTTTTAAGAAAAATCAGAGTAATTCAGAGTGGACGAGCGGCAAAGTGGCGGAAATCTTTACAGGTACTCCCCTACCTTTGGGATCGACGAAGGACGATACAAAGAAAATGGAGTATGATGAAAAATTTAAGGCTTTATCAAATAAACTTTTGGAGGAATTGAAAAAGTTTTTCCGTCCAGAACTGCTCAATCGTTTTGATGAAGTGGTAGTATTTAAACCACTGGCGAAAAAACATATGAGGCAAATTGTGGGACTCCAAATTGAAGTTTTGGGTAAATTGTTGATGGAGCAGAAAATACAACTTGTAGTTTCAGATACGGCTGCAAAGCAATTGGCAAAGGAAGGATATGATCCTATTTATGGAGCAAGACCACTAAGAAGGACGATACAAAGATATATTGAAAACTCGATATCATCGCTTCTTATAAAAGGCGATCTATCTGATGGAGATTCGGTTGTGGTTGATTTTAATGGATTTGAATTTACATTTAGCGTCAAGAAAAAAGAAGTTCCGAAAGAACCTACCCAGCCTCCGATTGTCTCGACGCAGCAGGCTGTGGGGAATGTATCCACTGATCAGCTGAAAAATGAAGGTCCGACTCAGGCGACTTCTCCTTCGGGACCTTCTCTTACACCACAATCCTCTCCCTCACCTCAAAATCAGGCCATCCCTGACGGCGGGCAAGGTGCGCAAGTTGCTATGTCTTAAGACTAACTACTCTTCTTCTTAAAATCTTTTCAAGTGTCAGAACCATTCCTTTTAAGGCGAAAAAGACAATTAAATTTATAGCAGCGGTAATAAAAAGGTAAGTATTGAGTCGAGAGAGTAAATGAGTAATAGCACTTTGGAGATCCTTTGTTGCATTTAGACGAAAACCGGCAACATAGAGGCTTAAAACTGCAATGATGAGTATGGGAGCAAGAAACCAGGTGGTTTCGAGGTCTTTTTTGGAGGAGAACATAGAGAGGGAGATGAGAGATAAAAGATAAGAGATAAAAGCGTAAAGCGTTAAGCGGGAAGGGTTAAGTTGAAAAGAAAAATTTATAAGAAAAAGCTGGCCGATAAGATAAATAAGAATGAGCCCAATAATAATCGGGGCGAGGCCGATTGCGGTCCGGCGAACAATATCTGTATCGGCATGATGCATTGAGCCAGCCTTGACTATCTCCCCCTGCCTGCCGGCAGGCCCGCCTGCCGGACGGGCAGGCAGGTCCTCTATTTTGGGCAATATGGAAATTTTGCCGACCGGGACAAATAAAATGGTAGAAACTATAAAGTGACTAAGTTCGTGAATGATGGTGCCGGGAAGAAGAAAAATAAGAAGTATAGATAGAGAGATTTTTTTGTTTTTGGTAAGAAGGAGACTTATATTATGAATAAGCTGGGTAATCTGCCGGCCGAGAAAGTAAAGAAGGAGGAAAAGAGTGAGAAAAATAGTTATGTGGAGCAGCATCTTTATTTTAGCATGTCTAGTTGATATTTCTTGACTTTGCTTGTTATATCTTCTTTTATTTTTTGCCAGGAAAAGGAGTGATCTAGAATTTTTATTCCACGCTTTTCCAAGCTTTCTTTTTCGATATCTTCAAAATAGCTTAGCGCACGAAGAGCAAGATAGGGGTTGAAATTTTGATACTTTTGGGAGGCAAATGAGAACATTTCATCGATGGAGAATGTTTTTAGGAGATAGTAAACGTCAATATAATCACGTTTTGCTGGTCGCTGAATGATAGCAATAAGTTTCATAGAAGCAATATCTTCTAGGGACGCTAGAGCAATGCTTGTAGTTTTTTGGGGATTTTTTAACAGGGGATACTGGTAATAAAAAACAGATAGATTAATATTATCGATTTTTCCTATGAATGTATTTTTAGTGAGAGTGACAGGAATGATATCTTTTTCGGCGAAATGATTTTTGAGAAGATTGTATATGGTATTTCTTTCAAACCGGCTTTTTGAATAAATATCAAAATCTAGAGAGGTTCGGTGGCCGATTTGCAATGCAAGCGCTGTGCCTCCGGCCATGTAATATTCATCCGTAAAGAAATTTAGTTTTTGAAAGAGTTGTTGTTGAGGCTTAAATAGAATTTCTAAATGAAGCTTTTGGTGCATTCTATAATTTTATGATTGCCTTTTTTAAAATGGCATGATCGAGATTGATATCGAGGATCATGAGCCAATACTTCAATATCCATTCGTACCAGCTTCCTCTGGTTGGATTCTGTATCACATTTTTAATATCTTTTTTGGAATATGTTTTTGCCAACCACTGAAGAGCCTGGAAATCGCCCTCGTTGAGGATAGAGGTGATGATAAGTTTCTTATCTTCTTCGATGTTTAATAAGGACAGATCGTATGAAGGAAGGCTGGATTGGAGAAACGAAGGAAGCTTTTTTGCCATTACTATATTTTAGCATATTTTGAGTTATTCAGACTGATGTTTATGTCAAACAGTTATACTTCCAATGTTTTTATATTTTATTGGAAGTATAAGGGAAATGAAGTCAGAGGTCAATATTGGCAGGATGCGCATGATTGAATTAGGCGGGAGCATAACTCTGCTCCTGTTTAACCAAACCTGTATTCATAACTTCGTCGATTTTCATAAGTAGTATCATGAGAAGCATACCACTACCTCCGCCGAATCCCCCTTTGAGTTTTGCGAGAATGCCTCTTTCTTTGAATTGATAAAGTTTATAAAATGTTTCGCTTAACATTCTTTTAAATTTTTCGTTTTCCTCCCATTTGCCAAAAAATGTTTCGACTATACTATTTAAATCTGCTTTGTTATTCAGAAGCCATTCGATGGTTTTGTCACGGCCTTCAATTTTCTGGATTTTATCTCCTACTTTAATAGATTTGGGAAGAGAAGACTCAAGAGCGGTACGGGGATCATTTTTAAATGTCTCGCCTTCTAGTGAGGCTGTAAAGAGGGCGGATACGGTAGGGGCAAAATTTTCGACTGTCAGGAATTGCTGGAAGTTTTCGGGAAGACTTTTGCCAGATACAAGATTTTTTGTGATAGCTTCCATGAGACGATTTTGGTCGAGTTGCATTGCATCTTGTCCCTGGTATGCTGATGTGAGCGAATCATAACTAGCGAATATAGAGCGGGGATCTTGAGGGGGGTGAGTTCTGTTGCTTAAAAAGTCGATGTATCTTTTGATTTGATAAGCGCATGAGCGCATATAGAAGTTTCTTAGGGGTAGGGGCAAGGGAGTTTCTAGAATACCAATTTCCAGTCCTGTCACTCTTAATAAATCTGCAGATCTTACGGCAATGTCACCATCATGACTTTCGAGCATATCTTTTTGTTGGGCTATCATTTGGGCATCGTGAATAAGCTCTCCTAAAGCCAGGCGCTCGTGTTCTGGGAGTTTACGATCTTCTTGAACGTGGGGGTCTTGAGAAAGATCGGCGCGGTTATTGAAAATATTATCTGCGTCGTTTCGGGCGGTTGCCTCTGGCTTTCCTAGCTGGTCTGATCTACCCATCCAATAGTTTTGGAAGCCTTTTTGGTCGAGGACGACTGCTTTTTGGTCTTTTTCATCGGTATAAGATATTTTTCTGGCGGCATTGATTTCTTGAGCCAGAAGTTTTCCTTCCTGGCCGAGTTCGTTTAAAAGTCTTATTATTTCGGAAGTTTGGTTCACTCCTGAATTATTTCGTCCGGTGAGACTGGTTTCGGCGATGATTTGTTTGGCCTTGGCGAGAAGATCCTCTCCTTGGTCTTCTGGTGATTGATTGTCCCGGGCCCTTATTTTTCCTTGTCTTATACCGCGGGAAAGAATAATTTTGGCTCTTTTGACGAGGGGGAGGGAGCCCCGTTCGGGGGCAGCGCCTTCTTTTAAAGTGCCTTCTAACTCATCGTAGTGAAGTGAAGAAAGAAGCTCTCGGGCCTCGGCGACGATTTCCTGGTTTTGGGGAGTGACTGGCAATGAAGCGAGTCTTTGGAGTTCGTCGTAAACAAGGGGTCTGTAGCCTAAATAATTTGTGACTAATTGATTTGATCTTTGGCCATTGACGATGAGGTAGGGATTGCCGTCTTTGTCTGTCCAGTTGGCGACGACATTATTGACTATTTGGGCTTCTTGGGCTGCCTTTTGTTCGGGAGTAAGATTTGGGTTAATTCGCGCTTTGAGTCTTCCTATCTCGCGATCCATGGCATCAAAAGAGGGGATGGCTTTTTGCAGTTTTTCCCAGGCAAGGCCTAAGGCATTTCTTCTTTGTATTTCGGCGTCTTTGTCGGGAATATTGGGGTCACGCCTTACAGCTTCGGGATCCGGCTTGTAAGAAACAAAGGGTGACTTGGGAAGAAAGGGATTGGCGGCTTCTATAACGGCAAGAGAGTGCTGCAGTAATTCCTGAGAAGAAGGCCGAAGAGCTTGCTCGGCAGTGGGGCGAGGGGCAATTTCAGCTCTGGGAATTTGGGCTTCAGGCATAGTCTTATTTATACCACTATAACAGGCAGATGGGCGCGCTTGCAAACAGGGCTTTTAAGATGATAGAGTGGGATTATGGATCCTAATTCTAAGGTGAGTAGTGTCCGCCGCGTGATGGACACGGTTTCTCCTTCTGGTCTGGAAGGAGGAGGGAGTCCTATTCCTACGAATCTGACATTTAAGCCTGGTGGAGGTGGGGTAGGAAGTGATGGGGTTGCTTTAAAGGGGCCGCCGAGAGAATTTTCTCAAACTCAAGAGGGTTTGGCACAGGCCATGGGGACGGTAACGATGCAGAATAAAAAAGAAATCAGACCTGGGGCAATAGGGGGAAGGCCGGTGGTTGAGGTAAGAGAGTATGGCGATTCCGAGAATATGGCGATAAGAGAAGTGTTGGCCAATATGACGGGGCTTTGTTATGACCAGGAGGGAAGGAGGGAGGATTTAAATGCGATTGAAGTGTTTGCTACAGATGTCTTAGAGCGCGCCAGTGATGTGCCTGCGGGAGTGAAAATAACTTCAAGAAATTTTGATGATGTGGTGCCGACTTTTGATCTTAATAAACTAGATACTTCGGTATATAGAGACTTGAGTAAACTTTTGTCTATAAGGCAGCATATGCTGGAGGCGATGGCTGGTTTATCAGAAACCCAAAGAGAAGCGATGAGAAACAAGATAGGGCAAATAGTGGATAACCTGACAAAGGGGCAGCCGGGAACGGAAGCGAGGTTAATTAGAGAAATGCATGAAAATAGATATATAGGGGCAACAGAGATACCTAATGAAAGGTGGTATTTTATAAGTTCAATTATAAATGCTGTAAAGACCAGAGTAAGCAATCCATATGCGGAAGCAAGAAATAAGGTTGATAAGGTTATTGGTCAAACTTTTGAAAATTCCAAATATAAATGGGACTTTCAAAATGTGGATGCGGCAAGTCTAAGGGCATTTTTGCCAGGATTGGCTGCGGGTAAGACAGATAGGCTGAGACACGAGTTAGTAAATGTGTATTTGGCAAGAAGAATAGTAGATAGAGAGCTTTTGGGAGGATGGGGTCCGCGGGATCCTGATGTAGGTCTTGATCAAGAAGATGTAATGAGGGCAAAAGACAAATTGTTGAAAGACCATCTGGATAGATGGGCGGGGGCGGCGGGTGATCCAAGAAGGAGGATAGAGTTTGAATTAGCAGCGGGTGAATTAGCTTTGAGGGATAACTCAAAGGATTTTAAGAGAGCTGAAACAGCGTATCTTACGGAAACGGGAATGGATTCCAAATTAGTTGGGAAGTTTAATGCGCTTGCCAATTCCAGGACTATAGAATCAACTGGCACGGAATCAACAGCAAAGGATGCGCAAATGGCATCGGAAATGAAACGGGTAGATGATGTTAAGAACAAAGCAGAAGATTTGGCAAAAAAGTTAGCGAATGCAGTTCAATTGCGCAAGAATCTTGAAGATCAAATTAAGGCAGCGGAAAATATGGCAGCGACGGCGGGGACCGATGAGCAGAGAAATGCGCAGTGGCGTCGCGTAGAGGAATTGAGACAAAAGAGAGAGCAGTATATAAACGCTGTTTCTTCGGCTGACTT
Organism: uncultured Gammaproteobacteria bacterium; assembly: GCA_964544585.1. Lineage (GTDB taxonomy): Bacteria > Patescibacteriota > Microgenomatia > 2-02-FULL-39-11 > 2-02-FULL-39-11 > CAZJBV01. The sequence continues at coordinate 5,713 of CAZJBV010000005.1, read as the reverse complement.
AGAAGTGGCTGAAGCAAGAAGAGCGGCAAAAGATACTCAAGAGAAGTTTGAACAGAAGTTTGGGACAGTGCCGACAGGACCTGAGGGTGAACAATACAATTTTATCCTAAGAATTATGGGTGATTATGTGAAGGAAGGAGATTTGGGAAGTCTTAATGGAATGGTGGCGAGTATGAAGAGCGTGCCGCTTCCGACTAATGCCGCAAGGATTGCCGATCATTTGCAGACGATTCTGGGAGTTGACAACCCGGCATTTAAACTGGCTTTTGGGGATGATAATAGGTATTTTAAGGTTTTCTTGGCGGAGGCGATGGGGATTGAGGGGATAGATATAGATGGACTTAGGGGGACTGTAGCTGCAGGGGCAATACCGGTTGATTTGGATCGGAAATTGAACCAGGCTTTGATGGAGCAGGTACAGTATGCCTATAAGAGCGACTTTCATCTTTTGCAGCAGGTGGCTTTTAAGACGTGGAGTGGACTGATGGTACAGGCACTGCGGGCGCAGAATAATCCTGAGCAAATGAGATTTGACCAAGTAGCTGCATCGACTCTTAAGACGGGAAGGATACAGGAAGTGGTGGCAGCAAGGGAGCAAAGAGCAGAGAGAATGACTTCGTCTTTGGTGGATGAGAGGCTGCAGGAATTGGGATATTTCAAGGGACTAAATACAATAACAAAGGAGTTTAATTTGGCTAATGGACAACATCTAGTCCTGGTGACTAATTATGATGCAAATACCCGGGGTGATTATGTGAATCAAGTTTATGCGGTAGAGGGAGGACAATTGCGACTGATGGGATCATTGGAGAGAGAAATGAATAGGGTAGTAGGTATAATTGAGCCTACGACAACTGAAGAATTAAGACCGCTGCAGACAGACATATATAGAAGATTGGCGGCTGATTTTATTGGTGAGGAAATAGAAAATAATTGGAGAATGGGTGGAAGTCCGAATCAATTTAATTATGATATGGATGGATTTGGAGTTGTCATGGTCAGGCGAGAGGCGGATGGAAACTTTACCATAATTAGTGGACCTGAAATAATGAACTGGAAGGCATTTGTGGGAAAATATGAAGGTCAGGTTACTCGTCCAAATGCCTTATACACAATACGTTTAATGGAAACAAACGCTGAAACTTTGAATAATTTGCGGTTGGAGACGGCGGAGATTACTCAAACTGGTACGGATACAATTCATTGGAGGACGACGAATCATGCAAGATTTGTACCAGCGGATTATAGAGAAATTGATTTGGATTTGAGGACGGGTGAGGTAAGATTTATGACGAGAGGATTAAAAAAAGCTCCCGGTTTTGGAGTTTCTCCTGTAAACATAAAAGGCAAGACTTATTATATACCTGGAGTAGTACAGAGGGAAGCGTTACAAGTAGAGCAGAGCATTCCCATGAACGATGTTAGACCAGAGATGGGGACGTTGGGTCTTGTATATCCGGCAGGTATTGCAGGAACACCTAAGGAAGAGCAATTGGATGATTTTTGGACGCAGGTGGGACTTATGGCTTTAAATAGCAGCGATAGTTTACCACAGTTGGCAAACAGATTTCCGAGAATAAATATAAGACCAGATCCGTCTACCGCAGCTTATGAATTTGCAATCAGCGATGCGGGAGAACTGATAGTATGGAAAGATAACCAGAAATTTAGGGCTAGAGACGTATTAAATGACGATTTTAAGCAAGGAAAACTGGCTGGTAACAATTTAAATACACTTTATCAATCATTGGGTTATTATTTTGCTTTAGCTATTAGACAAACAAGCTAAAAAAGGGAGAATATATGCCAGCAAAAGTAACATTGGAAAGCTTAATAAGGATGACGCCGATGGAGGAAGTGACAAGGGTGGAACTTCTGGGGAAGCTGGGGGAATTTTCGCAAGACCAGAAGTTTCGCATTTCTATGCTTTGCTGGGATATAATTTCTTCGGAATATGATCTGAATTTGGCGAAAAAAATAAATGCAATTTTGGATGAGGTAGCGGAGAAGAAAAAGGAGTTTAGTATGGATAGCCTTAAGGAAGCGGATGAAATACAAAAAATAGAATTTTCAAGGAAACTGACTCAGGCGCAAAGTGAAGAGGAGCTGGAAAAAGTACACAAAGAAATTGGGCAGATGTCTACAAATAATTCTTGAGTATTCTTTTTATTGACAAATGAAATTATTTGTTTTTTAATGGATTTATATGTCAATTAGTGCACCAATTAGAATGGAAGGAATACGTCCCCCTCCGGTGCGAAGATTGGGAGAATCTACTATTGTAAAGAGCGCGCGAGAAGTAACGGCAGGAATTCAGACGAAAGAAGGGGTGGCTTTTGAGAAAAGTGTCAAGAAGGGTAAAAGAAAAGAGGCGTTAGATAAAACAGATAAGCTGTTGACAAAAGGGATTGATGATGTTGACAAAGATTTGGATTTGACAGGGAGGGGTGATGCGCTCGATAAAAAGGCAGAAGAATTGGAAGCTTTAGTTAGAGAAAAAGAAGCGGATAATTCTGATGTTAAGGCGGCACAAAAAGAATATGATGGTCTGAAAGCAACTTATGATAGGGATTATGAATTTGGAGTTGATTTAGGAAAGGCAGCGCATTTACCGAGAGATCAAAAAGGCGTGGAGTTGAAGGGGACTGTACTTGGGGGGCTTAAAGCTCATTATGAAAATGAAATGATGAAGCTTTGTGACAATAGAGGAGTTTTAAAATCGGGAAACGAAGCCCGCGCAAGAGAGATTGCTGGCAAATTGTATGACGTGGATCGTGAACTTCGTCATATGAATGAAATGATACAGACTAGTGGTGGTGTGAGAGAAAGAGCAAAGAGAGGGGCGCAGGGAGTAGTGAGGCGTTTTGGAAGATCGGCAGATGAGCAAGTTGAAAACGTATTGGATTTTTCGCGAGGATTGAGAGCTGAAGAAGGAATAGTGAAAGGTGTAGTGGAGGTTGCCGGAAGACTAAGGCATAGGGCCTTGGATTCTCAAGGAATTCAGTGGCAAGGAGACATAGCTAGGGTAATGGAAGTAGCGAGTCATGCGAAAGTAGAAGTGGCAGGTCGAACTCCCACAAGCGAGGTAGCTAGTAATGCGGCGAAGGCTTTTGTGAATGGAAGGATGAGGGAAGTAAGAGTTCAATTATTGAATGGTAATAGCGCAAACGGAACAGAATCAACTGCAAATGCAGCTGCAGGTACGAATGGGGCAAATGGTGCTGAAGATGTTAATAATACTAATCCAGAAGAAGCTAAAAAAAGAGAGGAATATATAAGAACTGAGGGGGTAAGAGGGCTGGGAGAATTGACAGGTTTAGGAGTGGATTTAAGCGGTTCTGCTGAAGATGTTGCGAATGGTTTAGAAAGTAAGACTGAAGGTGGTTGGGAAAAGGCAAAGCATGCTGAGAATGTACACTATATTCAAGCTGCTCAGGAGGTTCAACGAAGATTAGCAAATTTTCCAGATAAAGTTCAAGCTGGTATAGTTCAGAAACAGCTAGATGCGGCAAAAGCGGAGCCAGATCCGACTAAAAAGGCAGAAATGCTACAGTCAATTGCTATGTTGCTTGGATTTATGATGTTAAGTTCAGGCGAAAGCCAAGGAGTATAAATTAGAAAATGACTAATGAAGAATTAATTAATAAAATAAGAGGTCTTTTGAAGGTGGCGAAGATTTCTCAAGAAGAGAAAGATGAAATTTTGGCAAAAATTGAAACCATAGATGCTGGTCGGTTAGGAAAGCTTCACGATAATCTTTTGCAGCAAATTATGATAGATATATATTTTGAATTTTTGGATGAAGTAGATAATGATGAAAGACTGTTGGACGATGAAGATATAAATGAATTTGTGCAAAAATTAAAGGAAAAGCTGGAAAAAGTTGAGAGTAATTTATTATCAGAAACTGAGGTAGAGCAAATAAGACAGAATCTAAAGTCGATACAACAGAATGCACAACAATCTGTGGTAGAACCTACTGCTAATCCTTCTATTACCTCTACTTCTTCTATACCCCCGCAGACTTCTAGTTAATCCATTTTAGTTTTTTATGAGTATATACCTTTCGCACATAGGGACTTGGGAAGGTGGGGGTGGGTAAGAGAAAGGGTTAAATGACAAAATCGAGATAGTTTGCTTGGGAGATGGGTACTACTTTTTCATGATAGGTATCAAGAAATGCTTTGGGGGTGCGAACTTTTTGGTCTTTGAAATGAAATTCGAAAGCAGAAAGTTTTTCATTTCCGATTTCAATCCAATCTATTTCCTGCTTTTCGTATGTCCTCCAGAAGTATGTTTGGATCTGGTTTAGGGCGTACTCATGTTTTTTTAGCCGTTCTACGGCCAGGAAATTTTCCCAGAGTTGTCCTACATCTGTTCTGCTATCGAGGGGAAGGAATTGATCGATAAGAGCGTTTCTTATACCCACATCCCAAAAATAATATTTTTTGCTTTTAGTCAATTCGTTTCTTAGATTTTTAGCATAGGAGCCAAGAGGAAAAATGAGGAAGCTTTGTTCGAGAAGAAAAAGGTAGCGGGCGACAGTTTTGACGTCTATGCCAAGATTCCTTGATAATTCATTGAGGGAAACTTCCGAACCTATTTGAAAAGCAAGGAGGATGGCAAGTTTTTTTAGAATATCCTGATGGCTTATTTCCTGAAGGGAGAGAATGTCTTTTAGAAGATAATCAGAAATGAGAGATTTAAGATATTGTTTTTTTTCTTCTTCCGTGTGAAGATTTTGGAGGTAGGGATAGCCGCCATATATGAGCTGGGCTGCGAGTACTGCACTTTTTTGATGGATGGGGAGACTTTCTGTCAATTCTTGGGTTGAGAGGGGGTACAGCTTATGGGTGATGGTTCTGCCTGTAAGAGATTCTTGTAAGCCTTTGGTTAGAATGAGGGATGAGGAGCCGGTGACGTAAAACTTTTTTTGGGGAAAGGTGTCGATGAGGATTTTTAAGCTTAAACCAATGTTGGGGATCCTTTGAGCTTCGTCGATGACTATGGTGTCGATATTTTGTACCAGCTGGGTCAAGGCGACTGCGGAAGTACTACTTAAGGCGCGCTGTGTTTCTTCTGTATCGCCATTGAACCATAAGAGATTTGAAGGAGGAATTTTGCGGGTATATTCGTTTAAAAAGACGGTTTTGCCTACTCTTCTCGGGCCATAAATGAGAGTGATAAAGCCAGGTTTTTGAGACTTTTGAATTGTTTTTTCCAAAATTCTAAGAATCATATCCATAAAAATATACCAAATTTATGGAGTATGGTCAACCATAAAGAGGGATTATAGATATTTTTTAGTGTGTCCAAATTGCTCTGTGTTTTTGACGAAAGTCCTCTTGTAAACATATGATGTCTTTAGGGTTGATAGAATAAAGGAGTCCATAAAATCGAGCACTCTTTTTACTAAGAGATTTGCCCTTTTTGACGATATCTTCAATAACGGAGGCTCTATATGTTTTTTTTGCCCAAAAGAGAGCATCCAGATCTCCGTATTCTAAAAGGCGTTCGATAATATAATCTTGCCTTTTTATGATATCTAACTGATTTTGATCTGTATCCCAAAAGTATTTGTATAAGTTTTTCGGGAGAGGGTGCTTGATCATAGGTTGATTTTATCAACAGATGGGGGACTTGACAAGGAGGAAGAGGTTATGCAATGCTTAATTTTATATGGCAGGCGCAACAGATGCAGCGGCGGAGGCAG
>CAZJBV010000004.1:0-118343 GCA_964544585.1 uncultured Gammaproteobacteria bacterium | reverse complement strand
CGCATTTTCTTTTGGACCTGACGCCTCATAATGATTTTGATATAAAGCCGGGAGCAACGATGAAATCGATTCTTTCAAAAGAAAATAAAAGAAGATATTTTATGCTTTCGTTTATGGCAATTGATGCAGTATTAATGATAATTTCTGCTTATTGGATATTTTCATCGCTTCCTAATTCAATTTTACTTCTTTCCGGTGGGGTGGCGGGAATAATGCCGGATTTAGTAGAACAGATACTTTTGGTTTTTGGTAAAGCCATTCCAGGATGGCAGGATAAGTTGCAATGGAGAGTCAGTGTAAAATATGGATTTATTACTTATCCGGTGGTGTGTTTGATATCATTATATATTCTTACAAGAATTTGAATGTGGAGAGGATTTGGGTGAGAGTCTCTCGAGTGTTAGTAGTAGTAATTTTCACTATTTGCTTGTTGAAGAATCCGTATGCATAACTCTCGTATCCAAAAGTAGCTATTGAGTCACTTGATATGTACCAGTTTCCCTCTTGCTGCCATTTAATTTCGGAGTAGGTCTCCTCTTTTAATAATCGGCTGATATCGCTTTCATTTTCTATCCATTCTGTTCCTGTTTTGTCTGTATTGTTTTGTGTGACAGACACTTGTAAGATTGGAAATTCTGATCGGGTGAAGGGACCTGTGCTCATTTTTCTGTATACTTGTATTGAGTTGTTATTTTCTTCTAGCTCGGTTCCATTTGGATCTTCGGGATATTTGAAGCTAAGGTTTAACTGATTGCTTGTATATGTTTTCCAGTTGGCGGTGGGGTCGGGGGTGCCCTCCTTCGCCAAGGCTTCGGAGGGTAAAGGAGATGGAGTAGAAGGTATAGAAGCATTTTGGTTATTTTGGGATTTGCCGAGGAAAAAGGCGCCGGTGCCAAAAAGAAGAAGAAAAAGTATTGATCCAATAATGATAAGGATCTTTTTGGAAGAGGAGGATGGTGGGGGAGAAGGTGGGGGAACAGGCATGATGATTTCAGTTGGGGAAATATTGGGAGAAGAATTGGCAGCAGATGGGTTCACAATCCCATACTAACATAAAATCAGGGGATAAGATTAAGTTGGGGAATTTTTAGTTTCTTAAAGTCCCGGTCAAAAGTAAAAAGAGTGGGAATTTTATATTCTTGGCAAAAGATGATATTGGTGGCATCGGTTAAAGAAAAGGTATTGGGACTGGGATGTTGTTCCAAAAGTTTAAAGGATTTTTCTATGACACGTCTGTCTACAGGAAGAATAATAAGAGATTTTTCTTTTTCTAGCTTAATAAACTGACTGTATAATACAGATGCTTTTTCTTGACCCAGTATTTTTCTTATCTTAGTGATGGTTTCATTGAGGATAAAAAGGGAAATATAGGCTTTTGTTTTTAAATCAAATGATGAAAAGATAGATACTGATCTTTGGTAATTAGTATCAGAGGCAACATTGAAACTTATCCAAGCTGAACTATCAACAAAGACTGTTTTATTAGTCATCGTAAATATCATCTACTGTCACACTAGCATCGGTTGGTCCTCGTCCTAGCATACCAGCCATAGCAAGAAAAGGGTTTTTTTTAGTTATTTTTATTTTTGCTGCTGCTTTTTTTATTTCTTTTTTTATTTCTGGACGATTGGAAAATTCCTTTCCTGCTTCTCTTAGAGCCTCAGCAAGAGGAATACCCTGGCTTTGGGCGTACAATCGCAGATCTTCCATAAGCTCTTCTGGCAGATATACCTGTAAGCGTTTCATATGTCTAGAATAGCATATAGATGTATATATGTCAAGTAATAGATGTATATGGGTTATAAAAATTTGAATGTGGAGAGGATTTGGTCGAAGACTTGTTGAGGGGGGATTTCAAATTTTTCGTTTGTTTCTGTTGCACTAAACGCTAGATTTATAATATATTTCCCGATATTTATGTAATACCCACTCGGTGATCCGGAAAATTTTAAGTTAACGGCTTCCAAATTATTAACGGTGGTATCCTCCATGAGTTTCAGCCATTCCTCTCCCCATTTTTCTTTGACAAAATATTCTTTTAAGGGAAGTTGCTGAGGATTTTCTAATGCATGTACGTCTAGTTGTATTTGTTTTTCATCTCCTGAAGTGCCTATTCCTCTTTTTGTATATCCAAAAAGTAAGCTTTTACCTAGAGTTGCTGGAGGCGTGGGAGTACCAGGTGGATAATCACCTGATCCGTCTACAGACCATATGTCCCAGTTAGAGGGATACTGGAATTGGTAGCCATACTTGGTGTTTGTAAATGTTTTCCAGCTAGCTTTGAAATGGGGGGTAGGTGATAGGGATAATATGGGAGAGGGGGAAATATTTGAGGTGGTGGAATTACTTTGGGATTTGCCGAGGAAGTAGGCACCTGAAACTGATAGTAGAAAAATAATTGTTACTCCGATGAAGATAAAGATTTTTTTGGAGGAGGATAGAGGAGGAGAAGGAATGTTTGGAAGGGGCGGACTAGGTGGAGTTTGTGAGGTTGATGGAGTTTCAGTGGGAGCAGGGTTCATTTAAATAATTTTAACACTTTTTTCCGAAATACATATTTAAAATCTGTATCAAATGTAGCAAAATTTCCGATATTATTTTCTTTCATAATGAGTAAATGATAGGCGTCTCGTGGGCCAAGATGGAATTCTTGCATGAGTTTGATGATACTTCTATTGCTTGTTTTATCGGTGGGGGGATTGATGATAGTCAGATTATCTAAAGCTAGTATAGAGTCCAGCGCTTGCTCTAACAGTTTAATAATTTCTTCTTCTTTGTACTTATCCCGTCTTAAAAAGAATCTAAGGGAATGGATAAATTCATCAATTGTGAGAGGGGATATAAACAGATAGTCAAATGATAGGATAACTCTTTCTGCCTTGCCATGATGTTTCAGAGGTTCAAATTTGAAATATACTAAAACATTGCTATCGAGGTAGCATTTCTTCATATTCTTGATCTATAATTCTGTTGAGTTCTGTTGGAGTGGGATAGCTTTTCAACTTTATTCCACCGGCAAGTTTTCCGACGAGCTTTTTATGCTCTTCTTTTTGTTTTTTGGGCGTGAGTTCTTTATTTTTTTCGGGGAGGGGCTGTATGAGGCCGATTGGTTTTGAGCGGTCAATCCAATAGAAAGACTTTCCTGCGAGAAGTTCTTCTTTCACGGCCGGCAAATCCTGACGGAGTCTTTTGGTAGAAATGGGTTGCATATCCATATTATCTTAAGTTTATCTTAAGATGATCTTTTTGTCAAGCTGTGGGTGGTTAGTTTCGGCGAAATAAAGTACAATCGCTATCTTGCTGACAATTTTTTGATTTGTAGATTGATCTAAGAATTTGAATGCTTGGAGGATTTGGTCATATAGGAGGTAGGCGTCCATTTTGGTTATTTCCTTCTCTGCATATGGTAATAATGATAATGTAACAATTTTGTCACCTGATATTAGATATGTTACTTTGGTATTGAATCCTGCAGCAAGCCAATCTTCTTCTCGTTCAATCGCCTGATAGTTACTAACTGTTATGGGTCTACTGCTTATTACTTTTATTGAGGGTTCTCCTTCGTAGGCAGTACTGCTTACTTTATCTTTTTCTTGGAGATACATTTCGAGTTCTCTCGTTTTATATTGTTCGGCCATTATTCTGATGCTACTTGTATCTGGCGCTTGAAATTCGTTTATATTAGGAAAATCTGGAGATGGATCTAAAGCATTCCATGTTTGGGGTATTTTAATTTCGTATCTGTATTGACTATTGGTAAAAGTTTTCCAGTTGGCTGTAGTGATGGTAGTAGGTATGGATGAAGAGGAGACGGAAGTGGGTGAAGGAATGGTTGTGTTTTGTTTACTTTTGGATTTTCCGAGGAAATATGCAGCTGTAATGGTTAAAAGAATGACAATAACGATGCCAATAAGGATAAGGATTTTTTTGGGGAAAGGGGAGGGAGGAGGAATGTTTGGAGGAGGGTTTGGTGGGATTTGGGGAATGGAGGGGATTTCAGAGGGAGAAGGGTTCATACAACTAATGTAACATAAAAGTGTCTAGGAATTTTCTGGGAGAGATAATTTCTGTTTTTCCTAACTTTTTGATGGTTAACAGATCTTTGTCTCCCGAAACAAGATATTTGACGTTTGCGGTGTCCGCTGCCTCGAGAAGCATGTTATCTTTAGGGTCTCGGCAGATATTGAATTTTTTCTGTGGATAGACAAAGGAGGCGTTTTTATTGATAGCAAGTAAATACTCTGCTACTTTTTTTTCTTCGTCTAATTTCTTGCCCCAGTATATAAGTTTATTTTCCAATTCTAAAAAGATACGTTGGGAAAAAACGGCTGTAAATTTTTCTTCCTTCCAGGCTTCAAGAATCTGGGCGAGTTTGCCTCCGAAAAATATAGCGGAGATCCAGATATTGGTGTCGATGACTACTCTTACCATGTCAGGGTTTTACCTGTGAGGAGTTTGTAGGCCTTTTCTTCGGTCATCTTTTTTCCTTTGGTATACTTTCTGAATTTGTTTCGAAGGGTTTCCTCTATTTGGGCTAATCTTTCTTTTTCTATTTCTTTTTGAAGGTTTTGGAAATAGTCGATATCAACAAGGACTGCTTTTTGTCTATTTTGCTTACTTATGACAAAGAATTGTTTGTCTTTCACTTTATCAACAAGATCGCTTAAATTGTTTCGTGCTTGAGTAAAAGGGATGATTTTATCTAGTGATATATTCATATTAGGAGTAGAATAGCAAATGTACATAAAAATGTCAAATTTTTGTACAAATTATTTTTCGGTGAATTTGAATGTGGAGAGGATTTGGTCGAATGTTTGCATCATAAAACTGACGTCTTCTTGATTTACTGTTTTTGAGACGTTAACAAACATTAAGCCATAAATATAATCATCTTTTTGTATTTGTACCGTAGTAGTGGTGCCATTTGAATTGTTTACATCAGCTCTATAGCCTTGATAATTTGCTATGGTAATTGGTTTTAAGTCAGCTAATATTACATTGCCGGATTCTTGTTCGATCTGTCTTGCATTTTTAATCGTTTCCTTCAAGTTTCCTTTTGTTATATCTATTTGAATGTTTGGCTGATCTAAATAATTCGTTCTTTCTTTGTAATTATTATGTAGTAAGACAACATCTAATAAAACTACACTGTTATCGGTGTCTTGTTGTGGTTCGATGTAGAGAGTGTCCGGATATTTAAATTGGAAACCGTAGGTTTCGTTTGTATATGTTTTCCAGTTGGCGGTGGCACTTCGGTCAGACTCAGTGTAAAGGTCGGGGGTGGGAGTAAGAATTGGGATTTGAGTTGGGGTGGGAGTTGGATTGGATTGAGATGAAAAGAATGTTTTCCCAATGACGATGCCGATAACAATGAGGATAGAGATAAAAATAATTAGACTTAGAAGAAATGGGATCCAGAGGATGCGGGGTGAGGTGCGTTTTGGAGTCGGAGTGGGTTGTGGATCCATGAAATAATTGTACCATTTTGTGCTATTTTCCGGGATTGACTAGTTTGGTACAATAAAATTCTAGGATTAAAAAGGTTTTGCCCGCCTTATCTTACCGTTCGCCTTTTCATCCGCCAGCTGGCGGAACGGCTCACGGAGCGATTATCGGCGGGTTTAAGAAATTCTAAACTCTTTTTTTGCAAAAAATCATTAAGAATTTCTAAAAAAAGGAGTCTTAATATGTCAGAAGTAACTGTAACTGATCAAAATTTTGATAGCGAAGTAGTAAGGTCAAAAATTCCAGTCCTGGTAGACATGTGGGCGATTTGGTGCGGTCCCTGCAGGTTTCAGGATCCTATATTGGAAGAATTGGCACCAAATTATGAAGGGAAGATAAAAATTGCAAAATTAAACGTGGACGAGAATCCTCAAACGGCAGGGAAATATGGAATTATGAGTATTCCCACACTTCTTCTTTTTAAGGGAGGGATAATAGTAAAGCAAATGATCGGGGTGCAGAGTAAAGAGACTTTAGAGGATGAGTTTAAGAAAGTGGTGCAATAATATTTATGCATGATGTAATTATTCTTGGTAGCGGGCCGGCGGGACTGACTGCCGGCATTTATACTATAAGGGCCGGATATAAGACACTTTTGATTGCTGGAATTAGGTGGGGCGGGCAATTGATGCTAACAACTTTGGTGGAAAATTATCCAGGATTTGCAGAGGGAATACAGGGGCCGGATCTGATGATGGCGATGAGGAAGCAAGCAGAAAGGCTGGGGGTCGAGATAGTGAATGCCGATTTTGAGGAGGGTGATTTTTCTTCTTATCCTTTTAAAATTACAGCTGATAATAAAATGTATGAGGGGAAATCTGTTGTTATCACAACGGGGGCTGACAGTATTTGGCTTAATGTTCCTGGTGAAATACAACTTCGGGGAAAGGGCGTATCGACGTGTGCAACGTGTGATGCCTTTTTTTTCCGAGGAAAAAATGTATTTGTGGTGGGTGGCGGAGATAGCGCGATGGAGGATGCATTGGTTTTGGCTAAAGTTTGCAAAGAAGTAACGATAATTCATAGAAGAGACAAATTCCGCGCATCTTTTGCGATGGTGGAAAGGGTAAAAAAGGAGCCGAATGTCAAAATTATGTGGAATACGATTTTGGCTAAATATAATGGGACTGATCATGTAGAATCTGTTGTGTTGAGAGATGTAAAAACGAATGAGGAGAGAACGGTTGCAATTGATGGTGTATTTGTGGCGATTGGTCATAAGCCTAATACGGAAAAGTTTAAAGGGATTGAATTAAATCAGAGAGGATATATTGTTCGTAGGGAAGTGACGGATGAGCAGGGGCTTATAAAATTTAAATCGGCAACGAGTGTGCCGGGAGTGTTTGTAGCCGGAGACGTGCATGATTATCGCTATAAACAGGCGATAACGGCTGCCGGATTTGGGTGTATTGCGGCTTTGGATGCAGATAGGTGGCTATCGGAGAATCAATCTTTGGTTTAGAACTCCTTTCAAAACCCCATTTCTACTGCAAGCCTCTATATTCGGCTGCAACTGGTTCGAATCTCCTAGAAGTATATTTATCCATATACTCCGTCGTCGATTCTTACCAGTTTCGCTCGAATATAAAGTCTTTCGTGACGAAAGCGGGTTATGAAATGAGTTCTAGTCTTGATTTTAGGTCTTGACAGTTGAATTGCAATTTTTTAGTATAAGATAAATTCTTTGCGAGGAAGCAAAGAATAGACATAGAAGTCTTCTGAGGCGTAGGTGCCAAAGAGGACTTTTTTATTTGGAAAGGAGAATTTTATGCATGTGTTTAAATATGCTTTTTGGATTCTTCTCGTCGGTATACTTGTGGGTCTAGTTTCTGTTCTTTATGGGGGAGCATCGGCGGGAAGTTTTGATCCTACAACTATAAATACTGGAGATACGGCTTGGGTACTGACCGCGGCGGCATTAGTTTTGATTATGACTCCGGGGGTGGGACTTTTCTATGGGGGGATGGTGAGAAGTAAAAATGTGGTTTCGGTTTTAAAACAATCAATTGTGATTACTGCTTTAGTTTCAATACAGTGGATAATATTTGGATATACTTTGGCATTTGGCAAAGATATACAAGGATTTTTGGGTGATTTTTCATTTTTTGCACTTCGAGGTGTTGGATTTTCCCCAAATAGCGATTATGCCGGGACAATTCCCCATTTGGTATATATGATATTTCAAGCAAAATTTGCCATCATTACGCCGGCACTTATTATTGGAGCATTTGTGGAGAGGATTCGCTTTCGGACGCTTCTTCTTTTTATATTTTTGTGGAGTACTTTTATATATGATCCTGTTGCCCACTGGGTATGGGGAGTAGGGGGGTGGCTGAGAAATCTAGGGGCTTTGGATTTTGCCGGAGGGACGGTGGTGCATATTACTGCTGGACTTTCGGCATTGGCTGCGGCTATGGTCATAGGAAGAAGAACTGGGATTAAACCCGGGCAACTGGTGCCGGCATCGAATGTGCCGCTTGTTATTTTGGGTGGAACATTTCTCTGGTTTGGATGGTTTGGATTTAATGCGGGGAGTGCGCTCTCAGCATCACCTCTTGCAGCGAGTGCATTTGTGGTGACAAATACTGCGGCTGCGGCATCGGCCCTGACTTGGATGCTATTATCCTATTTTGAAAATAAGAAGCCATCGGCGATGGCGACTATAACGGGAGCTATTGCCGGGTTGGTGGCGATTACTCCGGCAAGCGGATTTGTGGGGCCGGTGGCAAGTATTTCCATAGGAATTATTGCCGGGGTTTTGACATATTTAACATTGTATGTGCGGATGAAACATACATCTATCGATGATTCACTCGATGTATTTGCCTGTCATGGGGTGGGAGGAATAACCGGGGCAATCTTGACCGGAATATTTGCGGAGAAGGCAATAAATGCTGCCGGCAATAATGGACTACTTTTTGGCAATCCCGCTCAACTTTGGACGCAGGTGGTAGCGGTAGTGGTTACGGCAGTATATGCCTTTGTGGGTACATACATTATATTAAAGATTTTAGAACCAATTGTGGGACTAAGGGTATCAAAGAGAGATGAAGAGGAGGGATTGGATTTGGCAACACATGGGGAAGCGGGGTATAGACTATAGTTATTTATAAGTTATGACTAGTTTGGGAGCGAGGGATTTATTTCCATCGAAACTTACGACGTATTTTCTGCCAAACTTCGGACCATTGCCTTTTAAGATAATAGAGAGATTGTTTCCGTTTTTCCAATCGGATCTATTTACCACTTCTTGGATGACGGATTTTATTTCATTTAAGGAAACCCAAGTGTTGGCTGTCCACTTGACATTGGATGAGTGCTGAATTTGGGCTTTGGTCAGAGTGCGTGATGATGGTCTTTTTAGAGAGGTAAAAACGCCACTATTGCCTATATTATCTGCCGTAATCAAAAACTTCATGGTGATCCAGGGAGCTTTAGTGGTATATACCTCAATGTGTGATGAAAGTATTGTGGCTCCTTTGGGAATAGAAACAGATTTAAAATGGAGGCCGGTATAACTTTTAGTCGTGTCATATCCTGTACCTAACCAGACTTGTTTGCTATTTGAGTTGAAATTGGTGCCATCTTCATTGGCATCAGCTGGTGAAGATGAGACTTGTAAGGTAATAGAATTGGAGGAAGGAGTAGGAGTGGGGGTGGATGTTGGTGTGGGAGTAGGAGTTGGGATATTGGTTGGAGTAGGGGTTGGAGTATATGTCGGAGTTGGTGTGGGTGATGCGCTTGGAGTAATAGTTTCGGTAACCGTTGGGGTTGGTGTGGGAGTAGGAGTAGATACGATTTCGACGCTTTTTACGTAGCTCACTGGCCCTATAATATTTAGATCAAGATGATTTGACGATGAATCCCGGGTATGTTCGTTAAAGTGCCATAAGGCGATGGTATTTTCATCTGGTTGAAAGGGGAGAATTGGTAGAGTGAAGTTTTCGGTGTAACGGACTGTATTTGAGACTCTAAGTTCATCAAGAGCTCCAGGGTAATAGTAGCCTGATATACCACCAGCGCCTGAATTAGGTTTGGCTATATAGAATTGTTCTGGGTCTTGAGTAGATATATTACAGTTTTCTTGGAACTGCTCTTTACTGTCTCTAAGGATTCCATCAATAAATAACCTTAATTTGCATAGATTCCCTTCAGAATATGATGTAACTGCTATATGATTCCACGTGTCAGGAGGAATACTGACTGAATTTGAACCACCTACACCAATATAATTAGAATTAATTGAGCTATAACTATTTGCCCTTAGGGCTGAAAACATTGGTCGAGTTTGGCCAGAAGATTCTTGCGTTTCTAAGCTGAGTTTATATAAGTAACCATAGTCTGCTGGTGTTTGGGGTTTAGAGAGATGAAGAAGAGTATAATCTCGAAGGTAATTACCAGATTGCGGTTTAGGTATTTTTACCCAAGCTTCGATGGTAAAAGGATTTTTGAGAGACAATTTATTGTTTCTTGGTTTAGGTGGTGAAAGGGGAGTGACTAAATAGGCTTGATTGGCAGACTCATTTTGAAATTTGATGCCTTTGTAGTAGGTAACTGGTTCTTGAGCTGGAGCAATACCTGCGCGTGATTTAAGTTTGGTTTGTTGGTACGATGCCCAAAGAAGGATGGGAAAGAGGAGAATAAGAAGAAATAAAAGAAGAATGGATGTTTTTTGAGCTTTGGTAAGTTTTTCCCAAAAGATACGAACTCTTTGATGATCGTCGAACATTGATATACTTACAATAGTAGATATGGTTAATATGAATGTCAATGTGTTCAAGTCTACAGGTTTTTTATTCCCATTAATTTTGTATTGCGGAATATTTATATTGCCTTTTATTATGTGGTCTTGGGGAGGTGTTATTTATGAGATACCACGAGTGATTTTCTTTCAAAGATGGATTGAGGTCTTGGTAATTATAGGTTTTATATTCAATATAAAGTCTATAAAAAAGAGGCAGATTGATTTCAGATTAGTTTTAACTCTTTTGGTTTTTTTAGGCATTGCCATAATTTCCTCTGTATTGGGTGCAGATTTAGGTAAGAGTATATGGGGAAATTATTACAGAGGGGATGGACTCGTGACTCTATTTCATTTAGTTGGTTTTTCTTTGATTGTAGGTCTTTTTTGGAAAGAGGAGTGGTCCTTAAGAATGATTGAAATTTTTGCTATAAGTTCGTTTTTTTTAAGTATATGGACACTTTTAGATGGTTTTCGATTATGGGTTTTGAGAGATATTTCTATACCTTTATGGGAGAATAGTGCAATAGGAATAAGTTTTGGTAATCCCAATTTTTTAGCAGGATATTTAGTGACAGTTTTGCCATTTAGCTTGAGTATTATATGGATATTTAAGGATAGGCTTTATAGGTTAGGGGCAATTGCTAATTTTATTTTAAATATTTTGGCTATTATCGCAACTAATTCATGGGCGGGATTATTGGGTACTTTGTTATGTTTGGTGTTATTTTTGGGTTTGGGGAAACAGGGGCAAAAGACACTGATTGTTATACTGGGATTTATAGCTATTGGAATTGTAGCGATTATTTATTTCAAGCAAGTTAAGAATATCGGCTTTATAGCGGAGAGTAGAGAGCGTATATTTAGAAAAGTATTAATGAGTGTAAGAAAGCGTCCGATACTTGGATGGGGGTGGGCAAATATTGATTATGCTTTTGAGAATTCGGAGTGGCCTTTTAGATTGGAACATGATGTTTATGTTGATAAAGCGCATGCGACAATTATAGAGATTTTGGGTACTACGGGAATTGTGGGATTGGCAGTTTTTATTTACATACTATTTCGTGGCGGTAAAATTCTTTATTTGAGAATGAATGAAAATATTTTTGTGAAAGTTCTATTTATCTCTTTAGTAATTTATATAATACATTCTCAGACAAATATTATATCTATTGGAGAAGAAGCAATATTTTGGTTTATTGTGGGTTTGGCAATATATTATTCTTTACCGTCTAAGAAGAATCGCTACTCTAAATTTTATCTTCATGATTGAGAATTAGTTTAATTAGGGAAGGGAAACTTCGGTGAGGCAGGTATTGCCTTCAATTTGACTGGTAACGTTGTATGGAATAACCTCTAGTTCTACGGTCTGAATGTTGGTGGGTGGTTTACTGAGAGGAAATTCTCCAAGGCATGCTTGGTCGACTGTGTCAGATGGATGGCTAAAAGTAAGAGTACCAAATTGAGACTCTTTGGTGGTGTCATAAGAATATCTGGTGCGACATTCGACATTGGCATTTTTGGGGTAGGGAACTGAAATTTGAGCATTAAAGTTGAGATAATTAACGCCATTTTTATTTGATATCGCTGCATCTAGCTCTAAACATGTAGGTTTTGCACCTGTTTTTGACAGGTCCTTTTTCATTTCTAGGATGTTGGTTAGAACGAATATAATTACTCCGAAGATGATGATGCCGGCAATAAGGGTAGTGAAGTGAATATGGTGATGATATTTGGGATGAATTAGCTTATGTTTTGAAACTGAGTGAGGTTTTTTTCTGCGGGCAGGCATGATTTAATAATAATATAATAATGTATATGCAGAAATCAACTGATAATCAGGAAGAGATATTTGATGTAGTCGATGAGGATGATAAGGTAATAGGAAAAACTACCCGAGGAGAAACTTATAAAAATAAAAATCTTATTCACAGAAGTATTTATGTAGCAATCTTTAATAAGAAGGATGAAATTTTTATGCAACAAAGAAGTGCCACTAAAGATACGGATCCACTTAAATGGACAATTTCTTGTACGGGGCATGTAGGGTCGGGTAATAGTTATGAGCAAGTGGCACATCGAGAACTTGGAGAAGAATTGGGAGTAGATACTGATTTGGAGTTTGTTGATAAGTTTTTGGTGAGATATCCTAATGAAACGGAGATGGTGACACTCTATAAAGCTAATGCAAATGGTCCATTTGTAATCAATAATGAGGAGATAAGGCAAGGACAATTTATCGATCAGAAGCGGTTGAGGAAAAAAATTAAATTTGGAGGAATAAAACTGGCATTAACTGGTGAGATTGCCTTAAAATACTTGGGCTGGCGATAAAAAAGCTGTATAATTTGAATTTATGCTCAATCCCTTTGACAATGCCCTTAAACAACTTGAGAAAGCCCTAACTTATTTAAATCTTTCTTCATTTCAAATTGAGAGGTTAAAGAATCCAGAGAAAATTATAAATGTCAACTTTCCTGTCAAAATGGATGATGGAATGGAGAAGATTTTTCATGGATTCCGGGTGCAGTTTAATAGCGCGCGCGGACCATATAAGGGTGGGATAAGATTTCATCCGCAAGTTGATATGAATGAAGTGAAGGCTCTGGCATTTTGGATGGCGATAAAATGTGCTGTTGCCGATATTGCCATGGGAGGGGGAAAAGGAGGAGTGGAGGTGGATCCGAAAAAACTTTCGGAAAAAGAATTGGAAAATTTATCTCGCGGATATGCTAGGGCGATTGCTCGCGATATAGGTCCTGATATTGATGTGCCAGCACCCGATGTGAATACAAATCAGTTGATTATGAGGTGGATGGTGGATGAGTTTATTAAATGGAAAATGGAAAATGGAAAATGGAAAATTGATGAGAGAGAGAAATCGAGGCTGATGGGGGCGTTTACGGGGAAGCCGTTAGATTTCGGAGGTAGTGAGGGAAGGAGTTCGGCAACTGGGAGGGGAGGATATTATGTTTTGAAAGCAACGCTTTCAAAACTAAAATCAAAAATCAAAAATCAAAAATCAAAAATGACGGTTGCTGTTCAGGGATTTGGGAATGTTGGGTACCACATTGCAAAATTTTTACAGGATGAAGGGATGAAGATTGTGGCCCTTTCTGATTCGAGAGGGGGAATTGTTGTCAATGATATTGCCAAAGAAGGATTTAATGTTGATCTGGTGATGAAATGTAAAAAGGAGAAGGGAAGTGTGGGTCAGTGTTATGGCAAACCTAGCAGCAATAAAGAAATATTGGAGTTGCCGGTTGATATTCTGATCCCTGCGGCACTGGAAAATCAGATTACAAAAAATAATGCTGGAAAAATTCAAGCATCGGTGGTATTGGAAATGGCAAATGGGCCGACGACAGCGGAGGCGGATGAAATTCTTAATAAAAATGGGATTTTAGTAGTTCCTGATGTGTTGGCAAATTCTGGGGGAGTGACTGTTTCGTATTTTGAGTGGGAGCAAAACCTGAATAATGAACATTGGAGTGAAAAAGATGTCAATAAAAAGCTTCGGGAAAAAATGGAGAGAGCGTTTGATAAGGTATGGGAGACTTCCCAAGCTAAAAAGATAGACATGAGAACGGCCGCTTTTATTGTAGCGATTGAAAGGATATTGACATAATAAATTCTTGTGTGGTACGGTAGGGTTTACTTTGAATAAACTTATCTATGTTTTGGTTGGACTTTTGGTTGTGGCCTCGTTTGTAATTGGTAGCCTGTGGACAAAAGTGTCATATCTTGAGAAAGGTAATATTTCGAATGGTCAAGTTGCTGGACAGCAGGCAGGAGGAGCGGGCGCGCAACCAGCAGGAAAATATGCTTCTTTTGATGCTGCTCTTTCCGATTATGCAAAACAGGCAAGCCTTGATGGAGGGAAATTTTCCTCATGTGTTGCAAAGGCGGAGAAGAAGGCGGTTGTGGATGCAGATCTAAAGCAAGGAGAGGGTTTGGGTGTTTCTGGAACTCCAGGATTTTTTGTCAATGGAAAGTTTTTGGGCGGAGCTTATCCTTTTGAGTCATTTAAAGAAATTATTGATAAGGAACTTTCAGGAACAGGATCAACAGATTATAAGGATTATTCGCAAGCTTTACAGCAGGCTTATGAGCAAGGAGGTTCATTTAATCCAGAACCTAAAGATGTTGAGGTAGGAAAAGCTTCAATAAGAGGTGGAAAGAATGCAAAGGTGACGATTGTTGAATTTTCTGATTTTCAGTGTCCATTCTGTGCCAGGGCATATCCAACTATGAATCAAGTTTTAGATGGGTATGGAGATAAGGTGAAGCTTGTATATAAGCATTTTCCCCTTAACGCCATACATCCTCTAGCACAGAAGGCTGCCGAAGCTTCTGAATGCGCCAAAGACCAGGGTAAGTTTTGGGAATTTCATGATGTGCTTTTTGAAAAAGCGGAAGAATGGACTAGTTTAAGCTCGTAAGGGCACTTATCCCTACACGTCATGTAAAATAATCAATATTTTGTGTGTACGCGTACACACAAAAATTCGACAGTTTTGAGGCTAATTTTTCAAAAAGTCCTGTCTCTCTATATCTTATATATACATATAAGAGACAAAAAACTCGCTAAATCTAAATGTTTGTTATAATTATCAATATGAAGGGATTTCCAAAACTAACACATAAAGGAATTCTGAAACGACACAAAAATAACCCTCAAGACCAATCATTACATAAGGCAATAGAAACGAATGAAATAAAGAAAACCTCATTTGATGAGCTAATAGAAAAAGGGGTAAAACAAAAACCCTTCGATAAGAAAAAGCAAAAATGAGCAGAAACAGTGCTATTGCAATCCCTATTGGTTCTTGAAATACTTGGGATATATGGAAGCGAATAATGAAAACCTTCAATCTCCAGTTTCACAACAAGCTGTAGTAGCCAATATATCTCATCGTAGAAATACAATACTGCTAGGCTTTGGCGCTCTTGCACTCCTTGGTCTTGGTTTACTAACGGGATATCTTTTATGGGGAAACAATAACACTCCTTCACAAAACGCAAATCAGCAATTAACAGTGTCTCCAACACGAATTGCAAATAATCCTTCACCCACTCCAACTTTTGCAATTGGCAATGTTATATTTTCGAGTAAAGAGTTAGGAATTGAATTCTCTTATCCTGCTGAGATAGGTGCTGCACGAGAAAATCCCGCTTCTCAAGGAAAAGGAGGTTCTGAAATAAAAGGAGAAGAGTGGTGGCGAATAGACTTTGATAAGACAGGTTTTGAACCTGGCTATTACGAAATCTCAGCAAACACTCCAAATTATATTCCAAGTTCCTGGGAAGGTTCACCACATTGGGTTAACGCAAAAATCACAAATAGTGACACTGCTGAGAGTGTAAAACAAAAACTAGCAGCAGCTAAATATAATGTCGTACGAGTAAAACCCGTAACAAGCCAAAACAGTGTCTCAGCATTCGAGGTATATTTTCTCAACTGTTATGGAGGATGTATTTTAGAAAGGGTGTATCTTGTGCCGTTTACCCATCAAAAATATAACAATCTTCTAGTTCTAACTGTCATCAAAAATATAAATGCAGGTACTGAGCTACAAGCAAACTCCGAGAGCGAGTATAAAGAAAAATATGACAAATTTTTACAAGAAACTATGAAATTAGCAAATACTGAAATTCAAAAGATTGACAATAAGCAAACAAACGCTGCGACCCAAAAATTACTTGATGGGCAGAATCTTATATTTAACACCTTGACTTTTATCAACTAAATCGCCAGTTATACTAAAAAGGCATACATCTTATTTTTGTAATGTCCTCGTACCTACGCGTAGGTACAGTTTTCGAGGAATTTTGAAGCTAAATTTTGAAAAAGAGCATCCTTCTTATTCTTATATCACATATAAGAGGATGTAATTTGTTAAAGAATCTTTCTTGGAGCTAACACTCTCACTTCTGCTACTTGCCTTAAGAGTAAATCAAACATCTTATCATTAAATTGTCTATGGTTATACCTCCATGCGTACTCATCAATGTATGCCTGAAGGTATTTTTTGGATACAACTCTATATACTCCATAGATTCCTCTTTTAAGTATTGACCAGAGATTTTCAACATTTTGTGTGTAGATATCTCCAACAACATACGTATCTTTGTGACGTACAACGTCGTGTTTGTAACCATATTTGGGAAGTTGAATATATCCTCCCCATTCGTCTGTGATAACTCTAGCTTGTGGGTCTACATTGTCTTTAATTTGTTTTAGTAGTGTCCATTTACCAGTATTTGGGATATGTTTCAGATATGCTCTTCCATTTCTCTGGACCATTCCCATCACAACTTGTTTCTCTTTTTCATTTCCATCCCATTTGTATCGTCTATTCTTTCCAGCTCCACCAATAAATGTTTCATCAACCTCAACAGTTCCATCCATAAGGTTATTGTTAACATTTGCCATTAGGATTCTAATTTGTTTAAACATTCTCCAAGCAGTCTTATATGTTACTCCTAGTTCTCGTTGCAGTTGTTTTGCTGATACACCTGAGCGAGTCACAGACATAATGAAGATTGCATAGAACCAATATTGAAGAGGTGTTGTTGTTTTTTCAAAGATTGTTCCAGCAAGAGGAGAGATTTGATACCCACAAGAGCATTGATACACCGGGCGGCTTGTAATCTTCGTAAATGTAGTTATACATTGACACTTCTCACAAAAGATACCTGAAGGGTACTTGATCTGTTTTAGATGCTCTAAGCATGCTTCATCATCTTTATATTTTCTGAGAAAACTACCGAGGGTAAAATGATCTTTCACAGACAAATAATACAGGAATATTTACATGATGTCAAGGGATAAGTGCCCTCGTAAGCTATTGACAGGTATATTCAGACTTTGGTACAATACTTTTTACCTTTTGGAGGATAGCTTTTTAGACGACTTAATGGAAAACCGAAATTCATATCTAAAACACTTTGTGAGAGATTTTTTGTGCGCATCATGACGTACATTTCGGTTTCCCTCGTTTGAAGCCCCGCCAAATTCGGGGCTTTTTTTATCTCCTTGAGGAAGCGAACGTTAATAGATAAATTTGTTTAGCCCGTAAGGGCCGTTAGCTTAGCTGGTAGAGCGTCACATTTGCAATGTGAAGGTCGGGAGTTCGAATCTCCCACGGTCCACCAGCAGAATAGGCCCTGTACGGGCCAATGAAGAGGCCCCGTATAAATTGCTTCGCAATTTACGGGGTAAATAGGCGGTTCGACTCCGCCCGGGTCCACAATTAGTAATTAGCTTGTAGTTCGTAGGTTGTAGAAAAGAGTTTCAACTAAAATCTACTAACTACATACTAAAAACTGATTTAGCACGTTAACAAGTGAACAGAAGAAGAAGCCCGTCGTCGCATAAAGCTATGGCGGGCGAAGCAAGTAAGGTCGAATAATGGCCTTAAAGTCTACTCATAATGTCGATAATGGATGCCTTGGCAGCTTTGGCCTAGGAAGGACGTATGTATATCTACGATATCGTCGGGAAAGCGATACACAGCTTCTGATCCGGCGGTTTCCGAATGGGGCAACCCGTCCCGATTAAATCGGGACAATCGTATGTGAAGGCTTTTGCCGAAAGGTGAGAGTGATAGCGTGCGGTGGGGCACTACCTGAACTGAAACATCTAAGTAAGGTAAGGAGAAGAAATCAAATGAGATACCGTCAGTAGCGGCGAGCGAAAGCGGTATAGCCTAAATCCGCCGAAAGGCGGACGTTGTAGGGCTTTTAATATGGGAGAAATGCGGATAAAAGAATACCTTGGAATAGGTGACCAAAGAGAGTGAAAGTCTCGTATTTGAAATCCAATTTTCCCCTAGAAAGTTCCTAAGTACCATGGAGCACGGCAAAACTCCTTGGGAATCTGGGGGGTCCATCCTCCAAGGCTAAATACCAGAGCTGACCGATAGTGAACTAGTACCGTGAGGGAAAGGTGAAAAGTCCCCCGGAAGGGGAGTGAAATAGTACCTGAAATTATCGACTAACAAACAGTGAAAGCATCTCGTTTTCACTCGATGCTTAAAAATCAAAAATCAAAATGCAAAAATCAAAAGTAATGTAAATTTATAAAAATATTTACAAATTTATTTTTGACTTTTAACTTTTGAACTTTGAATTTGAACACCGAGCGAAGGCGAGGTGTGATCACGTGCCTATTGAAGAATGAACCGATGAGTTGCCGTACGTTTTATAGTCTAAGCCAGTAATACTGGTGGAGGCGTAGTGAAAGCAAGCCCGAAATGGGCTTCCCGATTTAATCGGGATTAAAAGCGTATGGCGGACCCGAAACCGGTGTGAGCTAAGCCACGACAGGGTGAACCCCGATGAAAATCGGGGGGAGGCCCGAACTCGTCGTTGCTGCAAAAACGTGAGATGATCGCGGCTTAGAGGTAATATGCCAATCGAACCCGGAGATAGCTGGTTCTCCCCGAAATATATTTAGGTATAGCGTCTGGGGTCTCTCTTTCAGGGGTAGAGCACTGAATGATTCGCCAAGCGTAAGCGAGGCGAATCTATCAAACTCCGAATACTGAAAGATATTCCAGGCAGTCAGTCCTACTCGGCTAAGCGAGTGAGGTCGAATAGGGAAACAACCCATACTCTCAATTAAGGCCCCTAAATTTTGGCTAAGTTGTAAATGAGGTCGAATCGCTTAAACACCCAGGAGGTTGGCTCAGAAGCAGCCACCCTTTAAAGAGTGCGTAACAGCTCACTGGACGAGTGGTTCGGCGCAAAAAATGAACGGGGATAAGCCAAATGCCGAAGTTAGAGATTCCCGCCTCATCGGCGGGAGTGGTAGGGGAGCGTTCTTTTTGCGGTGAAGCATACGCCGTAAGGCGGTGTGGAGCGAAAAGAAGTGCGAATGTCGGTATGAGTAGCGAGATCCCGGTGAGAAACCGGGACGCCGAAAGCCCAAGGTTTCCGTCCCAACGCTCGTCGAGGACGGGTTAGTCGGATCTAAGACAAGTCCACGTCAAACGTGGGGTAGTTCGATGTACAAGCCGTATAACATTCGGCTACAGAATTGAGATATTACACAGGGGATGACGGAAAGGGATGTGTTCTACGGTGGTATGATACACCGTCTAAGCTTACCAGGTAGTGATAGTGGGAAAATCCATTATCATGATTAACTGAGGAGCGATGGATAGTTCAAAACGAAAGTCGCGGACAATAGAGAGAGCATTCAGTTCTCAAGAAAAATCTCATGTGGTTTGGACCCTTCGGGGTTTGAACAATTCTTAATTTTTCCGTACCGCAAACCGACACAGGTGGGCTGGTAGAGTATACTAAGGCGAACGGGAGAAAATGGCTCAAGGAACTCGGCAACAAAAGCTGGGCGTAACCTCTGGGAGATGCCCTGCCAGGTACCATCCGGTACCTGGCCGCAGCAAATGATGCTAACCAACTGTTTAACTAAAACACAGGTCTCTGCAAAGCCGAAAGGCAACGTATAGGGGCTGACGCCTGCCCAGTGCACGAAGGTCAAGAGTGGAGGCTGAGATTATATCAAGGTTTTTACTCAAGCCCGTGTGAACGGCAGCAGTAACTATAACTGTTCTATGGTAGACCCAAGAAGGGTCCGCTGCCATAGTGAGGTGTGAACCCTCCGTCATGTGCTTTCGCCGAAGGCACTAAAACGAAAATTTGACTATATGCTGGGAAGTCTTGTTAATCTGGATCTACTATGGTAAAATTTTCACATAGATGAAAATTCCAAGTAAAAAAGATTCCAGTAGAGGCAATCAGCAGGAAAGACTTAGGATAGCTAATTGGATTGTGGGATTTGTTGATGGAGAAGGATGTTTTTCTGTTTCAATCTTTAAGAATCGAACAACGAAAAGTGGATGGCAGGTATTGCCAGAATTTGTTGTAACGCAAGGAGAAAAGAGTATCAGTGTATTAGAAGAAATTAGAAATTTTTTCGGATGCGGTAAGCTTTTTGTAAACAGGCGTTACGATAATCATAAAGAAAATCTTTACCGTTTTTGTGTTCGGGCAATTAAAGATTTGAGAGAGATAATAATTCCTTTTTTCGAAGAAAATCCTTTACGGACTGCAAAGAGAAAAGATTTTGAAAAATTTAAAAATGCAATTCAACTTATGAGTAAAAATGCTCATCTATCAAAAGATGGATTAGAGCATCTCAGAGAAATAAAAAAATCCTAAGAATCCTCAGAGACTATACGTCAAACACCACCTTTGGTGAAGATATAGTCCAAGATAGATTGTTGTGACAATCTAAACTGAGCGAAATTCCTTGTCGGGTAAGTTCCGACCCGCACGAACGGCAGAATGAGTTAGCAACTGTCTTGAGCCATTACCCGGCGAAATTGAAATGGCTGTGAAGATGCGGCCTACTTGCACCAGGACAAAAAGACCCCGTGGAGCTTTACTGTAGCTTGACATTGGGAGGACATTTTTAACTGTCGAGAATAGGTGGGACCCCGTCGCAAGGCGGGGAACAGTGGAATACCACTCTTTGAAAATGTTGACCCTAACCCCCTTGCCACTCAAATAACTGGCGGGAGAACAGTGTCTGGCGGGCAGTTTCGCTGGGGAGGTGGCCTCCAAAAGTGTAACGGAGGCGTACAAAGGTTGGCTTAGATGCAATGGAAACGCATCTGGACGTGCAAACGCATAAGCCAGCTTGACTGCGAGACCTACAAGTCGAGCAGGTGCGAAAGCAGGTGTTAGTGATCCTCGTTACCGCTATGGTTGCGGTACGGGCTTAACGAATAAAAGCTACCCCGGGGATACATTCTGTGTCCCGTCCCAATGGTATATACTAACATTGGGACTTGGAACGGCTAATAACGGTGGAATCCTAATTTGTGGTGGGTTTAGAAAAGTCTTTATCCCATACGAGGCACATATAGGACAATACCGTGGGAAGTTAGGAAATGAATAAACTAAAAAAATCAATTCTTATTGGGATGATTTTAGGAGATGCCTATTTACAGCAAACTGGAGAAAAGAATGCGCGTATCCGGCTTGAGCATAGCGAGAAATATAGAGATTATCTTCTTTGGAAAGGTGATCAATTTCCTGAATATTTTCAGGGAAAGCCAAAAAGATACGTACGATTTAATCCAGTCTTTAAAAGAACTTATGCCTATTTACGATGGCAGTCAAATGCATCTCCTGAAATCGGATTACTACAGCGATTATTTTATGCCGATCATAAAAAAATTATCCCGGCGGAATTATCTGAACTTTTGGTTGATCCAATTTCACTGGCGGTGTGGTATCAAGATGATGGTTATTACTATAAGAGAGACAAAATGGCTTATATATATTTACCGAAATATACATTAAATGAAATAAAAATAATGATGCATACGTTACAAGTGAACTTTGGAATTAATCCAAGAGTAAAAGTGAAGAAAAGCGGAAATATAGTTTTAGTATTTCCAGTTATGGAAACAAAGAGATTATTTTCTCTTATTAAACTATATATTATTCCTAGGATGAGGTATAAAATTTCCTAACCCCGTATCGACTGAGCATTAAGTTGCGAGGTCCGCCAGCTGGCGGACAAGATGCCGTCCCCCGATTAAATCGGGGTGAAGATATAGTCAACGCCGATAAGTAATTATCGGAATTCTTAAATACGTGAACAGGCTGATCGGATCCGAGAGTCCATATCGACGATCCGGTTTGGCACCTCGATGTCGGCTCACCCTATCCTGGGGCTGGAGAAGGTCCCAATGGTCCGGCTGTTCGCCGGTTAAAAGGGTACGCGAGCTGGGTTCAGAACGTCGTAAGACAGTAAGATGACCGTTGCTGTCTATAAATCTGACTAAATGCTGGAAAAGCTGAGTATGTTAGAGTACTTAATTTAAGTAACAACCTTTAACTGCAGACAATCAGCAGGAAAGATCCCGATTTTATCGGGAAATCCTCAGAGACTAAATGTCAGACGGATTTTAAGGAGGTGATGTATGTTTTTACATTACAGCGCTCGAATTGACGTAAAGTATATTTTTGACTGTTAGGTAATATCGGGTTAATAGAGATCCTACCAGTTTCAGTCCTCGACCCGAAGCGCAATTAAAATAATTAATCTTTTTTAATCCGAAGATATAGTCCGAACTGCATAGCGATATGCAGAACTTAACAGAAATGTTAAGTCGAATGAAAATTCGTAACATAATTGTCGGTCTCTATCCGGTGCAAGCGTTGGATATTTGAGGAGAGCTCACTACAGTACGAGAGGACCTAGTGGGAGGAATCCCTTGTGTTCCAGTTGTCGATATCTTCGGCAGCAAGCTGGATAGCTACATTCCTACGGGATAAGCGCTGAAAGCATCTTAAGCGCCAAGCCCACTCCAAGATGAGATATCCCTGCCTGCCGTCAGGCAGGCTTTTAGATCCCTTGTAGATTACGAGGTTGATAGGCGGACGGTGTACGCACTGTAAAGTGTTTAGCCCATCCGTACTAATTGATCGAGAGTAAACTTTAAGGCTTATTTTGACTTTATTACTTCCTTCTGTTCACTTTTTAGCGTGTTGATAAACTTTTTTTTGCGTTTGAATTCTGCGGTCTTTTGAGCGGAGTGGAACTACTCCTTCCCATACCGAACAGAGATGTAAAACGCTCCAGCGCCGACGATAGTATATCCGCAAGGATATGCGAAAATAAGTCAAGGCCGTGGAATTAAGGCGCAAAAGATGGTAAAATGCGCTAATCTTTTTCGAAAGGCGGTAGAATGATAAGTGGCAACGAAAAATCAAAAATCAACTTCTAAATCCTCAAAAGAACCCCAGACTATGGATGAACTACTGGCGCAGGCGGGAGGTCTTGCTATTAGTGTAAAACGAGGCGATACGGTAGAAGGAAAAGTAGTATCCATTTCTCCCAATGAAATACTGGTTGATATTGGTAAGAAAAGTTTTGGGGTAATTGCGGAATGGGAGCTGGAACAAGTAAAAGACTTTGCGGCAACTCTTAAAGTGGGGGATAAGATTGTGGCCCAGGTGACGAATCCGGAAAATGATATGGGTTATACTGTCCTTTCGCTGCGGCAAGCTTCTTCGCAAAAGCGATGGGAGGTACTTTTGGAGAAAAAAGAAAAAGGGGAGGATATTGATGTAACAGGAATAGATTCGACTAAAGGTGGTTTACTGGTAGATTGGCAGGGGCTAAGAGGATTTATTCCTTCGACTCAATTTGATTCTTCGTATTCGTCTAATCCCTCATCTCTTATTGGTAAAACAATTAAAGTAAAAATTCTGGAAGTTGATAAAGGTATGAATCGTCTGGTTTTATCTCAAAAGGCACAGGCTCTCGGCATGACTCCTCAGGCTTTAAAAGACGCACTTTCGAAAATAAAACCAGAGGATGTATTAAAAGGAACGATTTCGGGAGTGGCGCCATTTGGGATATTTGTGGATATTGATGGGATTGAAGGATTGGTTCACATTTCTGAAATAGCATGGGAGAAGGTAGCAAACCCGTCATCTTTATATAAAGTGGGAGAGACAGTAGAGGTAATGGTTTTGGAAGTAAATGAGAAAGATGGCAAGCTCAATCTTTCTATAAAACGACTACTGCCTGATCCATGGAAAAATATTTTGGATCGTTACCCACCTGAGACTAATGTGGCTGGAAAAGTTACACGAATTGCTCCATATGGAGCGTTTGTGCAGCTTGAGCCAGGAATTGAGGGACTCATCCATATCAGTAAACTGACCCAAGATGATATGCCCAAGGAAGGCGATGAAATATCTTGTGTGATTGAATCAATTGATGAAGTGAAAAGAAAAATATCCCTGACATTTATACCCAAAGAAAAACCGGTTGGATACCGCTAAACGAATACTACAATTTTCCAATGCAACAATGATACAATGCAGGTGATAAACTTTTGTCTTTTCTATGAAAACTCGGTCGCAATTTGTATGTCAGCAGTGTGGGTATAAGAGTCCGTCTTTTTTGGGAAAATGTCCTGAATGTGGAGCGTGGAATAGCTTGGTTGAGACTGTGGAGAGGGAGACGAAGGGTTCATCTTGGACGAAGGCAAACAGGAGAGAAAGAACTGGAGAGTCAGCCCCAATTAAACTTTCAGAGATAAAAACTAAAAAAGTAGAGAGAATATCGACTGGAATAAAAGAAATGGATCAGGTGTTGGGGGGAGGGATTGTACCTGGATCTGTGATTTTGCTGTCTGGAGATCCGGGAATTGGGAAGTCCACTTTGACTTTGCAGGTAATTGCTAAAATTGGAGGGCTTTATGTGACTGGAGAAGAATCTGGCGAGCAGGTAAAGCTTCGAGCTGAGAGGCTGGGAGTTCTAGCTAATAATATAAGCATTTTAGCAGAGACGAATATTGAGTCAATATTGGATGCGATATCGAATGAAAAAGGAGTGAATTTTCTCATAGTTGATTCCATTCAGACTCTTTGGTCGGAGGAATTGACTGGGACTGCCGGAAGTGTAGGGCAGGTGAGGGAATGTACATTGAAACTACTCGAATTTGCAAAGTCTAGACATATACCTATTATTTTAATTGGACACGTGACAAAGGAAGGGACAATTGCCGGGCCAAAAGTATTAGAACATATTGTAGATACAGTTTTGTATCTTGAAGGTGAAAGATATCAATCCTTACGGCTTCTGCGGACAACCAAAAATCGTTTTGGCCCTGTTGATGAGGTAGGTGTTTTTTCGATGGAAGATAGAGGAATAAAAGAAGTAACAAACCCTTCGGAACTTTTTTTGGGAGAAAGGACTAAAGCGCCTGGATCTGTAGTAGTGGCGACTCTTGAGGGATCACGGCCCTTATTGGTTGAAGTTCAAGCTTTGACGGTTTCTACGCATATGCCTGTACCACGAAGAGTGGGGAATGGGGTAAATACTAATAGACTCACGATGTTGGTTGCCATTTTACAGAAACATTTGAGAGTACCTTTGGGTCAATTTGATATATATGTGAATGTAGCCTCGGGGATCAAAATATTTGAGCCTGCAGTCGATTTGGGGATTTGTCTTTCGATCATTTCTTCGTTCAAAAATAAGCCGCTGCCAGAAAGAACTGTGGCGATAGGTGAGGTGGGTTTACTCGGAGAGATACGAAATGTCATCGGTCTAGATCGTCGGATTAAAGAAGCAAAAAAGCTGGGATTTAGTACAATAGTTTCTCCAAGGGAGTATTCTGGCATCGAAAAAATTGTACGGGCGCTCGTATAACTATCCTCTAATCCTCTAGGGTTTTAAATTTTTTCTGCAGGTTTTTGTTCCGGTTAGACCATAATATATCCCTTTTTTGACGGTATTTCCACTTTTGTTGATTTCCACACCGATTGTGGATAACTTTTATGGATTGTCTTGAGGCTCTATATTTATATATATTTACTATAGGTATATGATTTTTATATTGAAGAATAACTATGGGTCTTGACAAAGAAAAGTGGGTATGATAGCGTAATTTTTGGAGGCAAAAGATGAATAAATTGCGAAAAATTTTAGAGAAAATTGGAATCAGTAAAAAAAGGGAATCTGGGAAAAGAGATTTTGAATGGGAAAGTGTGCAGAGTGTAGCAAAAGAGCAATTTTTGCGACTGAAAGAAAAAGGTTTGTCAATTCCGGTAATGACGTTTTAATTTCAGCAGATTTTAAGCTAGAAATTTTATTCTTGAGCAGAAATTTCTAGCGGGAAGAGGGTAAAGACGATTAGTATGACCCGCCTGAGCTTACCGTTCGCCTTTTCAGTTCTATTCGAACACGGCTCACGGAGCGCTCTTAGGCGGGTTCAAGAAACGCTAAATTTGTAAACTTATTAAGCGTTTCTAGAAAAAAAGAGCATCACTAACGCTAGCGGGATAGGGCTACGATTAGTAATGCTCTTTTGTTTAAAGGCTCCGATTGCCTCTTGAGCAGCTTGGCAATCGAAACCAAATAAAAGAAATAGCATGGGCCTCTATAGTTGTCAAGAAAAGTTGTGAGCCTATGATAATAATTTTGGATCGTCGGAATAACCTTCTTTAATCTTCATTTTTCTTGTGTTTCGTGAAATTATAAATCCATACAGATAGTGTTTTTTATCTTTTTTACTCATTTTGGATTGTCGTTTCGGTCAAAAACTTGACTTTGTTGTACAGAACTGCTAAACTAGCGCATTGAAATAATCTAAAGGTCTGCCTTTATGAAAAGCCTGCTTTTTTTAACTATAAAAACGGTGTCATTATTTACTCTGGTTTATTTCTTGTCCGACCAGAGTTTTTCTTTGCCCTTCGACAAGCTCAGGGTAAAGGGTTAAGAGTATATTGACTTGGTTTTAAAGTGGGGAACGTAAAATCGCTTTGCGATTAACGTTCTAAACTGTAGGGCTTGGGACGTAAGATTGCACGTTACATTTGATTTTGAGGTGGGGGTACTGCTGTAGGGCAGGCAACAGTACTCCCACTTTGGAATCAAGTTGCAATCTGTACGTCCCAGGGAACGTAAAATCCGCCAGAGGCGGATTAACGTTCTAAACAACAGTACTCCCACCTTGGGACTAAGTTAAAGATTTAAAAGGAGGTGATTAAATTGAGTGCGATAATAGATCCTGCAACTATGAATTTTATGACATTTGAGTTTGTCCTTAAAGCTTCTGCAATAAGACAGGGAGAATTAGCTTCAGGCGTGACAGGAGCGGCGGATAGAAGTGAAGTAGGAGTTCCGGCTAATCAATTGGAAAGAGTTCCTATGAGTCAATTGAAAGATGGAGTGGTTCCTGTTATGAGAAGAGAGAGGGGATAAACAAAATAGATTATTTATTTGATGTAAAAAATTTTCGTTTCTCCACTTGCGAAAATTTTTTCTCCTAAGATTTCCCATTTATTTTCATTTAAATTGGACTATTTTTGGTGCTAGAGTTGGTTTGAATGAGAGATTATTTCTTTGAAGAAATATAAAGGAGAATGCCGAAGATGGCGAAGATGCCTGCGGCGATATAGAAGAGCAATAATCCTTGGTCGATATTGGTAATCAGTTAGTTTTTATTTCTTTGAGAACTTGGTAATAACAATAGCGAAGACTATCATGAAAATGATTATTGCAATTAAAAATCCAACTGGTGGAGTGATCATACAATTTATCTCCTTGGATATAAATAGTAAGATCCAAAAACTTTTCTGCGTAAAGTTTTCGTAGCTCCGGCGTAATTTTGATACGCATCCTTTATTTAATTATAACATGACTTTGTAAATCACTGTATTTCCACTTTCGAAAACTTGTTCTCCTAGGGTTTCCCATTTATTTTCTACTAAATTTGGATATTTTTGGCGCTCGAGGGTGCCAATAAAAACATATTCTACGTTATATTTATTTAATAATTCTTTCGTTTGATTGAGGTCGGGAGACTCGTACATCATTTGGACTTCTGGAATCCTTTTGCCTGCCTCGTCGTAGCTGCCGCGCCATAACCACTCATGGACGGGCCAGCCGATGACTGTAGGAAGGCCTGTATTGGCGGAGATGCGAGCGTAATCTGTGTATGACTCGCCATTGGCTTCGAGAATGACGGACTGTCCAAAAACATTTTTTCTGAGCCACAAAACTCCCTCATAATCTTGGCGATATTCTAGTTTCATCCATTGGAGTCCATCGAGGCCTCGGTATGTTGTCAAGCCTCCATAATAGGAATTGATGGCGAAAAATGGATAAATGCCGACGAGAAAAAAGACTACCGCAAAACCTGATAAATATATTGTTTTAGAAATGCCAAATTTAATCTTAGTGATTCTTATAAAAATATATGCTGAATTTAACCCTAGCATCATGAAGGCCTGGTAGCCGAGCTTGAACATGGTATTGGCTCTGTAATGGGCTGGATAGATGTCTTTGACGTAGAAGAATTCGGGGAAAATTAAAAGAAGTGTCGAGATGATGGTAGTTGTGATGACGAAAATGTCAGCAGCGTGGAGAAATGAGATTTTTCTTTTTAATCCGGGAATGACAATGAGTAGTAAATATCCAATTATGTTGTAATAGAAAAAGCCCCACAAAATAGTAAGCATCCAGAAGTCTGACTTTTGACATTTACCCTCTTCGAATAGAACGGGGCCTAAATTTTTGCCGATGAGAAAATCGGGAGCGCATAATACTCCTATACCTGTACCAAAGGGTCGGAAAAAGTATGAAAAAGGAAGGCTGGCTATTAAAAAGAAGAATAGAAGAAAGAGGGAGGCGGAAAATGTTTTGGTGAGTGTCGCGATTACCGTATGAGTCTTGTGCCAATTGAGATAGAGGAGGATAGCGGCCGTCAGGACAAGATAAATGAGTCCATCGAGAGCATTGGTCATATACATGACGGCTACAAGGGATCCTAAGAGAAAAAGATAGGGGAGGGAGACAGAAGTGCGGGAATGGAATTCGTGGAAAAAGTTGCGTAATGGGGTCAGACCTTTGGTCTCTTTAAGGTCTGACCCCGACTTGAGAATGAGATTAAAGAGTAATGCCAGAGTCAAAAGGACAAAGGGAATATCGGAGACGTGGCCGTGAAGGTCGGCAACGACGAATGAATAAATAGGAAATTCATGAATGGTGTAGGGGATAAAACGGGTGGCATTTGGGTACCAATATGTTTCTGGATGCCAGCCTTTATCTAGCTGCCAAAAAGGAGCGGGATTTTCGTTTGGGTATCCGGTGGTGAGAGAATAGATGGTATGAAGATTGCCTCCAAGGGAAACGAGAAAGGCGGCAAGAAATCCTCCGATAATAGCGTATTTTATATTTGTTTTTATAAAATTGAATACTATATTTACTCCTAATGAGAATGATAGACAGAATGTAAAGGCAAAAGTAGTGGCAATCATCAGATTATAAGTAATTAGTGAGGGGATGGTGGAAAGCTTGGTAAGAACTGCGGCAACTAGGTGACCAAAATAATAATAATTGATAAAATATCCTCCTTCGTAGTCGGGAGATTTGGTCAACCACATATCAAGGGGAGGGAAATACGTTCCCCGAAGGATGCTTTCAATAAAGCCAAAATCCATAAATTTTTCTAATCCTCTTATTGAGGGTTCGTGGGCGCGAATGTAGGACCAGAAGGTCAAGGTTGCTAGAAATAATAGCTCTTCGATGACTATAAAACTTACGAGGATCGTTTTGTTTTCTGGAGGATCTTTTAGTTTCCATTTTTTGGCAATGAGGATATTAATTGCGCCAATAATTAGAAGAAGAATAATAATACTTTCCTGATAAAAAGGGACGATTTTTACTACACCAAGGAGCCAAATAGAATAAGAGAGAAGAAAAATGCCTAAGACTTTGGAAAAGATGTATCCCTGGTCGATAAATTTATGGAAAATGATTCTGGTTACGGGGAAAACGGATAATCCGATGATAAAAAATGTACTCCACCAGAGAATTACAGATTGGATGTCCGAAATAGGCATACTTAATTATAAAGATTTTTATTCAAGAAAAGAAGATGTGTTAAAAGGGTCAGACCTTTAAGGCGTGTAAGGAGTGAGCCTGATTTGTTATAATGCGGAGAATGAAAAGGAAAATCAGGGTGGGTTTTGATTTTGATGGGGTAATTGCCTACAATCCTTTTCGGGTCATACGATATCCGCTTTGGTACTTTAAGAAAAATATTCTGGGAATGGAGAAACTTAGTTTTTGGTATCCTAAACATCCGTGGCAGCAAATTTTTTGGAAAATACTGCATGAGTCGAGCATTATTCCAGCTAATGGTGTTGATTTACTACGGGCACTCGTTTCAGAAGGTAAGGTTGAGGCACATCTAGTAACCGCTAGATATAGTTTTCTTGATGAACGCCTAACTAAATGGCTCAAAAAACATAATCTGGATAATCTTTTTACTTCAATTACGAATAATAAAAATGACGAGCAACCGCATCTTTTTAAAGAAAGGGTCGTCAGAATGGGCAATTTTGACTATTATATAGAGGATAATCTTGATATTGTTTTCCATTTGGACAAAAGAGTGAAGACAGAAGTTTTTTGGA
Organism: uncultured Gammaproteobacteria bacterium; assembly: GCA_964544585.1. Lineage (GTDB taxonomy): Bacteria > Patescibacteriota > Microgenomatia > 2-02-FULL-39-11 > 2-02-FULL-39-11 > CAZJBV01. Next base: position 88,114 of record CAZJBV010000004.1, on the reverse strand, counting down.
TATACAATCTTTTCGATAGGTTTTTATATAGATATAAAAACCAGTTTCCTCACCTCAAGAAAGCTCTTGAGGCAATCATGCAAAAGAGATGAAGGTACTATTTTTACTAACTTATTACTATCCCTACTGGTCAGGTCTTAGTCAATATGCGAAAAGATTGGCGGAGGGATTGGCGAGAGAGGGAATTGACGTTTCGGTCTTGACGACACAGCATGTAAAAGGACTTCCTTTGTCTGAAACTATAAATGGGGTTCGTGTTGAGAGAAAACCATATTTGTTTCGGTTGTCACGAACGCTTATATCTTTTCGGTTACTTTTTTTCCTCTTTAAGGCAATTGGCGATAGTGATGTTATTTTTGTCTATTTGCCGTATTCAGAGGTATTGTTGGCATCAATTATTTCTAAAATATTGAGTAAAAAAATTTATCTGGTTCATAATGCAGATATGGAACTGCCAAAAGGATTTTTGAATAGGATTATTGATAGTATTTTTTACACCACTACTTCTTGGGCAATTTCTCTTTCTACAAAGACTATTATATATACAAAGGATTACGCAGAGCATTCCCTTCTTTTGAAAAAAAAGCGGACAAAATGGTTGGAGATACTACCTCTTTTTGTTATACCGAAAGTTACCCCTTCGGAAGTTGAGGTATTTCGAAAAAGAAACCAACTTTTGGGTAAGGTATGCATTGGGTTTTCCGGTAGATTCGTAGAAGAGAAGGGTGTAGATATTCTTTTAGCAGCAATACCGCATATACTTAAAAAAATTCCTAATGCTTATTTTGTGTTTGCTGGAGATTATAAACTTCCTTATGAGAATTTCTATGAGGTAAATAGGGAGCAGATAGAGAGGTATGATCGTAATATAACATTTTTAGGCCTGATTGAAGATCAAAAGACGCTTTCTAAGTTTTATTCAGTTTGTGAATGTCTTGTGCTGCCGTCGAGAAAGGAGTGTTTAGGGTCGGTGCAGGTTGAGGCGATGCTTTGTGGAACTCCGGTTGTAGCAACTGATATACCAGGAGCCAGACAAATTGTGAAAAAAACGGGGATGGGACTTTTGGCCAAGCCTAACAATCCAGAATCACTTGCTTTATCTATCATAGAGGTTGTAAAGGGAAAAGAGCGATTTAAACGTTTGCGATCGGAAATAGAATCGTATTTTGATTATGACAAAACACTTCGGCATTATCTTACGCTTTTAAGGCGAGATAAAATATTATTATGAAGATACTTATAACCGGTGGAGCAGGGTTTATAGGATCACACTTTGCAGAAAGAGTAGTTTCTAAAAAAAATCAGACATTGGTGCTGGATGATTTATCGACGGGTTCTATCTCAAATCTGTCCAGCATTTGGTTTTCTTCTTACTTCAAATTTATAAAAGGATCTGTACTTGATTTTAAACTTTTGGAAAATTTGGTAAATAGGGTTGATGTGATTTATCACCTAGCCGCGAGTGTCGGGGTCAGAATGATTATTGAGGATCCAGTACATTCAATAGAAAATAATATACTCGGAACGATAAATGTTTTGCGACTGGCGGCAAAAAAAAAGAAAAAAATATTGATTACGTCTACGTCTGAGGTGTATGGAAAAAGTTCTAAGGAAACTTTTGGCGAGGATGATGATTTAGTATTTGGTTCTCCTTTTAAAAGTCGCTGGAATTATGCAAGTTCTAAACTTTTGGATGAACATCTGGGTTTAGCTTATTTTAAGAAAAATCATTTACCGGTGACTATCGTTCGACTATTTAATACTGTGGGCGAACGCCAGACTGGACGATATGGTATGGTTATTCCTTTATTTATGAAGCAGGCGATGAGCAATCAAGATATCACAGTATATGGCGACGGGAGCCAATCTCGCTGTTTTTGTTATGTCAAAGATGTTGTGTGGGCGATGACGAAGCTTATGGATAATAAGGAATCTTTTGGCAATATATACAATATCGGTGGAGTTGAAGAAGTAAGGATAAATGATCTAGCTGACAGAATTATTGGACTTACAAATAGTTTATCTAAAAAAGTATATATACCGTATGAGAAAGTTTATGGAGGAGAATTTGATGAGCCAAAAAGGAGAAAACCGGATATATCAAAAATTAAATCTCTCATAGGTTTTGAGCCTAAAACTAAGCTTTCAGATATTCTTTTGGCAGTAAAAGCTTTTTATGAACATGAATAGATTTCTCCTATTATGAAGCCAATAGTTACAGTAATTGGTTTGGGATATGTAGGATTTCCTTTGGCATGCGCCATAGCTGCCTCTAAAAAGTATACCGTATATGGACTTATCAGAAATCTTGAGACAGCCCGAAAAATTAATCAAAAAATGGTTAATATTATTGCTACTACCGATCCTGGTCGATGTTTACCGAAATCTGATTATATAGTAATTTGTGTTCCTACTCCTATTTTTCCTGATTATAGTCCGGATCTTCGGCCGATAATTGAGAGTTCTACTCTGATATCACGCTACATTAAAAAGGGACAAAGCATCATTTTGGAATCAACCGTTAGTCCGGGAATTAGTGAGGAGCTAATACTGCCTATTTTAGAAAAAAGCGGTTTGAAGGGTGGAGTAGATTTTGATCTATCGCACTGCCCTGAACGTATAAATCCCGGTGATAAAAAATGGAATGTCTACAATATTCCTCGTAATATCGGTAGTCTGACTAAAAAGGGTAATAAAAAAGCGGCAAAATTTTATAGAAGTTTTTTGAAAGCGAAAGTTTTTGAACTTGATGCCATAAAAGAGGCGGAAAGTACGAAAATTGTTGAAAATGCTTTTCGGGATTTAAACATAGCATTTGTCAATGAACTGGCAAAATCTTTTGATAAAATGGATATAAACCTTGTAAAAGTATTGCAGGCTTCTGCAAATAAGCCATTTGCGTTTTTGTCACATAGTCCGGGATGCGGAGTGGGAGGACACTGTATTGCTGTGGATCCTTACTATCTTATAGAACGGGCAAGAACTTTTGGTTTTAATCATGCGTTACTTAAAATGGCGCGGAATATAAATAATTCCATGCCTTTATATACGGTAGAACTTTTATTGAAAGCATTAAAAGATAAAAAAATCAGCCCTGAGAAAATCAAGATAGGCCTATTGGGACTTTCATATAAGCAAAACATACCTGATACAAGAGAAAGTCCGAGTTTTAAAGTTATAGATCTTTTAAAGAGACATAATCTTTCATACGAGACATTTGATCCATACGTTTTGGCAGAGTCAAGCATGAAGGATTTAGGTGAGCTTTTGAGGAGATGCAAAGCGATTATAGTTTGTACTGCTCATAAAGAATTTAAATCTAGCCTAACCGGGAAATTCCTCGAATCATATCAGGTTGCCATTGTAATTGACGGGAGAAATTGTCTTGATATGGGTGATATAAAGAAACATCAGATTTACTATAAAGGTATTGGAAGGTGAGATGAAAAGATTACCTATCTATGTATCAATTTGCTGATGATCCTTTTTGTTAATTTGCGTTGAAATAGTAATAGATAGATTATAAAAAACAAAGGGAAGTAAAAGAGGAATAATAGATGTATGTTGTAAATATTGGGAAAAGTGTTGATAAAGAGCATAGATAGATTTTCATTAGTATAATGTAAAAAGGGCTGCTTTAATTGTTCAAAGTAAAAGCGGTGTTCTCCGGTGACGTGAGGAGCAAAATTGGTAAGAGCTGAATACCATCCGTTGTAAATAGCAAAAAGAGTAGCAAAGACCGAGAGCAAAATAAAAGGTAATTTTATAAGTTGATTTTTAATATCTAATATTTTTTTCCACCAGAATGCCAGACCTATTATTAGAAAAGTAACAGCAGGGAGAAAATAATGAGAGTCATATGCTGTGGGTCCGTAAAAATATACAAGCTTTGATGTCTGGATTATTGTAAGGGAAGAGAGTAATAGTGATAATACAATAATCTTTTTTCTTTTGCGTAGAGCAATGAGAAGACCTGCTATTGCTAAATAGAGAAAAGGTGATTGAGTGAAAAGACCTTTGTAATGGTTGCGGATAGCCCATTCCATATTGGTATTAGATTGAAGGTATAAAGGATCGTTCCACAATTTGTCCGGAAAGACATTTCTGGGTATTGGGCCGTTACTAAAAAGGTTTGTTATGATACCAGGGAAAACCGGGAGTGAGTAGATAAAAACTGGATTTTTGAAGTATGGTCTGGTTTCCATATACATATAGCCGGATGTGAATGGATTGTCGAAGGCTATAAAATTATAGAGTAAGAATATAAAAATAGGGATTAGTGCGGTATAGAGAAAATAACGCATTTTAATTAAAGCTTTGGGTGTTTGAAGCGTCTCTATAAATGCAGCAATACTTAACAATAAAAGTAAAAAGATTACAGAATGATCGATTAGAAATGTTATCCCAATAGAAAATCCAAAAATAAGTATTGCAAACGGGGTAAATTTTTTTTTGAGGAAATATTTAATATAGATGAAGAAAGCTGCGAGGAGGAAAAAACTGACAACTGAAAAACGTTGGAATGAACTGCTATAGCGCCAAATGAGAGTGCCAAGACCAAATGATAAAGATGTAATAATAGATACAGTCAGAGAAGCAGTTAGTTCCCAAGAAAGAAAAAATAATAATACTGCAGCTGCCGCTCCGAATGTAGCATTGTATAAAATGCTTAAAGCTTCTCTGTTACTTTCTTTGGTAATACCTGTATAAGTGGGATCTTTGTAAGGAAAATTGGCAACTGGTTGTAGAGTTTTCGCAAAAAGGTAAAAAGGAATTGCCACGATTGATTCTCCAGGCGTACGTAACGAATATATATTATTCTTGTATTGGGCGAAATCGGGATAAATCCATTGGGTGTAATTGTTGATTTTGATTGTTTTTTTTTCTACCAGAGCCTGGGTTAAGGCATACTGTGGGGCGTCAAGGCTGTTCATGATCCCGACAGTACTACTGAAGTAAATTGAAGTGAAGAAGATGAATAAAATTAAGGCAATAAGCGGAATATGTTCTTTCATTAATTGATGCTTTTGATAATAAGATAATCTTTTTAAGATTGTATATCTTATTTTTTTAATACAGTTTATATTAAAGACTATATTTGTTCTTTATTTTTAGCTCGTATAGTCCTTTAAGACACATTATTGTAAGTATAATACCATGATTTATTGTTTTCATTTTTGATTCACCTGCTACTCTTTTTTTATAATGTATAGGAAACTCTTTTACTGAAAGACCGAGTTTTGTTGCTCCGAAAAGAAGATCGAAATCTCCCCAAGGATCGCCACCCATACTTATTTTTTGATAATCATTTTTTAATAGAGCTTTTGTACCACATAGTGTGTCTGAAATATTTCGTTGCATCATCCAGCTAAAAATTATTCCGAAAATTTTGTTTCCCCACAAATTCAATTGTCTCATTGACTGATTTTCCAATGGATAAAACATTCTAGTTCCGTTGATAAATTCTGCCTTACCAGATGCAAGAATTTGATAAAAATACTTTAATTCCTCTGGTGGAACAGACATATCTGCATCTAAAATAATCAAGACTGGTCCTTTTGCTCTATCAAATCCTTCTTTGACAGCCCAAACCTTACCGCGATTTTTCGATAGAGATATTAATTTAACCCTTTTTTCTTTAGGAATAATACTCCTAACAATTTTTGAAGTCGAATCTGTTGATCCATCGTCGACTACAATTATTTCCATGTTTTTTCCAATTTGAGGGATTCTCTTAATACAAGGATCAATATTGTCTTCTTCGTTGAAAGCAGGAATAATAACAGAACAGTTCAAAGCTCGGCTTTTCTTTAATGGTATTTTTCTGAAGATAATATATTGAACAAATCCAAAGTTTTTTAAAACAGGGATTTTCTGAAAAAAATGGTTTATTACATTAGAGAGAATAGGTATATAGATAGGCATGAGTAGTCTATATCCTGACTCGATAATCTCATAATCGGCGATTTCAATCAAACTTGTAAGTGAGGTTAATGGCACCCAATTATGTTCTCCTTCAGGCATTTTTAATTTCAGTTTTTCTGCCAAATCTAAAAATGGTTCCCAGAAAGGATTTATTGTTGAAATTATAACTTTTGTGTTGTTGTGGCAAGCTTTACGTAATGACAAGAGCGCAACAAAAATATCTGGTAAATGATCAATCAAATCGGCAAGGACAATATAGTCAAATTTTTGTCTAATATTAAGATCTTCTATTCCTTGTTTTAAAAAATGAAGTGCAGGATATTTTTTTCTAGCAATTCTTACCATCTTTTCACTGATATCGACACCGTACCCAAGAGAAGGTTTGAGAAATGTTAATACATCTCCAGTTCCACAACCTATTTCTAAAACTTTTTGATTAGTAGGAACAAACGTGGAAAATAGCTGCTTTATTAGTTTATGGTAATACCATGACTTTTTCTTCCAATAGTCATAATCTGCAGCAATATTATCAAAGTGTTTCTCAATATTTCTTGAATTCATGATAATGAATAATTATTAATAACAATTAACTTAATGCCACTTGGGCTTTAGCCCGTGAGAGCTTCATTAATATTTTTCATTGTTCAGTTTTTGCTTTTTAAAGATGATGACTTTTGGATGGTCGTAGACGGTGAAGGATTCGTCGGCATAGTCGTCGACGAAGGAAATGCCTGGAATGGAGCATTCTTGATTTTTTAGGGCAATGACTCCGTAGCGGATAAAAGGCGGAGTTAGACAGATGTTGATACCCGGAATGGGAAGATTTGGTCTGGAGGTGAATTCGGCTATTTTTTCAAAACTTAGGGATCCATCAAAAAGAGATTTGTAATACTTTGAAGTAAGGGGATATTTTTCGGGAACGGTGAGAATAGAACCATAGAGTCTATTGCTTGAGAGGACAATATAGTCGACTCTTTCTAGCTCTTTTGAGAGTTTGGTCCATTTTTCTTCTGTGTCAGTGTCGTAGAGAGGGAGCATTGTTCCTTCGTAAGCTTGAGGATTTTTGTTTGGAAGATAAAGGGGGAGGGGATCATCCCAGTGTTCATTGGCGATGGTTGCGCCGCTAGGGATGTTTTCATAAATCCAAGTTGATGCTTGGATTCTCGAGTGTGGTCGAGAGTATATAGAGATGAATGAGAGAGGATAGATTAATATTAATGCAACAATGATACAATGCGACAATGTTACAATAAAAGGTTTTAATTTAAATTTTGTTTGTAAGAACTGGATTGTGTGAATGACAAACCAAGCGGAGAGCATGGCTATAAATGGATAAATGGGATAAAAGTAGCGCATGGGTTTGGCGAATTGAAAGCCTTGGTAAGTAAAAAGAATGAGAATCCAGAGAAGGGAGAGATTTAGAATTATGAATGATGAATTATGAATTAGGAATGATTTTTTCTTCAATGAAACAATGATCCAATATAACAATGTTACAACGAAATAAGCAATTGCGAGCAGAGAAATTATCCCCAGTGGTAATCCTAGTCCCCAGAAGATGAGATTTTTTAATGGAAATATGTAGGGTTTTGTTGTTATCCATTGAACTGCTGGAGGAAACCAGCCGTTGGGATCATCGAAGGATTTGAGCATTTTCCAGTTTTCAAGAACTTTGGGATTTGGGATAATATCGAGAATATTTGGATTAGTAAATAGATAAGGCTGAGCTAGACGAAGAGTAAAATAGGAAAGAATCAAGAATAAAGAATTAAGAATTAAGAATAAGCGGATATTTTTGTTTTTGAATAATAATATGAGAAAGACAAGTTCGATAATAGGAAGAAAAAGAACGGCGGAGATTTTGGAAGCAAGAGCAAGGCCGAAGGAAAGGCCGAGAAAAATAGTGAGTAGTGAGTAGTGAATAGTGAGTAGTTTTTCTTTTTGAGAAAATATTTTTGTTAATAAATAAAAAGAAAGTGTAATAAAGAAGGTAAGATACGTATCAACGGCGTAGAAGTGGGAGAGTTGGATGGGTAGAACTGAAGCGGCATAAAAGATCATAGCGAGGAGTGGGAAGATAGTTGATAGTTGATAGTTGGTAGTTGGTAGTTTTTTGGATGCTTCTTTTGCTATTAAAAATACTAATATTACTGTACCTAGGTCGATTAAGGCGGAGAGGAGTCTTCCAGTAAGAGTGAGATTGTTATAGTCTCCAAGATTGAAGATTTCAGCGAAGTATTTGGTAAAAAAGATGGGAAATGTACCGTAGACGAAGAAGGGAAATTGCCTATTGTGGGGATTTAAAGGAGATGTATTTGAGTCAAAATATTCGTTGAGTGAGTCTGGCCATTGTATGGCTGTTGAGACCATGGTAAGGAAGCGTTCGTCGGGGTGGAGGTGCTGGTTTTGATCCCAGTTGAGGCCATAGAGTCGAAAAAAGGCGGCGAGTAAGAAAATTGATGCGAATATAATTTTTAATTTTACCTGCCTGCCGGCAGGCAGGAATTTTTCAATTTTCATTCAATTTTAATTTGGAAAAATTTTAATTTTCAAACAAAGACGTGTATTCGTTTTTTGTTAGATTATTTGTATTCTTATATATTCTCACTACTGGATGGTCGAAGACGGTCCATGTTTCCTCCGCGTTTTCGTCGGGAAATTGGATGGAGTCTATTTTGGGATAGGAAGTTATTTCCGCGACTTTTGCAAAGCCAAGCTGACCGGAGAATAAAAATTCATAATATTTGGAAAGTATTGGGTATTTTTCTGGGAGGCGAGCGTAATTGGCAAATATCCTTCGAGAAGGGATAAAAATATAGTCTGCATTTTGTAAATGATTGAGAAGGTTTTCAAATAAAATAGGATTTTCGTCAAGATGGTAGAAATCGAAAGAAACAATATTTAGGTTGTAGGTTGTAGGTTGTAGGTTGTGGGTTTCTGGAGGAAGAGGGATGTCAACTACATTTGCGGTTTCGGAGAGGATGTAGGAATTATTAGGGATATTCTGGTAGATCCAGCGGGAGGCTTGAACACGGGTGTCGGGATGGGTGTAGATGGACATGAATGCTGCCCCCGGTAGCAAGCTCAAAGTGCAAAGTGCAAATATCAAAGCTGTAGCTAAAAGTTTAAATCTTTTGAATTTTAATATTTGAAATAGAAAATATGCGGAAAAAATAGAGAAGAGGGGGAAAATGGGAGTCAGGAAGCGGGTCCATTTAGCGTAGAGAAAGGCGTTGGCAAGGACGTAAATAAGAAAAGAAATAATGAGTATATAATGTACTCTGAATCGCTTTATTAGCAAGACAAGACCGAGAAGACCAATCAAGAATTGAGGCCAGCCGAGGGCATAGGGGAAGATTTTTTCCAATTGAAAAAGGATGGGAATGGTTTTCTCAAATTGGACGGTATAGAAGGCTTTGTATCTTCCTGTGGCGACGTCCTGTTCATAGCCAAATACGGCGCTTTTGAAGTCGTCGAGAGCTAGAAAATTATAGGGTGAGGTAAGGAGAAAGACCGCGAGGCTGCCCAGAATAAGAAATAGGATAGAGATAACTTTTAGCTTGAGTTGTTTTGTGTCGATTGTAAGTACTAAAAGGGGAGGAATCAGACAAAAGATGCCGGTGAGTTTGGTTCCGATTGCCAAGCCAATAATAAGAGAAGCCAAAATGATAAATGATAAATGATAAATGATAAATTTTTGGTGACTATTTAGATATTTAATTGATAGATAGACTGAAGTTATAAAGAAGAATGTAAGGAGGGATTCGGTGGTGCCGAAATGGGCCGACTGGATAAGGCCGGGGGTAAACGCCGCGAATAGCGCGGCTAAGAATTTTAAATAATCTAAATTTTTAAATAATTCTTTGGATATTAAATAAACCATTAAAACTGTAAGTATTGAGGAGAGAGCAGAGTAGAAGCGGAGATAGAAGATGGCGGAAGAAAAAGTAGTGGGTAGTGAGTAGTGGGTAGTGAATAGTTGAGAGATTTGATCGGAAAAGAATGCAAGATAGAGAGGGAGTTGGCCGTAGGCAAAGAAGTTGGGGTTGAGATTTTCGGGAAAGTGGAATTGGGTGATGGCATTTGCCATATTTCGTTCATCGGGATTTGCAAAATATGGGGCGTCAAACATGAGATTGTAGAATCTAAGAAAACCGGCTATCAAAAGAATAAAGATTAGAAAGACGATTTGACGCGAAATTTTCATTAGATGATATATAGAAGTGTTACCACGAATATTGCCCAGATGAGGATCGCGATAATAAGTGGTTTATCGGTGGTGATAAGTTTTTCCGGTTTTTCTCCCTCTTTTCCTTCATAAATTAGCTGGGCATAGCGCATCATGCCAAAGACAATAAAAGGAATAGTGATGATAAGCCATTTTCTTTCTATCGCCTGAGGGAAAACATCAATAAGAAATTCTTTAAAAGGACCACTAAATAAGGGAGGTTCTTCCAAAAACGTAAATAAGGCATAGGAAAGAATAGAGGCTGTTGCAAATGTTGAGGTATAGAAATCGAGAAGATGTTCTCTATATTGAAAGAGGGTGGGCCTGGTGGTAGCTCCTTGCCTTATATATTCAGAGTGGCGTTTGGTGGAGGCGATAAAAAGGGAGGCAAAAAAAATAGAGAGGAGAAGCCAGATAGGAAGATGATAGCCAGTAAGCATTTCGCCCGCAAGAGCACGAAGGGAAAATGAAAAGGAAATACTTAAAATATCTAGTATGGCATATTTTTTTAGGACTAATGAATACATAATATGGAGGAATGTAAATGCAAATGTGATGAGAAAGAATTCGATAGAGAGGAAAAGCGCAGCAATAAGTCCTACTAAAACGAGAATGAAGGCAAGCTCGGTGGCGGTTGATAATTTTATTATGCCGGCAGCTAGGGGGCGATTTTTTTTATCTGGATGAAGGCGATCGTATTTGACGTCGATGATGTCGTTGAAGATGTATGAGGCAGAAGAGATGGCACAGAAGATTAGAAAGCCAATTAAAGTAAGTTGAAAAAGGCCTGGATCAAAAAGTTTACCGGTAAAAACTATGGCGGCGAAAAGAATGAGATTTTTGAGCCATTGATTGGGGCGAAGAAGGGTAATAAGAGCCATGAGAGAATCTGATCTCATTACTTAATTGTAAAGTGTAAGGACTGAAATATCAATAAAGATGGGGTAACTTATCTGGTTACTGAGATGGGATTGGTGATCTGACCTGTGGCAGAAACAGTGACTCTATTGTCGGTGGAGCTTGATACTACAGTGTAACTTGTATTGTATGCGGAAGTACAATCTGTAACTGGTGCGCCATTTGATGGAGTGCCGCTAGTAGGATCGACAGGGAGGCCAGCAAGATACTGGGTAACTAGATCAGCACAAAGATCGACGCTATTGGCGACAGCCGCGTCGTTAGTGATTGTTCTGACCGTAGTATCAATACCTGCTGGAAGAGAACCTTTATTGTCGGCGGCGTATTGGTGAATGGCATTTAGTATGGCGTTGACATCACTTGCTCTTTTGGTATCGTTTGCCTGCTGAAATTGTCTAGCTGGGTTAATGGCAATTAAGACAACGGCAAAAAGAACTGCAAGGATACCAATGACGACGAGGATTTCTATGAGGGTAAAACCAGATTGTTTGTTTCTGGATTTAAAAAGCTTCGGGCAGACTAGCTTCATATAAAGAGTAAATCATACTTTATTTGCACTTGTCAAGAGGTACTTGATCCTTGACAAAGCCAAATTATTTTTTATATGCTTTTATATGAAGGAGTAAATATATGGCTGCCCGAAAAAAAGCTAGTCATGAAACGTTGAGTCCGGTGATGCAAGTGGGAGTAATTTTCATAATAGTTCTGGCGATTGCTCTGGTTGCCTACGTTTATAAGTACTATACCCCCTAGGACGAAGAGTAAGAATAAAAATATTCCCAGAAGTATAAAAAGGCGTAAATTTTTCTTTGGAAAGGTTTTATCTTGTTTTTGGGTATTGTCCTTTTGATATTCATTTTGTTGATAATCCAATAAATTGAATTGACTCAGAACTAGATATTTTTCCATTGCTTTTTTGGCTGTGTTTTCGTCTAGGCCATTTTGAATAGTGTCGGGTGAGTCGATAACATGGATGGGAAGTATACTTACGGTAGGAAAGTTATATTTGGCAAAAAATTTGACTATTTCCGTGTAGTAATCTTGGTTTGTAGCTAAAATGAGGTGTCCGTTTTGAGTGGGAGCAAGTTTGACGCTTACATTTTCAAAGGGGATGCTGTCAAGATAGACGGCTACTTCTTTGTTTTGATTTTCTTGGTCTTCTTTTTTTATTTCTTTGGTGAATAATATTTCTGGAGATAACACAATAATCAGATTTGTGAGAGTGAGTTTGTTGACGTCGATAAATGATTTTAATAGTTTTTCCAGTTCGAGAGGATTTACTATTTCAAGATTTTTGACGACTGTTTGGGGAAAGACACATGTGAGCGTGCCAAGATTTGGGCCGCGATAGAGGTCGAATCTATTTTTATCGAGGTAAATGACTGCAATTTTATTTTTATCCATCAATAGATTTCCTTCCAGCTGGTGACTGTTAAAATATTATCTGTATAATCTGCAATTACTTCGATAGTACGAGAGAAATTCCCAATTGATCCAACAGAGGTAATAGTTTTGGGATTGTCGCCTGAGACTGTAATGAGGGCTGTGGCGTCTTCTATGGCAAGTGTTTCACCATTATATGATGGGTTTCTTAATAGTCTTAAAAGTGCATTTTCAATTCCGCTTTCGGCTATGTAATAAGCCACATTTCCCTGGGCGAATTTTGAGGCAGAGAGGCTATTGGTGAGTATAACCACGACTGCACCTGAGGTGATAATAATTGCAATCACGACAAAAAAGAGAAGCGTGACGAGAATCTGGCCGTTGGTTTTATTCATTTTTTCTTAGCCCTAATGTTGTTTGAATGGTTTTTGTTTCATAAATATTATTTCTTTGAGTTTTACTCGTTAATGTGAAATTGAGTTTTATAGTTGCTCCTTCTGTTGCGTTTCCCGTGCGTTGGAAGCTTAGGTTCGAAACGTTTGTTTCGAAACTATTTAATTTATTTGTGCTTATTTCATCGTTTAATTCCAAATCACCATTATTGAGCTGGTAGATATAGTTTATACCGTCGATTGAAAGATTCAATATATTCGAAATGTCTCCGGGATTTGCCGGCGTTGTGATATTTTCTGTTCTTTTTATATCGTATCCTAGGCGTGAGATGATAAATTGGCTGTCTTGGATGACACCTGATGTTGCCTGTGATTCCAATTGGACGTCTAAAATAGAAACAAAAACATTGGTAATGATAAAAAGAAGAATAGAGAGAATGCCCATATATAAGAGGAGTTCGATTAAAGTAAAGCCATGGTTTTTTTTCATGGTGAATAATTTATTGTCACATCGTAAATAATGGGTGTTGTGCCTGAGTCTGTTGTTTCAAAAAAGGCTTTATAGCGGAAACACTCCCCTGGATTTTTATAGCCTGACTGACCGCTGGAATAAGGTATTGGTCCCGCGATTAAATTATTGGAGAATTCAAAGAATGTATCTGAATTTCCATCTGGGCCGGCGTAGTCGAAAGTGATATTACTACAACTATTGTCTATAGCTTCTGCTACCGCAACTTGAAGTTTTATATCGGTATTTGTCGGTTCATTGACGCTGGCGATAATACGATTGAAAGCGGTTTTGTAGGGTTCGGCGCTGCGGTCAATGATAGAAGATTCAAAAGTACCTGAAGTATTGAATTGCCCACCAGGACCTCCTTGGATAATTTTAAATTCGCTGTCTGCGTCGCCTGAGACTATATAGGTATAGGCATCACCATCTGATTCCAAAATAGAGGCGCTATCAAAAATGCCTGAATCGACGTCCATACCACCACAACGGACTGGTGAATTTTCATCGGTAATATCAACTACTTGATATTCTTCTCCGCCACGACCGACAATAATTGCTCTTCCTCCTGGAACTACTTCAATTCCTTCTGGACTCATACCATTGGTGTAATACCCTGGACCTATTTTGACAGGGTTGGTTTTATTTGTTGTATCAACAATGTGGAATTCTTTTTCTTCTGGAGAGGTAGCGTTGGTGACAATATAAGCTCTCGTTCCAGTTTGATTGACATAAACGTCTTGGCCATGCTGATTGTTTATATCAGCTTGGCCTACGACAGTCATATTAGATTGGTTAGTGGCAACGTCGATTATTTGAAGTTGGACATTATTATTGCCTTCAATGGCTACATAAGCGTATCCACCGACGACATAGACAGACCTTCCTTCTCCGGCTAGGTCGACACCATCTGTGTCAATTTCGGGACGATCGCCTACTTTACTGGTCAGATCATAATTCCATAGTTTTCTTTTCACCACCAGGTAACCAGTATTTCCTGAGACAAAAATACTTTCGCCATTTTCATTGACGGGCGGATTCATTTTACCTACCCAGGTAAAAGGAATTTGACTTATGTCAAAAATGGCAGCTTCTTCGCTATTCTTGTCCGTGGCTATATAGGCGTAGTCGTCTTCGCCAAAGATATCATTTGTCTTGTAACCATCTACTGTTTCGATAAGTGAGGCTATTGGAGGGTTTGTGTTGGTGATATTGATGTCGGCTAGCGATTCTCCGGCGGAGTTTTCACCCGTACCGGCATATGCCTCGCCTTCTATGGCTGTAACGGCGGTGGCTTTGCCTGATTTAGGTAAATCTAATTCTTCTACAATTGAGGTAAGAGGGGCGCACCAGTCGCCTCCTCCGCCTGCGGAGAGGACAATTTCGCCGTCGTCTGGTATCTGTTCAGGGGAAGGATCAGTTTCTCTTACGGTTGTTCCGGACAAAATTCCGGAATTAAAATCTTCTTGGGTAGTATGGACGAGAGAAAGATTGTCAAGACGGGCGAGATATAATGTAGAGGAAATCTGGGAGGGGAGGGGACTAGCCCAGGAGACTGTAATTGTTGCCTTTTTGGTGGAGGGATCTAAAGTTCCTCCGGTCGTAACGATGTTGCCAGATTGGTCTCTATAGACGTCACTTATGGAGATTGATCGAGTGAAATTACTAATTGATTCTTCTGCTGCTACAAGCAGCCATGAAGAATCTAAAGGATCAATTTCGGGATGGAATAAGCCGGAGGTTGCAATATTCCCCCAACCCTTTTCTTTGACGCTTCGAGTAGCCTCCACGGCTTCATTTAGCAGGCTGACTGCCTCCACTCTTTGGTTTTGCTGAGCCTTTCCTTCGCGTGAGGAGATAAGGCCGGTTAATAGGGCTGGAAGTAAAATAGCCGCTAACCCCATGGCAAGAAGTAGTTCAACCAGAGATTGACCCAAGAGGTATTTTTTAGTCATTTTAATTCACAGAAGTTATGGCTCCGTATTTATTAAGATTTATTGTTTTTTGTTCGCCAGTTAAAGTATTTTGCAGAATAACTGAAGTTGCATTTCCTATCTCACCATTGCCCTCGGAAAAGGAAATGGAATAGTTTGGATTTACTACGTCAATATTGTCGCCAAGTTTTATTTCAAGATTTTCAGGATTTGCCGGCGAGTATGTATCGCGAAAAAGAGTATAGGAAGAGGAACTAAAATAAATACCGTAGGAGGCGGAGTTTGTTTGGCCTTCTGTATCCCCAATCATTGATTTTAATTGTTGCTGCTTGAGATCGGCGATAAGAGGAGTGATTGTTGACTCCATTGAAGCTTTGTGTTTGGCGCCCAAAAGATTTATGGTGGCAAGAGTAGTAAGAGTAAGTATTAGTGCAGTAACAACAATCAATTCTACATAAGTAATACCGGCTCTCATTTTATCTTCCTCCAACTTCGCCGATAAGGCCATATATAGGAGCAATGATAGATAGGACCATGCTACCTACAAGAATTCCGACTCCTATTAACATGAGAGGTTCAAGTAGGGTGATGGCAGTTTGAAGTGATCGAGTGACTTCATAATCGAGATATTCGGAAACTTCTTGCATTGATTTATCTAGGGATCCACTTTTTTCTCCTGCCTCAGTAATTTTTATCATAATTGACGGGAATAAATTTTTATTGTCCTTGAAGCCTTCGGATAATTTTTTTCCGGTAAAGACGAGATCGCGGCAGTGTCTAATTGCCCTTTTTAGCTCATTTTTGGTAACAATTTCTTCTGTTAGATCCAATGTATTAATAATAGGAATTCCAGCTCCTAAAAGAAGATAGAGACTTCTGGTAAAGTGGGTCAAATCTATTTCTCTAGATAGTTTTGAAACAAGGGGAAGGGTAAAGAGAAGATTTAAAAAAAGGCTTTTTTTACGGCTGTATAAAAGAAAAAGTAGGATTAATGAAAGGATGGTTCCGAGAGCAATTTCAATGGTATGGGTGAGTAAGAGGTTGGAAATGAAAATGAGGATTCTGGTGGGGAGGGGAAGTTCTACTCTGAGGCGAGAAAATACGGCTGAAATTTTGGGAATGACGAATGTTAATATCATAAGTAGTACGCCGGCAAAGACAAAGATGATAAGGACGGGATACATCAGTGCGGCTTTGACTTTATCAGAAAATTCCTGTTCTTTTTTTAAATAATTTCTTAGATCTTTGAGGGTGACGTCTAAAGTGCCGGCCTGTTCTGAAGCCTTGATGATATTGACCGTAACATTATCAAAGACGTTTGGGAATCTGGCAAATGAGACGCTTAATTGCCTTCCTTGGGTGAGATCTTCTTTGATAGTCTCGAGAATTTTTTTCTGATTACCTTTGGAGTCTTCGAGGAGTGAATCTATGGTTTCGAGGATCGATATTCCGGCAGATAACATGGTTGCAATATTACTTAAAAGATTTATTTTTTCGTTGGCTGAGATGGTGATATTTTCCAGTTTCATGCTGATTCGACTTTGGTGACTCTAAGCACTTCTTCTATTGTAGTTATGCCTCGGGCGACTTTTTCTAAACCATCATCGAGCATCGTAGTCATCCCTTGACTTTGGGCAAATTTGGCAATGACATCGGAATCTTTTTTTTCAGTAATTAGTTTTCTTATTTCTTTAGTAACTGATAAGACTTCGAATAAACCAATTCTGCCTATATAACCTGTCTCATGGCATAATTTGCAGCCTGCACCTTCATAGATTTTGAAGTCTTGGGCTTCTCCTAAGTTTCTGGTGACGATTTCTTCGGGCAGGTTTTTGATGAGTTCCTCTCGAGAAATTGAGCTTTCGGTTTTGCATACTTCGCATATTTTTCTGATTAGTCTTTGGGCGATAATAATATTGACGGTTGAGGCAACCAGAAATGGTTCGACTTTCATGTCGATTAAGCGGGGGAGGGCTGTAGCCGCATCATTGGTATGAAGAGTTGATAAGACTAAATGGCCGGTGAGGGCTGCGTTGACGGCGATACCAGCCGTTTCTGCATCCCTAATTTCGCCAACGAAAATAATATTTGGGTCCTGACGAAGAATGGAGCGGAGGCCAGAGGCAAATGTAAGATTGGCTTTGGGATTTGCTTGGATCTGATTGACGCCTTTTATTCTATACTCGATGGGGTCTTCGATGGTGGTAATATTTTTCTCACGGGTATTTAGAATATGAAGAATAGAGTAAATTGTAGTTGTTTTTCCTGAACCTGTTGGGCCTGTGGAAAGGATCATGCCGTAGGGTTTATAAGCTGCGGAAGTTGACTTTTGTAAATCGATGTCTTTCATGCCAAGGTCGCGAAGTGTCAGCTGCTGATAATGAGAAGCAAGAAGCCTTAATACTCCCTTTTCGCCATCGGCGATGGGGATTATGGAAACACGAATGTCAATAGTTTCTTCGACGAGATGAAACTGAATTTTGCCGTCTTGGGGGCTAAAATGTTCGTCGGTTCTCAACTTGGATAAAATTTTAATTTTGGTTATTATTCTATCGTGCAAGTCTTTGGGAATGACTATGACATCGTGTAATATCCCATCTATCCTAAATCTGACTAGAGAACGTTTTTCTTCTGGTTCGATATGAATATCTGAGGCCTTGTCTTGGTAGGCGCTT
This sequence comes from uncultured Gammaproteobacteria bacterium, assembly GCA_964544585.1. Classification (GTDB taxonomy): domain Bacteria; phylum Patescibacteriota; class Microgenomatia; order 2-02-FULL-39-11; family 2-02-FULL-39-11; genus CAZJBV01. The sequence continues at coordinate 70,151 of CAZJBV010000004.1, read as the reverse complement.
TCGATAATAAGGTCTACCATTTTGGCAACTGGAGCCTCTATTTTTTCCCGAGTCATGAGGTTATCAAATATTTTTTGCAAATCTTTTCTGTAGACGTGGAGGGTATTAAAAAAATCTCTTTCGGTAATGAGATAGGGAATAATGGGTTTTCCAGTTTTTTGGGAAATCAAGTCCAGAATTTCCTTTTTTTTGGGATAAACCATGGCGACTTTGACGTGGTCGTTTTCTTCAAAGGGGATGATTTTTTGTTTTTTGGCTATTTTCTCGGGGATTATTTTTAAGACCTCTTCGGGAATGACGACATTTGCTAGTTTGATAAAAGGTATAGATAAAGACTTGGCAATAAGTTCGCCTAGTTTTTCGTCACTAATAATATTTTTCTCAATGAGGGCATCTGTCAAAGAAATATTTGAGTTTTGGGCAAACTCTGACAGTTCCTGGAAACTTTTTTCATCGAGGAGATTTTGGGAAAGTATAATGTCTTTTAGTTCTTTTTCGGTTAAAAGCATAGGGCAGTAACTGAATTATAAATGATAAATTATAAATTATGAATTACTGAGGATGTGCTGGACAACTTTTTGTCCAAGTTCGACTGCATAGTTAGTGCCGCGATCCCAGGGATAGACCATGTCGAGATTGGCTAGATAGACGTGAGGAATTGGGGTGGCAAAGCGAGGGATGATTTTTGAGTAATTGACAGGAAAGACGGGTTGGGCAAAGGGACCAACGAATAATTTTAAATTTTCAATTTTCAATTTTAAATTAAGTTCAGGGTTTATCTTTTGGAGAAATGGGAGAAAAAGATTTAGTAATTCTTTTTCTGACATTTTGAGGTAGGGATGGTTTTGGGGGAGATAGTTGCCTACGTAAAGGAGGTGTTTTCCTCCATAATAGTTGGGATCAATAAAGTTGGTATGCTCGACGACGGCGATAAAAGGAAAGGAACGGTCGTTTATATTTAGCCAGTAGGTGCCATCCTGGAAAAATTGGTCTTTTAGGATAAGAAAAAGATTGAGGGCATGAAGGTGAGGGATGGACTCGAGATTTTGTCTATATTTTTGGGGCAGATGGGGAAATAGTTTAAGAAAACCAAACGTAGGGGTCGTAACAATAATTTTATCATATTGGTTGATTAATTCTTTTGAGAATGGAGTTTTATATAATATTTTTCCACCTTGCTTTTGTATTTTTTGAGCAAGATTTTCGGCGAGAGTCTGGAAGCCGCCGGCAATGTAGCCAAGAGTTAGGGTGCGTTTTTTGATTCTGGCCCAAAACCAAGCTGCATTTACCACATCTTTATATACTGAAAATTTACCGCTTAAAAGGGGGTCCCAAATGAGGCGATTTATATTTTTGCCAAAGAGCATATTGGTAAAAGCGCTAGATGTGTATTTCTCAAAATTTATGGCAACTTCTGGGGGTATCATTTTTAGAAATATAGAGGCAGCTCCAAGCCGAAACCTATCGGGAAAGTGTAGAGGAGGAAATGAGAGGATGTCTTTTGGAGTATTGAAGGGAAAAATTTGACCATTGATGTAGAGAGAGGTTTCGGAGTGGGGGAAAATAATATCTTTTTCCATACCAATTTCTTTGGCAAGATTAATAATAAAAGTATCATTGGTAAAAATGTGGTGATAATGCTTTTCGATTGTCCAAAGAGAGTCGGGGAGATTGAAACCTACGGCTAAACCTCCGGGACTACTCTCTTTTTCAAATATGGTCACGGGTATGCCTTTTTTTGATAATTCATATGCGGTGGTCAGACCAGTAAATCCTGCACCAATAATAGCAATTTCCTGGGATTTCATTTATTTATCTTATTGATTGGTGAACTCGACGGATAGTTTTTGGGTGAGGGTAACATTACTTGTAGTTTCTACGACTGTAAGATTGGCTGTGCCGGGACTATCTGATTTTAAGCTAAATGATGCTTTCCCTAGGTTATCGGTATTTTGAGAATCGGAGGGCTCGATAGTAACGGATGAAAGATCGGTTGAAAGTTTGACCGTTTTTCCGGGCATGACATTCCCGTCCTGATCACGAATATAGACATCTACTTTTATATCGGAATTTCCTACTTGGGGGACTGCGGTAAAGAATGATTTTGTAGGAGAAACTTCCGCTGTTTGGGCGCGTAAAAACTGAGAAACTGGTCTTTCGACTATAAGAGTCCCAATGCCAAAAATGAACAGGAGAAAGAAAATGCTTGAGAGAATGATAAATTTCTTGTCCATTAGTTTATCTCATTCTGACAAATATATCCTTTATTGTCAAATAAATTAGACAATTGACAAATCTATTTGAATGTGGTGCAATAAGACTGCCCTTTGGAACGAGACGAAAAGCCTGAGAGTTTTTTCCTCTACAACCAATTTTATGGGTAGGGCGAAAGAGATACAATAAATGTAATCTCGCGTCCCAAAGAGGCGGAGTCTCCAGTCCGTCATTGGCGGACGGAGCAGCTTCCCCATTTTTCCCTTTGGGGAAAAATCTCAGGCGAACCATCTCTTCTAAAGGGCGTCCTTTTTGGATTGGGTAAACTTGACAAATTAGAGCATTTATGATTAAATAGGGAAAATTATCCCCTAATATTTGTTCCCAAAACTTAACTTTTATTTTTCATGCCTATTCGTTCTAGAATTGTAAAGAAACCGGAAATAAAGCCAAAAGATGTTGGTTTGACTATCAATGATGTCATCGGAGGCGAAATACCACCCCAATCGGCACCAGTAATAGTTCCGCCAGTTGCAAGTCCTCCGCCTGTTTCATCGTATTCTCCGCCAAGGGGTGCGGGTTTACAACAGATGGGAGGGGGAGAATACAGTCAGCCGGTTGCCCCTCGGACTCCTCTGTATACTCCTTACTATCAGGGCTATCAAAATGGGCAAGAAAGGTATCCCCAAAATGCGCCGACACAGAGTGTAAGCGGGTTTTTGGATACGATGCCTGAGGGACACGGGTTTTTAAGGCCGAAATTTATTCCTTCTGATGGAGATATTTATATATCGCAATCACAGATAAGAAAGTTCGCGCTTAGACCCGGAGACGAAGTCAGCGGTCAGGCTAGGCCACCAAAAGATAATGAACGATATTTTGGTCTTTTGAAAGTAGAAAAGGTGAATGGAAAGGCAGCTGATGAAAGTGGAAAAAGGCCAAAGTTTGAGGATCTGACGCCTATATATCCAAATAAACAAATTACTCTTGAGACGGAACAAAAGCCTTTGTCGTCTAGGATAATTGATTTTATTTCTCCGATTGGTTTTGGACAGAGGGGACTTATTGTTTCCCCTCCAAAGGCGGGAAAAACGACCATACTTAAAGAGATTGCCCATGGGATTGCGGAAAATTTTCCTAAAAGCCACTTGATGGCTGTTTTGATTGGGGAGAGGCCGGAAGAAGTAACCGATATTAGCAGGTCAGTCAAAGGAGAGGTGATTGCCTCAAATTTTGATGAGGCGCCGGAGGCGCAAACAAGGGTAGCCGAAGTAGCATTGGATCGGGCAAAGAGACTAGTGGAATTGGAGAAAGATGTAATCATTCTTCTTGATTCAATAACAAGACTGGCGCGGGCATATAATTTATCTGTGACTCCGTCGGGACGCACGTTGACGGGCGGATTTGATCCGGCGGCATTGTATCCAGCAAAAAGATTCTTGGGAGCGGCACGAAATTGTGAAAAAGGCGGATCGTTGACAATCTTAGGTACGGCTCTTGTCGATACGGGAAGCAGGATGGATGACCTCATCTATGAAGAATTTAAGGGAACGGGGAATATGGAGCTTCATCTTTCCCGATTCTTACAAGAGCAGAGAATTTTTCCGGCAATTGATATTGAAAAGTCAGGTACGAGACATGATGAACTTTTACTAACTCCCGAAACGCTAAAAAAGATTGTGACTTTAAGGCACATGCTATCACTCTTAGGTGAAGGACAGGAGAGAACTATGGCCCTTATTGATAGGCTTTCTAAAACGAAGAGCAACAAAGACTTTTTGGCAACGCTTAGTCAGGGATAGGACAAACTTTTTCCTCCATGAAAATAAGTATTTCGAAAGACACTTTTGAGTGGTTTTTCATTTTCAAAAATGATGTGGCCGATTGGATAAGATTTCTTTACAATTACTTTAGAAAGCGTGTACTTATTCTTTTTACCCATTTTGAGCGTTTTAAAGATGTTTTGGTTGATATTCTTATTGCCAAGAGGGGGCGCTACTCAAAACACTTTCTTAATCTATCTCTTTTTTTTCTGGTGACGGGGGCAATTGTGGGAGCGCCGGTTGTAGCAGAATACTATCCTACGGTGAATCGGGAAGAGACGCTTTCTTTAACAGATTCATCTTATCTTGTCTCCAACCAACCGCAGGAACTGTCAACGGCAACACAAATATCTGATAAGCCACGGTTTGAAATTCTTGAATATGAAGTTGAGGGTGGAGATGTCTTGGGAACAATTGCGGAAAAATTTGGAGTGTCTGTGGATACGATCAAGTGGGCGAATAACTTAAAATCTGATCGTTTGGTGACTGGTCAGATTCTTCGGGTTCCGCCCGTGACGGGAATTGTCCATAGGGTAAAGCCGGGAGATACGATTTATTCTGTAGCCAAATATTATAAAACTGATGCACAGAAAATAGTCAATTTTCCGGCAAATGATTTTGCGGACCTGGATACATTTTCTTTAGCTGTAGGGCAGACCCTTATCGTGCCTGACGGTGTAGCTCCTGAGGCAGCCCCCGTTTATATTGCTCAACGGGTACCAAAGATTATTGCTGGTGGGGGAGGAAGGCTTTTATGGCCGGCATCAGGACAAATTACGCAATATCCAGTTTCATATCATATGGCAGTTGACATTGCGAATAATGCTGCTCCTGATATTGCTGTTGCCGAAAGCGGGACGGTTGTGTACTCGGGATGTATTCGCTATGGTTATGGATGTCACATAATTGTTGACCATGGAGACGGAATGCAGACACTATATGCCCATATGCAAGCATTGTATGTTTCAAGTGGAAATGGTGTATTAAGAGGTCAGGCAATCGGTAAGATGGGTGCGACGGGAAGATCATCGGGAATCCACATCCATTTTGAGGTGAGGATAAATGGAGTAATTGTAAATCCTCTGGGGTATCTTGGGAGATAATTTGTGGACCTACCGAGAATCCCTGCCTGCCGGCAGGCAGGGAACTCGGATTGGAGTACCTGTGAGAAGATCTGTGGACCTACCGAGAATCGAACTCGGATCTCTGCAATGCGAAAGCAGTATTCTACCGTTGAACCATAGGCCCTTTTTGGTATTTTACATCTGAGATTGATTTGATACAATGTTAGATCACCCGGGCCCGAAGTTTAGCTGGTTGAACATCTGGCTGGCAGTCAGAAGGCAAGGGGTTCGAGTCCCCTCGGGTCCACCACGTAATAAATTTGCTGACGCAAATTTAAACGTGGTGGGAACGTTCAAATTGCTTTGGCAATTTGTTACGTTCCACTTTATTTGACTATAACAGCATTAGTTGATATACTTTAATTTAGTAAGGTCCTCATTCCATGGTATTTCCTAGGGAAAATTCTTCTTAGGCATCCTGGATAAAGGCCAGTAAAAAGGGGGTGATTCCAGGATGCAATCTCAATCTCAATTTCAAGATCAGACATTAGTTTGTAAAGACTGTGGTAAACAGTTTGTTTGGACTGCTGGTGAACAGCAGTTCTATAAAGATAAGGGTTTTGATAACCCTCCATCAAGATGTCCAGAGGATAGGCAAAAGCGAAAGGCTGAAAAGATGGCCAATCGTGTCATGACTAAAATTACGTGTTCTAATTGTGGACGAGAGGATGAAGTACCATTTGTACCCCGAAAGGGAACAGGTGTACTTTGTCGAGAATGTTTTCAAAATCAAAGACAAAGCGGTGGTATACCTTCGACTGCTTAATAGTCTTTTTCAATTGAAACCTAGAAACCCACTGGGAGTGAATTTCACAACCGGTGGGTTTTTCTTAATCGATAAAATAAGAATCCCAAAATTACTATAATTTCTATAAACAAAATTAATAATTTTAGATTACTCGGTTTGTATTGAAATTCTAAAGTGTGTTGGCCTGGGGAGGTAGGGATGGCGATAAAGAAGGGGAAGACGGCGTATTTTTCGACAGATTTTCCGTCAAGTTTGACTGTCCAGTTGGGGTGATAGGTCATTTTGAAAAGGGTAAAACAATTCTTACAGTTTGTGGGTACTTCGACTCGGGCCACATATTTTTCATCGGGTGTAATTTCTTCTTTAATTATTTTCCCTGAGACTGTGGCTTCTGGGAAAGAGAAAGGATGATTGGCGAATATGTTATATTCTTGCCCATTTTCCTCAAAATTGGAGAGGTCGGTCATGGTGATTGTTCTATCTATTCCTGTCGGTGGCTTTTCCCATTCAAGAGAAATTAAAGGATGCATTTTCCAGAGTCTGGCAAATGATTTCTGCCAGACGTGGACGATATTGACAAAGTTTGTCTTTTTGGTGTGGACCATGAGATTTGATGTGACGATGTCAAAATAGCCGGTCGTCGGGATTTCGTAGAGTTGAAATGGGCCAAAGACCCCAGAAAGAGAAGCCTGCCTTGGAGGAGTAAATTTATCCGGAGGAGCTGATATATAGCGGAGATTGTAAAGATCATAATCTGCCGGAATGCGTTCATCAAACATTTGTTCGTTGTCTGAATTTGGCGACCAAGATTCTGGAAGGAATTGAGAGATGGGATTGTCTAGGGAGACTGATAAATAGAGTTGGGTTGAGGAATAACGAAATTCTCTTCCCCAGTTGCCGGGACGGCCGGCATAGACGCGACCTGGTTTTCCTTGGCTTATTTTTTTTAACAAATTCTGGTAGTTTTTTGCCTCATAATCATAGGCGATATTTGCCTCTTTGATCCATTGATTATTTAATTTGGCGTAATCGACTGTCTGTTTTAGGGTGAGAAAAGTGATCAAGATGAGAGTGGTGATAATAAGGCTATAAAAGGCGACGAGTTTTGAAGTGGTTTCGGAGGATTTATCTTTTAATTGGGGAAAGGATGAAATGACTTTATTGATGAGTTTTTGGTAAAACTGGGTTATCATTTCTAGTCCTGCCGGAATAAGAAAGAGTCCGGCCAGATGGACGCCGACAATAAAGCGTGATTGGTGAAAATCCTTCATGCCGGGAAGAAGATCAATGAGTCCATTCCAGGTGGCGCGGCCAAAATAAAGAAAAATCCAAAGAAGTAAAGATAGGGCAAAAGGGAAGTATTTTTTCTTTAAAGCAAGAGAAAATGCGCCGAGAGTAACGAGGATGGTGACAACGGGAAAACGTTTCCAATCATAGAGCTCTCCTTCAAAATATTGGCGAGTGACGTCTATAAAACCCCAGGAATTGAATTTCCAAACGGGATCCCAAAAAGAGATGAGGTGATAAATATTTCCGAGCATAGCCGGGATGATCCAGTAGGAGAGAAGAAAAATGGATACGGCAATGATAATAAAAAGTCTTTTGGTGCGATTTAGAATATGTGGGATATTGAAGTCGATGAAAAGAAAGGCGGGAAGTGTCAACAGAAGAATCATACCGATGCCCAAATGTCCCGCGATTGAGAGGGTGGTAAAGAGGATGGCCAGAATAAATTTCCAATTTCCAATTTCCAATTTCCAATTGTTTTCAGAAAGAGTTTTATATGTGAATGCGATAGCGAGGGGAATAAAAAAGGTGGCATAGAGTTGACTTGAGAGGCCATAGCCGCGCCATAAATAGGAAGGTGGATCGATGCCGTAGAGGCCGTCGGTTGAAAGTTGGGTACTAAAGAAGGCTCCGGCTGCCGACAAAAGAGGATTTACTCCTATAAGACGAAGAGAGATGTAGACAGAGAGAGGGAAGAGAGTAAAGAGGAGATACTTGGTCCAGTTATAATAATGGAAAATGGAAAATGGAAAATGGAAAATGGAAGAAATGGGCTCAACAATAAGATTGTATGAGGCAACGATGGTAATTTGAGGAAGATGAGAATAGTAGTAGGGAAGGGGGTAGCCCTCGGCCCAATTGGGGACCCAGTGGTCAATTAAATTTGGAAGGCAGGTAAGGGAAATGGGGCAATTTGATTTCTCCCAAACTTCATTTGTCCTTTTGACGAGGGCAAATTGAAAGATATTATCATTTGGATCCAATTTGATGGTGGTTTCGGGATAGTAGAGAATAAGGTTAAATAGTAAAGTGGCGATTAAGATAAGATAGGATAAAAGTTTCATTTGTATAAAATTGGATTTAGCCAATCGGCGTGATCATTGTTTATACCATCATCGCCGTCGGTTACTTCAAGTATCAAAGTTTTTACTCCTTTGAGATTTACATCTATGTGTCTGGGGAAATCGAATCTGCCCATTTTTTCCGATTCGTAAAGTAATTTATCATCACCGTGAATTTTGAAGACGACTGAAGCGTCTGTACCTCCCTCGGAGTCTACACCAACATCAGTTTTGAGGCGGGAAAATTTGCGATTGAGGTCAAAAGTGAGGAGGGAGTTGGCATGGGTGCCAAAGCCTTTTTCATAAAAGAAATATTCAGAGGAGAGAAAATTCCATGATTTGGGACCGGCAAAAGAATTGACGGAGCGATCTTTCTGCAAGACGCCAAAGCCGAGGGATGTGCTGGTAGGCTTTAAAGATGATAAAAAGATTTTTCCTTTTAATAAGTATTGGGCATTTAGGCCAAATAAAGCAAGAGAAATAAATATTGCTGGAATAAATAAATATAAATAGGATATTTGTCTAAAAATAAATGGAAGAAGGAGAAAAAGGAGTATGATCATAAAGACGGAATTAATGTTGTTTGTTAGTTGATTTGTGATTGCCGTAAGAGGGGCAAATCCGTTTTCGGGATAATTGGCGACTAGACCTTCGTGCATATTGAAAAAAATTGCTGAAGTCAATAGGGCAAATAAAAAAAAGGCATATTTTTTCCAACGGATTTCACGAATAAAAGGAATATAAAAAAGGAGCCAGACGATCGCGGGATAAGAATACCGTTCATGGCTTTGGGTGGTAAAAAGGAAAAAGGCAAAGATGGAAATTCCCAGGCTAATGATAAAATTTTTAGGGTTTGGACTCTTCCAAAGTAGAATCATTAGGAGAAGATAGATTCCGGCAAAAAGGATCAGTCCAACTTGTTTGGCATTTGCTATACCCAAGACTAAAATTTTGTCGGACGAAATCATTGTTCCGCCTGAAAGTATCCACCAAGGATTGTGGGCGTGGAGTGAGAGCCAGGGAAAGTAATCATTGTTGACGGTCAAAAGGAGAAGGACGCGTTCTATATCGTTTGCCATTAAAAAGGGGAAGACGGTTATGATAAAAGCAAGAAGGGAGGTAGCAATACTTTTTATGAGCGCGTCAAAACCATGATAGCGAAAAATGAAAAGGTAGATTAGGGGTATATAAATAATATTCTGGAGCTTCATGAGGCAGCCGACGACAAAAATAAATATGGCCAGGGATGGTTTGCCTTTGAGTATGAGAATTACTGTCAGAATCGTAAAGAGCATGCCGAATGATTCGACTTGGCCCCAGATGGCGCTATCTAATATGACGACTGGATTAAATAGAAATAATCCGGTAAGAATGAGAGGGAGGCGAGATTCTTTTTGTTTTTCGTCTTTTAATATATTTTTAGAAAAAATATAAATTAAAATTGCAATACCCAGATCGGAGAGGATGGCAGGAAATTTGGAAATAGCAAGAAAGAGGAGGTTTCCCGCATCCCAAAATTCATTGAAATTTTGGGGATCGGCAAATAGACTGTAAGATTCACCCATGTACCATAGGATATAAATAAAACCGGGAGGATAATTGATATTGGTATTGTGGGCTGTCCAGACTATGCCATGGTCTCTGGCTGCTAAGCCCCATGATTTCCAAAAGGAAATATCTGCGATAAAACCGGTGTTGGGGATAAAAATAAGACGAATTAGAAGACCAATTAAAAGAAGATAGAGGAGATTACGCATACTGACTAATTTGGATTTTAACAGAATATACACTAATTAGGGAGTGGTAGAAGGTGTCGGAGGAATTGTAGTAGGAGAGATGTCATTTCCCCATTCGACGCTATCTACGATGCGATCGAACACGCTAGGATCCAATGAACCGTTTCCCATGTGGATCATGATGTCGTTTCTGCCTGGTATCTCTAAAAATATATCGATGTTGGGAGATTTTCCCGTCGGTGTGAGATACTGGACTCTGTAGCCTTTGAGACCTTTGATATTGGTAAATTCTGCAATGGATTCGATTCCTGATAGTCCGGAAAAAAATTTATACCAATCTTCGACATAAGTTCTTTTGGGTTTTTTTTCATAGTCGCCTTCTCTTTCGGATAATCTCTCAATATTTAAAAGAAGATTTGCCTGAGGGGGAATATTTCCCCAGACGACGCCGACTGGATCATTTCTGTCTCCCGGGAAATAGACGAGGGGTAAAGTTGCGGGTGTGGAGAATGAATATGGATATTCTTTACCAGCATAAATCGTCCAGGAAACACTTGGATCTGCCGTAAATCTAAGGGGAGCGGTTGGCGGTTGATCCCCGGCGGGTGTTGCCCCTAAATAAGTAACTCCTCCTGGGAGAGCGATATTACCGCTTTTTCTTTGAGAATAAGTATATGCTCCATAGACTACGGCTCCGAGAACAACAATACCGACGATTGTGGCCGTAGCCAATTTTTTGATGTCGAGTTGCTCTTCTGTGGGTTCTTCTGCCATAGGATGGAATCTATATTAACACTTATGGTTGATTATTTGTCAAGTAGGTAAAAATAATTGTGATATATTAGAATTGTTTATGAAGATTTCAGTTTTTTGGAAAAATGAATTTTTTTTGATTGTTGGAGTCATTTTAATATCTATATTTATCGGTTTTCTTCCGATTTTATATCACAGTCTTGGGACGCCATCCGGTAAAATTTATACGATGGCTTTTAATTTTTACCCTGATTATTATCAGTTTCTTTCGTGGATGAAGGATGGTAGCGAAGGTCAAATTGCTTTAACTTCGCGTTTTACGCCTGAAATATTTCCGCGAAAATATGGACATACTTTTTTTTCTATTCTGGGTTTTACTTTAGGGTCTTTAGGATTTAATCCAATGGTAAGTTTTACATTTTCGCGATTTATTTTTGGATTTATAAGGCTTCTTTTGGTTTATATTCTCATTATCAAACTTGTTCAGGGGCGATGGCGAAGATTAATTTCTTTTTTATCTGTGGTTTTAATGTCCAGTTTTTTGAGATTTAATTGGACGGGGGATGTAACAACTTCTTTTGGAAATTTTCTGTGGGGGATTACAAATTTTGATGTTTTAAGGAGAATTGCGTTTCTACCCCATCATACAGCGTCATCAATATTGATGATTGGTTTTCTCTTTTGCGCTTATAAGGGTATAAAAGATCATGAATTTAAATATTCTTTGATAGGTTCAGTATTACTCTTTTTTTCTGTGCTTATAAATCCGGCTACTCTGGCGGGGATGATATTTATTTTACCTTTAGCTTTTTTTCTTATTTTTTTCCAGGAGAGAAAGTTTTTTTATTTGAGTAGTCATTTTGTTTTATATTTGCTGCCTCTGGTTATAAGTGTTTATTATTATCGATTTTATTTATTTACTGTATTTCCGTGGGACAATTTTTTAAGAAATGATATAGCTACTTTGCGGTGGCCATTTTGGGAATATATTATGGTTTTGGGGCCAGCATTACCGCTTGCCATTACTGTTTTAGTTTTGACTTGGCGAAAGCGACAGGGTATTCTTTATTATTTTATAGTAGGATGGGCTTTTGGACCAGTTATCGGAGTATTTGCATCGCAATTTATTCCAGAAATTTCTATGTTTCGACTCCTTCAGTTAAGTCAATTTATACCACTTTCTATTCTTGGAAGCATGGGAATATTTATAGTTTATGATAATTTAAGAAAAAAATTTATTACTATATTACTCACGATGTTTCTTGTGGTGCTTTTTATTCTTAATTGTTACCTTTCGTTGAAAACACAGTTTGAAGAAACTAATGCTTTTAATCTTTTTAGCCATATACCTGTAGATACTTTGTCTCTTTTTACTTACCTTGATAACAATACTCCCCCAGAGTCGGTGGTTTTGGCAGGGTATTCATCTGGGATAATGTTGCCTTCATTTGCCCATAATAGAGTATTGGTAGGACATGGAGATGCGACTTTTAATTACAATGAAAAGTTGGACATAATGACCAAATTTTATTCTAATACTTTTTCAAGCGATGAGTTGGTGGATATAATCCGAAAATATAAAATTAAATATATATATTTTGGGCCTGATACGCCTCGACCATGGGAAACAAGTGTTGATAAATTACCTAATAAGAAAGTTATTTATAATAGCGGCCTAAATGTTCTCTACGAGGTGTTAGACTAGCTTTCATAATTTTTAACTTTTCTATTAGCAACTCAAAAATAAGCATCGATCCATCTTTGATGAGGGAAATTTTTGAACGGCGTCTGTAGGGTGTAGTGTAATTTACGGGAAATTCTTGGATATGCATACCTTTTTTGAAAGCATAGATTGCTAATTGGGTTTGAAAAAAAGGTCCTTTGGATGTGGAATAATGAAGAAGTGATAGAAGTTTTTCTCTTTTTGCAAAGAAGGTTCCTTGTGTATCAGTGAGCGGAAGGTGAAATATTGCTTTGACTAAAAATGAGAATATGTGGGAGGCAACTTTGCGGAGTGGTTTGTTTTTATAGACTGATTGTGGGTGGTTTTTGGTGGAAAAGATAATGTCAAAGCGATTTATATTTTTAATCGATCCAAAATAGTCCATAAAGCGGAATGGATTGTCGATGGGAAGAAAATATAGATATGGATATTTAGATTTCTTGATGGCGTAGCTGAGGGCAAGTCCTAGGCTTTTTTCGTTCAAATTAATAAGCTCTATGAATTGATATTTTTTTTTGATTTTTTTGGCTATGGCGAGTGTTTTATCTTTCGAGCCGTTTTCGGAGATGATGATTTCAAAATGGTCTATTTCCGGTCTTTTTTGGAAAAAATCAACAAAATTTTTGATATTTTTTGATAGTAATTTATCCTCATTGTAGACGGGAGTAATGATGCTAAGATTGATTCTCATTGAGGCGTAGTTACTTTATAAATAGATACAGATGGATTCTGGTAAACTTTAATTACAGGAAGACTCGTTTCGAATTGAGGGATTGGATTATTGGTATCTAGGCTAAAAAATATATATGAGACGTTAAATTTTTTTAATATTTTGGCGGATTGGGTGAGATCTGTTTGGTTGAAAAATATATCTAGTGCGGCTTTTTTTTCTTCTGGCTTGTAAGTATTTGCCCGATGGCCGTAGACGACTCTGTTGTGGGTGAAGGCAGGAACAACATTGCCAAAATATCCGCCTGCTAAAATTATAGATTCGGAGGGGGTATTACCATCTAACCAGGAGAAGCCTTTAAAAATGTCCTCGGGAATGAAAAAATTGTAATAGTTGGTTTTGAGTCTGCCTGACTCGTAGACTATGGACGTGAGGGTGGGGGGAATGAAATATAATCCGAGGAGAATAAATATTAAAAGTAGGACTTTTTTATGCAAATAAAATCTATTTTTAATGTAAATAAATCCGTAAAGGGAAAGTAATCCAAAGGGTATATGAGATGTAGCTTCTAGATAGTAAACATTTCCATATTGGGGAAATATTTTGGCCACAACAAAAAGGCCGATAAAAGGAAAGAGAGCCCATCCTAACAGGAATTTGGGAAGAAATTCTTTTGTCTTAAAAATGAGGGGTAAACCTACTAAAGTAAGGGGAAAGACTAGGCCTGATGAGTATAAGTAATGTAAGAAAGGCAAATAGAAATTGAAGTTTTCGCCGACTTTATCATAAGCGGACCAGGGAAATGAGGTGAGGGAAAGGCTGCGGAAATAGAAGAGGGGCAAAGATGATAATAAGATGTATATACAGACGATGGGCAACTTGTCTTTTAAATTTTGATATGTAAGGGATCTTATAGTTAATAAGACGACAAGCGTCAATCCTCCTAGAATGTTAACCATGGTAGCAAAATAGATGAAGCTTGATAGTAAAGCCAAAATAGCAGCCAAGACTCCCATTTTGATATTTTTTTGATCTAAACTTTTCGAGAGAATAATAAGAGAAAATAGTCCGATGACTGTAGAGGCAAGATGATGTGGAAGATAGGTGGTGCGGATGATAGGATCTAGTCTGGTCCAGTGGATGAGATATTGTCTGACGGGTAGGCCGGTATAATTTTCTCCAATTATCCAAAAACCAGTAGTAAAAATTGCTAGGAAACTGGCGCTGACAACATAGATATTTTTCCTAAATAGAATTTTGGCGCAATAGATGATGGTAAAGAGAAGAAATAGGCCGAATACGATTCGTGCCAAAAGGTAGGTGAGGGGAAGAGAAAGTGAAAATAGCCGAGATACCAATCCCATGATTGAGAATATAGTTTGGGTAAAGGCGGGGTGAAATTGCTCTGGGGTCATTCTAGAAGTAAGAAGGAGATTTCCATCGTATCCTTGTCTTATAAGTGAGAGATAGTAGAAATAGTCACTAGCGTTGTTGTGAATGAGAGGAAAAATGGTATTTGCGGGTGTGGAGATAATTCTAAAAATATCAGGAAGTAGACTGATACTGAGACTGATGGTTATAAACAATAAAAGAATGAGAGTAGTAATTCTATTATTCATGCTGTGGATGATATACTCGCAATTATAATACTTCTATGAATTTAAGAATTGTACTCATTTTGCTTTCTTTCCTATTTGTTATTTTTTCCTTTTCTCCTAGTCTGTACGAATTGGCAAGTCGAAATCAACTACCAACTAATAGGACTTTTGTTCTTGAGCATAATTATATGTTTGATTATAACTTTTATCTTTCCCGGATTAGACAAGGGATGGAGGGAAGGTGGCTGGTGGTGGAAAAATACTACAGTGAACCACATGGGGGGAGTCTTTTCCAGATAGTCTATCTTTATTTAGGAAAGCTGGGAGGAGTGTTTAGTCTTTCTCCTACTGCAGTTTATCATGTATCCCGGCTTATTTTTGGGTTTGTGTTGCTTTTTTTGATTAGTCGATATTGTCAATATTTTTTTAAAGGATGGTGGGTAGTGGTTTGCTTTCTGTTTGTAGTGACGATGGGGAGTTTTCCTGTTTTAGTCTTTGTAAATGGTATTCCTCGCTTTGCAACCCATATGGGATGGTGGTCGGCTATAGATTCACTTCAACGGATAACATTTATTCCGCATATTTTGATTGGGCAGATAGGGTTATTGCTTTTCTTGCGGTGGTTTTCGGAGGGCAGGTCACTTGAGGTTTTTAAGTTACTTATGATGGGAGTTTTAGGTTTTCTGATAGGGATTATTTTCCCGCCGACTTTGATCGTGATGTACGTATTTTTTGTGGTGTTGACAGTACTTGAATTTGTCCTGGAAAAAAAGGGAATTGTTAAAAAAATTATACCTCGGATTATTTTTTTTATATTTTCGTTTCCGTCTTTGATTTATTTAAAACTTATGTTTCAAATCCAACCATGGAAGGCTCTTGCCATCTTTGATATTGAACATAGGATTCTTTTACCATATGGGGAATATTTTTTGGCTTTGGGGCCATTACTTCCTCTGGGGATATTGGGCGGGATTCTCGTTTTAATAAAAAAGAAAATTAATTTTTACCCCTTAATTTCATGGGTTGTCTCGGTCTTTGTCCTTTTTATGATTTTTGAAAATGTGCCGGAACAGTCACCCTCGAGATTTACGGAAGCGGCCTTGAATATACCTCTTGGGATATTGGCGACTTATTTTTTTGTTTGGGTTTTGGGCTACATAGGCCACTTAAGGTACGTAAGGATAGGAGTGGGTATAATTATCAGTCTAATTATTCTTATGGGGTTGGGAGTGATGGTTTCTATGGTAGGATGGTTGACCGATCAGATTTTTGCCAAAAGGGTGGCGACATTTAATGTGCCAATTGGAGCTCAACTTGCTTACCCACTGACGGATTTTATGGAGGGGGTATATTATCTTGCCGATTCAACTGATAAGAATAGTGTTGTTTTGACCTATGTAACTGCGGGAAATTTTATTCCGGCATATGCGGGAAATTTTGTCTATATTGGACACGCAAATACGCCTGATGAAAATTGGAAGGAGATAGTGGTTGCTCGTTTTTTTAAGGGGGAGATGAGTAGCGATGAGGCAAGAAAATTATTAAAAGACAATAGGATTAGATATATATTTTTTGGGCCCCAAGAAAAAGAGCTAGGTGGGGTAGAGGAATTATTAGAAGTCTATCCATTCATGCGGAAGATTTACCAAAAAGGAAGTGTCACTCTATATCATTTTATAGAGAATGACAACCCCATTATTGAAAATGGGTCTTAAAACATTGGGGTAGAGTTCTCTACCGAATAAAATCATTTCTTCGGGACCTTGGAAGACTACGTCAATATTGTTTGAAGAGATAAACTCTCTGGTTTCTTGGTCGGACATATTCCCCTCGAAAAATCTTTTGACGAGTGGCTCTTTTTGGGAAAGATTATATGTGTAACCAGAGTGACCGATAAAACTGGTGGTATTTGTAAATGCGGGAATATAATTTCCAGCATAAAATGTGGCAACTGTGACTGTGTTCTGGGGAAGTTTCTGATTCATGAAACTAAATGCTTCTATAAGTCTATTGTCAAAATAGACATTGCCATAAATGGCCCAGAATTCCCGAGTTTGGTCTTTAATACTCCAGATTATGGTAGGGAAGGTAAAGATGATAAATAATATAGTAAAAATCCCGTACCAAATTGAAATTATATGCCAATTTTTGAGCCGCGAGAAAAAAGGTAGGGGAGTTTTTAGGAGTAAATTACCAATTGTTTTCATGCCTAAAACTCCCAGAATGGCAAGTGGAAGATATGGAATACCCTGAATCAGGCGGATATTGGAGATATTTAACATTGGAGAAAAAGGGATGAGAAAAAGTGGAAAAATAAACCAAGTGGCGACAAGAATAAAAGGAAATTCTTTAGTTTTTAGTGCTTTTACTATTCCTACGAGAGAAAAGGGGAAAAGAAATCCAAAGGCACCGATAAGTTCTTTATCCAGAGGGAATTGGAGGCTTTTTTCCCATTCTATGTATTGACTCCAGGGAAAGCCTTTTTGGGTTTGGGAGACCATAAACAATAAGGCTAGTAAACCAATAAACCAATAAACCAATAAAGGAAAATAATTTGAAATTTGAAATTTGAAATTTTTAATGAAATTTAAATTATAAATAAAGAGAGCTCCGGGTAGGGTGATTAAGAGGATAAATAAGCTAGGAGTATGGATAAATGCTAAGATTATGGCGAATATTGAAAGCCAAATGATATATTTGCGCTGTGGTTTTTTAATAAACCTTACTATGAGAATCATTGATAAAACCAGGAGGAAAGCTCCGATTGCGTGGTGGGGAAGGTAGGCGGCGCGTCTTATTGGATCCATTCCGGTCCACCAGTACATATATTCAACTTCTCTTGTTGTTCCGCCATCTTCTATTTGATGCATGAGGGGTGCGGCAAAGAGAAAGAGGAAGTAAGTTAATCGTGGGTGAGGGACGGAAAAGGCAAAAAGGAGGAAGTAGGCAGAAAGAAGAAAAAGGATGGCGAATAGTATTCTAATTAAGTGATACATGATGGGATAGGGTATATTGAGTAGGTTGCTTATTTTGCCAAACCAAAGAAAATAGGAAAATATGATGGAAGAATGGTGTGGTTCGGAGGTGTAGGAATCGCGAGTCAACAAGCTACCTTCTGCCCCCTGATTCATAAGGGATTGGTAGAAGAAGAAATCTTGTGTATTGTTGTGGATGAGGGCAAATGTACGTCCGGGGGGAGAATGGGAATATTGAAGAACTAATGGAGTAAGGTTTAATGAGAGTATGATGATGGTTGTAGTCAGAAAAAAAAAGATTTTTGATTCTAACAGTTTTAGCATTTTCCTTTTATATTACACTATCTTTTTAAATTTGCTATGATGCAGGCATTACAATGGTGTTAAAAAAACCTTCTATTTCAATATTTTTTCCCTTTCTTAATGATTGGGGGACGGTGGGGAGCTTGGTAGGACTCTCGATATCAAATGTTTCAAAATTGACGGATGATTGGGAAGTGATAATCATTGATGATGGCAGTTTGCCTGAAAATTCAGCTGCGCTTGATTCCGTAGTTGAAGTTTTCAATTCATCTAGAATTCGAATTGTTCATCACGAAAAAAACAGGGGGTATGGGGGGGCTTTAAGAAGCGGTATTAGTGCTTGTAAGAAAGACTTAATTTTCTATACGGATTGTGATGCCCAGTATGACCCTAGAGAACTTGCTTTACTTTATGAAAAAATGAAACCCGGAATCGGAATGGTAAATGGATATAAAATAAAAAGAAATGATCCATGGTTTAGAATTGTTGCTGGGCGCATGTATCACTATATTGTCAAGATAGCATTTGGAATTCCTATTGCCGATACTGATTGTGATTTTCGGCTTATGCGGCGAGAAATATTTACAAAAGTAAAACTCTTTGAAAATACAGGAACAATCTGTGTGGAATTGGTGAAAAAGATAGATCATGCGGGATATACTATTACGGAGGTACCGGTGCATCACTTCTGGAGGACTTCTGGGAAGAGTCAGTTTTTTAATTTTAATAGGCTTTATAAAACAGGAACTAATCTTTTAAAATTGTGGTGGAAATTGATGGTTAAAAAAGAATTCAATAAGTGAAAAAACTATTGCCAATTCTTTTAATTTTAATTTTACCTTTTATCCTTTTTCTTCCTTATTTTAATCCTCCAGAGGGAAAAATGATTTATGGCGGAGATATTTATGATGCTTATTATTTTTGGAAAGGATATCTGAGAGAGAGTTTTCTCTCAGGGACTATTCCCTTTTGGAATCCATATAACTTTTCGGGGACTCCTTTTTTGGCTCATCCAAATATAAATATATTTTATCCCCTAAATTGGATTTATATCTTATTTTCTCAATCTCAATCTTTTGCTATTTACATGTTTTTACATATGGTGATTGCTGGTATAACAATGTATTGGTTAGGCAGACAATATACAGATAGATATGGAGCCTTGTTCTGCGCAATTTCTTATAGTCTCGGTAGCTTTTTTTCGGCGCGTCTATATGCAGGACATCCTGAATATATGGATACGGCGGCATGGATGCCGCTGGCATTTGGTTTAGGAAAGCGAGTAATTGTTGATCATAAAAAGAAGTCTATTCTTTTTGCGATATTATCGATTGGATTACTTTTTCTTTCGGGCAATGAGCTTTTTATTCTCTACACATTAGAACTGCTGGGGCTTTACATTTTGTTTCTCTTTTTTACTAGCTTGCGATGGAGATGGGGGACTCTAATAAAAAATTTTGGGCTACTTATTGTCATAGCTATCTTCTCATTGGGTATTACTGCATTGGAGGTTTTACCAAGACTAGAATTTTTGAGACTGTCGCTTCGATCGGAGGGTGTACCTTATGGAGTGGCGAGTAGCGGGTCGATGCCTTATGAGGGATTCAAACTTTTTGTAAATCCTTTTATTTTTGGTTTAC
The DNA here is from genome assembly GCA_964544585.1 of uncultured Gammaproteobacteria bacterium. Classification (GTDB taxonomy): domain Bacteria; phylum Patescibacteriota; class Microgenomatia; order 2-02-FULL-39-11; family 2-02-FULL-39-11; genus CAZJBV01. The sequence goes on along the minus strand of CAZJBV010000004.1, from coordinate 50,496 downwards.
CGGAAAGCTACAATGGGCCATGGCCTAATCTTTCAGAGTACGTTTATTATGTGGGAATATTGCCTTTGACGCTTGTTTTGTTTGTTATTTTTAGGTTCAAAAAACAAAAATTATCGAAAGATGTTTGGTTTTTTTTAGTATTAGTTGTTCCTCTCTTTTTTATCATTAGTTTGGGAATAAATTCTCCAATTAATCTTCATGAAATTTTATGGAAATATATTCCGTTTTATTCATCGTACAGATTTCCCGTAAGACACATGTTTGTCGTTTTTTTCTCTTTGAGTTTGGTGTCTGGGATAATTTTGGGAAGTATAAAATATCGATTTATAAAGATAATTTTTATTGTGGTTTTGATGGTAGATTTGTTGTTGGTTGATCGCCATTTTTTTCGTTTGGCTGATATTCCGACAAAAACATTTGATCAACAACTAGTAAAAAAGATTTCTTATGGCAAAGATTTTTATAGAGTATTGCCTGATTTTACGGTGATTTCAGCGGTGAGAAGAGATATCGATTTCGGTGCATCAAGCATGTATAGATTTTATTCGACGAGTGATTATAATTCTATGATACTTTCCCGATATTACAGATTTATTGATTTGTCTAATGGATCTTCTTATCCCTCGACACAATACTTTAATGTGGAGATACCACCGCCTCAACCGGATTCTCCTTATATAGATTTTCTAAATGTAAAATATGTGACAGTGGATAAGAGTGCTGATGCCATAGGAGGTAATACAGAAAATTATAATCTAGTTTCCGAGGGTGACAGATACAGACTTTATGAAAATAAATCATATTTACCGAGATTTTTTCTTGTAAGCCAAGCTATGGTCTATCCCAACTTGAAAGAATTAGAGGAGGCGATATTGGCAAGAAAAGTTGATTTGGGAAAAACTATTTTATTTGAAGGGAAAGAAATAGGAGACTTAAAGAATTTTGATTTAGGTTGTGAGGATAAGAAGGGGGAGAGTGTGGTGGTATCTTTTCATACACCGAATAAAATTGTTTTGACGACAAATTCATCTTGTGGAAGATTTCTTTCTTCGTCTGAAATTTATTACCCGGGATGGTTGGCTACTATTGATGGAAGAAATGTTCCTGTCTATAGGAGTAATTATGCTTTCCGGTCTATTTATGTGCCAAAGGGAGAACATGAAATAGAGTTTTATTATTATCCAAGAATATATATATATGGTCTTATCATAAGTATATTAAGTGGACTGGGATTGTATATCATATGGAGAAAAATAAAATTTTAATTGGATTGTTTTTTACTTTTTTATATTTAGTCCTCCAGCTTTTTTTAATGAAAGATTATGGAATAAGTTGGGACTTTCACTACCATCTTTATGGAGGATTACATCAATTAGGAATTGCCGTTCCCTCGATAGATAAACCTCCTCCGGTGCCATTTACTCCTCCTGATCCGCGATTGACGATTGATGATCCATTTGGTCCAATTATGGGAATAATTCCGGCACTTTCTTATCAGATCCTCTTTGAGACTCTTCATTTACTTCCGTTTGATATGGCGTACAATTTGCCTTCTGTTTTGTATGGCTCTATTGGAGTAGGGATTTTATACTTTTTTTTATATCAGGCGTTGGGAGTGAGAGGTGGATTGATAGGTGCTCTCATTTTAGGTTTTTTGCCTAATTATTTTGGATATCTTCATGTGAATATGAAGGATATTCCTGTGGCAGTCGTTTTTTGTTTATCAATATACTTTTTTTGGAGACTTTCGAGGAATAAAAAATTTATAGACCTATTTTTGGCTTCTTTATTTTTTGGCATAGCTTTTTCTATAAAAGTCAATGCCATTTATATTCCAATAATTTGTGCCTTATGGCTTTTGATTTCGATGAGGAAAAAACTATTGGATAAATCAATGCGTATTGTTTTGGTTTATTTTATTAGTGCTCCTTTGGCGGCGCTTTTTATCTGGTGGCCTTTTTGGACTGATCCAGTTGCCAAACTTATAGAACTTCGGGATACATTTTCTCACAATACATTTAATATGCCGGTACTACTTTCGGGAGAAACATATCGTTCGGGGATAAACATACCTTTTTATTATCCTTATCTGTATTTAGCAATTACTACTCCACTATCTATTTTGCTTTTTTTTGTAGTTGGTCTATTTATAAGTCTTAAAAGGGGATCTTTTTACTTACTTTTAATTTTGTGGTTTTTTGTTCCGCTTTTAAGATTTTTCCTGCCGAATGTTTCGGTTATTGATGGGGTAAGACATTTTTTAGAAGTACTTTTTCCACTTGCGGCAATAGCAGCTGTCGGATTTATGGTGGTATATTCATATTTGAGAAAGAGTAAAATTTTTCTTTTGTTTATTTTTGGATCTCTTGTCTACAATATTGTTTTTTATCATCCTTATCAGACGAGTTTCTATAATTTGTTGGTTGGAGGTATAAGAGGAGCCAACGGAAAATATGATATTGACTTTTGGGGAACTCCACAGAAGGAAGCGGTGGGATGGTTAAATGAAAATGCTGAAAAGGGCTCAGCTATTAATATTTTTATGGCGCAAAGCTCTGCAAGTATGTATTTAAGACATGATCTTTTGGAAAGAGTAAATACCAGGAATCTTTGGGAAAGTGATTATGTTGTGATCTTGAATCGGCCTTCTTTTTGGAATGAAGAGGTAAAAAAATTTATGACAGAAAAAATTGGGAGGGGAAAAATTGCCTATTCTAGAACTATTGATACTGTGCCTTTAGTGTGGGTTTTGGCGAAGTAAGGGATAAAAATATTTTTTCATATTCAATTGCTGTTTTTTTCCAAGAGAATTTTTTGGGTGGAATAATTTGCCATTTTTTATTATAAACTTTTATTAAGCCATCTTTGAGACTTTCGATAGAATCCTTATCAACAAAAACTACTTTTCCTGAGACGACTTCTGGAAATGCTCCTGTTTTGGTAATGACGATGGGTTTTTCCATCTCAGATGATTCGAGTGCAGAAAGACCAAAGGCTGCTGTTTTATCTGGGATGACAATGGCGTCTGCCATAGAGAGGATGCCTGTTAATGTTTCATTATCCTGCTCTGGGATGCCGGGATAGAGAAAGATTAGGTTTTTAGCTGGTGTTTTGGAAATGATTTTATGAATGGAATGAGTAATTTTTTCCTCAGGTTGGGGGATAAAGAGAAATAATTTTGTTTTTTTTAACTTTTTGAGAGCTTTTGAGTGTGCATGAATGAGGTTTTCGACACCCTTATTTGGAGCGAATCGTCCATAATAGACAAAGAGAAAGTTTTTGCCTGCTTTATATTTTTTTCTAAACTTAGCTCTTGCTTTTTGACTAAAATGAAGATTTTTTCCGGCGGGATAGATGACTATCTTTTTATTGATTGGGATAGATTTTAATTGGTTGTAAACAAATCTGGAGGGTGAGATAAACATATTAAAGGGAAGGGAGAGAGTGAGTCTTTCATATGCCCAAAAAAATATTCCTATAAAAGGAGGATAAAACTCTAACCAAAGATGGTGCCAAATTTCCCAGACTGTAATTGATATTGGTTTTCCTGTCAGGCGGGCAAAAAGAAAAGAGGGAAGAGAGATGGTGTAGTTGTTGGCGGAATGAACTATGTCTACTTTACTAAAAAGGATAAACATGAGAGGAAAAACAATAAGTGGAAATATATAGCGTCTGCCAAAATTGGGTATATTGAGTCGGACTACTTCGATGCCATTTATTTTTTCTTTAATTATAAACTTTGTTTTGAGTGATGGGTTTTCTTGAGTGGTTAAAATATATACTTTATGACCGCGGGTAGTAAGTAGTCTTGATATTTCTAGAAATGCTCTTTCGACTCCGCCTATATGGGGATAAAAATATTCTATGGTAATGAGTATTCTCATATTATTCTTCTTTAAGTAGTCCAAATAAAAAGGAGGAGAAAAGAATTTGTATGCCAATGACAGATAGTCCTATGGCAAATATGAATTCTCTAACCTTGGAGAGGGCACCAAAATTGGCTCCTATCCAATTTAGAGTAATAGTTCCGATTATGATTGTGGCTACCAAAATAATTAGGCTTCCAAACAATAAGAGTCTTCCCGTAGTGAGATTGTTGGTCAAAAAGTTACCTAAGGGGCCGCTAGGGAGGCTTAATGTGTATCTTGTATAGAGCCTGGAAAAAACTCCCAAAAGAATAAGTTGAACACCAAGGCTGGCAAAGAGTATTCCTATACTCATGGTATGAATATCGAAAAACCTGCCCAAAAATATAAGCCCTCCGGGCAAAAGGGCAATTGAAATAATTGAGCCAGTTAAGAATAAAATAAGTCCCGGCATGACGAAAACGTAGGTTGGTGAGTAAAGAAGAATATATTTAATGTGTCTATAGGCGTCGGGTAAGGGAAGGAGCTTTGATTTGCCAAGCCTTTTGTAATAAGGGATAGGAATTTCGGCAATTTTTAGATTATGATAAATGGCTTTGATGATCATTTCTGAGGCAAATTCCATGCCTTTGCCTTTCATATTTAATTTATGGTAGGTATGTTTGGTAAATGCTCTCATGCCGGTATGGGCGTCTGTTATTTGGCTTCCATAAAATAGATTGAGCAAAAAAGTCAAGATAGGGTTGCCGATATATTGATGAGTAAAAGACATTTTACGAGGTTTGGCGTGACCTTTTAAGCGTGAGCCCAAGACGAGTTCGTATCCCTGTTCAAGTTTTTTAATAAAAAGGGGTAGGAGTCTGAAGTCGTAGGTTGCGTCGCTATCTCCTATGACAATGTATTGGCCAGAAGACTTATTTAAACCTGTAATATAAGCCCTGCCATAACCTTTGATATCTTGGGAAAATACTTTGACTTTTTCTTTCTTTGCCAACTTTTTCGATTTATCAGTTGAGCCATTATCGACAACAATAATTTCACCTGAGTAACTCTTAGGAAGTTTAGAAAGGCCAATTTTTGCCCATTTGATGCTCGTTTTTATCGTTTGCTCTTCATTGAGACAAGGCATGATGACGGAAACTATTTTTTTATTCATTTTTGGCAATAAAGAGAAGGTTTTTTACTTTGGTAAAAGAGTAAAAGCGATAAAACCAATTATCGAGTTCATAGTCTTTATTTTTATAAATAGGGGAAAAGATGAATGAAAATAGATGGTAGTTGTAGAAAAATAATAGTAATTTGGAGAGCCACAAAATGGGTTTCCAAAAAGACGGATTGGAGGTGAGATAAAAGCAAAGATCACTACCCTCATAAATGACGAGATTTGTGAAGCCAATATCTTGAAAAATGAGAGAAACATTTCTTTTGGTGACTGGATACTGATGAGTATAATCTGCTGCGTAGAATTCAAATTTTTGATCTAGTACATCGGGGGCAAGAAAAGAGATAATTCCTCCCTTTTTTAAGTATTTTTTGCAGTTTAGGATGAGTTCGTAAAGCTCGTCTCCCGATTTAAGATGTTCTATGAGATAGGCTCCATAGATACAGTCGAACTTTTGATAGAATTTAGGCAGTTTAGGAAGAGTCGATTTATATTTTTTGAGTGTGGTAATATTTTTGAGAACTAATTCATTTTGATCAACCGCAGTATACGAAATTTTTATTTTTGATTCTTTTATAGCTTTTAAAAAATATCCTTTACCTGGACCTAATTCTAGGAAGGAGAGAGATTTTTTTAAGGGAAATTCTTGGAGGAGGACGGAAAGTATATTTAGACTTGAACGGAGGAAGATTTTTTCTAAGAAGGCAGGGTGTCTTTTTTGGTAAAAAAAATCGTACATTATTTTATGTAAAGAAGACCTCGGGAATTTACGAATACGGGATCATTTTTAAAATTGAAATAGGCAACGCGTTCTTTTATAAAAGATTCAGGATAGTAGACTATAAACATTGCTTTAATATTTTCTTTACCGGCGAGATTGATACTTTGGGAAATCTTGGAATTTTGTAGAGTTAGACCCCACATATCAGTAATTGCTTTTCTTTGAGCATAATAGGGGATTTCGGGACTCCAGCTGTGACCGTAAATGAGAATTATATCTTCCTCATTTGTATTATTTTGGATCGCATTTCCGATCTCAACAAGTTCATAGTTTGGATAAACTTGATACTGATAATATGTGTTTTTGTAAGTTTTTAAAAAAAGAATTAGAAAAAAAATGGTGGCAAGGATGTACATAAATGGTTTAGTTAGAATTCCAAGAATGGTGAAGCCTAAAGCAAGAAGAAGATAAATGGTATTGGCATAATAATAGTAATCGTGGACGAAATAGAGATTGGTGAAGATGATGGGTCCTAAGAGGAATGTTATAAAAGAAATGAGTGCAAAAGCTCTATATCGATGTTTTATAAAAATTGACAAAAGTGGGATTAGTAAAAGTTGGGGAATACCTATTAAAGAGCGCTTGATATGTAAGAAAATGCCATCCCACGTTGACCAGGAAAGTTTTTGTGAAAGCGTGCCATAATTCCATTCTGACATATCCTCTGAAGTGAGTAATCCATTTGCAATTGGATTTAACTCTTTTAAGGAATCGGCATAAGAAACCCAGATAAGATTGATAAGGAGAGGGATTGCTATGATGACCAAAAGAATAATTGCTTTCTGGTAGAGATGGAGAAAGCGAGCTTTTTTGGGAAAACTATAAATAAAGTAACAAATTAGAGGGATTATTATTAAAACAAATGTAGTTATTTTTACTATGGCGGCTAGTGTTCCGACAAAGACGGCTAATAAAATAAATAGCAATTTATAATTCTCTTCCCGCATTTTCATTGCAAAAAAGAAGTAGAGAAGAGATAAAATGAGGCCGAGGGATTCGATGAGAAATGCGCGCGACCAAAAAAGATAAATGGGGGAGAGGAGGAGAAAGGATAAAAGTAAAAAGCGGTGGTTTTGAGGGATCTTAAGTTTAGCTAATATAGCATAAAGGATAGGAAGCATGGTATAAAAAAAGATTAAAGAAACAAGTCGTCCAGAGATATCTAGTGGAATATTTGTCAGACTGACAAAAATAGCCACAAAACTTTGGAAGAGAGGGAATTCCATAGGGATAGACCAAGGGGGACCAAGGGCTGGGGTCCAATAATCTAGCCGTAAGCCGTCTTTGAGAAAATAATAAGTGGCGATGGCGGTTTGGGCTTGGCGAAAGCCATGGGGGTCGGCGAGGGGAAAGTCAAGTCCGAGACTTGAAAAATAAAGATTGATTATAAAAGATATAAGAAAAATGACTAAAGAGAGAGAAGGAAAACGCATGAGGAGATGCTATAATTTTATGAATTATAAGTCAATCTCATGATAAAGAAGAAGTCATTTTTTGAGGTTTTAGTTGTTTTGCTTTCTATCCTCGTTCTTCTTATATTTTCCTACAAGCCAATTTATGACAATTTTAAGAATAAGACAGCCGATCGCTATTATTATGGCGCAAGCGAGTATCCATTAGATTTGATGGGGAGTTTGTCGACAGTACAAGAGGGATATTTGGGTCATTGGATGAGGATGCCCAAGGCAACCACAACGATAGAGGCAAAAGCTACTTTTTTAAAGATGGAATATATTTTGATAGGGCAAGCGGCAAGGCTTTTTCATATCGATCCTTTATTTATGTATTTTCTTTCTCGTTTTGTAATATCCATAATTTTTCTTTTCTCTTTGTACTTTATTGTGCGAAATGTATTTAAGACGCCAGGTCAACGGATTGTTTCTTTCATATTGTGTCTATTTGCAACGGGGATAATTAATCCTTTACAGGGAATGGGTATTATGCATAGATTGCCTTTAGACTCTTTAGTTTTTCAAAGGCTGACTCTTTCTGCCCACCATTATCTTTTAAGTGGATTTTTTACTATCCTTTCAATTTATTTTTTGTCTTTAGGAATAGATTCTAAACGGTGGAAATATATTTTTATTGCTGGTCTGTTTGGGTTTTTAGCAACACTGATATATCCAGCAGGGATGGTTTTAGTTGTATTATCATTACCGCTCTATCTTATTTTAAAAATTATACGCCTCAGACTTCTTCTAAAATCTTTTAGTCTATTGAAAACTGAAATATTATTTTTAGGTGTATATATAATTGTTTCTTTTATTCCACTTCTTTATTTTCGCTATGCATCTTCTTTTTGGGATTTCAATGCGCTATCAAAAACTGAACTTATCGTCCCTTTTACGATTTTGCCTTTTGAGTATATTCAAGCAATTGGACTAGTATATATATTTTCACTAATTGCATATATTCCAATTTTAAAAAGCGGAAAAACTTTTTTTCTACTTTTGATTCCTTGGATTGTAATCCATCCACTAAGTATTTTTATTGTGTCGTATATTTTGGGCATAAATAGTATTAGATTTTTCCTGACACCTTATTTTCTAGTATTTGCAATTTTGGCGACGGTTGGGATATTTTGGATTGTAAAACGAGTTAGTTTTGCAGTTGTTATTACTATTATTGTTCTTGCTTCCGGATATTATTCCTATGAGACGAGTATGATCAGTCAACGCGTATGTTTTTGTTTGGTTTCTTCTGTCTATGATTATGGGTATCCCAAAAAAGAGGTGATGGATGCACTTTTCTGGCTGAGGAAGAATACAGAGGAAAGTAATATTGTGCTTTCAGGATTTTACGCAGGGACTTTAATACCAGCTTTTTCCGGAAATTATGTATATACGAGCTGGTGGCACTATATTATGAGTCCGCCAAATATAAATACGACCTCAACGTTGGTTAATCGTTTCTACTCACATAATATGGATAATTTAGAGGCTCTAGAGTTTTTAAAAAGAAATCGTATTTCCTATGTCTTTTTTGGGGACGGGGAGAGAAAAAATTTAACTGATGGAGGTGATTTAAGATATCCCTTTTTGAAGCAAAAAAATAAAAATAATCAAACTATTATCTATGCAGTCGAATAATAAAAAAATTGTTTTAATACTATTTTTTTTGTTAGCTGGAATTTTGTTTAGGTTAATTCTGGCCAATATTTTTAGGCATGAAGTTATTGCTGATGAAAAAACGTACCTTGAAATGGCGGATATTATAAAAAGGGAATTTTGGGTAGCTGAATGTTGTACGAGGGGATTTGTTTACCCCATGTTTTTAAGAATTATTCTTGGGATATTTGGTGAGCAGAATCATTTTTTTCTCTTTTTTACTCAGGCGGTGATGGATTCTCTGATTGGACTCATCCTATTTTTAATTTATAGGAAGTTTATAGAAAAACCAGAATGGGGTAGTTGGGTTGTGTTAATTGTCTATTTATTTAACCCTCTAACCGCAACATATACGGGAATGATTTTGACGGAGACACTGACTTTTTTTCTTTTAGTATCGTTTTTATTTTTACTTGCTTCTTATCACGGTGTATTAGGTAGATTTGTGGCGGGTATAATTTTAGGACTTTTAATGTTTACGAGGCTAATTTTTGTTTATTGGGGGATATTATTAATTTTTATTCTAGCAGTTTATTTAATTCTAAAAAGGAGGCAATTTTTCAGTTTTGTAATACCTATTTCTCTCGGAGTTTTGTTGATTGTATTGTATCCATCAACGGCAAACTATTTAAAGTATAAGACTATTTCTCCTATGCCTTATATACCGGGTGGTAATTATGATTTTTTGGTAAGCTTTAGGGTTCATCGATGGCCAATTTTGGTTGAAGAGCACAAAAGGGAGGTAGAACCGATTTTGCTTCGGTATTATCAAATTAATTTTAATGATAGAGAAGCATTTCTTGCGGATACTGGTAGAAGGATTGAAGAAGTTAAAAAGGAGATAATCAAAAATCCTTGGCCTTTTGCTTTATCTCGTTTGGGGCATATACCTACTTTATGGGATAAGAGAAGTTTTTGCTGTTATGATGATCCATTTTTTCCATTTGATAGGCCTTTTATAAGGATAGGTAATATATTATTTTTAAGTATTTGCACCTTAGGAATTTTGAGATTTATTTTTTTGAAAAATAAATTTTTAGAGCAAAAAATAGGGATAATTTTTGTCATTGTTCTCCTTTTATATCTGACTACAGCTTTAACCTTGCGCGTTCCTGAAGAGCGTCATACGATGCCTGCTTATCCTATATTACTTTTATTTTTACCCTTAGGGATACTTTCAATAAAAAGTCTTAAGTCATGAAAAAAATAATTTTTATTTTACTAGTTTTGGGATTTATATTTAGGATGTGGATGGCATCTCTTTTTCCTCACCAGCCGATGTTTGATGAGACAGATTATATTTCTTTTGCCAATGTAATAAATAATAGTTTTTGGTATGCTGATTGTTGTGCGAAAACCTATGGATATCCTTTATTTTTGTCATTTATTTTCAGATTATTTGGACAAGGAAATTTATATGCAGTTGTTGTTTTTCAGGCGTTAATTGATGTTTTAACAGCTTTTGTTTTGCTTGTGACGTCTCGTAAAGTTTTTGCTAATGAAAAATTAAGTTTGCTAACTTTTCTAATTTATATATTCAATCCATTATCCTCCTCATATACAGGTCTTTTTCTTTCTGAAGTTTTAGCATTATTTTTAATGTCTTTAGTAATTTACCTATTTATAAGTTATAAAAATAAATTGGGACAATTTATTTTGGGGTTAGTTATCGGGTGGCTTACATATACGAGAATAATGCTGTGGTGGTTTACCTTAATTTTATTAATATCAATCCCTTTATTTAATATTTATTTTGAAAGAAAGAAGTTTTCGCTAAAATGGTTAATAATTTTTTTGGGATTTTTAATTACTGTTATTTATCCGATATCGGCAAACTGGAGATTTTTTAAAAATCTGAGTCCTATTCCTTCCGTTCCTTTTGTTTATCTTGATTTTTTACATAGCCTTGAGATTGCCCGCTGGCCAGGGCTTTATAACGAGGAATATTTTAGAGAAGTGCCGATTTCGGTTTCATCCGAGCATCCTAAAATATTTGGTGAAGATAAAGACATTTTTATGGAGAAAGTAAGACCGAGACTAAATGCGGCAATTGAGGAGATACAAAACAATCCTGGGCCTTTTATTGCTACGCGCGTCCGCAATGTATTTTTATTCTGGGATAAAAGCCATTTATATTTCTACACTGATCCCTTTTACCCTAACGATAAATATATTGTCCGAATAGGTAATATTTTGTTTATTTTTTTCTCGATTGTGGGAATAAATTATGTTTGGCGTAAAAAAAATAAAAATATTGGAGAGAAAAGATTACTTTTTTTTATAATTTTACTTATATTATATTTTACTCTTCCCTTGAGTTTACTTACTCCTGAAGAAAGAATTACTATGCCTGTTTATCCGGCGCTTAGCCTTTTTACACCCCTTGGGATTTATTACTTCCGAGGCTATTTAAGAAGTGGATTTAGATATTTATTTATGAAGAGGCAGTCATGAGGAAGGTTTTGCCACAATTTATTATTTATTTAATCCTGGCGAATATTATTGTAGTTCTATCCAATTTACACCTTTTTATAAATCTTTCATATACGACCACAGGATATATTTATCCTTTAATACATAGAGAAGCGACGAATGATTATTTTAGCTATCTGGCATACACTACCGAAGGAAAATATGGGCATTGGTTAAAAAGAGATCCTTATACTACAGAAAAAACCACACCCGGAATACTTCATTTTTACTACTTGATGATTGGAAAAATTGGAGGGTTATTTGATATTGATGCCATATATATTTACCACATTGCGAGGATTATTTCGGTTGAACTTTTTATTTTTGGCGTTATTCTTATTTGTATATTATTTGCCAAAAAGAACTTTCTTCTTGCTGGAATCTTGTCTTTAATTGCGACTATACCTTTGACTTTTTTTTATGGCATAAAGATAGATGTGACGAGGTATCCCTTTGACTATCCGTGGTATTTTGGTTTTGACTTACTTGAAAGATTATATATGCCACCACACCATATTTTTGGTCAAGCGATGCTTTTGTTTTCGCTTATTTTTTTCTTCCAATATATTGAAAAAAAGAGAAGGAACTGGCCAATTTTTAGTGGCATTGTTTTATTGATAGGGGCCTTGGCGTATCCTCCGATTGTATTACCCATGCTGATCGTTCCAATGGCAAGTTTTTTATATTTATTAGTTAGAAGTTTTCAATCGAGGAAAACTTTCCATGACTATAAAGGCTATCTTTTTCCAATAATGTTTATTTGTCTTGTAAGTCTATTTGTAGTGGGGCTTATTTATTTCCAACAGACCTTTGGATATCCTTGGTCGGAAAGTAAGAATTATGAGCTGGGATATTGGAATTATTTAAAATCATTTAATTATGAATTATTAATTTCTTTCTTTGTACCTATAATTTTGGCGTTTCCAGTGGTTTTTATAGAATGGAGAACTTTGGATTTTAAAAAAATTTTCTTATTTTTTTGGGCTTTTATGCCTTTTTTGCTTCTTCTATTTGTTCATATATTGAGTATCCCAAAAATAAGACTTATTAACGCGACATCATTTATACCACTTGCAATTTTGGCCGTTTATTTTTTTGATTATTTCAAAAATAGATTATTGAGATATTTTATTATGGCACTGGTTTTAGGTTTTTATATTATTTCTTTGGCAGAATATACTCTTATAAAATTTAATTCGATTCACTATTTTTTAAAGAATAATCCGGTAAATTCTTTTAGAATTCCACTTAATTTGCATAATGCATTTTTATTCATGAGAGACAACTTTCCTAAAGATACTCGAGTAATGAGTTCGCAAGAATCGGGTATTATTATTCCAGCATATGGACCTTTTATAAGCTTTATTGGGCATGTACTTGAGACTTATAATTTTGAAAGTAAGCTTAGTCTAACAAGGGAATTTTATAGTGAAGGATTGAAAGAAAATACGATGGGAAAAATATTGACTGATAATGGTATAGATTATGTACTTTATGGTCCTTATGAAAAAAATATAGGTGGGGGAGGGTTTAGGGAGTATGATTTTCTCGAAGTTGTATACGAGAACAAAGATGTTAGAATATATAAATTGAAAACGGATGGCAGAAATTAATCTTTTAAAAAAATATCCGCAGGCAAAAAGAAATCTCGATGCGAGATTTGAGGAAAAAACGGAAGAAGTAAGAAAAATTGCGAGACAATTTGGGAGAGAGTTTTTTGATGGAGAGAGGAAATATGGATATGGAGGATATAATTATCATCCGAGATTTTGGACAGGAGTGGTTGGCGATTTTCAAAAGCATTACAACTTAACAGCGAAAAGTTCAATTTTGGATGTGGGATGCGGAAAGGGATTTATGTTGTATGATTTTCAGCGATTAATTCCTGGTATAAAACTAGCCGGGATAGATATTTCAACGTATGCAATTGAAAACGCTATGCCTGAGGTAAAACCATTTTTGAGAGTTGGTAATGCAAAAAAACTTCCTTATAAGGATAAATCTTTTGATTTAGTCATTTCAGTAAATACTGTCCATAATTTACCTTTGGAGGACTGCAAAGAGGCCATAAGAGAAATTCAGAGGGTGACAAGAAAAGATGCATTTATAACCGTCGATGCATATAGAAATGAGGAAGAAAGGAGAAGAATGGCAATGTGGAATCTGACTGCCTTGACGTATATGAGTGTTTCCGAATGGAAGAAGTTATTTAAGGAAATGGATTATACAGGAGACTTTTATTGGTTTATTCCATGAAGACTAGGGCGGCGGTTTTATACAAAACAAACGATCCCCTTGCTATAGAAGAGGTAGAGATTCCTAAGCTTAAGAGAGGACAGGTGCTGGTTAAGATATTGGCAACGGGTGTTTGTCGGGCACAGGTGAATGAAAGGAAGGCTTTAAAAGGACCTGACAGGTTTTTGCCTCATCTTTTGGGCCATGAAGGCGCGGGGGAGGTAATGGAGGTAGGGGGGGGAGTAACCAAGGTAAAAAGGGGAGTTTATGTCGTTTGTACATGGATAAAAGGAAAAGGATTGGAGGGAGGAGCAAGTCAGTATAAATGTAGAGGAAGGATCATCAATGCCGGTCCAATAACTACATTTAGTGAATATGCAGTCATTTCAGAGAATAGACTAGTAAAAATTCCTAAAAAAGTACCGCCTGATATCGCATCGATTCTAGGATGTGCTGTCCCAACGGGAATGGGAGTTGTTTTAAATACACTAAAAGTAAGGAAAGGAACTTCTATTGCAATTTTTGGAGTGGGGGGAGTGGGAAGTGCCTCCATTTTGGGTGCAGTGCTTACCAAATGCAAAATAATTATAGCTATTGATATAACAAAAGAAAAACTTGATTTTGCAAAACATCTGGGAGCAACCAACGTAATAAATGCAAAAGAAGAAAATGTTCTGGTGAAGATAAAAGAGAAGACTTCTGGTGGTTTGGATTATGCAATTGAAGCAGCAGGAGTGAAAGAAGCGATGGAAACTGCGTTTGCGGCCCTTAATATTTCAGGAAAACTGGTGATTGCGGGAAATCTCAAAAAGGGAGAGAAAATATGCATTGTGCCTTATGACTTTATTTTGGGGAAGCAAATTATAGGTACATGGGGAGGGGAGACTGATATCGATCGCGATATACCTTATTATGCAGAAAAATATATTTCGGCAGAATTGGATATGGGAAAACTTATTCCGAAGAAATATCGTTTAAATCAAGTAAATGAAGCACTTGATGAAGTAGAGCAAAATAGAAGCTTGGGAAGAGTAGTAATTGAGTTTTAAGCTTTTAATAAGCTTATGTTGTATTTTCTCATCTGTTGATCTGACGTGATGAGTGTTAGGTTTTCTACTTTTGATTGAGTAATCAAAAGACGGTCAAATGGGTCTTTGTGGAAAAGTGGCAATTTGTCTAAGTTTAGAATATGTTCAAGGCGCAGAGTTAATATAGGAAATGGAGAAATTTCAAAACATCTTTTGAGAGTTGTTTTCAATGGCAATTTTCCAATTTTATGCTTTAAGCTTATTTCCCATGCAGAAACTACAGATATATAGAGTATATTTTGGGGATCTGCCATAGTTTCTCTTATTGCCGATTTTAGCTTTTTGTCGTCATTGAGCCACCAAAGGAAGATATTTGTATCGAGGAGGAAGCCTGTGCTGTTTATCCTATTCACCATAAAACATCTTATTTATTTCTTCATCTTCATCATTGAAATTATCAGGTACAAAAATTTTTCCTTTTAAGAGGCCGGGTTTTCTGGGTTGTAGTTTCTTTTCAAAAGCCACTAATTTTGCTACGGGTTTTCCTGCTTTGGCGATGATGACCTCTTCACCTTTGGTGACTTTCTCGATGAGCTTGGAGAGCTGAGTTTTTGCTTGGTAAATATTGGTCATCATAGATGTAGGTTAAACTTGACTAAGTCTAGTCTAGCTAATTTAGAGGCTTTTGTCAAGGACGAAGAGAGACCTAAATATAGGTCTTGACAAGAGACCTATGATTTGATATCATTTTTTTATGACTACAGTTTCTATATCTCAGCTTAAAACTAGTCCAGCGAAATATATTGAAAGCGCGGGAGACTATCCTGTTGCGGTGGAAAAAAGAAATGAAGTGAAAGCGTATCTTATTGGGAAAGATATATATGATAAACTTGTTTCTTATATCGAAAATTTTATAGATAGGAAAGCAGTTGAAGCTTCCGATTTCAAAAAGGGAAGAGATTTTGAGAGTGTAGCTAGAGAATTGGGAATATGAAAGTCATTTTATCCCCACATGCGGAAAAGAAACTTCGTCGAATTCCCAAAATAGATCAAATAGCGATTGTTCAAAAAATAAGAAAAATTCGAGACGAGAACAAGGTACCTAATGAGGAGAAATTACAAGGCTTCAAAGATATATATAGAATTAGAATAGGCGATTATCGTATTGTCTATAAAAAGACAGCTTCCTTTTTTTATGTGGTTCTCATAGGGCATAGAAAAGATATTTACAAGGCACTGCGTGATTTACTGGAATGATGGGTGTTAGAGGTAGTTTTGGAGGACAATGGTATGAATTTCTTTTATTCTCTTGAGTTTTTCATCATTGGTGAGAAATGCTTTGCAGTCTTTCAGAAGTGCGACGCTTAACTGAATGGCGTCTGGAGTCTTGAGAAAGGAATAGTGTCCTCGCAGTTTTGCTCCAAGCCTGGCTACAGATTCATCTATTGGTAGTATTTCCAGATTTGGGAAATTATAGAGTATTTTTTCATACTCTTCTACTAAGGCTAATTCCTTCTCTCTTTCCGGTTTTATAAGTATTTCGATAAGGGATATTATTGATGTAACCGCCGTTATTTTATTATTTTCGAGAGCATCAAAAAAAATATTTGTAAGCGGTGCGTATTGAGGATGATCGGCAAAATGATAGATGAAAATCATCGAGTCAACACCAATATTCCCGTACGTGAGAAGATCCTTTTGGAATTTGTTTAGTCGCGGTTTTGCCATTCGGAACGTAGCTTCCTTATATAGTCTTCTATATTGACATCTTTCCAGATACTTTTTCCGAGCCCGCGTGTATACTCTGTCCATTTTTGGGGTTTGGGAGAAGCAATGGCTTGGGTTTGATTTTTATATTGAGTAATTTGCCAGATGATAGTATCTCCTGCTTTTAACTGGAGGAGTCTTCGAATCTGAGAAGGGATAACGGTCTGATATTTGCGGCTTAGAGTGCTTTGTAAATAATTCATATGTCTTACATTTTATTAAAAGGTAAAGGACTTGTCAATAGCAGAATTCCGGTTGTTTTTTTTGAAGAAAGCATTTACACTAGCTGCATGAAAAAGGCGAATAAGAAATTTAAAGTACCCTATGTTTATCTTCATGAGCAGTTTTATCCAGAGATAGGAAAGTATTTACAGGGGATAAAAGAGGTTGTAGACAAGGGGGATTTTACGCTTGGAAAAAGGGTTGGGGACTTCGAAAAGCGATTTGCCAAGAAATTGGGGGTTAAACATGTGATTGGGGTGGCCAATGGGACGGATGCTTTGTTTCTGTCTCTTTTGGCGCTCGGTATTGGGCCAGGGGATGAGGTAATCACGGCGCCAAACAGCTTTGTGGCGAGCGCATCGGTGATAGCTTTGGTTGGAGCAACTCCCAGATTTGTCGATGTCAGAGATGACTATACAATGGATCCGGATCTTTTGGAAAAGGCAATAACCTCAAAAACACGAGCAATTATTCCGGTACATCTTATTGGAAATTTGGCGGATATGTATCCAATTTTAGATATTGCGAAGAAATATAAGCTCCATGTGATTGAGGATGTGGCGCAGGCGGCTTTGGCAAAATATGATGGGAAATGTGCTGGCAGTTTTGGAACAGCCGGATGTTTTTCTTTTCATCCATTGAAGATTCTGAATGTATGGGGAGATGGTGGAGCAATTTCAATAAATGATGATAAATTGGCAGCAAAACTTAGGCTAATGCGAAATCACGGTTTAGTTGATCGTGATCATGTCGAATTTTTTGCTCATAACAGTAGACTGGATAGCGTGCAGGCAGTAATTGTCGATACTCTGCTTTCTGAACATGATAAACTCCTAAGAAAAAGGAAGCAGGTAGCTGGTTGGTATGATAAAGGTCTTTCAGGTTTAGAAGAGTTTGTGCATATTCCTTCACGTACTGTGTGTGCTAGACCTACCTTGCCTACATATACAAATTATGTCGTCCAAGTTAAAAAGCGTGATGGGTTATATAAATATCTTATTGAAAATGGAGTCGAGGTAAAAATACACTATCCGATTCCTATTCATATGCAGAAAGCTGCCAAGTACTTGGGTTATAAAAAAGGAAGTTTTCCGGTTACAGAAAGACAGGCAGAAACCATAATTACGCTACCTTGTAATCAGTATCTTTCAAAAGAACAAGTCAAGTATGTGTGCAAAAAGATAAGAGAGTTTTATACATGAGTTTTTCGATTGTAGTCTGTGCATATAATGAAGAGAAAAATATTAAGGATGCTTGGGAAAGTGTGCAAAAAGCCTGTGAGAATGTGACTAGTAACTATGAGGTAATTTTAGTTGATGATGGAAGCGATGACTCTACGGGGAGAATAATGGAAGACCTGGCAAAGAAAGACACACATATAATTGTTTTGCATAATGAGGTGAATAAAGGATTTGGATATGCGTTTAGAAGAGGAATCAGAAAGGCATCAAAAGAATACTTTGGAGGATTTCCTGGAGATAATGATATGTCTTGGAAATCGCTTCTTTTCTTGATGAAGGAGGCGAGGAATACTGATATTATTTCGTCTTATATGAGTAATCCATCTGCTAGGACATTTTTCCGGCGTATTGCCTCTAGAAGTTATGTACTTTTGATGAATCTTCTTTTTGGTTTAAGATTGCATTATTTCACCGGTTATTTTGTTTGTAAAACAAAACTTATTAAGAATCTAAGGCTTGCCTCGGAAAGTATTGCAATATTAGGTGAGATAAAGGTATTACTTCTAAAAAAAAATGCGACGATTAAAGAGATACCATTTGAGCATACCCCGCGACAGCATGGGTCTTCTAAAATTTTAACAGTAAGAGGCGTTTTGCAAGCTTTAGGAAATACTATATCCTTATATAGGAGAGTATATTTTTCTTAATTTTATAATTCCATGATATATGTTTTATTAAGTTTATTTTTTTTCCTATTGAGTGTAATAGGACACATTTTTCTTCATCGATTTCTTTTATCTTACGGAGTTAAAACTTATCGAAGCATTTATATTTTGGGTTTTGGATTTATAGCAACATTACTCTTATTGCTTTACCTTTCAACTAAAATCACATCTATCTCTTGGTGGAATGTCTCGTTACCAATCACGGCAAGTTTAATTTATGCCCTTTTGTCTTTTTTATACTTTTTATATTTTGCCAATGCCTATCTTGGGGAGGATAGCCCTTCATCGCGTATTTTTTATCATCTTGAGGGTGGAGCAAAGTCTTATGAGCAGATAATTTCTTATTTTTCGGATGCATCGCTTGTTCATATAAGGCTCAGGAACTTGATTGATGCGGGAATGGTAATTGAAAAAAGTGGAGTTTATATTATAACCAATAGAGGTAGATTAATTATGTTTATATTTGAAAAGTATAGGAATTTTTTTAGATGGAATAAAGGAGGTTGAAAGTGGATTTTGCTGTTATATTTGCTTCTTTTATATCGCTTTTTTTATTTGTATTTATTCATTTTTTAGTTTTTCGAAGCATTGATAAACATAGTGTAATTAGAGGTCTTTTATTCACTTTTGTCGGTGGCAACATAATTTCTTTAATCTTTATTTCAATATTTTTATTTCTCTTAAACCAAACGATTGGAGTTTATTTTGTTTTACTTCTAATAAGTTTTATTCTTTTCAACTTACTGGCGGCGTCTTATATATTGGGTTTTTTTGGGATGATGGTTGCTTCTTTGAGAGTGAGGATTTTGAGGGAAATATATATTGCGGGTAGTAATGGAATAAACAAAAAATCAATCATTGAAAAATATAATGAGAGAATGATTGTTGATGAACGCCTGAAAAGACTTTTAAAAAGTGGAGAGGTAAAAGTACAGGGAGATATTTATAACTTGGTTAATAGATTTTCTATATTTCGATTGCATCACAGCTTGTTTATGATATTTAAGAAGCTGTACACATAACTTATGAAAGTTTTGGTTACTGGGGCGGCGGGGTTTATTGGAAGCCATTTTATAGATAGGCTGCTTGTAGATGGGCATACTGTAATTGGAATAGACAAATTTCGGCTGGGGTTGGAAGAACATTTGAATGCAAACAAGAAATATAAAGATAAATTAACTCTCATTAAAGCTGATATTTCGAATGCTTCTAATTTAAACAAAAAAAGTATTGGAGAAGTAGATTGGGTTTTTCATCTTGCGGCAAAAATTGGTAATGCGGTTTCAAAACTTGATCCGGTGGGATATCACTTAGTCAATGTCAATGGGACGGTCAATGTTTTGGAGTTAGCCAGGCAAATGAATATAAAGAAGTTTATTTACGTTTCAACTGCGTCTGTCTATGGTACGCCTTTACTATATCCGACTCCTGAAAGTGCCAAGATTAGTCTGGATTATCCATACTCTGTGACGAAATATATTGGAGAGAAATATTGCCTCCATTATTTCAGGGTATATAAGCTTCCAGTTGTTATAACCCGGCTTTTTAACGTATATGGGTTTAAAAATAGGATATCAGGATATTATGGTCCGACGCTTTCAATTTTTATAAATCAATTACGAGAGGGAAAGCCACTGACAATACGAGGGGATGGAAGGCAGAAAAGAGATTTTACATATGTAGATGATGTTTATGATGCATTTTTATATTTGGCTTATGCAAAATATACGGGAGAAGTTTTTAATATTGGAAATGGAAAAGCATACAGCATGAACGAACTCACCAAGCTTCTTGGCGGTAAAATTAAATATGTTCCGATGATTGAAAAGGAGCCACATTTAACTCTTGCGGATATATCAAAAATATTTAACTATACTGGTTGGAAGCCAAAAATATCTCTTGCCGAGGGTATAAATAGAGTGCTCGTATGAACAAAAGGGAATGGATTTCGATTTTGGGAATAACTACTGCTTGCGTTTTTCTGTTAACTCTAGGATTTATTGCCGACTGGATACGGACACAGCCTGGGAATATCTACCTGGGGACTATTCATTATGCGCCTGACTATTTCAATTATATATCGTGGATTGTACAAGGAGAAAATAATATTTTGTCTTCTGCACTTTTGTATACGGCAGAAAATGTGCCTAAAAATTTATCTAGATGGGAATTTGTACTTCTTGGCTTTATACTGACAAAATTTGGCTTTGGACCGATTGGTATTTATCATGTAGGAGTATTTCTTTTTAGGATATTATTTTTTATTGCATCCTATTTAGTTCTTCGGCTTATTTTTCCTGATTCCAGATTGAAGAGAATTTTATCATTCTTTTTATTTGCCTCTTCTACCGCATGGCCAATTGTGGAAATATCAAAGCAAGGTTTAGATTTTGGGTATCATTACTTCTGGTATAACACGGGAAATTTTTTCTCGAGATTTGGGCCTACTCCGAATCATCTTTTGGCAAGCGCACTTCTTGCCTTTTCTTTCTTTTTTTATTTGTTAATAATAGGTCGATTGCGTATTTTATATAAAAGGCATCTATTATTACTTAGTCTTTCTGGTTTTCTTTTAGCTAGTATTAGTCCTATTTTCTGGGTGCTAGTTTTGGGAGCGGGATTAATTGCAGGTATTCGGGGGGGATTTAAGTTGTTTGTGCCACTTGTTGTATACTTTTTCGGTGGAGTATTTCCGGCTTTTTATATCCAGGAAATATATAAAACTATCCCCTACAGTACTATTTTAACTTGGGAATCTTATCAGAGGCTACCAATGGACTTTATTTCGTTCTTTTATGCGAACGGGCCCGTGTCTTTATTTGCTATTTTAGGTATTTTTCCATTTATAAAGAGTCTAAAGCATGAAAGAATATTTGGTCTAATATTTATCATTATTTGTTTTACCCTATTTGTAAGTAAATTACATTTTTCATTGGGAATTATGAATGTGCGATTTTGGCCCCAAGCTATTTATATTTTCATTGCCGCAGTGGCGACTGAGGGAATAATTTTTATCTCATCATTTTTTAAAAAATGGAGAGTATGGGTGATAATAACAATTATTTTAATTTATGCATCTTTGACAGCAGCATCTTATTTAGGACAACTTGAAGATGATCTTGTAGCAAAGACTAATGATAGGGGACTAATTTATCTACCAAAAGATGTTTATGAAACGTATCATTTTGCAAAGAAAAATACATCTGCCGAAAGTATTTTTCTTGTCAGATGGCCATATAATGAGTCATTTCCGGCTATAACGGGGAGAAGGGTATATTATGGAGACCCCATTTCTCATATGACAATAGATGGGAATAAAAAAACGCAAGAAGCTTTACAAATATTGGATGGAGTTTTAACAGAAGTTGAAGCAAAAGATTTAATACAGAAAAACAATATAAGCCATATTTTAGCGGCTGGTGGAGGAGGTTTTGAGAAATATACGTTTATTAAAAAGATTTATGAGAGAGAAAACATTAGTTTATATGAATTAAAATTATGAAAACACTTGTTACCGGAGGAGCGGGATTTATAGGAAGCCATTTGGTTGAGCGTCTTATTAGGGATGGTCATAGTGTAATTGTCTTGGATAATCTGGCAACTGGAAGAAGAGAGAATCTTTCATATATTAAAAGTGACAAATTAAGCTTTTTCCGAGTAGATATTTCAAAAAATGTTGAGAAACTCGACAAATATTTTCAGAAAGTAGATTGGGTTTTTCATTTGGCGGCCCTAGCCGACATTGTACCTTCGATAATAAGGCCATTGGATTATCATCGGGCTAATGTGGATGGAACGTTTAATGTACTTGAGGCAGCGAGACAGGCAGGAATAAAAAGATTTATTTATACTGCATCATCGTCTTGTTATGGAATTCCCAAAACATATCCGACCAGTGAAGTGGCAGAAATCGATCCTCGATATCCTTATGCACTGACAAAATATGCTGGAGAAATTTATGCTCTTTCCTGGGCGCATATATATAAACTTCCGCTTATTTCGTTGAGGCTTTTTAATGTATATGGGCCGCGATCGAGGACATCAGGTACATATGGGGCCGTGTTTGGAGTTTTTTTGGCGCAAAAGCTTGCTGGTTGTCCTTTTACTGTAGTAGGAGATGGGACCCAAGTTCGAGATTTTACTTTTGTGACTGATGTTATAGATGCATTTATAAAAGCTGTGGAATCCAAAGTGAGTGGAGAAGTTTTTAATGTGGGAACTGGAAAGCCTCAGAGTGTAAATACATTGGTTAAGCTTTTAGGTGGAAAAGTGACGTATATACCCAAGCGACCTGGAGAACCGGATAAAACACAAGCGGATATTAGAAAAATTCAGAAAGCCTTAGGTTGGAGACCGAAAGTGATTTTTGCGGAGGGGGTAAAAATTATGCTGGAAAATATTGATTATTGGAAAAAAGCTCCTGTATGGACTCCAAAAAAAATAAGAAAAGAAACAAGGGAGTGGTTTAGGTATCTAACCTAAAGTAAATTATAATTCTGACATTACTCCTTTTTTAATGTATTGTTTAATCAGGCTTTGATAGGGGATAGAGAGTTCGTTGGCTTTTTCTTTGACCATATTTATTAAATACTCTGGAAGTCTTATGGAGATAGGTCTGGTAGTTGGTTTTAGGTTGGGAAATGAAACTCTATGGAAATCAGCAGGCTCAAAGTATTCCGCTAAATCAAGCCGAGCCCAGAAATCCCTTTCCTCGTCCTCTGTTTTAAATTTTGGTATTTTTAGTGGTTTTTTCATATAATTTTACCTCCTTTTTATTTATATCTCGAGCAGAAATAACTCTAATTTTTTGTTTTCTTACAGTACAGACAATATATAAAAGTCTTTCTTCTTTTGTCTTGCCTAGTAAAATATATCTTTTCTCCTTTTGTGAGCGCGATAGGTTATCTGATATTACTTTATTTTTATCAAAGAAAGCTTGTTCTGCTTCTTCTTGGCGTACTTTATGTTTTATCCAGTTTTTATCTTTATTTCCTTTATCCCATTCAAATTCTGTAACATCATCAATCACATCCATGTATATACTGTATGATACAATAAGAACTATTAGTTGTCAAGGATATGCTGAATATGAGTAAATCAATTGGTCCTCTTGAATTCTTTGAGTTCCCCCGTTATTATTGCCACACATGGAAATCAATCCAAGAAAAAAGGTAAAAAGAATTTCGGATTTATCTAAAATAATATCCAGGTTGAAAAAGGAGGGAAAAAAGATAATACATTGTCATGGAGTATTTGATCTTATTCATCCGGGGCATATCCGCTATTTTGAGGAGGCGAAAAAAAGGGGAGATATAGTCGTTGTGACGATCACGGCTGATGTTTTTGTCAAAAAAGGTCCGGGAAGACCTATTTTTCATGAGAGACTCCGGGCAGAGTTTTTATCTTCTATATCTTTTGTTGATTATGTTTCTATAGATAGGTCAGAGAGCGCGGTGGCGGCAATAATGGCTATTAAACCTGATGTATACCTGAAAGGCCCGGATTATAGAGGAATAAGGAAGGATACTTCCATATATAAAAGGCTTCTGGAAGAAGAGGAGGCGGTCAAAAAAGTGGGGGGTAAGCTCGAGTTTACCGATGATATTGTTTTTTCCTCGACCAAACTTATTAATTCATATATCGATGTCTATCCCGCTCGCACGAGGCGATATTTAGAGAATTTGAGGCGTGACTATACTACTGACGATGTGGTTGACTGGATGCGGAAATTGGAGGATATAAAAATACTTATCATAGGTGATGCGATCATTGATCAGTATCACTATTCTAAACCGGTGGGGAAATCTTCTAAAGAACCTGTGATTGTCAACAAATTTTTATCAGAAGAATCATACTTGGGGGGGGCTCTCGCCACTGCAAATCATGTGGTGTCATTATCAAAGCGTATTAGTCTTATTAGTCTTTTGGGAGAGAAAAATTCTTTTCAATCATTTATAGAAAAGAGGCTAAAAAGGCCCATTCGTCATACTTTTTTTATAAGATCAGGCACGCATACAGTTATCAAGAGGCGATTCGTGGATATTGACACGAAGCAGAAACTTTTCCAGGTAAGCTATATCGATGATGATGAGATTGAAGGAAAATTAGAGCGGAGTATAAAGAAATTACTCAAACAGGAATTACTAAAGTATGACATGGTTATTGTTAATGATTTTGGACATGGATTTTTGACCGAAGCTTTGGTTAAAACTATTTGCAAATACGGAAAGTACATTGCATTGAATGTCCAGGCAAACAGCGCAAACTATGGATTTAATGTAATTACGAAATATCCACGGGCGCATTATGTGTGTATTGATGAGCAAGAAATGAGACTGGCGATGCATGATAAATATGGGGATATAGAGGATCTAATTCGGCGGATATATAAAAAGATGAAGTGTCAGGTAATTATAGTAACAAGAGGCTATAATGGGGCGATAAGTTACACTGAAAAAGATGGTTTCATGCTGTCACCGGCATTGACACAGCGTGTGATAGATAGGGTCGGAGCCGGGGATGCGTTGTTTGCGATTACCAGTCCAGGCGTTTACAGCCAGATGCCGGTGGAGTTGGTTTCTTTTTTGGGAAATATAGCTGGAGCTTTACAAGTACAGGTTATTGGAAATAGTAGATCGATTACATTTGATGATATGCATATTATGATAAATAGACTGTTAAAATAATTTTAAATTTTAAATTTTAAATTTTTAATCAATTTTAAATTTTTAAATTTCTAATTTTAAAACTTTATTATGATAAAACGTGTGTTGGTGACGGGCGGAGCGGGGTATGTAGGGGCTGTACTTGTGCCAAAACTCTTGAAAAAAGGGTATGAGGTGAAGGTTATCGATTGGTATCTATATAACCCAACCGTTTTTAAAAAACATAGGAAATTAAGAGAGATAAAGGGAGATATAAGGGATAAGAGACTTTTGCAAAGAGAATTAAAAGGGATCGATGCGGTAATTCATTTAGCATGTATATCCAATGATCCGAGTTTTGAGCTTGACCCAAATTTAGGGAAATCTATAAATTATGATGCAACTGTACTTCTAACTGATTTGGCAAAGAATGCTGGAGTCAAGAGATTTATTTATGCTTCATCGTCTAGCGTGTATGGGATAAAGAAGGAAAAAGAAGTTCACGAAGAGTTGTCTCTTGAACCTTTAACAGATTATTCGAAATATAAGGCAATGTCGGAGGAATATACTTTGAAAAAGGGAAACCATGATTTTATAGTTTTGGTTCTTCGACCAGCTACCGTGTGTGGTTATTCAAAGAGGCTTAGACTTGATCTGACTGTCAATATGCTTAGTATGCAGGCTTTGGTCAATAAAAAAATTACAGTTTTTGGAGGAAGTCAGAAGCGACCAAATATTCATATTGAGGATATGACTGGTCTTTATATAAAAACTCTAGAGTATGATGATAAGAAAATTGCGGGAAAAATATTTAATGCTGGATATGAAAATTATACGCTCAAAGAAATAGCTTTAATGATAAAAAAGGTAATAGGAGATAGCGGGATAAAGATCATTTTTACTCGGACTCACGATTTGAGATCTTATCATATTTCTTCAAAGAAAATTTATAAAGAATTGGGGTTTAAGCCGAAGCATACGGTTGAAGAGGCGATTATGGATTTGAAGAGAGCATATGAAAAAGGGCAGATACCAAATCCAATGGAAAGTATACAATACTACAATGTGAAGATGATGAAGAATAGAAAAATTCAATAATTAATTTAAGATCCTGCCTTATGTATGCCAAAGAAATTAAGACTTGTGACTTTTATTGACAGGTATATAGAAGAATTGAAGAAGACGCTTGATAGTCTTGATAAAAAACAGATTGAGAAAGTAATTAATATACTTTTAAGAGCTTATAAAGGAGATAAAAAGGTATTTATAATAGGAAACGGCGGGAGTGCAGCAACTGCGTCTCATATGGCGTGTGATCTTTCCAAAGGAACATTGAGGCGAGTTTATGATCAGAAAGAAAAGCGTTTGAGAGTCTATAGTCTGACTGATAATGTGGCGACGTTGACTGCGTATGGCAATGATCTTTCGTTTGAGGATATTTTTGTGCAGCAACTTAGAAATCTGATAGAGAGGGGGGATGTGGTTTTGGCTCTATCAGGATCAGGAAATAGTCCGAATCTAATCCGGGCAATAAAATATGCCAAAAAGTGTCGAGCGACGACGGTAGGAATTTTGGGGTTTACTACCGGAGGAAAATTGGGGAAGATGGTTGATGAGGCAATTATTACTAAAAGTCGTCATTATGGTCCATGTGAGGACATACAGCTTGTGGTTGACCATATTATGACTTCTTGGATTTCGCTCGTTAAACATGAAGGAAAGAGAAGTAAAAATAGAGCTGTACCATTTAAATGACAAATAAAATTATTAAAAAACTTTTTTATCAGCTTCTCAGGATAAGGATGGTGGAAGAGGGAATTGCCGAGGAATATAAAAAACAGGAAATAAGATGCCCGACCCATTTGTATATAGGACAAGAAGCAATAGCTACTGGAATCTCTTTCCACCTTCGGCAAAAGGACATTGTTTTTTCTTATCACAGATCGCATGGCCATTATTTGGCAAAAGGTGGAGACCTTAAGGCGATGGTTGCGGAACTTTATGGAAAGGCAACTGGTTGTAGTGGGGGGATAGGAGGGTCGCAACACCTGATTGATCTTTCGGTTAATTTTTGTGGGGCGATTCCTATTGTTTCCGAAACTATACCTTTGGCAGTCGGAGCCGTTTGGGCGGAGACATTGAAGGGAAATGACACTGTAGGAGCCGTCTTTTTTGGCGATGCGGCGACTGAACAAGGGGTATTTTTTGAGAGCGTCAATTTTGCAGTTTTAAGAAATATTCCAATTCTTTTTATTTGCGAGAATAATTTATATTCCATATCGACTCATATTTTGGATAGGCAGCCAAGCATTTCCATTTGGCCACGGGCTAAAGGCATGGGAATAAAAACTTTTTCGGGAGACGGAAATGATGTAATGGAGGTCTATAACGTGGGTGGGAAGGCTTTGGCTTATGTAAAAAAAGAAAAAAAGCCGGTGTTTGTAGAGTTGACAACGTATAGATATTTGGAGCACTGTGGCCATCTTTATGATCCACCTGGATATAGGCCAGAGAAAGAAATCAGATTGTGGCAAAAAAAGGACCCAATTAAACTTTTTACTAACTATATTCTTGAAAAAAAAATTTTAACTACTTTGGAAATTGAAGAAATGAAAAAGGAAATAGGAGGAGAGATTGAAAAAGCCTTTGAATTTGCAAAGAATAGTCCGTACCCGGATAAGAAAATGTTAAGAAAGGTTTACGCATGAGAAATATAACATACGCTCAAGCAATTTATGAAGCAACGGATCAGGCGATGGCACGAGATAAAAGAATCTTTGTGATAGGTGAAGGAGTGCCTGATCCAAAGGGAATATTTGGGACGACATTGGGTTTGCAAAAAAAATATGGCAAAAAAAGGGTAATGGATATGCCTGTTTCAGAGAGTGGAATAACGGGAGTATGCATAGGGGCTGCACTTCGCGGTTTGCGCCCACTCCTAACGCACCAGAGGGTCGACTTTTCGATATATTCTGTAGATCAGATAGTCAATGTGGCGGCAAAGTGGTATTCGATGTTTGGGGAAATACAAAGTGTGCCAATTGTTATAAGAATGATAGTGGGGCGAGGATGGGGACAGGGAGCACAACATTCGCAGAGTTTACAGGCGATGTATGGGCATTTTCCGGGACTGAAAGTGGTTATGCCAGTGACTCCTGCTGATGCTAAGGGAATGCTAATTTCAGCTCTCGTTGATCCTAATCCTGTCATTTTTATAGAACATAGATGGCTACATGGGATAAAAGGCGCGGTGCCTGAGAAATATTATACCGAGCACATTGGTCGCGTACGACTAGCGAAATTGGGAAACGATATCACGTTAGTTGGTACATCATATATGGTAGTAGAATGTATGAGAGTAGCGGATGTCTTGAAAAAAGAGGGTATTGAGGCAGAAGTCATAGATTTAAGGACGGTTAAACCCTTGGATGAGAAGTCTTTATTAAAATCGATAAAGAAAACCGGGAGACTGATCGTCTGTGATACAGGATTTTCTTCTTTTGGGACTGCTTCAGAGATTTTGGCGAGGGTGTATAAAAATGCCTTTTCGAGCCTGAAAATGGCGCCGGTGACGCTAACATTGCCGGATAGTCCTACTCCGACTTCATGGAAATTGGCAGAATATTATTATCCAACTCATATAGATATTTTAGAGAAAGCTTTACGTTTAATGGGAGTACAAAGCGATAAAGCAAAAAGAATTTTGGCTGCGGAAATCGAAAAAAAGAAAGAAATACCGTCGGATGTGCCAGATTTAAGATTTAAAGGGCCGTTTTAATGAAAAAGATTGTTGTATTGGGGAGTAATTCGTTTTCTGGAAGTCATTTTGTGGATCTTTTATTAAATGAGGGGGATTGGGAAGTGGTCGGAGTAAGCAGGTCGAAAGAAAAATCAAAAATCAAAAATCAAAATTTTCGTTTTGCACAGATTGACCTTAATTCCCAGCGGAAAAAGTTATTTGAACTTTTTGATGATTTTCGGCCGGAGTATATAATTAATTTTGCCGGATTGGTGGAGGTATCCTCAAGCTGGAATTATCCCGAACATTATTTTCAAACTAATTGTTTTGCGATCGTTTCATTGGCTAATTTTTTGAAGGAGAAGAAATATTTGAAGAGATATGTACACATTTCGACGCCGGAAGTGTATGGAACAACAATCGGGAGAGCAAAAGAGGATACTAAATTGAATCCAAGTACTCCTTATGCGGCATCAAAGGCTGCGGTAGATTTGTATTTAATGACCATAAATAAAAATTATAATTTTCCCGTTATTTTTATTAGATCAACAAATGTGTATGGACCTGGTCAACAAGCTTTTAGAATTATTCCAAAAACAATTATTTCAATAAAGAAAAAGATAAAAATCCCGCTTGAAGGGGGTGGGAGGGCGATTAAGTCATATATTCATATAAAAGATGTAAGCCACGGAGAACTAATTGCTCTTTTGAAGGGAAAGGATGGAGAGATATATCATATTTCACCGGATAGAAGTATTTCGATAAGAGATTTGGTTAGAATGATTTGTGAGAAGATGGGGGTGTCATTCAAAAATTCAGCCAATATTGCTTCTGATCGGTTGGGGCAGGATAAAGCATATGTTTTGGATTCTAGTAAAATCAGACATTTGGGATGGATGCCAGAAATTACATTGGAGAAGGGAATCGATGAAGTGGTGGAGTGGGTGAATCAAAATTGGGATAAATTGTCAAAAGAACCGTTAATATATAGGCATAGGTTTTGAATATATATGTTATGAAAGGCGTAGAGTTTGTAAGACATAAAAAGCAGATTGTGGCTTTGGTTTTGAGAAGAAATATTCAAGTATTAGGCGTGAAGTTTTTTACGGATGTTTCTAATCCTTTTCAAATAGGTATCCATCAGCGAAAAAAAGGTACCGTTCTTTCCCCGCATATACATAAAATGCAAAAGTCTTTAAATATAGATACTATTCAAGAAGTTTTAGTAATTCAAGAAGGTAAAATATTGGTAACTCTTTATACTAAAGAGGGTTTTACCATAACACGTAAGATTTTAAAGACGGGTGATAGCATTCTTCTGATGAAAGAGGGACATGGAATAAAGGTCCTTGCCAATACAAAGATATTTGAGGTAAAACAGGGTCCTTACCCTGGTACAGAGCACGCCAAGATATATTTTCGATCTTAATTTTTAGTTATTATGATTCCCGTAAATGAGCCTCTTATTGGTAAAAATGCGCAAAGATATGTTAGTGACTGTATAAAGACAGGGTGGGTATCTTCTGCAGGAAAATATATAGGAGAATTTGAAGAAGCATTTTCTTCATATATAGGGACAAAATATGGAGTCTCCACGACAAATGGGACTGCCGCGCTCCACTTGGCTCTTGCTTCTTTAGGTATTGGAAAAGGCGATGAAGTAATACTTCCTGATCTAACAATCATATCTTGTGCTTATGCGGTTTTATATACGGGAGCAAATCCGGTTGTAGTTGATGTGGAAAGTACAACTGGAAATATTGATCCAAATTTAATAGAAGAAAAAATTACAAGGAAAACAAAAGCAATTATGGTAGTCCATCTTTATGGACATCCGGCAAAGATGAATGAAATTATCCGAATTGCTAAAAAGCATAATCTTTATGTGGTTGAGGATGCGGCAGAGGCGCACGGAGCGGAAATACAAATGAAAAAAATGGAGAATGCAAGGATGTATGAATGGAAAAAAGTGGGATCGTTGGGAGATATTGGATGTTTTTCATTTTATGGAAATAAAATTGTGACGACAGGAGAGGGCGGAATGGTTGTGACAAATAATCCAGACATAGCAAAAAAAGCAAGACTTCTTAAAGATTTAGCTCATTCTCCCAAAAGGCGATTTTACCATGAAGAATTGGGTTTTAATTACAGGATGACTAATTTACAGGCAGCATTGGGTTTGGCTCAGCTTGAAGAAGTCGAAAGTTATATAAAAAAAAAGCTCTGGATGGCGCAACTTTATAATAGAGGTCTTCAAAATATAGAAAATTTAGAGCTACCATCCTCTTTGCCGGGAGTGATAAATGTTTACTGGATGTATGCGCCGCGTGTTACTAAAAAATTATATATTACTCGAGACGAACTTTGCAATAGACTGCGAATGAGTGGAATAGATACAAGAGATTATTTTATACCCTTGCATAGACAGCCTATTTTGCGAAATTTGGGATTTTTTAAGAAGGAGAAATGTCCTATATCTGATGATTTATCGCGAAGAGGTTTTTATATACCGTCGGGTTTGGCAATTACAGAAAGACAAATAAGATCAGTAGTTGCGGCTATAAAAAAAATACTTTCATGATTTCTATCATTCTTCCTACTTATAATGAAGCGGAAAATATTATTCCCTTAATTAAAGAAATTACGAAGATGGTGAAAATAAAAAAAGAGATTATTGTGGTTGATGATAATTCTCCGGATGGGACGGCAAATATTGTCGGCAATTATATCAACAAATATGGAATAAAAAACGTACTAGTGGAGATGCGTGTAAAAAATAGGGGATTGACAAACAGTATTCAAAGAGGAATCGATATTGCCAGAGGAAATATTATTGTCTGGATGGATTGTGATTTTTCCATGCCACCATCTTTAATAAATGAGTTATTGAAAAAAATAGATAAAGGTTTTGATATTGCTGTCGGATCAAGATTTGTGAAAGGCGGGGCTTTTAAGAAGCAGGCTGAAGGAATGAAGGATTCTCTCCTGGCGGTTTTCTTGAGTCGGTTAATGAATTATTCCATACAGATTTTATTGGGTAGGCATTTTC
This sequence comes from uncultured Gammaproteobacteria bacterium, assembly GCA_964544585.1. Lineage (GTDB taxonomy): Bacteria > Patescibacteriota > Microgenomatia > 2-02-FULL-39-11 > 2-02-FULL-39-11 > CAZJBV01. The sequence goes on along the minus strand of CAZJBV010000004.1, from coordinate 18,518 downwards.
GAGATTATACGAGCGGTTTTGTGGCAGTAAGGAAAAATGTTTTTCGAAAGATAAGGCTACGAGGCGATTATGGTGAATACTTTATCGATTTTATATATAAATCATTTGCATACGGATTTAAAATAGTAGAAATTCCATATATTTGTTTACCTCGGAGAAAAGGCATTTCTAAGACAGGGCAAAATCTATTGCAGTATCTTCGGCGAGGAAGTAAGTATATGATGATGACGATGCAACTTCTTACCGAAAAACATATTTTGCGTACGATGCCATGATAATCCGTTTGCTTAGGATACGAGATTTGGAGGATGTAGTCAGACTTCATTTGGAGATATTGCCAAATACATTGTCATCTAAAATAGGAGAATCCTACCTCGAGTTACTTTATGTTACTTTATTGAAACATGAAGATATCCACGCCTTGTATGTAGCGGAAGTAGACAGGAAGATAGTTGGCGTTGTTACTTCTACTGTTGACTTGAATAAAACGCAGAGTTTTTTAAAGACACTGATTACATTTAAAACAGTTTTATTGATACTAAAGGCGACTTTTTTGGGCAAGATTTCTCTTTCAGAGCTATATCGTAAATTCCATTTCGAGAAAATTCTGGTCACTAAATTTACTAAACCATATGCGACGATTCTGACACTTTTTGTTGCAAATGACTATCAAAAAAAGGGAGTAGGAAAAAGTTTGATAAATAAAATAATGAAACAATATATTATTCTCCGAGTGAGATATCTCTATGTCGATACTTTAAAAAGTAACAAAGACGCTTTTGGCTTTTATAAAAGAATTGGGTTTCGAGTGCAAAAGGCTGTGTTGGACTCTATTATTTTGAGGTATAATTTGGAAAAAATTAATGATTAATAAAACCCTACTGATACTCTTTTTTATATGGCTTCTGGCAACCGTATTTAATCTGACTAAAGCGCTTCATATTGATGATACTGCATATATCGAAGAAGCAATTCATATAGCACAAGATCCACTTCATCCTATGTCTGGATGGTTGAATTGGTTTGATACTCTCGAGCAAATTAGATATAGGTATCATCCTCTTTTTATTCCATATCTTTATGCTTTTGTCATTCGAATTTTTGGCATATCTGAATTTGGAATGCATCTACTGATGTCAATATTTACTCTCGGATCCATTATATTCTTTTATCTTTTAGCAAAGCAGTTTGTGTTCAAATATAGATTTATATTTACGGCGATGTTTATATTGGGGCCGTCTTTCTTGCCAGGCCAAAATTTGATGCTGGATGTGCCAAATGTTGCCTTTTGGCTAGCATTTTTCTGGGCACTTTTGACGCCATACGGACAATCAGGAGCATTGAAAAGATACGTTTTTGCAGCCTTGATGATTGGTTTTGCAACAATGACAAAATACTCTGGTTTTATTCTTGTACCAATACTTTGTTTAGATATTATTCTTCGCCGGCGATGGAGTCTTTTTTGGGTTATATTGATACCAATCGCAATTATAATTGGTTGGTCTTTATTTAATTACTGGGAGTATGGCGGGATACATATTTTGGGATCACAAAATACACCTATTTCAATTGAGAGGATAAGACAATGGGTAGTTCTCTTTGTGGTAACAATAGGATCAATGAGTCCTTTTACGCTTGTATTGGTACCATTTTGTCTTTTTGATAGACGCGCAATAATACTTATTGGAAGTATCGTTTTTTCAATATTTTATTCCCAAGCTAACTGGATATTTAGTGGGGAGCCAACTTCAAGTTATATTCTTCGTCTTGCATTCCTTGCAAATGGTATTTTTCTTATTAGTCTTTTATTGTATTACTTTTTCTTTATATTCCGGCGGATCAAATCCCATTTCTCTGAAGAAAAGAATATCCCATATATTATCCTTTTTTTCTGGTTTTTGGGAGGATCGATTGTGATGAGTATTTTTGTTCCCTTTATGGCGGTACGGCATGTACTTATCGTGATTCCAGTAGTTCTTCTTATTTTAGGAAGTGTTCTTTATGTTCATTTGTCGAAACCAGTGGTGCTTTTCGCATGTTTTCTGACTTTATTTTTGGGAATAATATTGGCAATTTCTGACTGGATTACTGCTGATGTATACAGAAATTATGCGCCTAGATTATTGCAATCTGTAAAGACGTTTCAACAACAAAAAGGAGATTTTACTTCTATATTTTTTGCCGGTCATTGGGGATGGCAGTGGTATGCAAGAAAAGAGGGTATGATGCAATATGATACGTGGAGGTCTGAATTTTTAAACGGAGACTATTTAGTCTTACCATCTACTGAAACGCAGTATATAAATCCAAATCATCAGCAATATTTACAATATATAACCCCGGAAGAAGTACCACATAATATTTTGACCGTATTTCGGACTTTGACGGATTCGTTAGTTGCTCCGAGGGGATACTATGCAACTGGCGATCGCTTTCTTCCTTGGGCGATATTGACCACATCTCTTGAAGAGTTTCGGATTTATAAGTTTACCAAATGAAGCAAATTTTATTGGCTTTTAAAAGAAATTTTTTATTTTTAGCTACAATAGTTATCTTTTTTTTGACTTTTCCATTAATTGGTTTTTCGGCTCAGCCAGGTTTGGATCATTCTTATATATGGGCATTGAATTATTTATTTGATCAGGGTGCGGTAGTTGGAAAGGATATTATTTTTTCTTATGGTCCACTTGGGTTTCTTATGTTTCCTCAAGCTATAGGAAATAATTTAGTCATTGCAATTGCTGTATTTAGCATAATTAAAATAATTTTTATTTATTTGGCTCTTAAATTGGGTGAAGCAAACGAAGGTACACCTATTCGCGTGATAATTCTGGCCGTTTTAGTATTGATACTTTCGTCATTTGTAGAATTTCGCTATCTTTTCATGTACATGCTGCCGTTCACTGTAGCTATGGCTTTATTGTATTACAAAGAGACAGGATCAATACGGTATTTAGTGATTGGAACTGGAGTTAGTGCATTTGCGACTCTTACCATGATGCCTTCTGCAGTCTCATCGATTTTAATACTTCTTAGTTTTATTTTGTTTGAGATTATTCCTCATTTTAGAAAGAGGCGGAAAATAATTGAGTTGATATTTATAATTGTAGGATTTATTTACTTTTTTTTAATATTTTGGGTAGTTTCCAACAGGACTTTTTCTGGAATTGGAACTTTTATCCTAAGCAGGTTTGAAATAGCTTCAAGTAATTCTTCGGCGATGACAATAAGTCAGAATGAAAATTGGTTTTTGCATCTTCTGTTCGTAGTATCTTTTTTCGGAGTTCCTTTTTTATGGCGATCTAAGAAAGTTATCTTTTATTATCTTTTATTTATTCCAACATTGTATGCAATAGCAAAATATGGATATTCGAGGGAAGATATTCACCATGTATTATATTTTTGGGATTTTATATTAATATTTTTTTTCCTATTTTTGATTTATATAGGGAGGGTTGCATTAAAAGTTTTAAGTTTAATTATTTTATCTTTGGTGATTCTTTTTGCTAATATTCTGGTAACTTTTCCAGCTTATCCTTTTGATTTATCTAAAATTGCAGATAGATTTTTACATCTTAATGGATTTATCAATTTTTATGAATCTGTAATTAAGTATAATGAACGTTTTGCTTTCTTACAAAATATTAGTATTGTTAACTTACCTCAATCAGTTCTTTCAGATCAAATCAAAGAAGGAATCAAAAATAAAGAAGTTGATACTTATCCCTTTGAGTTATCATACATACCTGCAAATAATTTGTCCTGGAAACCACGTCCTGTATTTCAGTCGTATATTGTCAGTACGCCTTGGCTTGATAAACGCAATGAAGCATTTTTTACCTCGCCTGTCGCGCCTGAATTTGTCATTTTTCACTACAATTGGGAGACATATGGGAAAATGGAAAGTATCGACGGAAGATATATATTAAATGATGAGCCAAATACAATAATGGCGATTTTTAATAATTATAATGTAGAATTGATTGATTCTTCAGTGGCTCTTTTGAAAAAAAACAATTTTCTGCATTTTAAGAAGCCCGTTATTATCGGGAGAACTTTAGGGTTGTGGAATGAGTGGATTAAAGTTAAAGAGGTTGACCAGGGAGTTTTAAGAGCAAACGTTTACGCCGGATATACGCCTTTTGGTAGACTTTTGAGATATATTTGGAAGGAAACAGAAGCGTATATAGATTATCGTTTGCAAAATCGTGAGGTGACTCATAGATTGGTTGTAGATAATATGTCTTCTGGTGTATGGGTTGATCCTTATATTGAGAAGCTTTCAAAGAATTTGGAAGGAGAGGACGTTTTGGAGATACGGTTTCGCCACAATGGTCCTCAACCTTTTGAAAATAATATTTTTATAGAATGGGTATTTTACCCTTTTTATTAGCGTATTATGTATAAGAATACACGAATTTTAATCACGGGGGGTTTGGGGTTTATAGGAAGTAGCTTGGCAATTAGATTGGTCGAAAGTGGAGCAAGGGTTACTTTGATTGATGCCTTGATTTCTTCATATGGCGGGAATCTTTTTAATATAGACGCTATTAAAGATAAAGTGAGGTGGGTGAAGGGTGATGTGAGAGATAAGGATCTTATCGATCGACTGGTGAGGGGGAAGGATATCATTTTTAATTTGGCTGGAACTTTGTCTCATATCGATAGTATGAATGATCCGATGACTGATCTCGAGATAAATTGCCGTGCACAATTGTCGCTTTTGGAATCGGTGAGAAAATACAATCCAAAAACTAGGATTATATTTGCAGGGACGAGGAATCAATATGGAAAAGCTAAATTTTTGCCAGTGACTGAGGATCATCCGATGGAGCCAACGGATATTAATGGAATCAATAATATCGCAGCCGAAAAATATCATTTAATGTATACAAGTGTGTATGGAATACCGACAATATCCTTGCGGATGACCAATACTTATGGACCTCGGCATCAAATGAAACATCCGAGGCAAGGGGTATTAAACTGGTTTATAAGGCAGATTATGGACGGGCAAAAAGTGACTCTATACGGCAGCGGAAAGCAAATAAGAGATGTGAATTATATAGATGATGTGGTGGAGGCACTTTTAATGGTAGGAAGAAGCTTGAAGGGATGGGGAGAAGCTTACAATTTAGGAGGGAAACCTGTTTCTTTGGAAGATTTTGTCAAAAAGGTAATAAAAATACTAGGAAAAGGAGCGTATAAAAAGGTCCCTTTCCCTAAAGATAGAAAAGATATAGAAATAGGAGACTATATAGCGGATTATTCTAAAATGACCAAGACTTTTGGTTGGAAGCCAAAAGTTTCATTAGGAGAAGGAATTAGACAGACGATTGAGTTTTATAAAAGAAATAAAAAAAGATATTGGAGTGAATAAAAATTAAAAAGATAGAGAAGGGGAAGGGTGGGAGTAATGAGGCGACCAAATTCATTGTAGGAAAAAAAGATGGAAGTGAGGATATGGAGGGTGCATATTACACCGATTGTAAATATGGCAAAGTTTTTTAGAGATTTTATTTTTAAAAAGCGGTAGAGGGAAAAGATTAATAATGGAAATGTGAGGAAGTTTATAAAAAGTGTTTTTGCGGCGATATTTTCCAAAATGATGAAAAACGGACGGAAAATCGATTCATCTTTTGGCTTGGGAATGGTATGACTTATCTCAAGAGTGGCTTCCGAATATTGTAAAAGAGATTTTTTGATATAAATAGGTAGATTACTAAGAAGCACCTCCTTATTGAATTGTTGCAGATTTTGGAATATTTCATTTTTGGCATAAATTTGCGGATCATAATATTCAAGGAAACGGTATGGTTGAGGCTCAATATTTATTTTTTTATATTCCGTAAGTTTTTGATGGAAACCGCCGATATTTTTAGCTTTTTCGGTATCTAAATTAAATTTGATTATCATACCGAGAAGATTAATATCAGTAGTCCTATTTATGCCAGAATAAGAAAAATATGTTTTATTGTGATTGATATATGTAATCAAAACTAAAATGAAAATAGTAAGAAAAATTATTCCCGAAACTAATTTCTGTTTTGTCGGTTTATAAAGAAGAATTGATATGGCCGATATGATGGGAAAATAGGAAAATATGGGTTTTAATAGAAATAGAAAAATTGAGGATAAAGAAAGAAGAAGGAGATGATAAAAATCTGGCTTTTTTATAAAAAGAAGTAGAATGTAGGAAGATAGCGTAAGTAAAAATATAGAAAGTGATTCTGTGAGGAGTACTTGTTCCCAGGCAAAGATGAGGGGATTTAGAGAGAAGAAAAGGAGTAAAAATAATTTAAACTTTGGGGATGTATTTAAAAGGGACATGATTTTATAGAGGATGTAAAGAGTGAGTAATCCTAAAAGGGTTTGGATAAATATTATCCAGAAGTAAATCGCGTCTGGGGTAGCTACTTTAATAATACTGACAAATAGTGGATAGACAGGTGTCCGCCTTTCATTGAAGAAATATTTTGCGGGAAATTTTAAGATATCATCTCCAACTTCAAAATAACCAAAAGTATCTGGATGGAGGGTGTAGTTTGGAGTAGAGAGAAAAAATAATATACGGATGGCCAAGGCAGCCATGAGTATGATAAAAGGAGATAATTTGAGGTAGTTTTTCAACGTATAAGAACTCATATCAAAATCCCCTTTCTACTGCAAGCCTTCAGGATTCGGCTGCAACTGCCTGCCTGCCGGCAGGCAGGGTTCGAATCTCCTAGAAGTATATTGCCATATACTCCGTCGTCGATTCTCACCAGTTTCTCTCGAACCTGAAGTCTTTCGTGACGAAAGTGGATTTCGATATTAGTTCTAATGTTGTAATATAAGGAAAAATGATAGTCAATATGATTCCTGTTTTTGATTTAAAAAGGCAAAATAAAGAACTTGAGAGAGAATATATAGAGATTTTTCAGGATGTTTTGCGGCAAGGACTATTTATTCTCGGTGAAAAAGTAGAAGAGTTTGAGAAGAAATTTGCCGAATACATAGGAGTCAAATACGCGTTGGGAGTGGCGTCGGGGACGGATGCTTTGACTCTATCACTTTTAGCATTAGGGATAGGGGAAGGAGACGAAGTCATAATGCCTGCAAATAGTTATCCTAGTGCATTTGGTTTAGCAGCAACTGGTGCAAAACTAGTTTTGGTGGATATAGATCGAAAAACTTACAATATTGATCCAACGAAATTGGAAAGGGCGATAAATAAAAAAACAAAAGCAATAATACCGGTACATTTGTATGGAAATCCTGCCGAGATGAACCAAATTTTAGCGATAGCGAGAAAATGGAGTATTCCTGTGGTGGAAGATTGTGCTCAAGCAGTAGGGGCTGAAATAAATGGAAAAAAAGTTGGATCTTTTGGAGATATAGGTTGTTTCTCATTTTATCCGACCAAGAATTTGGGTGCATTTGGTGACGGGGGAATGGTGGTGACGAATGATACAAGGCTTTATGAAAAACTAAGACTTTTGAGAATGTATGGTGAGAAAGAAAGATATAAAAGTGTTTTGGTGGGGAAGAATTCAAGGCTTGACGAATTACAGGCGGCATTTCTCTTGGTGAAATTGAAATATTTGGATAGATGGATTGAGAGGAGAAGAGAGATATCAGAGAATATCAAATATCAAATATCAAATATCAAATATCAAATAATATTGCCTTTTGAATCTTCTTATTCTAAGCATGTTTATCATTTGTTTGTGATTAGGACAAAAAAGAGAGATGAGTTGAAAGAGTATCTGGATAGGAAGGGGATACAGACGGCGATACATTATCCAGTGCCGATACACTTAGTGTCATCGTTTAAAAATTTGAGATACAAAAAGGGAGATTTTCCCGAGGCAGAAAGGGCATCGCAAGAGATACTTTCTTTGCCTCTTTATCCTGAAATGACAAATAAAGAAGTTTTACAGATTGCAAAGAGTGTGGTGGATTTCTATGATTGATCTTATGCCAAGGCAAATATTTTCTATATTTTTAATAGTTTTTTTATTTTTGGGAGGCATAATCTTTCGCCTTTTACTAGCGTATTTTTCCCCCCAGTCTTTCATATTGGATCAGACAGAATATCATGAGTTAGCCGTTAAAATAAAAGATTCTCCGTTTTTTATTGCAGCTCATCCATATAGGCAATATGGTTTTCCGATAGTTCTTGCAATGATCTATTCAATTTTTGGAACAGAAAATACGATTGTTTGGATTTATTTACAAGCAGTTTTGGATGCCCTGGTATCACTGATGATATTTTATATTGGCTGGCGCATTTTTGGGAATAAATTGGTGGCTTGGTTAGGGTTTATATTATATTTATTCAATCCTTTTACGGCGGCATATGTGGGAGTACGTTTGAGCGAGATTTATGCCATTTTTTTTCTGACTTTATTGGTAACTCTTTATTTATTATTTATTAAACTTGAGGAAAAAAGGAGTCTTTTTTTATTGGCTTTATTTGCAGGTTTTCTTCCTCAAGTGAGGCCAGGTTTTTTGTATTTTTCACTTTCGATTATTTTTATTGCATTTTTAATTATGAGAAAAAAGAGGACTAATAAAAAGTTTTTTATATATTTTTTTGGGGGTTTGCTTTTTATAATTCCCTTTTTGTACAGCCTAATCGCAAATTTTAAAGTGTACAGAAAAATATCTTTGGTGACAATTGATAATTTAGCAGTAAAGGAATTTTATGCCTCACTTTACACGGACGATCTTTTAAAGACTACCGCTTATCCGCCTGAGTTAAACAATATGTATTTTGAGTATGGAAATAAATGGAGAGATGTGACTAAGTATGATTTGGATACAAAATATTTAAAGCTAAGTATGGAAAAGGTCAAAAATGATCCTGGAGAGTTTTTGTTGAGTCGCCTTCGGAAGATGAAATATATCTGGGAGAAATATCAAATTTTTCCTTATTACACGTTAGAAAATAAACTCCTTTTATCATTTATATATTGGTCAAATTTAATAATTATTTTTCTTTGCGGATTTGGTCTATATAAAAGTAAAAAAGAGGTAGATTATCGGTTTTATTTTTTGTGTATGTATCTTCTTATCTATACAACATTTATACATCTTTTCTCGGTGGGGGCAGAGCGTTATACATTGCCAGTGTATCCCATTGTTTTTTTATTTGCGGGATATGGGATTTGTCAAATAGTAAAAACGATTATAAAGTTTAAATATTTTGTATGATTGTGCCCTTTAAATACGAAGATATAGATGAGGTAGTAAATATAAGATATAAGGAACTTTCATCTGGTCTCTTAAGTAAATTAGGGAAAAAATTTCTTTATGAATATTCAAAATCACTATTAAAGACCCCAGGTATATTTGTATTTGTGGCAAAAAATAACGATAGAATAGTAGGTTTTGTTTCGTTAACAGATGAAATAGAAAGATTGCATTTGCGGGTAATAAGAAATAATTTTTGGGGAATTTTTAAGGCTCTAATTGAGCATTTATTTTTACATCCTACGAGCATAGGTAAAATTTGGGAAACACTTTCTTATTCCGGATTTTCTAATGGTGGAGCAGAACTACTTTCTATGGCTGTTGATTCATCACATCAAAGAAAGGGTTGGGGAAAAAAAATATTTCAAAAAGTAAAAAGAGAATTTAGGAAAAAAGGAATAAAATATTTTCGGGTGAGTACATACGAAAAAGATATAGGAGCAAATTTTTTTTATAAAAAAATGGGTTGTAATTTGGAGAAAAGTTTTAATTTTAGAGGAGAGAAGATGAATTATTACATATACAAAGTGGAATAAGTTTGGGATCAATTATTTTTAATAATTCTTTTTTCCGCAAGTAGATCGCCGAATTTTGCTGTTTTTAAAAGATCGGTATTTTTTATAACTTCAGCGTACCATTTTTGATCGATTGCTCCATTTATGTCCTTTTCCATAATAAGAAATCTAAGGGGCGTACACTTCTTTTTGGGATGTTGGTAATAAGACCAACCGGGAATAATGAGATCTTCCGGTGCGCCTGGATTTGTAGCGTATTCACAAGGAACATATCCATATGCATTTTTACCATGCCAAAATATGGTGTACTGAAAATTGTAATCGTATACTGAGGGGACATAATGATAGACATAAAAACCCTGTAATTTTGACTCTTTATATATCCAGTCGATGGCCGCGATTTGGTTTTTTAAAATACCGGAATCCGATTTTACATAAAGGTATTCTTTATATCTATTGAAGAAGAAAATACTTTGGAGAATAAATATGATTAGAGTTGCGATAATGGAAGTTTTTGATGAGAATGTAGAGAAGATGAGAAGAATACTAAAAAATATAACTACTGGAATTGGTGCTGTATGCCACTGTCTCCAGCCTGAGTTGGTGAGAAAAAAAAGGAAGGAAATAATAATTAGTAAAAGAGTAAAGAAAACGATTCTTTTTCTCCATGCATTTGTGTCTTTTTGACGAATGTAGCTAACAATTAAGAGAAGGAGTAATCCTGTACCAAGGATTGAATGCTGAGGAAAGATCGATTGGCCGGCAATTTCTTTGTATTCGTTGATGATAATTCTTTCTTGAGTTTGGGAAAATGTACCGCCTTCGGCAAACATATGATTGGAAAAAGCTTTAATTTGAGAAAAATTGGTTTTCAATTCATAGAGAATAAATGGCGTATTGACAACTACTATCATAGATAGGCCAAAAATTAGGTCAGGAAACCGTATTGATTTTCTGAGTAAAAAAATGGTTCCAACAGTTAAATAGAACAAGCCTAAAACGACGGTAAATGCTACTTCAAAATGGAAAGCTAGACCAACTGGGATTGCTGAGATAATGAAAAGTTCTTTTTTCTTTTCTGTTTCTCCCGCAAGAAGCAGAATTGTTAAGGCTGTCAAGAATACATTGGGGAAAGGATTGAAGGCATACCGTGAGGTGTCATAAAACCACCAGTAAATTTGTAGGCTCAAACCTATTAGTAGACCCCAGAGGGGTGAGACTTTATGGGATACTATTATTATTAAAATTAAAGTGAGAATGATGTTAAGAGAGATCAATGGGATTATTCCTCCAGCAGGATGGCCAGCAAAAAGGCCAAGACCAAGGGAGAGTAAATAAAACCAACCTGGGCCTGCAAAGATATTTTTTACATTTGTTTCTGGACCGGTTAAGATTATTTTTTTGCTTCGGAGAATTTCTCTGGCATTGACGGCGTCGTAGCCTTGGTCCATGGTGAAGTAAAAGTTGTTGTTTAATAGAGGTAAGATGCGGATGATGATGGCAAAGAAGATGATGAGTGTAGTGAGGATGTAGAAACGAGTCGTGAAGTCCATACATTAAGTCTAACAATTTCTTGTATAATCACAAATGTGCGGCTATTACAAAAATTAGTTTTCGCGTTTGGATCTGTTCTTTTGGTGTACTTTCTTTATTGGAGGTTGAGGTTTGGATTAACTAGGTATTTTGATGCGGATGAGTTGGCACATCTACATTGGGGTCATAATTATTTTGCGGGACAAATGCCGTATACGGATTTTTTTTATATTTTCCCGCCCTATTTTTTGTTTCTTCTTTCATTTTTATGGAGAGTTTTTGGTGAGACAGTTACGGTAGTTACAGAAGCGCGAGTAGTAATATTTGTATTTTTTTTAATACTTCTTGCCGTTGTTTTTCTTTTTGGGCGAATAGTAAGGAATAGTTGGGTGGGGCTTCTGGCTATTATTCTTCTTTCATTTATTCCAATTCCATATGACAAAATGATAGAGATACGACCGGATCTTCCAGCAACTGCAGTAGCATTTGTTGGGATATTTTTCCTCATTTTAGCTTCTCAGGGTCTCGCCTTGCGGAACTTGTTTTTGTTTTTATCTGGTTTATTTTATGGAATTAGTTTTGGGATAATCCCCAAAACAATTTTTTTTATACCTCCCGCCCTTTTGATGTTTGGCTTTTGGTATTTGACTAAAAAAAAGGAATGGAAGCAAATACTGAGGTTTTTTGGGGTATGGACATTGGGGCTTTTGATTCCTGTTTTGGGTATTATTCTTTTTGCAGTATCAAGCGGGAATCCTGTGTATGCCTTTTCCCTTATGACGAAGATAGCATCGGATGCATCGCTTGAGCTTGTGACTATTTACAACCATTCGTTTTATATGTTCCCGACTCATTTTTTCTGGCCGAATCAGACATTTTACGGTGAGGGTGGGATGAATTTTCAATATTATGTAAATTTATTTATTTGGATAACAGGGTCGATTTTTGCGATTTTCCGAATGGTGGGATTTTTAGCAGAAGATGGCTTTAAGAAGCAGGCGGCAGTTCTTTTATTGGCATCCTCTTTTTTCTTTAATTTGTACGGATTTATGTACGTTTTTCCTTTAAAACATTCACAGTATCTGGTGCCATTGGTGCCTTTTGTGTCGCTATTCTTTGCTGATTTTATAAATTCTGCGGGTGAATTTTTACAGAGGAGGGCAAAGTTTTTGGGTATTGCGTTTAATCTAGTTATATTAGCAATAATTTTCTACTCTGCACAAAGAACTAACTTGCCAAAGGCCGTCTGGACTAATATAAATGAACTTGAGCAGATAGTACGAATCGAGGCAGAAATTCCCGCGGGGAGTTTTGTGTTTGATCTTTCAGGTTATGCATTAAAGTTTAGAGATCCATACTACTATTGCTGTGTACCGTTTGGGCAATATTGGAGGATTTTGCCATATAAGCCGTCGCTTGCAGAAGGTTTAAAAAAAACTAACACAAACTATGTAGTCAATAAAAGAATAGATACGCTTCCAGATGGTGAGAGACAGTATGTAGAAGGTACTTATACTCGTCCTATGCTTGATGGATTTATTCTTTCAAAATGATTACGAACTTGTTGTCATTGAAGTAATATGATATACTTACGGTCGAAGTCAGATATCCAGGATGTTATCCTATAGTGTTGACAAAATGAAATATAGTATGATACAATATAATATAGTCAAGTATGAAATACTCTGCCTTTAAATTTAAATTATTTATTTTCCCGAGTATTCGGGATAAATTTTTGACAGCGTCCTAAATAGGACGCTTTTTTTACCATATGGCAGGACAAATTCAAGAAAGAGATGTAGCTCAGCATATTCAACAATTTCAGGTGGATATTACTTCTGCTGGTAGTGGAAGACCGAAACGGGAAGGTAGTTTTGATTTTATCCGAACACCTGATTTCCAAAACGCATTAGAGACAAACTTGGGGAAATTAGCGGTTGGATTATTGGAGAAAGAAAATTTTCCTTTTGAGATTCAGAAACTACTGCTTCCTGTCGAAAGGCGTCAAGGGCGGGACGGAACCTGGCAACTTTCAAGTGCTGTTGTAACCTTTGACGGTAGGGATCCACAAGTAAGGGAAGAGTACGAGAAAGCACGGCAGAGTTATAGCCGTGCGCAGAGTGAAAACATACAAGCAAAGCAAGAAATCAAAAATTTAGAAAAAAGTCTTTGGTTTAGACCTAATTCGACTCGAACGAATCTATTCGGTACTGAAAGGACACGAGAGGAAAATAGAGCTAATTTGGAAAGACTTGCCAGACTTTATGGAGTAATTGATAGGACTCAAACTATACAAACGGAGGCTGCGGAAGGTTTATCTGCTTCCCTTTTTACAGGAGATTTAGATATATTTACTCGTCCGCTTACTCCAGAGGATTTGGGAATTCTGGTAAACCAAGGTAAATTCTCAAAATATGAAGGGCCTTTATATACGATACAAAAGCACTTCGAAAGTAATCATCCATCCGGAGGTAGTAAACCACCGGAACCACCGGAAGAGGGGGATGGTTCAGAGCGACCAGCTTGGGGTCCTTCAACTTACAAAGTTCAGTATGCTGCCGTCGGAAGTGGAGTCATTCTAGTTGTAGGAGGCGTCGCAATAGGATGTGTGGCAAATCAGACAGCTACTGCTCAAGCGGCTGAACCTGACGGAAGTGTCGGAAGTCCTCCAATTAATGAACCTACCCCGACAGCGGTTGGAACTGTTAATCCTACGGAAGTGCCAATATTTCAGCCAAAGATAATAGTAGATGGGGTGGAAATAGAATGGAGGAAATATCCAGAGATTGACCCTACAATTGACTCGGCTTACCAGTTTATGTTGGATAACTTGGTCAATAAAGATTTTATATTGCCATATGGTTCTTCTTTAGAAAGTAGACCAAGTCATTTTGTCTTAAATCAAGCTGAAGTAAAAGAGGATGGGCAGAAATTAACTTTGGAAATGTATGCGCAGAAAGTCGATGGACTCAAGGATGAAAGCGGGAAGCCACGGGATGATATATACCTTATTTCTATACCAGTGGGGAAAGATACCAGAGGAAATGATCAATGGAAATATCAGCTGGCCAAATGGGGTCCTACTGCAAATCATCAAGGAAATGGTGGATTTGAAGAATACCAGCTGGTATACATAGGAGCTGATCTTAAAGAAACTGCAGATCGGTTCTTCTTTGTCTCACGAAATCCAGGAGAAAAGAATTTTATATTGAGCTTCAATGGACATGAAGAAGGAAATCTCGGACCAATTATCTGGCAAGCAGGTGGGGAGGTCGATATTGCTGGTTTCTTTAGTCATTTACTTGGTACGGACGGGCTTCCGTCTCCTCGGCTTGCTCCTACTGCGACTGCTACTTTCACAGCTACCAATACCAGAAGGCGAAATAGTCCGACTCCTTCTGCAACACCAACCCCGCGTGAAATTTTGACGGCTACAATTCAGGCTATCAATACTGCAAAAGCAACCGATACTGCAACTTCTACAGCAACAAAACCTCCTCCGAAAGAGGTGCCGGCAACAAATACACCAAAACCTTCAGATACGGCGATAGCGGCGGCTACTCGGAAACCTACAGAAAGACCAACTTCCGTAGCCACATTGACTGCGACAGAAGGATTTCATAACATAAAGGAGACACTAAGTGCTAGTCTAAAAATCACTGAGGCTCCACCCTTACCACTGGTAGATGGTGATGGAAATGAGGTGGGTTTAGTAGTAACCCAAGGTCCTTATGCACTTCGTACTGATTATCCAGGTGTAGATATTTTATCTCTTCTTTCTACAGGTCTAAGTGAGATTAATACATGGGATCCTTCTTTTTGGGATGATGCTGCTAAAGAGGGAATTTTTGCAATAGCCAATAGTAGAGCAGTGTTTGATACATGGCCCTCAATAGGCTCCTCATGGAATTTCATCAATTCACAAGGGGGGATAGATAATCCTAAGGTGTCGCACCTTTTATCAAAAAATGGACTAGGAGTAATTTTATTAAATAATACGATTAGTTTTGATCCTAACACCTCTGTATTCGTAGAGGACAGATTCGATTTGGAAATGGTGGCAAGGATACTACATGAGCGATTTAATCTCAGGTATGCGCGTGGTGGTAAAAATTTTGTCGAGGTGCAAAACGGAAGTTTTAAAGATGCGAACGAATGGGTAGATAATCATATTGCTGATTTAAATCAGGCTCGTATAGTTAAAAAATTGCTCATCCTCTTTCATGGTCAAGGAATAAAGTAATGGTCTAATTAAAATTTATTTCATCGCTGATTCACCTTCATTTTCTTACATAATTTGTTCTGCATTGTTGTTTCCTGCTAATATCGTAAATAACCGAACACGATCTGTCGAATCTGATTTATCATTCTCATGGTTTCTGGCTAGGGTGTGGAGTAAGTCTATTATAGTCCTTATCGAATGAGAGAATAGAAATATTGTATTTGTGGATAATCGTCCAGATTAGGAGTATTGACTTGGTTTCTATTCATTTGCTACAGTATAATGAATGCTGCCGAGAAATTTTTCGAAATGGTGGGTAGTTATTTTGGTTATTGTTGTTGCCGCTGTGATAGGGTCGGCTTTTTTTCTCTCCAGATTATCTAAACCATCAAGTAGAACTAATTCTTCAGCGGACCAGCGAGTTTTTCCAACTGAAATAGTGTCTCAAATAAATTCTACACTAAAAATTTTATATCAGGATCCGAATGATACAGAGGGGAGGACAATTTTATATA
This sequence comes from uncultured Gammaproteobacteria bacterium, assembly GCA_964544585.1. Lineage (GTDB taxonomy): Bacteria > Patescibacteriota > Microgenomatia > 2-02-FULL-39-11 > 2-02-FULL-39-11 > CAZJBV01. The sequence goes on along the minus strand of CAZJBV010000004.1, from coordinate 2,496 downwards.
GATCGGAATATCCGTTTGTTTATAATAATATAGGGCGAGGTATTTTTAATACGGGACAAATTTATTACACGGGAATAATCAAGGATTGGAATAGTAATGCATCCGCGAATCAAACCCTTACGCTTGTCAATCCTTTGACTAAAGCAGATATCCAAACGTTTGAGCTTCAGTTTACTCCCAACGGAGCACTTCCTGGTATGAAAAAGGGGACGCTTTTGTCTGTGGAAAATCTGGCAAAGTCACAAAATCCTTCGAGTTTGGCTAAAGATGAGGGAGTAGAGGACTACTTTCTCTTTTTGAAGCCTTTTAATAAAGTTTCTTCGAAAGATCTGCAGAGATGGATACATACTGGTGACGCTGTCGTTGTAGCTCCTCTTTTGGAAGAAGGAGAGAATGGTGCCATTAATGAAGTGAAAGGGGAAAGTGGTTATCCTATTGCGTACGTAATTTTACTTCGACGATCAAATGGTGCAAAAGACATACAATAAATAAAATAACATGTTGAAAGTATTAAAATTATCAGTTTTTCTTTTTTTCCTTTTAGCAGTGCTTTTATGGGTGCCACGTCCGATCTTTGCTGGTTGCTGTGGATGTGGATCCACAGACACCTATCCCGTTGATGATCCAGGTCAATGTGTAGTAGGTGGGTGTTGGGGTTGTGGTCCGTGCGCTCCGGGGCAAGGAAATTGTCCTGCATCAACAGCTGCTCCTAATCCAACAGGCAACCCAGGTGGAGGTGGAGTTCCAACTAATCCTCCTCCCCCAGGCGGCGGCGGGCCATCGCCGACTGGAATAATATACGGAGGTCCGGGGGAGAATAATTGTCCTGACTTTTATACAAAATCGCGCTGTCCTGCTGCTTTTTATCCAAATATCGGCGGGAATGTAAGGTACTGTGAATGGCAGTATGTAAATACCAACTGTATCGCTGATTTAGGATGTAGTGGAAATAGTTATACTGCCGGTGACTGCTGGGGATTTTGTCCGGGAGAGTCTACAGAAGGTAAATGCAATAATAGAAATGAATGTATCTGGTCTGATCCCCAATCACATCCGCAGGGGCAGTGTGAGGATATTGGAGGTGGAGGCGATATTACCCCAACTAACGCGCCAGCCACAGGAACAGTAACTAACGCGCCAGCCAGAGGGACAGTACAAGGAAATGTTTTTTATGATCTTAATACAGACGCTAAAAGACAGGGAGGATCGGGAGAAGTCCTACTAAGTGGTATAAGGGTAAGATTGAGAATCCCCGGAACTTCGGGATCTGCATATAATACTATTACCGATGATAGCGCTCCTAATTATAGTTTTAGTAATATTAATACCGGGGCGTATGAATTTATGGAACTGAAAAATTCTGGAATTTATGACCTTGTTAAGCCCTGTTCCAGTATTACTCCTCCTGCAAATATTCCCAATGGCAGGTATTACGTGTGTCGAAAAGGAAATAATGTTCCCCAACTTAAATTATGGACGGTAAATGGAGCGGTGGATGTACCGGGCGATAAAATTTCACTAGGGTCAAACCAGACATACAGTGTGGATTTTCCATTGACCACGTCTGTAACTCCCACAGTTTCTCCTGCCGACACACCGACTGTAACTCTTACACCTTCGTCTAATACATGGATGCAGGTAGTCGGCGGGGATGTCTATCGACCAACAATTGATGAAATTGTTCCCTTGGGTAGTGGTGCACACTATTTTGCCAGTATTACAAACGTGGCTATGGGAGTGTTGTATGCTACGAATCTACCAACCATAGCTAATGATACAAATAATGGTAGTTATAAAAAGGTAGATTTGGATACTGGGTATACCAATTCGTATGATTTTGGATATTTTTCTAAAAAACTCAGCAGTAAAGTCAGTCCCGGAGGAAATATTGAAAATACAAATCCATCCGAAACAGTATATGCTTTTGATACTTCTCAAACGATCGGTGCAAATATAACTATCAATCCTGCAAAGAATGCAGTGATTTATATTATAAATGGGAGCCTTTCTATAAATAGTAATTTTTCGGTTCAAAGCGGTAAAGCGGTTGCATTTATTGTCAGTGGAGATGTTTCTGTCAATCCTGCGGTTACCAATATCGGCGGGTTGTTTATAAGTAACTCATTTAATACCGGTACTCATGATACAAACAGATTACTTATCGACGGAATGGTTTATACCAAGACATTGGTCAACGGCAGAACATTTGAAAGTGATACCAACCCGGCATTCCAGATTACGTATCAGCCGCAATATATACTGCCCCTTCTTTCATACATTGGGAAAACACAGGTGACGTGGGAAGAAGTAGCGCCGTAAAAGAAGTGGATAGAAAGCAGCCGGATCAAACCCAACGGTAGCATTATCCGGCTGCTTCCTGTTCATTTCATCAAAGACTCTACTATCATTTCTTTCAAAATGATACTGATTTTCGTACAATGAAATTATGCTCATAAATTATATTTTGCTTTCTATTGCGCTGATAATTTCGGTCGT
>CAZJBV010000003.1:88887-119423 GCA_964544585.1 uncultured Gammaproteobacteria bacterium | reverse complement strand
TTTATAAAGATAAGAACTCAACGCTTATTTCCGATGGGATTTTTTGTAAGAAAAGAGATGTTATTTTTATGGGAGGAATTCTATCCAAAGAATTTAGCTCTTCTTATTATTCCAAATCTTGCTGGCGTTCTATTGTTGTTTCATAACAGTTGCGCCTATTATTGGTATGCGGCTTCCACCGATGAGGGAAAACATCTTTTTGCCCCAACTCTTCTTGTTTGGGAAACGTTAAAAATGTCTAAGAAACGCGGCGCTAGAATATTTGATTTCGAAGGGATGTATGATGAAAGATTTCCCAAAGCGACCAACTCGTGGAAAGGATTTTCAAAGTTTAAGGAAGGTTTTGGGGGGCAAATAGTTGAGTTTCTGCCTAATTTTTGTAAGTAGTGTATAATTGCCTTTCATGGGAAGTGTGGCGGCGGCAGGAATACTTTTTTTATTTTCGACATTTACATTCCTGACTATACAACCAGTCTCTGATACGAAGATGGGGGAGGTTTTATCTGTTGAGACGACTCCTACTCCCACCAATACTCCTGTTCCGACAAATACTCCTAGTCCTACCCCGTTACCCACTTTGACTCCGACACCTGTTGTCCCGACTAATACTCCTATTCCGACACTAGTCCCATATTCTTCCGAACAGTTGGAAAATTGGTTTACAACTTATGGCCAAATGTATGGAATCGATCGCGAGATTCTCAAAAAAATTGCCTGGTGTGAATCGCATTACAACTCTGGATCAAATAGTGGACCCTATGGGGGGATGTTCCAATTTACAGTAGGAGCATGGAAGGGGGCTCGGAATCGGATGGGACAGGATGAGAATTCAGATCTTCGATTCCATGCCGAAGAATCGATAAAGACTGCGGCATTTAAAATATCTAGAGACGGCATCGCGGCTTGGGCTAACTGCGGTAAATAATCATGGAAGTTTTTATTACCTTTCTCTTAATTATTTTTTCAATTCTTCTCATGGGAAAGGGTTCGGACTGGCTAACCGATTCTTTAATTCCAATTGCCAGAAAGTTGGGTGTCACCGGATCATTTGTAGGGCTTATTCTAGTTTCTGCAGCTGTAAGTTTGCCTGAAATTCTTGTTGCTCTGTTTACATCTTTTTTGGGATACCCGGCGATAAGTATAGGAGTAATACTAGGATCTATAGTATGCAATATTGGATTTATGACTGGACTGTCTGCTTTTGTTCGACCATTAAAAGTAAATTCCAGGATCATTTTGCGGGATGGATTATTTTCGATTGTTGTGCCAATTCTCGTGTTTGCGGTTGGATCGGGAGGAGAAATATCTAGGCTTGAAGGATTTGCTTTTCTCCTTTTATTTTTGCCCTATGTTGTCAATGTTTATCTTCATGAAAAGGATGTGTCAAAACAGGAAAAAATTGCTTATCAAAAAGAGATTGAGGTTGAGCTAGAATTAGCAGGATTTGAATTTGGAAATCTAAAGCCAGGATGGCTGACGTTTGTTTTGGGATTGGCCTTACTTCTGGGAGGAGCACAACTATTTGGAAATCAGCTGATACATATTGTTTCTACATTTGGGATTAACGAAATTCTTATTGGCATTACATTAGGAGCAATCGGGCCTTCGATTCCCAATATTATTACATCATATCAAGCGGCAAAGCGGGGCTTAGGAGAGATTGCAGTCTCCGAAACTTTGGGTTCCAATATTTTTACCCTCCTTGTAACTCTTGGCCTCACAGCTATTTTATCTCCTATTTCAGTCTCTGCGCGTTGGCTTCAGTTTGATCTTCCGGCGATGCTTATAATGAGTTTTCTTCTTTTTATATTTATTATTACCCAGCAAACGGTTACTCGACTAGAAGGGGTTTTTTTAATGGGTGGATATCTGTTTATACTATTACTGCAAGTGATGATAAACACTATATAAATTTACCAGCTCCCTCCACCGCCACCCCCGCCTCCCCCTCCTGATGAACCGCCGCTGAAACCTGAAGAAAAGCCAGATGATGAACTTGTTGGAGTAGCAGCTGAATGAATGCTATTAAATGATTGACTAAGAGAGTGGGCAAATATAATACTGTTGAAATTGCCTCCATGATAGGATTTGTACCATTCAGGGGGTTTCAAGTTGATATCTTTAAATCTTTCTACCCAGATACTTTCCACGCCAAAGGCAATAGCATATGGTAAGAGTTTTTCAAAAAACATCTGATTCTTTGCTTGGAATTCGAGTTGTCTTTCTTGAGAAGAGAGAAAATTTTTAAGGGATTTGGCGACATTTGCTTGGTTGGCGCCTGATATGGTTTTTCGGGGAATATTTCTACCAAAGAGGAATGAGACGATTGCCAGAAAAATATTGCCGGTGAAAAGGGCGATGATGCTTATGGCATTGTAAAAAGTTCTGATGGAGTTGGGATTTTCAGGGAAGAATTTTTCTTTTACGAGAGATTCGTATAATGATTTTTTAACTTCTTCAATCTCTGATACTAGGCTTGCACTTTTGATATGCAATGATTCTTTGCCCTGGAAAAATTTGCTGATTAATTTTCTTTCATGTGGCTCTAAAGAGTTATCTTCTTTTTTTAATCTATCCAAGTAAAAGTCATTCTTTTTTACTTCGCGTATTTTGAGATATCCTCGTCTTGCCAGATCAACAATTGTTGCATAGACATCTTGCATATCTGTGGTTTCGTCTATTAGTGCTCCTGTTTCTCCCGGAGTCAATTTTCTACCTTGTTGGGTTTTAGGAGGATCAAACCAAGCGCTGGTAACACCAAGTGTAGATTTCGGATCACGGCCATAGAGATACCACTTGTATATGATTTTGAATGGGTAGAAAATGTACCAGAAAATTCCTGCGATTAAGGCGAGGATTACTAGGATAATACTAAATGCTTTACCAATTGGTGTATCCCAGAATTCAATAAACTCTTTGGGTTCCATTTGCGCGACTACATTTTTGGGAAAGCCGACGACTGCAGTGAGTCCGTCTGTTGATGATAATGGAGAAGTAGAATAAACCGTGACAATATTATTTTGAATTTCGAAAAAACAGTCCTTACTCTTACTTCCCGCGGGGCCGGTAAAGCAACTCACCCTAATTTCGTTTTCTTTTATTTCTTGCGGCAGGATAATTTGTGCATTAACAGTTGAAATAGGCACATTCCAGTCGTTTCCGGTGACATTCCAATAGAGTTCATCATGGTCGGAAAAATAAGTGAGAGCCCCTTTGACGGTGTAGTTGACGATATATGTGTGCAATCCAGTTATTGTTCTATTTGGATCTCCTATTTTAATGTTTAGATTGTTATTTTCTTTTGATTTTGTGAATTGATAGGAGTTTTTGCTTTCATCGGTGACTGAAATATTAGTAAGATCGAGTATGTATTTTTTCCCCTCTTGATTAATTTTTAACTCAGGGATCGTGCGGATAATTCCGTGTCTTTCCAAAGTTTCAAAATCATAATTTATACGTTCTAATATATCTACTGTTCCATCTTTATTTATATTGATTGTCGATGTAAATTGTTCAATGGATTCAGCATGGGCAGCGGTAGGGAGAAAAAAGAGAAAAATGATAATGATGGAAAAAAGCCTGGCTATTTTATTCACTGTTAAAAACACTGTATAGGTTTTTGGATATTTTGGCAATTCGTTCTTCTGCACCTCTGGGATCGTTACTTTCTGAGAGTATGACGATAAGGTAATCTCTGTCTTCTAAAAACACTATTCCGGCATCGTGAGAGAAAGCACCTATTTCTCCTGTTTTGTGGGCGATAGTGACATTTTCGGGAAGATATTTGGGGATTTTATTATTTTTTTCCTGCTTTTTGAGAAGATTCATCATTTGTTCTGATGCTTTTTGACTAACTAAGTTTTTCTGATAAATTTTTTCCAGGAATTGAGCTGTCTCAAGAGCATTTGTGACCGGCGGCTCACCGAGTTTTGAAGCTGTGAATCCTTCGTTCTTGAGAAACTTACTGACATTTGATAAACGGATTTTCGCCGATAGAAGAAGCGCGGCATAATTATGTGAGATAGAAATCATTTCATCGAGAGCTTCTTTTACTGTCATGGAGACTGTCCCTTCTTGGAGTTCTGCTGCCTCTGTTGCTATATCAAAGCGCTCGTTTAAATCTTTAATATCGCCCGAGAGAACTTGCTCATGTTTGAGACTTTCCTCTTCCAACCTTTTTACTGTTTCCGCCATAATCCATAATTTATAGAGACTGGCTGCTTCAAATATCCTATTCTCATTTTGGGTAAAGGTTTCTCCTGTTTTTAAATCTTTTATTACAACTCCGTATATTCCTTTTGTGCCAATAAGAGCGTCTTCAACGGCAATGGAAATTTGCACTTCAGAGATGGATTTTAAATTTGTAGATTTTTTTATGAGAATTCCTGACTCTGGCAATGGAGATACTAATTTTTGGCTTTTATTATTTGCAAATAAAAAGGTATATCCACCAAAAACTAGAGTGAAGGTGATCAGGGCAGAAAGTAGTGCGAGGAGCTTGTTAGACATCATTGGCGAGATCTATCCATGATGTTTCTATTTGGGGAAATTGTGATTTTAATTTTACCATGAGAGCTTTGACGCCGAGAGTCTCTGTGGCGTAATGGCCGGCGGCGATAAAGTTTATTTTTGCTTCGCGAAACAATTCTCTTATCCATTCGTGGACTTCGCCTGTGATATAAAGATCAATATGATTATCTAAAAGGTCTTGCAAATTAATTGCATATGGAGCGCCTTTTCCTGAAATAGCCACGACTTTTTTAATACTTTTGGGTCCGAAATCATATTTAACAGTTCTGTTGCTTTCATATTTTTTAAGTATTTTGACAATTGATTCGAGGGTTACGGAAGAATTAAATTCTCCGATCCAACCCCAGGGATTTCCTCTATGTAAAAAAGGGTTTGAAGGTTGGGCTCCAATAATTTTTAAGATTTGAGTATTATTGCCTATTTCGGGATGGGCATCGAGAAGGAAATGGTATCCAAAAAGAGATATTTGGTGTTTTAAAAGATAAGCAATTCTATCTTGAAAAATTTGATCATATCTATTGTATGGCGGATAGTTGAATGTATGATGAACAATAATTGCATCGCACTTTTCTGCCTGGGCTTTCTCAAATAATCCAAGTGACGCTGAGACGCCAAAACCGATTTTTTTTATCTCTTGTTTTCCTCGCACCATCAGGCCATTGGCCATGATGGGATCTATTTTGGATGGGTCCATTTTTTTATCGAAATTTAAATAGTCATCAAGAAATTCGTTTAAGTCGGTAAGTGTGATCATGTATTTTCTTTTTTTTATTTAAACTTATTTTCTATCCACCATTTTTTGATAAAGGGCATAGATTGGGTAGAGAGAAAATAGGCGATAACAGGAACAAATGCATTGATTAAATAATTTTCTGAGCCAATGATCCTAAGAAAGATTGCGGCAAAAAAATAAGTTGATGTGCAGATTAATCCAATGCGAAATAAACTCGTCTCCCAAGCTTTATCTCCCTCCACTTTTTTATTCCTGTCTTTTATAGCTTTAATTTCTTTTTCTACATTCTCAATTCTTAATTCTAAATTCATGGCTATTCCATATTATACACATTACAGAACATTCTGTACTCGCAGGATGAGCAGATTACATTTCCGCTGCATTTGAAATCTGAGTGTTCGATTTTTTCTATCCACTCAAATATTTTCTTTTTATCTTCCTGTATCTGCTCATGAGTACGCACAGTGGTGATTTTTTCCTGGCTGTCAAAAAAATACATAGAAAGAATGACATCTTCTGGTTTTCTTTGAAAAGGTGGTTCTCGTATTTGTGTTACCGCGATGGCATAAATTGATAGTTGGAGATCCGTATTCACCTGTCTTTGGGAAGGAACTCGACCGGTTTTGTAATCTATGATTTCGACTTTTCCGCTACCTAAATCATCCATCCTATCTATTTTTCCGCCAATGCGAAGAATTTTTTTGCCGGCGGCAATGGTTGCAGTAAAGGGTTGTTCTAAGACTATGGTTTTTGTTTTTGGATCAAACTCTTTTTTAAAATAATCTGATAGATATTTCCTGCCTCTGACAAACATGGCATTTTCATAAGCTTTGGTTGTGTATCCTTCGCGAACCCAGTTTTTTTTTAGAAGATCTATGAGTTTTTCTTTTGAACCTTTTTCGCCTCTTTTTAGGAGAAGATATAAATCTTTGAGTGCATTATGGACGCTGATGCCAAAGGAGGCGGCTGGAAAAATTGGAGGTTCGATTTTGAGGATATATCTTAGCTTGTAATGGAGAGGACAGAGTTTAAATGCGTCTATTTGAGAGTAAGAAATGTAGGAAATTTGCAATGGTTTAACAGGTAATTTCTCCTGCCTGCCGGCAGGCAGGTCTTTTTTCCAATCCACAATAGAGAGTTGCGATTCGTTGGATTTATCCTCATTTATAATTGCCTCTTCTCCTATCGCCTCATAGACAAATGGAGATATTCGTTTATCCCTTTTTCCTTCGCCATAGTATTTAGCGGCGGTAAAGTACAATCTTTCTTTTGCTCTTGTCATCCCTACATAAAAGAGTCTTCTTTCCTCTTGTTCGTGATAGTCACCAACTGGCAACTCTTCCTTGATAAGTTTGTCGGGGATAGGGATTTGTTCCCGTTTTTCGACTGTGGGAAATCTTTGTGAAACTAAATTTCCCATGAATACGACCTTGAATTCGAGACCCTTGGCGCTATGAACTGTGAGTATATTGACTGCATCATTTTCCGCCCAATCAGTATCTGAGGCTTGCGGAGACTCTCCCATTTCCATCGAGAGCATGATCCAGTCTAGTACTGTCTCGACTCTGGCGTCTTCGTGTTCCACCTCGTATGTTTTAAGTTTGGAAAAAAATTTGGAAATATTATTGGCCTTTTTTTCATCTAAGGGAAATTTAAAGTCGAGTATATTTTTTATCATGCCTGTATCTTCTAGGAAATAGTAGAGAATTTGTCCGGCTGTCTCCTTTGAAATAAGTTTTAGATGTTTTGTAATCATCAAGATTATTTTTTTTATTTTATCTTTGGATTCTTTTTTTATATTTGGAAGTTTGCCATTTTCAAATTCTTGTAAACCGAGTATTACTTCGCAGCCCTCGAAAAGTGAAAGGTTGTACTTGCGGGAAAAATTGGAGACGGCGGTGAGGTCTCTGTTATCGATATCAAAATAAGACATTGATAAAACCCTAAAAAGGGCAACGCTATTTGTGAAATCCTGTAATACTTGAAGGTAGGCAATGAGGTCCTTTACCTCCGGTTGACGGAATAATTGACCGGGACCTAAAAATTGGAAAGGAATACCGTGTCTTAAAAATGATCTGACGAAGGGCTCGGCGTGATTGTTGGCGCGAAGAAGTATGGCAAAGTCTTTCCATGATAAAGGGTCAGACCTTTCTTTATTAAGGTCTGACCCTATGAGATTTTTGATCTCTTTAGCCACCTCGTCGGCTTCGTTTTCGACGCGGTCAACATATATTAACTTCATTTTTTCACCTGGATCCTTTTTTTTACTTTGAAGTTTTTTATTGATTCCTTCTTTTACCTCTAAGGTATCAGGATTGTTGTGTTGTATAAGTTGGTAAGATTTATCAAGTATTTCTTGCGTTGAACGATAGTTTTGGGTTAAAACGACTAGTTTTGCTTTTGGGAAGTGCTTTCTAAATGACATAACGTTTGATATTGCTGCTCCCCTGAATTTATAGATTGATTGGTTATCATCAGCGACGGCTGTGATATTTTTATTTTTTTGAGAAAGAAGAAGCAATAATTCATTCTGGGCGATATTTGTATCCTGGAATTCGTCTACTAAAATAAACTTGAACTGTTCTTGATATTCTTTGAGGATATTTTTTCTTTGGCGAAATATTTTTAGGGTATTTCCTATAAGATCACCATAGTCCATCAAGCCTTCTATAACTTTTAGTTCTTGATAAAATTTATAAGCATTAGCCAGCTCCAAATATTTTTTAGATTCTAATTTCTCTTCTTTAGTTTTTCCGCCACGGGTAGATTGAACCCAAAGAAGGTATTCTTTGGATGAAATATCTTCGTCGTGAAGACGGGAGAAATGGGTGATCATACCTTGGATAAATTTGGTAGGATTACCAAGTGGACGAAAATAATCGAGGTCCATTTTGAATATGTTTTTTCGTAGTAACATCGTGGCATCTGTGTCGGAAAGGAGTTTGAATCCCGGATCAAGTCCTATATGGACTGCTTCCTGTCGTAGAATTCTTTCGCAAAAAGCATGAAATGTAGAAATCCACATTTGAGTATAGCCATAGGGCATGAGGATATCGACTCTTTCTTCCATTTCTCGGGCGGCTTTTTGGGTAAATGTTAAAGCCAATATTTGGGATGGTTTGGCGAAACCTTTTGAAATAAGCCATTTAATCCGCTCTGTAATGACGGTTGTTTTTCCGGTGCCGGCACCGGCAATAATGAGGAGTGGTCCTTTCCCATGCTGGATTGCTTCTAATTGTTGTTTATTTAGTTTTTTGTTATTTGAGTCTGTTCTCATTTTGGAGAACCATTATAGCACCCGAGGAAATCAGGAGTTAATTCAACTTGAGCTGTTTTGTCTCTTCTTTTTCTTTCAACGTGTATGTAGATGATAGTTTTTGACCAAGGAGATTCATGTTACCGAGAACCGTAGACATTTGGTTAAATGCATTTGTTACATGGCGATTGAGAGTTCCCATGTTTTCTTCCATTTTTAAATAGTCTTTTTGGACGGCACGGATGGTTTTTAGTATTTGTTTTGCCTGCTCTTCGATTTTTTGACCTTCGAGCGACATGATGATGGCGCGAAGATAAGCATAGAATGTCATGGGAGAAACGGGAAGGACTCTTTTTGATGAGGCGTAATCGAAAATATCGGGATTATTGACGACTTCGTAATAGATAGCTTCTGAAGGTAAATACATCAAGGCATAGTCTATGGTTCCTTCTTCTGTCAAAATATATTTTTGCGAAATATCATCGATATGGCTTTTGACGTCTTTTTCAAACTCTCGAGCCACAATCTTTCTTTCGTTTTCATCTTTGGCAGACATAATTTTGCGAAAATTTTCCAAGGGAAATTTGGAATCAATGGGAATTATTCCATTGGAAAGTTTGATGGCTGCATCTACCTTTGCACCTGATTTGAATGTATATTGAAGGTGAAATGATTGTTTGGGTAACATCTGACCCAGTAATTCTTTTAATATCTGCTCGCCGATGTTGCCACGAAGTTTGGGACTCTTTAGAAAATCTTGAAGATCTTTCATGCCGCGACCTATCTCACTCATTTCCCCTATATTTTTTTGGACTAGTCCAATGACTCGTGCGGCATTATCTAGTCTTTCATTTAATGATTTGGAGGAAGAATCTAGACGCTGATTTGTGCTTCTTAACCAGGCAATGAGTTCGTCTGAAGGTTTTTGCTTTCTAATGATGTAAATAACTATTGCAAAACCTAAAATAATAAGTCCGGAAATAATTATTAGTTCTTGTGACATACACCTCCGAGGAGTAACTTCGTCACACCTCGGAGGTGGCCGGATGCCTGCCTGCCGGCAAGGCAGGGACTCCTCCGAGGTGAATCTGGAAAGTGCTTCAATTCTATCACTAAAGAACGTAAAATGGAATTGAGATTCATGAGACAAAAAAAAGGTAGTAATTTAGTTTTAAAAAGAGCCTTATTGGCGACAGTTTTGTGGGTGATTCTGTTTTTGTATGTTTTTCTGATTCCACCTGTGGGAATTTTTCAGTTTGCTATTTTTTATTTTCTCATTTTCTTTGCTCAATATATTTCTTTTGGGATTTTCTTTGAAAGAAGGAGATGTTTTCTTTATTCTGCCGTAATCATTATGCTTTTATCTCTTCAGCAAATTCGGTTTTTGAATATTGTTACGGCTCCAATTGTCCTGGGAATTTTTATTACAGGAGAAATATATTTTCGGAAATTCTAGTTTTCCTGATATAATTGGAGCTTATTCATGAATAAGTTTTATATTACCGCTGCAATTCCATATGTTAACGGAGCTCCACATATAGGTCATGCACTGGAGTTTGTTCAATGTGATGTAATTGCAAGATTTAAAAAACTTATAGGATTTAAAACTTTGCTTATTTCGGGTTCTGATGAAAATGGACTAAAAATTGTGCAGGCGGCGGAAAAGCAAGGACTTTCTCCACAGGAATTGGCGGATAAAAATACTAAAGTTTTTTTAGATTTTACTAAACTTTTAAATGTTGAGATTGACGTCTGGAGGCGGGGATCCGATAAAAAACTTCATTGGCCAGGATCACAAAAGCTTTGGGAGCTTTGTAAAAAAAGCGGAGATATTTATGAAAAAAATTGGGGTGGTTATTACTGTGTTGGATGTGAGGATTTTTATACAAAAAAAGATTTGATTGATGGTAAATGTCCTGAGCATTTAACACCTCCTGAGTGGGTTGAAGAAAAAAATTATTTTTTCAAACTATCGAAATATGAAAACATCATTAGAAAGTTAATTGAATCTGATGAGCTTTTAATAACCCCGAGGATTCGCAAAAATGAGGTTTTGGCTTTTATTAAAAAGGGTCTTTCCGATTTTAGTGCTTCACGCTCTAAGAGTAGAGCTAAAAATTGGGGAATACCGGTGCCTGGAGATAGCTCACAGGTTATATATACTTGGTTTGACGCATTGAATGTTTATCAAACAGCAGTTGGGTTTGGTTATGATGAGAGTTTATGGAAAAAATGGTGGCCGGCAGATGTGCATGAAATAGGTAAAGGAATACTTAGATTTCATGCTGTCTACTGGATTGGGATGCTTCTTTCTGCGAAACTCCCGCTGCCTAAATCCATTTTTGCGCATGGGTATATTTCATCTGGCGGACAGAAGATGAGTAAAAGTCTTGGAAATGTGATTGATCCTTTTGATGTGGTAAAAAAATATGGAGTTGATGCAACAAGATATTATCTTTTGCGCGAAATACCCGCGCATGGAGATGGTGATTTTACTTATAAAAGGTTCGAGGAACTTTATAATGCTGATCTTGCAAATGGATTGGGAAATCTAATTGCTCGTGTGGCGCGACTTTGTGAAACTGATGGGATGAAAGGAATTAATGACTATTCAAAAGATTTAGATAATCTTAAATCGTCTCTTAATCAGGGTGGTTATGAAGAACACTTAGAAAGGTATGAGTTCAATCTTGCGTTAGAAGAATTGTGGAGAGAAATAAAAACTTTAGATCAAAAAATGGAGGAAGATAAACCTTGGAGTAAATCGAAGAATGAACGTGAGGGATATTTAAAATCTTATATTAAAAGATTGCTTAGTATAGCTTACCTATTACAAATTTTTCTTCCGGATTCTGCGGAAAAAATTCTAAACCAATTTTCCAACGCTACAATCAAATCTCAAGCACCCCTTTTTCCGAGGATTAAGTAAATAGGAATTCGAGTAATTTCGAAGTTATTTGATCTAAATTTTCTACCACTTTATCTGCTTTGGAGAAGTCGTTGACTTTGGTGTATTGATTGGGCACAGCAATAGCTTTCATGCCGGCATCTTTGGCGCCTTTGATGTCTTTTTCTGCGTCGCCTATTACAACACAGCGCTCGTAAGAAATCCCAAGCATGTCAGCCAGTGCCTTGAGTCGAGAGGATTTCCTTTTCTTTTCTCCGTATTTTGTCTCGTCTAGTTCCATATCTCCTGAAGTAATTGCATCAAATATACTACTCATTTGGAAAATGGAGAGTATTTTTTCGATATTCTCTCTAGTGCTTGAGGAGTCAAGCCCCAATTTGATGTTTTCTTTCTTTAATCTTTCTACTGTTTCCTTTGCTCCAGGCATCAATAGTGCTCGTTCTTCCAGTGTTGCCTGAAAAACTTCATCTTTCTGACTTAATAGTTCTTTTTCTTTTGGAAGCAAATCTTCCCGTTTTATTTCGATGAGAAAATCTTTTAATTTTTTGCCTTTTGTGGACCAATGAGATGTAAATGTTTCAAGTGTAAAAGGAATACCGTACTTTGACAAAACGTCTTTATATGCGTGGAAAAACGCGTTTTCGGTATCGACTAAAGTTCCATTGAGGTCAAAAAGAACGGCAAAATTTTTCATATAAATTTCGCTCTATTATATAATACTTTAATATGCTTACTTTTGTTGATACACATTGCCATCTTAATTCTAAGCAGTTTGATGAGGATTTGCCGAAGATTATCACATCTTCTAAAAAGGCAGGTATTGCGAAAATGATTGTGCCCGGATTTGATATGCATACATCAATTAAGGCGATTGCGATTGCGGAGAAATATAAAGGAACATGTTTTGCTACAGTTGGTATACATCCCTACCATGCAAGTAAAGTGCACGATCTTTTGGACGTCAGGAAAACGATGGTTGACCTTATAAAACATCATAGTGTTTGTGCGATTGGTGAAGTAGGTCTTGACTACCACTTGTATACACATGAGGAGGCGAAAGGGAAAAAAGAACAGCAAAAGGATTTATTAAGACTAGAGATAGAATTGGCAATAGAATACAATCTCCCTCTTATACTTCACTGTCGGAGTGCCTGGGATGATTATATAGATATACTCGAATACTATAAAAAGGATAATATACGTGGAGTTTCTCACTGTTTTGAAGGAGGAAGATTTTATTTAGAAAAAATAATCTCGATGGGCATATATATTGGATATAATGGTTTGATTACGTTTAATAATAGACTGGCGGATATTTTAAAAGATACACCGCTTGAAAGCATCCTTTTAGAAACAGATTCTCCTTTTTTGACGCCGGAACCATTAAGGGGCACGAAAAATATACCAAAAAATATAAGGATTATTGCTAAATTTATTGCTTCGATAAAAGGGATATCTTTGGATACGATTGCCTCGATTACGACTAAAAACGCAATCTCCCTATTCAGGCTGATTTAGTAATCTTTCTGTGTTACAATTGAAGGTTGAAGGCCTTTATGAAGCGACTCTTTGAGCGATACCCGATGTCTACTCAGCGTCTTATAGAGATTATTCTTCCTTTAACAACATGGCTTATTATCACCCTTCCAGTGTGGTTGTCGCCATTTCATCCGGCGTGGGTGGCATACTTTATCCTTTCTTTTGATATATATTTTTTCTATAAGTCCTTGAGTGTAACAATTTTATCTACTCTCTCTTACTTAAAACTTCAGAAACTATCCAAAGAGGACTGGAAGAGGAAAGCAGAAGAATTATCTGACTTTAGGAAGGTTTACCACACAGTAATTATCACAAACTATAAAGAAACTGTTGAAAAAATCGATAAAACTTTGGAATATTTGGCAAAGCAGGATTTTCCTTTACAGAGATTATTCATTATTCTGGCAATGGAAAAAAGAGAGGGAATGGATGCTGTGGAAAGAACTAATATTCTCACAGAGAAATATAAGCATAAATTTGGATATATTGAAGCTGTGTTTCATCCAGATTTAGCAGATGAGGTAAAAGGCAAGGCGAGCAATTCTACCTATGCTGCCAAACATATATCTCGACTTATCCGTGAGAAAAAGATAAACCCTATGGATGTGACTGTGACTTCATGCGACGCCGATTCTTTAATCCCTCCTAAATATTTCTCGTATCTTACTTATTTATTTTTGAATGATAAAGATAGGTATTTTCATTTTTATTGGGCACCGGTTCTTCTTTACAGTAATTACTGGGAAGTCCCTCTTCCTGTAAGAATCCAATCTACTATATCTTCTATTGTCCGTCTTTCGACATTGGCCCGTCCTGATACTTTAATTCAAGTATCAACTTATTCCATGTCACTAAACCTTCTGGAAAAAATTGGATATTGGGATACTGATATTATTCCTGAAGATTGGCATATTTTTCTTCAGGCATTTTTTACACTTGGAGAAAAAGTTAAAACAATTCCTGTATATCTTATCATCTCTCGAGATGCAGTTTTTGGAAAAACATTTATTGCTACGATGCGCAATAGATATGAACAGGAAAAGCGTTGGGCTTGGGGAATTACCGATGTTCCTTATGCAGTGAATAAATTTTTTACGACTCCGAATATACCCTTTTTCCCAAAACTTTTCAGATTATTGTTTGTCATTGAAACTCATCTTTTTTGGCCGACTTCTTTTTTTCTTTTAACTCTGGCGGCATCTATCCCAGCTCTAGTTAATCCAGTATTTTCCAGGACAAGTTTGGGGCATAATTTACCACAATTATCGGGAATTATATTGACTATAACTACTTCATTTTTAATTGTGTTGATAATAATTGATGCCAAATCTCATCCAAAAAGGCCTTCACATTTTTCAATTGCTAAAACTCCACTTTTGATCTTTCAATGGATATTATTGCCGGTAATATCATTTTTCCTTAGTTCACTTCCGGCACTGGAAGCCCATACTAGATTACTACTGGGAAAAAAATTGGAATATAAAGTAACGGAGAAGAAGTAATGGAATCAATAGCAAACTTTATTTTTTATAGCACCCCCATAAAATATCTTGCTCAATCGATTTGGAGAGATGAGGGATTTTCATTTTTTATGGCGAAGGAAAATATTATGCAAATTATATTGAATAGTATTAATGACTTTAATCCACCTCTTTATTATATATTGCTACACATTTGGATGAGTGTCTTTGGCGAAATTGATATTGCCTTGAGGATGATGTCTTTTATATTTCATGTATTGACTACTTATTATGTATTTTTACTAGCAAGAAAAATATTTTGGGAAAAATTTGCCTTTTGGGTGGCGGCATTTACTTTTTTCAACCCGATGCTTTTATATTATGCTTTTGAGATAAGGATGTATTCCCTCTTTGCCTTATTTACCATTGCCAGTCTTTACTATTTTTTGGCAAAGAGATGGAGAGCATATGCGATTTTTGGGACGCTTGGCATGTATACACACTCGTTCTTTTCTTTTATTATTTTTTCATATCTTGTTTTTTTATTCCTGGCCAGGCAGTTTCAGAGAAAAATAATTTTGCGGACAATTCTTCCACTATTATTTTTTCTACCCTGGGTGCCTTTTTTGTTATTTCAGTTTAAAGAGTCGCAAAATACATGGATATTTACTGTGGATTTACAACTTATTTTGTCTTCATTAGGAAATCTTTTTATTAATTATGAAGGTACGCCAGGGGGATTATGGTTGGTGACAGCATTTTTATCCCTTATAATCGTGATTCTTATTTTTTATGCGATCAGAAAAAGTAGAAAGTTAGGATTGCTTTTTACTTCTCTTGTCTTTACTCCTCTTTTTATTGTGCTTTCATACTCAGTTATCAAAAGGCCAATATATGTCAATCGCTATATGATTTTTGTAACAGTAGGCGAGATAATGGCTATTTCTCTTGCGTTATGGTCGATAAAGCTGAGAACGACCCGTTATGGGGTTATGTTGTTGGCGTTGGGATTTGTTCTATATATGAATGTTTTTGCTCCAAAAAAAATTCATAATAAGGTCGATATAAGATCTACTATTGCGGAAATAAGAGAAATGGCAAAGCCTAATGATCTGGTCTATGCCAATTCGGCTTTGGTTTACTTTGAGTCTGCCTTTTACTATCCATATCGCGATAAAGTTTATATTTATAATCCGGAAAATGCTGTAATTCCGAAATATATAGGAACTTCAGTTATAGATCCATCACGTTCTGTTGCAAATTTTCCAGAATCACCGATCCGTACTTTTCTAGTTAAAGAAGATGGGAGCTATGAGGTTATAATTTCCTTGCCAACCTCGGGAAAGGCTCAATGAAAAAAATTTTCTCGCAACTTTGGTCTGATACTGTTATTTCTCGTTCGCTAAAAGTCTTTCTAGTTATTGAGGGTCTTTTCATTCTTTTATTGGGATTATTTTGGTCTGATCTTCCACCACAGCTGCCTCTTTTTTATTCACTACCTCGAGGGACGGAACAACTGGTAAACACTTTTGTTTTTACTATTATTCCTATTCTTTCTTTAATCCTGATGATTCTTAATCTAATTGCCGGCATATTGCTTTTCCACAAATATATTCTGTTATCCAGAATTATTATTCTTTCGGGAACAATCGTTAGTTTTATTCTTTTTATAACTTTTATAAAAATAATACTGACTATTATTTAGTTGCAATGGTGATATTTTTTATATCCTTCTTGTTTTCTTTTTTAATCAGTTTTTTTGTTACTCCATTGGTTATAATCCTGGCAAAACGTTTCAAACTCGTAGATGATCCGAAGACCCGTCCACACCCAGCCCACACGCATAAAGGAGTTATCCCGAGGGGAGGGGGCTTGTCTCTATTCTTGGGATTGTTTATCCCCGCTTTATTATTTATTCCTTTTTCAAAACAGTTTATTGGTATTTTTCTGGCAGCATTTTTTATAGTTCTTATTGGACTTTGGGATGATAGAAAAGATCGTTCACCTTACACCAGATTTTTTCTCAATTTTTTTGTGGTGGCCATTGTGGTATTGTCAGGAATAGGGATTCCTTATATTACCAATCCATTTGGTGGAATTATTCGATTGGATACGTTGCGCATTATATTTGATTTTTGGGGAACACATTCAATTATTGTTTTTGCTGATCTTTTTGCTCTTTTGTGGATTGTGTGGTGCATGAACATGGTCAATTGGAGTAAGGGCGTCGATGGACAAATGCCTGGTTTTGTGGCCATTGCTTCTTTTGTTTTGGGACTTTTAGCGCTCAAGTTTAGTGGTGAGGATGCATCTTTGATTCCGGTGACTATTCTTTCCTTTTTGACGGCGGGAAGTTTTTTGGGATTTTTACCATGGAATTTTTATCCGCAGAAAATTATGCCAGGATACGGGGGTGGGGCTCTTGCCGGATTTATGCTTGGAGTTTTATCGATTCTTTCATTTGGAAAACTGGGTACGCTTCTTTTGGTTTTGGCAATTCCGATGACGGATGCTTTGTATACTTTAAGCAGAAGATTGATTTTTCGCAAGTCGCCTTTTAAAGCAGATTCCGGACATCTTCACCATCGACTACTTCTTTTAGGCTGGGGCAAAAGAAGAATTGCTCTTTTTTATTGGATTATTTCGGCAATTATGGGTGTTATTGCCTTATTTCTTTCTAGTACGGAAAAGATATTTGCTATTATTCTGGTTTTAGCTTCTATTTCAGCCTTTATATTTTGGGTTTCGATATTTAGTAGTATTACCAAAGGAGTACGCGATGAGGAAATAGAGTTTTGAAAATGATTATTCTTCTTTTTCGGCGTATCTTCCAGAAATCCATCCTTCCTTACCTTCTTCGTAGATTATCTTATACCAACCGTCTTGTTCTTCGAGATATTTGAATCTTTCGCCTGGTTTTACTTGCGCAGCCTCTGAGGAGGAGGTTGATGGTTCAGTTCTGACTCTTAAGAATCCGGTGGGAGTATCAGAAATAACGACAAAATTTCCTTTTTTATCTTTGGATATATCCTTGTCACCAGTCGTTTCTCCCGCTGTTGTTGCGCTTTTATCGGCAAGGGCTAGTTGAAAAGTGGCCATGAGTTTATACCCTTCTGTGGCTTTTACTTTTAAGGTTCGACTTAAAAAACCGGGAGAGGATATGGTGATGTCATGATCACCCGAAGTCACATTTCTCATAATTAGAGGAGACGTTCCTTTTTCCTGTCCATCTAGAGAAATAACGGATCCGTCCGGATTGGTGATGACGGCAATCTGGGCATCTTTCTCTGTTATTTTCTCGAGCGTAAGTATTTCCCCGGCTGATGATAGTTCTGTATCTCCCAATTCTCTGTTGACGAAGGTCAAGACGCCCGAATTTAAATCTATTCTGGTTTGCCATGTAACTGCATTGTTACCCGTTCCCTCAGGAATGAGTTTAAATACTTGTTCACCGCTTGAGACTTTATCTTCGTAGGGAGTCCTACCAATTAATTTGTCTCCTAGATAAACACTCGATGGTGGGATTGAGGTTACCTTGAGGCCTGCGAGTCCTCCTGAAATTTGAGTAAAGTATTTATATCCGACAAAAGAGAGCGCGGCGAGTAAAAGAAGTACGACACCTAGTACTTTCTTATTCATGTGGGGATACTATAGCACATTTTGGTCTATTCGGGCAAGCAAAATGAAAAAAGCCCCCCGCCAAGCGGGGGGCTTATGATTTTCTTTTTAGTAATCCATTCCTCCACCGGGAGGCATGGCGGGCATTTGTTTTTCCTTTTCCGGTATATCTGTCACCAATGCTTCTGTGGTGAGAACCATCATGCCGACGGAGGCGGCATTTTGGACTGCTGTCCTTGTTACTTTTAATGGATCGATGATACCTTTTGCCAGCATAGATCCAAATACCATGGCCATGGCATCAAAACCATAATCTTCCACCTTAGAATCCTCTACTGATTTGACGACCCAACCGGCATCTGCACCGGCATTGATGGCTATCCATTTTAATGGTTCGGAAAGAGCATTATACAATAGATCTAATCCTGCTTTTTCATCGTCTGAGTCTGTCTGCTTTCTGAGATTATTTAAAACTCCCCTAGCGCGGATTAAGGCGACTCCACCGCCGGGAACGATGCCTTCTTCCATGGCTGCTTTGGTGGCGGAGACTGCGTCGTTGACTCTTTCCTTTTTTTCCTTCATTTCTATCTCGGTTGCAGCACCGACGTTTATGACAGCTACACCGCCGGAAAGTTTGGCCAGCCTTTCTTCGAGTTTTTCGCGATCGAACTCGGAAGTTGTTTCCTCGATCTCACGCTTTATTTGGGCGATACGGGCACGGATAGCCGAAACCTGGCCTTTTCCGCCAATAATGCGGGTATTTTCTTTGTCTGCCCAAACTTTATCAGCCCGTCCGCAATCTTCGATTTTGACATTTTCTAGTTTTCTGCCGGTATCCTCGGAAATGACTGTTCCGCCCGTGAGGACGGCAATATCATCAAGCATTGCTTTTCTTCTGTCGCCAAAACCGGGAGCCTTGATGGCAAGGGCATTGAATGTCCCACGAAGTTTATTAACAACAAGAGTAGCAAGAGCCTCTCCTTCAATTTCGTCTGCGATGATAACTAGATTTTTGGATACTTTGACAAAGTTTTCCAGGAAAGGAAGAAGATCCTGGATGGAACTAATTTTTTTATCGGTAATAAGAATATAGGGATCCTCGATTTCAGATTCCATCCTGTCTGGATTGGTAGCAAAATAGGCAGAGGCAAACCCTTTGTCAAACTCCATACCTTCTTTATAATCTATCTCCATCTGTAAGCCTTTACCTTCTTCGACGGTAACGACGCCGTCTTTACCTACCTTTTCCAAGGCTTCGGCGATGAGAGTGCCGATGGCAGCATCAGCCGCAGAAATTGTGGCAACCTGAACTATTTCGTCTTTGCCTTTGACCTTTTTGGACATTTTCTTTAACTCTTCTACAACTGCCTCTACGCCTTTTTCCATTCCTCTTTTGAGAATCATGGGATTTGTTCCTGCAGTAATATGTTTCATGCCTCCATTTATGATGGCGCGGGCAAGTACTGTTGCCGTAGTTGTACCATCACCGGTATCATCATTGGTTTTGGAGGCAGCCTCTTTAATAAGCTGGGCGCCCATATTTTCAAACGGATCTTCAAGTTCGATTTCTTTAGCAACAGAAACGCCATCGTGAACTACGGATGGGGATCCCCATTTTTTATCAAGGGCAACATTTCTTCCTTTGGGGCCGAGGGTGGTGACGACTGCCTTGGCTAAAATATTTGCACCCTTCATCAGGGCCTGGCGGGCGTCTTCATCAAATTTGACTTGTTTTGCCATAAATTTGTACCTCCTTTATGCAACAATTGCTAAAATATCTTTTTGTTCGACGAGAAGCCATTCTTCTCCATTTACTTTGACTTCATTGCCGCCCCATTTTTTATACATGACGCGGTCGCCGACTTTGACTACTATTTTTACCTCTTTTCCTTCATTGTTTGTACCACCGGTTCCAATTGCCATGACTAAACCAATCTGGGGTTTTTCTTTGGCTGTATCTGGGAGCAGTATGCCTGAGGGAGTTTTTTCCTCTTCTTCGAGGGGTTTGATAAGAATGTTATCAAATAATGGTTTTATTTTTTTGGTCGTTTTAGTTGCCATATGAACCTCCTTTTAATATTAATTAATTTGGCACTTGTATAAAGTGACTGCTATTTTATGGCAGAAATTTTTTCTTGTCAAGAGGCGAGTTGGAAGGTTATGGACTGATGGGTATATAATAAATAGGGATGAAGGCGATTTATATTGTAATTATTACAATTATTTTACTTGTGATAATTATTGGTGGTATATTTTTGTATGGGAAAGGTAATCAAGCACAAGAAAAAAATGAAACTGCTATTAAAGCGACTCCGGAGGTGACAAATTTAATGAAAATAACAAGTAATGCATTTGAAAATAACCAACCGATTCCTGACAAGTACACTTGCGATGGAAATAACGTAAATCCGCCGCTGACTATTTCTGAAGTTCCGGATAACGCCAAGAGTTTGGTGTTAATAATGGACGATCCGGATGCGCCGGTTGGCACGTGGGTGCATTGGTTGGTTTGGAATATAGATCCAAAAGCAAATGAAATTGTAGAAAATGGTGTACCTCAAAATGCAGTTGAAGGAACTACGAGTTTTGGAAAAGCCGGATATGGTGGTCCATGTCCCCCATCAGGAACACATCGATATTTTTTCAAACTCTATGCTTTGGATAATACATTGCAATTATCTTCTTCCTTTACAAAAGAAGATTTAGAAAAAGCAATGAATGGACATACACTTGATAAAGCAGAATTGATTGGATTTTATAGTCGGAAAAAAAATTAGTGTTTTTAACCTAAAATAAAAACTAATAATGCGCCTCCGACTCCAAATAAAGCACTTAATAAATTATTAATACCTATAGAAAGTTGAATAACTGCATAACCGACTAATCCAATAAGACTTAATGCTTTACCCCATTTGAGTTTCTTAATTCCACCAATACCTCCTACTATCATTAATATACTGACAATAACTAGTAATGAGAGAAGAAATGATGCGTCTAATTTAAATGATCCGAGTTTTGGTTGATATCCGTTTTCCGCGACGTATTCGTTTATTGACTGGAAAACTCTCATTGATCCAATTAATCCCAATATTCCAATTATAATTGAGACGATATATCCTGTCCTTTTATCTGCTATTTTCATTTAATAATTACTTCCATTCAATTAATTTTTAGAGTCATTTTCTTATGTTTATATATGATGCTATAATATATTTAACATGAAACTTAATTCGTATGTCAAGTTGCAGAAACAGTTTGGTGGTAAATGGATTGCTTCTGATAAGGTGGGGGGGAAGGTCTATGCATCGGCTCGTCATGTAGATGATATATTTGTAAAGCTAAAAAAGAAGAAAATTCCTCCTAAAAAAACGGTTATTGGTTATGTGGAAAAGTATGGGCAAATCAGTGCTTATTTAAGCCTTTAGATTTAAATCTTTTAACTTTTTTCTATATTTCTCCATAATCCAAATTCTTGCGTCTTGGGGATGAAAGCGGATTATTCCTTCATTTATTATTTCGGTTGTGCGGCGATTTTTCATGTACCAGAGTTGAAGTTTCTTGAGAAGAGTTTCTAAAAGGCTTTGCTGCTTCCTCCACCATCCGAGGAGTCCTTCGGACACCTCGGAGGTGTCTTTACCATCCGAGGTGTCTTTAGGCTTATATGCATTGGGAAGGTATTTTTTCACCCATTGATTCTGGGATAAAAATTTTTGATATATATTATCTTTTTCCCAAAGGGGTTTCATTTGCAATACCTCGTGGGCGGTGTAGAGATCTTGCTCTTTTGGGGGAATCTTCAGGTGATTTTCGTCTACAAACATGTTCAAACATATTTTATTGGCTATTTCATTTTGATAAGGTTTTCGCCTTACTCTTAGGATATCTAGCATTAGTGTTGCCAGAAATCGAGTTGTCCAGAGGGTATTTTTTTGGGTGATTATAAATAGGTCAATATCGTCGTTTTTATCGGAGTTGTCTACGGAAAGCGCGCCAGTTATACCTATTAATTTTATGGTGGGAATCAATTTCAATGTTTCGATAATAGTTGTTGCAATTTCATATTTTTTTTTCGAATATTTATTTCTTAATTTTCGAAGATTAATTATTTTTTTTCTTCCTTTTAGGAAATAAAAACCTTCTTTTTCTTCGATTAAACTCGAGTTTTGCGATTTTGACGGTATCAACCAGTAGTTTATTTCCTCTTTTGTCAGGGGATAGTCGAAAATATCGGCATAAATAATAGTTTTGAGGAAGGCCGTCTTCATTACGGCAGGTATCCGAATTTTTCCAGGACTTGCTTTGATCCTTGCGAAAAAGTCTGAATAGCACTATCGGCACTAGTTCCGGAGATCATGTTGTTTATGGAGTCTAAAAGATATTTAATATTTTGATCGTCTACTCCATTGTCGAGTGTTCTTTCTGCAAGCGGAAATGATTGCATTGTGGGAGCAGAATTTATGAGGGCGCCAAGATATTCATTGCTTTTTAACGTATCGGCTAGATCTTTTCTTGAATATGGTTCACCGAAAGGCCGGGTTTTTGATTGTTCTGTATAGAGTTTGGACATGGATTCTTTTGACGATAGAAATTTGAGAAACTCCCAGGCTGCGATTTGGTTTTTGCTTGCCCGGGACACTCCTTCTACCCAGTATGTAGCCCAGTTTATGGTGATGCCTTCCAGTTGGGGAACTGGGGCTATTTTAAAATTTATATCCGGGTTTATTTGTTTTATGGTAAGTATTTGCCATGTGGGAGCAACAATCATAGCTACTTTGCCTCCAGCAAAGGCAACAATTGAGTTATCAAAAGATGTATCCCAGGTGGCTGTCGGAAGTTCGGCAAAACTGCGATAAAATCTCAATGTATCAGGAGCGCAGGTTGTATTCTGTACATCTACACAAGGACCTAGGGGATCGAGGAGATTGACACCGTTTTGAAGAAACATCAGTCCCAAAATGTCGCTAAAATGTTCTATATTTTCTGCTGTTCCGAGGGCAACGCCTGCATTGACAACTGGTCCCTGGGGAGAGGTAGTTAGTTGTAACGCTACATCTCTAAACGCAGACCATTCATTGGGGACTGTTAAGTTTTGAGCTTTGAGGATATCTTCATTGTAGATTACTACCAAACCATCTATTTCGAGAGGAACACCATAGCGGCTTTCGTTTACCGTCAGATCTTTTACGGCTACGGGGTAAAATGTATTTTCAAATTCTTCTTTGGTATATATTGAATCGGGCATTGGCGACAATTCATTTTGCAACATTTTTGTCCAAGTATTATGAAAGCGGAAGATATCGGGTCCTTCTCCCCTATTTATTGCTGCTTGTACTCTTTCCCTATATTCCTTAGGGTTTTGTTTTGCATATTTTATTTTTATATTTGGATGGGATTTTTGATATTCGTCAATTAGAGGTTTTAAAACATTTTCATCTTCCCAGAGGCCCCAATAGGTTAGGGTTGCCTCTTGATTTTTATTCTCTCCTACCATCAGAAAAAATCTGGCCACAAAAAAGATAATAAGCAGGAAAATTAAAATTCCGGCGCCGATCAATATAAATTTTTTCTTATTATCTTCTTCAAAGGGCGGGGGTGGAGGTGATGAGGGGGGAAGGGGTGGAGTCAGTTGAGGTGAGGTGTCTTGAGGAGCATTTGTAATTGCGTCTTGATACGAACCTACTTCAGGGACGGTGAATATGGGTTTTTCTTCCTTTGGTGATTGGTTCATCCTTATACTATGATACAATTTGCTGATGGAGAGGGTCAAGGAAATAGGGGTAGGACTTTTTATTGGTATTATCGTCCTTTTTTTTGGATCTATATATTATTTTGAAACTAACTATCAAAATAAAGTTTATCCTGGGATAATGGTAGGAGATTTGGATGCAGGGGGCAAAACAAAGGAAGAAATTGAAGAATATTTTGCTAAAAAGAGTTTTCCCTTTTCATCTCTTGACATAATTTTTCAATATGATGATACGGTGGCGACAATTTCTGGGGAAACTTTGGCTGTAGCTTTTGACGGTAAACTATCTGCGGAACAAGCCATCTCATTGGGAAGGTCTGGCCATTTTATCGGAGATACGGTACGGAAAATTATTTCGATAAGACATGGGATACGTTTACCGGTGGTACTTTACTATAATACTGAAGAGTTGGATAACTTTCTTCTTAGTTTATCAGAAAGCATTAATATAGAGCCTCAAGATGCACTTTTTAATTTTGAAGGTGGTCGAGTAACTGCATTTAAGCCTTCGAAAGATGGAAGAAAGTTGGATGTAGAAAAGACGCGCGAACTTTTTTCTGAATATGTCCGCAGTCTAACTTCGTATGAGAATATTGATAAAAACACGCTTACCATTCCACTTCCTGTTTATGAGGTATTTCCGGCAATTACGACAGAAGACAGTAACAAATATGGAATAAAGGAACTTATTGGTCGTGGAGAATCACGTTTTCTCCATTCTATACCGAGTAGGATACATAACATTACGTTGGCGGCATCGCGCGTTAATGGAAAGCTTATTTCTCCGGGTGAAGAATTTTCATTTAATAATGCTGTAGGTGATATATCCGCCGCGACAGGATTTCAGCCTGCTTATATTATAAAAAGTGGAAAAACTGTTTTAGGAGACGGCGGGGGTGTTTGTCAGGTTTCGACTACATTTTTCCGAGCGGCCCTAAATGCTGGTCTTCCGATTACACAACGCTATGCTCATGCGTATAGAGTGGGATATTATGAACAGGATAGCCCACCAGGGTTGGATGCGACTATCTATGCACCGACTTATGATTTGAAAATAGTCAATAATACGGGAAATTATATACTTATACAAGCCAAGACTGATGTTGCCAATGCGAAATTGACGTTTGATTTTTATGGTACAAAGGATGGAAGAACTGCAGAAATATCCAAACCCCGCGTTTATGCCCAGACGCCACCGCCAGAAGATTTATATCAGGATGACCCGACCCTCCCTGCTGGGACGATAAAACAGACGGATTTTAAGGCGTGGGGAGCAAAGGTTGATTTTAATTATAGGGTGATGAAAGATGAAGAAGTTATTTACGAAAAGACATTTTTTTCCAATTACCGTCCCTGGCAGGCAGTTTTTCTACGGGGTACACAAACGTAATATGGATAGGATTATTTCTCTAGACAATCTTGAAAAAGTTCTGAAAAAGATAAGAAGTGAAAAGAAAAGCGTAGTCTTTGTAGGTGGATGTTTTGATATTCTGCATCGGGGTCATATCAAATTTTTAAAGGAATCAAAAAGATTTGGCGACATTCTTATTATAGCCTTGGAACATGATGAAAATGTGAGAAGATTAAAGGGGAACACTCGACCTTTTCAAAAACAGTTGGAACGGGCAGAGATTTTATCATCTTTGCGATTTGTGGATTATGTACTAGCCCTTCCTCCTATGAATAAGTATTCCGAGTATGAAAGTTTAGTGGAGACTATTCGGCCTGATGCTGTTTCTATGACAGAGGGAGACATACATATTGCTGAAAAGAAAGAGCAAGGCGAAAAAGTAGGAGCCGTAGCGCATATTATTCCAAAGACTCAAACTCTTTCCACTTCAGAGCTAGCTAAAAAGGTTGGCTTAGAATGAAAATCCTTGGAATAGAGACATCCTGTGATGAAACGGCGGCAGCAGTGGTAGAAAATGGGAGAAAAATACTTTCCAGTGTTGTCTCAACGTCTTTGCTGCTCCATGATAAAACTGGTGGTGTCATACCAGAAGTTGCTGCACGGGAACAGGTGAAATGTATGATACCGGTTTTAAATGCAACAATGCAACAATGCAACAATGCAACAATGAATGATATTGATGCGATTGCGGTGACAGTTGGGCCGGGACTTATTGGATCATTGCTTGTCGGGGTTGAGACTGCTAAGACTCTTTCTTTTCTTTATAAAAAACCACTTATTCCAATCAATCATATTTTTGCCCATGTTTATGCAAATTGGCTTAAATCGGGGTCAGACCTTCAAGGATCTAAAGGTCTGACCCCATCTTTTCCGGCCATTGGTTTGGTAGTTTCCGGTGGTCATACGGAATTATTTTTTTTGAAAAATCATCGTAATTGGAAATGGATTGGTGGCACTCTCGATGATGCTTCTGGTGAAGCCTTTGATAAAACTGCTAGGCTTTTGGGACTTGGTTATCCTGGGGGACCGGCGATCGCGGCTGCCGCCGCGAAATTCGATCCTGACTCAATCGGGACGAAATTCGAAATTAGACTGCCGAGGCCGATGATGGATTCTAAAGATTTCAACTTTTCCTTTTCGGGACTTAAAACGGCTGTTATAAGAGAAGTGAAGAGACTTAAAGAAATGCATGAATTGACGAATGCAAAAATGCAAGAATTAGCCTATGAAATTCAGGAAGCAATTACTGATGTATTGGTGAGAAAGACTTTTGATGCTGCAAAGAAATATAATGTTAAATCAATTTTATTGGGCGGTGGGGTAGCGGCGAATAAGAGACTTAAGGAAAAGTTATTAGTTCATCGTTCATCGTTTATAGTCAAAGTGCCATCGGCAAATTTATGCACTGATAATGCAGCGGTAATTGCAAGTATGGCTTATTTTCATCACAAGCCATTATCTTGGGAAAAGGTGCAGGCAGAACCTAACCTCTCAGTTGAAGTCTAGAAAATGGATCGATATAATAAGCTAAAATTTATGGATAAAGTATATAAGCATCTAGAAGTTGAGCGTAAATGGTATAAACTTTGGGAGGAAAAGGGATATTTTACCCCTCGGCCAGCTCGGGGCAAGCTCCCATTTTCTATTCTTCTTCCATTACCAAATGCAAATGATCCTTTGCATATGGGACATGCCATGTTTGTGGTGCAAGACATACTTACCCGCTACCATCGGATGAAAGGCGATCCGACTCTATGGCTTCCTGGTGGAGATCATGCAGGTATTGAAACACAGTATGTGTTTGAAAAAAGACTAGCCAAAGAAGGAAAAAGCCGTTTGGATTTTGACCGAGAGACTCTCTATCGGATGATTTCTGCATTTGTGGAAGAAAATAAAAATATTAATCGCGATCAAATGAAACGATTGGGATTTTCTTTAGATTGGACGCGGTATCATTATAGTTTGGAGCCAGAAATAGTAAGTATTGTCATTGATACTTTCCGAAAACTCCATGTAGATGGACTTATCTATAGAGACGACAGACTTGTTAATTATTGTACAAAATGTGGCACCAGTTATTCAGATTTAGAAATCAAATATATAGAACAGAAAGATCCTCTTTTCTATATGAGATATGGTCCTTTTACAATTGCAACTGTAAGACCCGAGTCTAAATTTCGTGATACAGCATTGGCAGTAAATCCAAAAGATAATCGATATAAAAAATATATTGGCCAGACTTTTGATATAAAGGGTCTTTTAGGAATTGTAAAAATGACTATCATTCCAGATGAATCTGTAGACCCCAAGTTTGGAACGGGTATTATGAAAGTTACTCCAGCCCATGATCCTCATGATTTTGAACTGGGAAAGAAATTTAATCTTCCTGTTACACCTATCATAGATTTCAAAGGCCGGATGGATTTTTCCTGGTTTCTAGAGAGAAAAGATGCTGATTCTAAACATATAGAAAGGGCAAAAAAGTATCATGGTCAAAAAGTCATTACCGCTCGGAAAATGATGGTTGAAGATTTGAAGGAGGAGGGACTTTTAATTAAGACTGATGAGAAATATGTGCATCGGATTGGAACGTGCTATAAATGCGGTACTGTAATAGAGCCGCTTCCTCTTCCTCAATGGTATGTCAAGATGAAACCTTTGGCAGAGTCAGCGATAAAAGCAGTAAGATCTGGCAAAATTAAAGTTATTCCGAAAAAGCGATTTGAGAAAATGTATTTTGACTGGATGAATAATATTTTAGATTGGAACATAAGTCGACAAATTGTGTGGGGACCGCGTATACCTGTATGGTACGCTGTTGAGAAAAATCCAAATATGAGCGTCACTTTTATTGATAAAAATGGTAAAAAGATGAGCGGAAAGATTTCTGAATTGTTAGGGAGAAATTTTGATTTAGAAGAAATAAAAGCTGGGTTGCAGCAGTTGATGGCTCCTCCTCCGGCTGATTATGTAGTAGATACAAAGGAACCGGGGAAAAATTATATTCAGGAGACGGATACTTTTGATACATGGTTTTTGTCTGGTCAATGGCCTCTGACAACACTTGGTTTTCCTGATAGTACAGATTTTAAATATTTTTATCCCACCTCGGTTATGGATACAATGTGGGATATTCTTTTTTTCTGGGTGGCAAGGATGGTTATGTTGGGAATTTATAGAACTCACGATGTTCCATTTCGGGTTGTCCATCTTCACAGTCGGGTGGTTGATGCGCATGGACAAAAGATGAGTAAATCAAAAGGAAATGTGATGAATCCGATTGAGATAGTTGATAAATATGGAGCCGATTCATTAAGGTTTGCTCTTATGTTTGGGGCGGCGCCGGGGAGCGATATTGCTCTTTCTGATGATAAAGTGCGGGGGATGAGGAATTTTTCAAATAAATTATGGAATATAGGACGTTTTATTAAAATGAATATAGATACATTTAAGCAGCAAAATATTTCCGTTCCCGAATTTGATCCGATGCACCCAAGACAAAAACTGTCAGGGCAAGATAAGCGGATTCTGACGGAAGTAGGAATGCTGGGGAGAGTAGTGACACAGAATATAGAAAAATATAGATTTGATAAGGCGGCGGAAAGACTCTATGATTTTATTTGGCATTCATTTGCCGATAAACACATTGAGAAATCTAAAAAAGCTTTGCAGAATAATGACAGTCAGACTCTTTCCGTGATGATATATGCGTATACTATATGTTTGACGCTTCTTCATCCGTTTATGCCATTCATTACGGAGGAAATTGTGTCACAAATTTCTCTTTCAAAACGAGACCCTCTTATTATTTCTCCCTGGCCAAAAGTTTAAAGTTTTCCTTCTTTTATTTTTTGTCTTATTTTTTCTACATATGTGTTGAAGAAGAATAGATTGTGGAAGGTGAGAAGTTTGAGGCCCGTTATTTCTTTGGCCCGGACTAGGTGGGAGAGATAATTTCTCTTATATTCTTGACAGACGTAGCAATCACATTTTTTATCGAGAGGTTCGTTTTGGTTAAGAAATGATTTTTTATTTAGGTCCAGTTTTCCTTCACTGGTAAATGCGGCTCCGTGGCGCGCATATTGGGTTGGGACGGTGCAATCAAAAAGATCGATTCCATTTTTTATAATAAGTTCTATGTCTTCTAAATGACCTATTCCTAGCAAGTGCCTTGGTTTATTTTCATCTAGATGAATTATTGACCAATTTATTATTTTGACTGTTAAATCTTTACTTTCACCTAAATCACCACCTATACCATATCCATCAAAGCCTAAAGAATTAATATATTTGGCACTCAGTTCTCTTAAATTTTGATATTTGGAGCCCTGCACAATACCAAAAAGTGCTTGGTTACTTTTTTTGGAGTCGATACAGATTTTAGCCCAGTGATGAGTTCTATCAAGAGCAACTTTGGCGTAATTTATAGTGCAAAGAGGTGGGGTGCATTCGTCAAAAGCAAAAATTATATCGGCAGTAATTGCTTCTTGAATTTTTATTGATTCTTTGGGACCGAGAAAAATTTTTTGACCATCAAAGGGTGAACGGAATTGGACTCCTTTAAAAGTAATTTTAATATCCTGAGGTTTATTACCTACATCGACTAATTCCTTTGCATCGGTTGGGAAAAATTTAAGTATTTTGCCTACTTTTAGATCTTTGCCAAATCCCAAGGAAAATACTTGGAATCCTCCGGAATCGGTCATTAAAGTTTTTGGCCAATTCATAAAATGATGAATTCCTCCGGAATCTTTGATGATTTTTACTCCGGGTTTAAGATGAAGATGAAAAGTATTGGCAATTAGAATTTGACTTTTTGTTTGTAAAACTTCTTCGCTATCGAGGGTTTTAACTACTGCTTGGGTGGCTACGGGAACGAGACTTGGGGTTTCAACCTCTCCATGAGGAGTTTTGAGTATTCCAAGACGAGCTCTAGTATTGGATGATCTTTTTATTATGTCAAAAGTTATCATTTTCGACCCCTCCACCTCGGGGGAGTCCCTGCCTACCGGCAGGCAGGCTTTCGGCCACCCCCGAGGTGAAATATCCGTCAATTATAGCAAAAACCATGCTATACTTTTGCCTATGAAATATGTTGTTGACCATTTTAAAAGGGTGGACTTCTTGCTTTATGACGCCATCGATGGCTTTAAATTTTTCAAAACAAATAAAAGTGTAAATCTTTTTGCAGATCTTTGTGAAATTATTATTCAACAACAACTGTCGGAAAAAGTCGGGGATGTAATATTTGAAAGATTTCAAAAATTATTTAAAGGAGAGATAACGGCAGAGAAAGTTTCAAAAATAACTGATGAAAAAATTAGAAAAGTAGGAA
>CAZJBV010000003.1:0-88787 GCA_964544585.1 uncultured Gammaproteobacteria bacterium | reverse complement strand
ATAACGGCAGAGAAAGTTTCAAAAATAACTGATGAAAAAATTAGAAAAGTAGGAACCTCTAGAAGATGTGTTTTCGTATGGAGATTTAGGTTTGAGGCGGGCGATACAAAAATTATATAAATTAAAAAAGGAACCAACCTTAAAACAGGCAATTAAGATTTCAAATAAGTGGAAGCCATATAGGACGTATGCTTGTCGAATATTGTGGAAAAGCTTAGGTTAATTTAAACACTAATAGTAGTTTTAAATACAATAACTGCACTACCTCCCACTTGAGTTTTTACTGGCTCATCTTTGTCAATTGTTACCGTTACTTCTACATATCCTGTACGACGAATCGCCTCTCCCTGCTTGGCAATAAATTTATATGTTTTTCCATTATGTTTGACTAATTTATGATGAATAGCATATGCACCAAATGGTCCATTGGCATTTCCTGTAACTGGGTCTTCAGCGATACCAATAGCAGGGGCAAACATTCTGCCGCAGATTAATATATTGGGTTCATTTGTATCGAAAGTAAATACAAAATAACCATTACAGCTAATCGGTTTACTTAGTTTTGCTAGGGAGGGTAAATCTGGGCTTAGAGTATTTAATTTATTTTTGCTTTTTATTCCGACCATTACTTTTGAATGACCCGCAGAAGCGACTTCAATAGGACACCGTATATCTATTTCATTCTCTTTAAGACCAAGAGCTTTTAATAAAATCTTTTTATTTTTATTATTAAACTCTTTTCCAAATTCTATTTTTCCTTGCGTCATGATGATCTTGTAATCGTTGCCTTGTTTTACAATATCGACAGGTAAGATACCTGCTCCTGTTTTACTTAGTACTCTTGATGTGGGAAGTTTATTTTCAATCGCACGCACATAATGAGCAGCTATCGTGGCATGGCCGCACAACGGGACCTCGACTGTGGGAGTAAAATATCTGACCCAGACATCATAGTTCTTATTCTTTGGAGAAAATATAAATGCAGTTTCGGAGCAATTCATTTCTCTGGCAATATCCTGCATTTGTTTTTCTGTTAAACCATCAGCATTGGTTACTACACCGGCGGGGTTACCTCTGAATTTTTCTTTGGTGAATGAATCGATTTGGTATAATCGATAATTTTTCAAATTATTTCTTTTTTAATAATTTCCAGGCAACTGGAAAGATTATTTCTTCCCAAAGTTTATATTCTTTTTCCGAGGGATGTATATCATCAACAATAAGGCTGGAATCTGTACCCATTTCTTTTGATAATGGAAATATATCTATGACGGTTAGGTTTTTAATATTACCGATTTCTTTAATTATATTATTAAATTCTTCTATTTTTTGTAATAATTCTTTTCCCATTTCAAGTATTTTGGCGTAAGGTGTTATTGAAAAGTTTGGAATTGTAAGTAGAAGTATTCTATTTTTTTTAGGAAGATGATCTTGCATATTGTTTATAATTTTCATTAATCTTTGTCTATATAAATCCTTATTAATTTCTGAATGATTGATATCATTTGCTCCTATAAGAAGAGTAGCAAAAGTAGGGTTTAGTTTTTCATACTGGGGTAATTCTATATTTAATACATCTTTCGTGGTAAAACCACTGACTGCAAGATTGGCAATTAGTTTTATATTTAAACCTTTATTTCTTAAATGGGAGGTAAGAAGAGACGGATAAGTTTCTTCCTGTTGTACTCCTTCTCCGCTAGTGTATGAATCGCCTAATGAGATATATCGTATTTCATTTTGTATCATTCCATTATCAATTTTTCTTGGATTATTCCTTTTGCTGGATTTTTTGGCTCTTTTTTGGGATGTAGTTCTTTTTCCACATTGTCATACCAAGTGCAGAAGGGACAGTTTGGAGAGGGTTGTGGAAGCGGAGCTTTTAAAGCCTCTATTGCTTTTTTTATCCTCTCTTTTGTTCTTTCCGGATTTCCTACCAACCTGGAAACATGAATAATCATGGGAAATCCGTCGTGCAGTTTATTTCCGTCTTCGGGAAAAAAATAGATAAGGTATCCGTATCTTGGAGTCTTTTTTCCCGATTGTTCCAAAAGAAAAACATAGTCATCTACCTGTGATTGGTATGCAGCAAGAGTTTCGCGGCCTCTGGGGTCTGAGCTTGAGGTTTTGAAGTCTACTGGAATATACTCTCCTTTTTCTGACACGAGACACTCATCTAGTTTTCCCCAGAATCCGTATTCTTGATCTATTTCGGTAAAATATTTTTCTTTGAAAGGACTTTCTAATTTTCCCTCGAGCTTGTCTTTCATCATGGGAGGAAGTTCACCCAATGGGCGGTAGATATTGAAGTAGTTTTTGAGGACAGTATCAAATCTGTTTGCAAGGCGCGAAACTATACCTTCGGGTTGATATATTCCTTTTTTATATTGGAGCCAAAAACAGCGTGGACATCTTGAGAGGACTTCTATACCGGAATGTGAGAGCCACTTTTTTTTCCCATTAGCCATGTACTTTACTGCTTTACTATGTTTACTTTTTGTCTAATCTCGGTGAACCATTTGTCAAATAAGTCTCCTATTTTTTGTTGTTTGAGAGTTTCGTAGACGTCTTCTCTAAGCTTTGCTGGTTCTGTTGAACTTGTAAGGAAATCTTGATTTTGGCTGATATACTCATCAATTTCTGCTTGTGAGACTGTAGCATCCTTGGTAAACATTTTATCGATGACGAGTTGTATCTCGATTTGTTTTCTGAAACTGTCTTGGTTTAGTCCTTGGGCTTTGAGGGCGTCCTCGAGAGTTAACTGACCTTGGAGTCTCTTTTCTATCTCGGCAATTCTGTTGTCTATCTCGTTTTGATTAACAGTAATTCCTTCTTTTTTTGCTTGGTTTAAAATTATTTTTTCGCTTATGAGAGTATCTAGAGTTTGGTCGGCAAATTTGGTATTAAGTTCTTTTTCCAATTCCCATCTAGTAATTGGATTTCCGTCGACTGTGACTATATTAATGAGATTTGTTTTAAAATATATGAGGGCCAATATAACCAGAAGAAGAGCTAAAAGGATCGGCGTTCGTTTTTGGCGAAGTTTTTGCAAAGGAGAAACAACTTCTGCTGATTGAACAGTGGGTGATAATATTTCTTGCTTTACTGATTTTTTTCTCGGCATAATTAGATTTTCCTAGTATATATGGATGCTAGTTAAATTACAACATCAGGCTATACTACTTAGAGTTTTCAAAAAGTCGGCGGCCCAACGATAGATATTGTAGTTTTTGACTACTTCCCGCATTCTTTTCATCTTCCTGTTTTGCTCGACGCGACTCATGGTGAGGGCAAGTCTTATAGCCTCGGCGGTACCTTCGATATTATATGGATTGACGATGAGTGCATCCTTTAATTCTCTTGCAGCTCCGGCAAATTGACTTAGAATAAGAACACCTTGTTCATCGTCTCTGACGGAGACGAATTCTTTGGCAACCAGATTCATACCGTCATGGAGGGAGGTAACGAGGCAGACATTGGCGGCTTTATATAAAGCAAATATTTCACTGTGAGTGTGATGTTTTTTGAGAAAAACGATTGGCTTCCAATTGTTTTGTGTAAATTTTTTGTTTATTCTATTTACTTCCGATTCCACTTCTTCGGCGAAGCGTAAATAGCGCTCGATGCGACTGCGGGTCGGAGGAGCAACTTGGATCAATGCAAATTGACGCCTGTATTGGGGATTATGGTCGAGGAAAAATTCGATAGCACGAAGACGTTCGATGATGCCTTTAGTATAGTCTAGCCTGTCTACTCCGACGGCGATATATTTTGTATGGACGTGGAGTTCCTCGAGTATCTTTTTAGGATCCTTTGCTTCTTTTTTCTCGCCTCTTATTTCATAGACGCCGTTTGAAAAAGGAATGCTGATGGGGAATGGTTTGACAAGACTTATATGACCGCCT
Source organism: uncultured Gammaproteobacteria bacterium (assembly GCA_964544585.1). Lineage (GTDB taxonomy): Bacteria > Patescibacteriota > Microgenomatia > 2-02-FULL-39-11 > 2-02-FULL-39-11 > CAZJBV01. Next base: position 84,885 of record CAZJBV010000003.1, on the reverse strand, counting down.
TTGGTAATGGTAAATTGTTCAAAATCAAGGATGGACTCGTGTTCGCGACCAACTGTCTCAAGGAAATTGTTACAGCTTAATTGGGTATGAAACCCAATTAGATCTCCCCCCAGCATGCCGTTTAACATTTCTTTTCTCCAGGGACATATTCTAAAACCTTCTGGTGTCGGCCAGGGAATATGCCAAAAGATAGAGACTTGGGCATCAGGTCTTTGATTTTTGATCATTCGGGGAAGCAGAGCAAAGTGATAATCTTGGATTAGGATAAGTGGTTTTTCTATGTCTTTGATTTCCTGTAAGATGCTTTCCGCAAATTTACCGTTTACTTTTTCATATTCCTGCCAGTCTTCTTTGCGAAATATGGGTCTAGTGTGAGCCATGTGGCAGAGAGGCCAAATTCCTTCATTGGCAAATCCGTAGTAATAACCTTCCTCTTCTTCTTCTGTCAGCCAGACACGTCGTAGTGTATATTGGGGTTCCTCGGGAGGGACTTTTATTCTATCGTGTTTATCTACTACAAGCTTGTCTGCGTTTCCGGACCCATGGGCAATCCATGTTCCGCCACAGGCTTGCATGATGGGTTCAATTGCTGTGGCCATGCCGCTGGCGGGAAAGAAGTATTTAATTTTTCCACCTTCTTTGACATGGATGTATGGTTCTCTATTGGATACTAAGAAAATTGTCCGATCTTTTAAAAACTCTTTGACAAATTCCTTTAGGCGTTCTTTTGTCCAGGGTGTATCAAGTTTTTCCAGACGCATTTTTGCTTCTTCGCTGGCGGCATGACGGGCTTCTGTCAAGCTCCGGTTGATATTGGCGACTTCCCTCATCAGGGGACCAAAAAATATATAGTTTGATTTGCCTTTTTCTTCTTGGGGTATACCCATACGCATGGAACGAATTGATTCTACTAAACTGGCTATAGGTTGGTAGATTATCCAGCGAATTATTAATAATGTGGCAATGGATAAAAGCAAGGCCTGAATGAATAAACGAATCATGTTGTTTTTCCAGATATCGATGAGTCGCGTGTCGATATAATCTGCATTTTGGACGATCATGAGAGAACCAACGACGCTTTCTTTATCATGGAGTGGTAGGGCAAAAAGGTAAATTTTCTTTTTGTCTATTTTTACGAATTCCCCATTGGCCTGATCTTGATCCATGGAGTGGGCCGCGATTTCTTGGTTGACGAAAGTCTGTCTGGGTAATGTCTTTGTCATGGCGATGACATTTTCCTTGTTGTCAAAGATAGCAAGTCCGACGACTCTTTCTTTATCGGCAAATTTTTCTACCACGGTCTGGAGATATTCTTCTGATTTATTGATGAAGTTTGGTTCGATTGTTTCACGAAGGCTTTCGGCAACGAGAGAAGAACGAAATTGGAGGTCGCTTGTCAGGCGTTTTTCTTCCTGTTCGACCTGGGAGTAGGTAAAGGCAAAGACTATGAGGCTAATTATAAAAACGATAATTACTATCGCGCCAATTATCTGCTTCACTTTAGAGTGTATTTTACCATATGGACTATTTCTCGATAAAGAAAATGTGCGGGCGAGCCGTAAAGAATATTTTCTTTAGGGGAAAATCCTAAAATTTTTAATTCGTTTTTTATATAGGAGAATAAGGATATTGTCTCTTTGTTGATGATAAACTTAGGAAAAATCATGACGACTACACCTTGACTTTTAAGTATTTTATTAAATGATTTGAATGTGTCTTTGTAGAGTGGGAGTAGATTTTTTATGATTGATTCTCCCCTTTTTCTGTTTATAAATCCTTTTAGCGGAGGTCCTAAATATGGTTCAGTCACAATTACGTCAATTGAAGATTGCGGAATATGTTCTGTTAAATTTCTGACATCTGACATAAATAAATCAACCTTTTGGTTAAGACTAATGTTATTTTTCTGCTTTCTTAACCAATCAATGTTTTTTTTAACATCTTCTATCGCGTCTTTGGAAATATCTGAGCCAATAATATTTTCAAATCCTAAAAGGAGTGCCTCCTGAATAATTGTTCCGCTGCCGCAAAAAGGATCTAACAATGTTTGTGATGGAGAAATTTTTGCAATATTAATCATCATTTTGGCAACTTTTGGCGGTAGGAGACCTCTTTTGGCATCTCGTTGGGGTCTTCCATAGTCTCTCCATGAATACTCTGCGAAATCCTGCACTGTTTCTGTTTTGCCAAGATACAGGACATTTTTTCCTACTATTAAAACTATTTCGCTTCCTTTGGTGAGGAGTTCATTTTTGGCGACTGATACAGATGATAAAAATCGGTCTTTTATTTGGACAAAACCTGAAGAGTGGCCTTTAGTTTTTAATTCATCCTTTATATATTTACTCAAATCCATGAGTAGTTTTTTGCTGTTTTGTCTTATATTGGGATTTTCATCAATAAAATATAAACTTAAACCAAAATGGATTTTTTTAAGATCTCTTGAGAAAAAATTGAGAAAAAGTTTTTCTGCTGAAAAAGCAGCAAAGATATCACTTTGGCTTTCGGACAAGTTTAGTTCTGTTATTATCTTTCCTATTTTTACGGTGCCGCCGAGTCTTTGCTGGATTTTTTTTTCCTCTAACAAATCTTTTGAAGAAAGAAGCAAGATTTCTTGGGACCTAGAGATGCTTTTGGCTTGTGGATAATCCTTTTGGGTAACGGCGGTTATTTCGGCTAAGGAAAGACTTGGATTTTTTCCTAAAACAAAAAAATATTGATATGTGTTATTCTCCTGCATTATCAGACACATTATATCAGGAGGAAAGAAATAGTATTTTCTGGTACAATATGAAGGCTAAAAGGATCATTTTGCCGCCTTGGCTCAGTGGTAGACCTGCCTGCCGGCAGGCAGGGCGAGTGTTTTGTCCCAGCACTATCTGCCAAATTTGATAAAATTTGGCCTAGAAGTGCGGGATCCCGTACATCTAGCTCGCCTTCCTAGCTCAATGGCAGAGCGGCGGTTTTGTAAACCGTTGATCGGAGTTCGATTCTCCGGGAAGGCTCCATCTCCCGACTTGTCGGGGCCGCCCGAAGGGCGGCCCAGGGAGGAAGCGCGTTCCCACCTGCTTTTGTATCTTTTAAGAAAAGGTTCGAGCCAAAGATTTTTTCTGCCAGTACCTTTTTTGCTTGTAAATCTTCTCCCCTTGCGATGTTGGCCGCGTCAGCGGCCTCTTTAACCCATGTCCGCATGGGTTCGAGCCACCCATTTTTCGTTTGTTCAAAACGAATGATTTGCTCCTCACTCTTTTTCTTTTGTGAGAGCAAATCATGTTTCTTCTGAAGGTATGATTCTCTATCAATAATTTGATCAAGGTAGGAATCAAGAAGAAATTGGAGTTTTTGATTTACTATTTTTATTTCTTCTCTTTTGTTTTGAACAAACGATCGAAAGGATTGGGCTATGTCTTTTTCTTCTTCATCAAGTTTTTGTAACATCTGATGTGCCCAATCATTCCGTAAAGAAACTGTTTTGATCATATCTGAAATTTGGGTATCTAAGGTTTCCTGACGGATAAATGACTGATGACACCTTTTTGTTTTGGACTTTTTCGTGCAACGGTAATAGATATATGTTGCGTGTCTTCCTTTAGTGCGATAGTATTTATGTTTTTCTTCAGCAGTTATCATCATGCCACATTCCCCGCATCGAAAAAGTCCTACATACGGTTTGGGGATGCGATTCTTACCCCATGGTTTATCTTTTTTTTGCAATACTTCTTGGACAGCGTCAAACAGTTTCTTTGAAATGAGTGGCTCGTGGATTCCCTCAAAGAGTTCACCACAATAGCGGAAATGTCCATAGTAGAAGGGATTGGTAAGAATCCATTTGATCCACCAGCGCCAAGGATGACCGCCTTTGGATGTGATGTCATTTTGTGCCAAAAAGTGAGTCATTTCTTTGTATTTGTAATTTCCCGTTGCACATAATTCAAAGAGCTTTTTAATAACAGAAGCTTTTTTTCGATCAAGTACAATCGTTTTGGTTCTCGTGTCATTGAGATATCCTACGGGTGCAAGACTGGGAAATTCTCCCTTTCTCACTTTTTGGCGAAGACCACGCTTGGTATTTTCTGAGAGGGAATCCACAAAGTATTTACTTTGCCCAAACGAAATTGAAAGCATAAATTTACCTTGCGGGGTAGACTCAAACCAAAATTGTGGAAATTTTAAGAATTTGATTTTACCCGTATCGATAAGATATATAATTTTTCCTCCGTCAATAGAATTTCGCGCAAGTCTATCCGGATGCCAGGCCAAGATACCGGAGGCTTCACCCTTTTCAATTCGCTCTATCATCGAATTGAAAACTGGCCGACCCGGTATCTTGGCTGATTGTTTTTCAATGAGCTCCTCTACAATTTGAAAACCCTCCCGTTTTGCAAATTCACGAAGTTCGACTAATTGTGCTTCTATTGATTGTATCTGCTTATCTTCTACATCTGTTGACTTGCGCGCATATAAAAAGAATTTTTGCTGAATAGGTAACCCTAGCTTCAAATAATTTCTATGAGATTTAATTATTGAATGATTGACAGGTGATATATTCATAAATTTCAAGCGGCCGCCCCGGTTGCACACAAATCTGTTGAGATCTGTACCAGGACGGCCACTAAAAATCTCAACAGGAATATTTTGTGTGCATCATAAATATATATGAGATGAAAGATTTTACAATATGATTAAATAAATCAAACCGGAGCAAAAATTCTTTTTATTTTTTTGCACGTAAAAAATGCTGATGCATTTTTCAGTGTAAAGGCAAAGTTTCCTCCGGTGATAATCGGAGGAATAAAACATCGCAAGGGAGAGTTAATAACGAAAAACTCTATGTTTTAGTAGAATTTTTCGAGTATCATTGAATCTTTACGCTAATTTTCTTAAAAGATACAAAAGCAGGTGGGAACGCGCTTCCTCCCTGGGCCGCCCTTCGGGCGGCCCCGACAAGTCGGGAGATGGAGCCATTATATCAAATAGCTCGCACCTATTTTATCAAAAATTTTTGAAACTTGATACTTTATTAAACTGTAGCAAGAAAAAGGGGTTTAAGGGGAAAATGAATTGCTACAGTTTCGCCAATCATTAAGCCTCGCTTCGCTCGGCTTTCTTTTTGCTTAGCCCTCCTTTCGGTCGGGTCTTCGCCTTCTCTCTTTGGGAAATTTTCGAAATTTTTATGACTCTTATTCGTAAAACCAAAAGAAATCCGGTTTTATAACTTCTTTAATTTCCGGATCCCATAACAGCCATTTTCCATCCGCACTTTTCACATCCCAGTAACCTTCAAAATATTTATAAACTATTTCATCACTTACCATATCTTTTGTGGAAAGTTTAATATTTACCCTGTTTTCATTCTCTTTGTCATCGTCTATTTTGATAACTGTAGTATCCAAAAGAGGTTCATATCCTTTTTTCCAGTTATCAAAACTGTAGCCCTTCTTGAAATTATCGGATAAAAGTTCAAAAGCTTTTTCCAGCTTTCTTGCTTTAAGATAATTATAAAAGGCACGTACTGCTTCCAGCGGACTTTTATCAGGTTCAAAAGTAATTTTATGTACATCCTTAAGCGAGTCTTTGGCGGTGGCCATCTCGAGCCATTTCTGTTTGATGGAATCGGCTGATATTCCCAAACCCAATCCGGATAATCCGGCTGTATTGATAGCTACAACCTCACCGCAGATATTGGTCATCGGCCCTCCGCTTACTCCTTGAGTAAGCGTAGTATCTGTCTGTAAATACTCAACTCCCACATCTTTTGATCTTCTTCTGCCTGATAATGATCCTTTATTGACGGATGCTTCACCTTTAAGTATGCCGCCCAGAGGAAACCCTATAGCCAGAAGTTCCTCAGCAGGATCAAGTTCTGATGGCTCACCCCAGGATATAACGGGTAAATCTCTTTTTATTTTTATTATTGCAAGGTCGGAATTCTTATCCGCCATGATAATTTCCGCAGTTTGAAAAGTATTATCCGGCAAAACCACTTTTGGGCTCGGTTCAAACTGGATGACATGAAAATTAGTCAGTATTAATCCGTTTTCTTTGATGGCAAAGCCTGATCCTTCTGATTCCCCGCCAATTATCCTTACCACCGACTGCCGGACTCTTTCTATAGTATCCTTTTCATTGCAGGTAATTTTTTTGGTACCGCCTAATTTATTTTCTATTTTATCAAGTCTTTTATTTATGAAATTCATTTGGATTGAGAAAAAGTAAAAAGAAATAACAACTAATACTAAAAAATTAAATTTAAAATTAAATATTTTCTTAAGATTCATTTTTTATTCAGCCAGTGATCTAACTTATCTTTAGTAATCCCAGAAGATAAACGATAGATAAGACATAAAATAAAGGCTATTGATTTAAGATAAAAAAGTGAAAAGATACCAAGAAAATGGAGAGTGAAAATAGCAATCTTATCCAAAATATCTTTCGCCTTATGCTTCTGTTTACGGAAAGATAAGTACCAAACACCAAATAAAGCCACTCTATTTTCAAGAAAAGACACTATATCAATTTTTAATACTATTTTGATAATCATCTATGTGAAATAACGTATAAATCATGACGAAAATCATCTTCACCAACAAATTTAGCTTTTCCCACAAGAATTGTCTCAAATGGATGGCAAAACATACATCCGTCTCTTCTTCCACATACAAACCGTTCTAATTTTCGCGCCAACACAATGTGTTTAGCAATTTCCAATACTCTCTGACTTGCTTCTTGATAGGATGGTAAAGAAGCATCTATGGGTTCATTATCTCTATCCAAGTACCAGTAAGCTACACCTACAATGTTTTTTGACTGGCTATTTTTGACCAATAAATGATAAATAGGCAATTGAAGTGAATTTGGGTCTTCATCATACTTACCAGTTTTAAAATCTATAATTTTCACACTATCGCTTTCGACTATATATTCCAACCAATCTATCTTCCCGCAAAGAATAATATTGTCAACTTCTGATAACCAAAAATAAGGTAAGTCCTCTCTAATTTTTATAGCTTTTCTTTTTAAAGGACCCGGATTATTAATTACTCTCTGTATCATTTCCTTTCCTTGTTGTTTGATGTTTTCTTCCTCATCTTTATGACTAAATCCTCCTTTTTCGCCCGATATCTTTTGCCAATATATCTCGTAAAGATCGAGAAGGGACTTTTCAAATCTTCTTTCTACCGGAAGAGTAGATATAGACTCAATGACTTTATGTACTGTTTGGCCTAAAGCTAATGAAGGAGACATGATATTTATTTTGTGATTATTTTTGGGATCCTTATATACGTTTTTGAGATAATAAGCTCGGGGACACTTGAGATAATCACTTATTGATGAGTGTGAGACCCAAATTGCTGAATATTTATCTTTCATTAATTTACTCCATTTAGTTCTATATCAAATTTTCTTCCACTTTACTTTTGTTTACCTTTTTAAATTCAAACATAAATTGAATATAATTATTTTAGTAAATTCATTATTGATTGAGTAACAATATTGCGATCAAATTTTTCGTCAATCCAATCTGAATATTTGATCCGGCAAAACTTCCATCCAGCAGCTTCTAGTACAGCTTGTCTTTCTTCATCGCTTCCCACATAGATGCCATATGACTCATCTAATTCATCTTTAAAATGGCATGGACCGTCGCACTCGATCGCTAAACGTTTTCCAGAATTTAAATTGCTAACAACAAAATCAATTTTAAATCCACAACTTCTTACCTGATTTTGGATCTTATGACCACGCTTTAAGTTTTTTCGCAATAACGCATAAAATTCTTCTTCAAAATAGGAATCAAAAGTTTTAAGATCATCTGAATAAAATTCAACTGCACCATTGTCATGTATATACTCAAGGTATTTCTTTAGCCAAATTCTTTCTGGCATTTCATTAGGTGGAAGACTAACAAAACAATGCACTTGTAGTTTTGCTCGCGAAAAAGCAACATTCACTCGACCCTTATTTATATCTGATCGGAGATCTCCTCCTTCACCAGTTAGAGGTACGTACTTATTTTTCTGTTCAATGGATCTAATAACAAATGAGTAAAAAACAATATCTTTTTCGTCTCCTTGTATACCTTCAATAATGCTAATTTTGTAATTATCCTCTTCTTCTTTATAACCTTCTTTTTCAAAAAGATCTCGGATAAAAGCAGCTTGTGCATTAAAGAAAGTTAAAATACCAATAGATTTATCTCGATAACGAATATCACTTCGCAATTCTTTAAAAAGCTTAAGTATTCTGTTTGCCTCTGCAACGTTTATGTTATCAGAGAATTCTTCCTTCCAATTAGATTTAACCTCATGTACAAACATTATACGGTTCGTATCTTTATAAGATAGGTAATTGTTATTAACTGGTATTAATTCTTTACCTTTTGGTTTGTAGAAGTATTTATTACTAAAGCCAATTAATTCTGCAGGCGACCGATAATGATATCTAAGTGGACGATCCATGAAACCTCGTTTATAACCAATATCCAAGACAGATTGCACTGAAGTTCCAGTCGCTTTTATTTGTCTTTCCTCAGGAATTTGATATCTGCGAGCAAGTTCATCAAAAACCCTATTAGACTTAAACATTATAGTACTATCTCGCATTTGTTCACTATCTCCCACAAATAATATTTTCTTCGCCCTGTACATGACTGGCAAGGTATATGCTACATTACATTGCGATGCTTCATCTAAAATTACATAATCGAAAATGCCAACCTCAAGTGGAATAATGCGACTTGCATCATCGAGTTCCATGATCCAAATAGGAATCAAATCAAGAATTGCATTAAAATTGTTTATGTCTTTACGTAGATTATCAAAGGTCTTGAATGCCTTTTTTGATTTTCCAAAAGCACTAGCTAGTTTTCTTACAATTTGCTTAATTGTTACACCTGACCTCCATTTTTCAAGTATTCCTTGATTAATAATATTTTGAATATATTGCCCCACACGTTTTACTCTGTTTTGTTCGAAACGCTTCACTGCTAAAGATATCTTATTTGGGCTTTCAGTCTTTTTGAGCATTTCTAGTTCATATTTTATTTCCTGAACTCGTAGGATTTTAGCTTTGATATCGTCTAAAGATGCAGAAGCAGATTTGTTAATTTTTTCATCTATAATTTTAAATTCTTTATCTGAAACACCACATATATTTAATCTTTGATTTAAGGCTTCTTCAAATCCATTAAGCATCCGAATGTTTTTGAAATAGGAACAATGATTATAGAGATTATCGAGTAATTTTATTTGCTCGCTTCTTGATTTATCAGCTTGTAAAATATTATCTACATGATCGATAATCTCTCGTGGGAGCTTTCCACGAATATTACTAAGACGGAAATCGCGGCTCATGTTATTTATTTTTCTCAAAAATTTTGAATGACGGTCAAAACCTGTTTTATCAACATCATCTCTGATAGTTCCAATCTGGTCAGCGATTTCTCCAAGGTTTCTATTGAGTGAAGGAAAAAGACTATCATATTCCTTTTTTTCATTACTTAGTTCATATTTTTTTATTATTTCACTAAGATTTTCTATTTCCGCTTTTGCTTTCTTGATTTCCTGCCACTCAAATGATGAGAATGTTTGAGTGAAATAACTAAAATCAGTAATGTCAATGTCATATTCTTTAAGATTTAAAAGTTCTTGGTTTAGTTGATAATATTTTCTCTGAGCATTAATTACGCTATTCAATGAAGTTCGTTTAACAGTTTTTTCTTCAACAGCAGAATGAATCAAGCTAGCTACTTCACTTTTATCTACATAGCGAGCGAATTTAGAACTTGAATATTGTGTAAAACTCATCTTTTCTATATGTGAACCAATAGCGCTCAGTTGAGGCGCAATACCGTCAGCTTCATCCTCTTCTCCGATTTGAGCAGAATTTGGGTTAGGCAAATATCCAAATAAATACCTTATTTCTAGCTTTTTTAGTTTATCTTTAACAACCTTAAGAGCCTGTGCTTTTTGACTAACGAATAAAACTTTTTTTCCAGTGGCAGCTAGGTGGCAAAGTATATTTGAAATCGTTTCCGATTTTCCTGTTCCAGGTGGTCCCTGAACAATTGAGGCGACGTTTCCAAGTATTGATAGAGAGGAGAGCTGATATTTATCATATAAAAAGGGAAAATATAAATCTTTTTCTTGTGGAATATCACTTTCAACATTTAATCCTTCATCTTCTGTCCAACATGTAAGGGCAGTTTTAGAAAGCTCTTCCTCTGTTAATTGACTCAATTTAGCTAGATCCTCTGCGAGGAAGTAATTTGCTTTGGGGCCAAGGGCTATTTTTACTTCTTCTAATGAAAAAGATTGTTCATTAAATTTGGCATTTTTTAAGCGCAATTGTGCCTTTATTTTGTGCCAAATCTCTTTAAATATTTCTAAATCTAATATTGGTAATGTTAGTCTTCCTTCAATTTCGTATTTCCCAATTTCTTCCAAAAGTTGAAAATATAGATCTTCCCCTAGTAATGGTTCTAGTATTCCGATATTTACTTGAACTTCAGGATCAACGAAGTAAACTAGATATTCTCCAACTCCAATTTGGCGAATTTCTTTCTCTATTCTCACCGGTAATGAAAAAAGCGGATAGCGATCAACTTTGGTTTTAGTTAGCTTTTCGTCTGACTCTTGTTCCGCTTGTGTAACAACGTCGCCATTCTCTTCGATAGGAATTTCAATTTCGAAATATCCAAAACTTAAAATTACTTGCTTTGTATATTGGTCGTTACGATATTTGTTATAAATTTCCTCGATCTTGTTTGCTAATTCTTTTTCTTTCTCATAAATACTTAACTCATCATCTGGAACATTTTTGGGATCGTAGGAATAGAAAGTTTTTAGGTTTATTAACTCACCATTCTTTTCATCCGTATCTCCGTTTAATAAACCAAGTAACCCAAAATAATCCATCGGAAGATCAACAGAGTATTTCTGCTGATCTAGTATAGTTCGGTTTCTGGTTAATTTTACGTAACTAAGGCAATATCTTATAAAATTTAATATAGAGTTATTCATACTATTTGTTCTTTATTAGATGATCTTAGCAAACATTCTTCATTATATAGCCTCGTCCTCAAAGCGCAATTTGGACAATTAGGTAATGCTTCAGGATTATGCTTACTCATAATTGAGCGAGCCTTCTTTAATAAGTTTTCTGTCAAATAAGTATCGATTTCTAATAGTTTTGGTATGACTCTGAAATGCAATTTAAAAAGCTTCTCGAAATCTGTGAGTTGATATATTCCATCGTAAGGTTTATAGTCCAGGGGTTCTGCATAAATTAAAAATAACTTAGAAACAGGAGTAAAAATTCCTTTTCTTTTTGCAATTTCTAGATAATTATGTAATTGAGCTTTGTATAAGGGTATTAAACTATCGTGCATTTCAGAGAATCTTGCTGTTTTATAATCACCAAACGCAAATGAACCATCATTTAATTTAAAAACGACATCAAGAGCGCCAGTCAAAAAGATGTTATATTCAGAAATAAAAGCGTTGAATTTTTGCCAGCCTGGTGGAGATTCAATGCTAACTATTTGGCTTCCAATATTTGGAAACCATGAAGGCACTCTACCATGCATTTCAAAATAATGTTTTACAACTTGTTTTATATGCGAATCTAAATTAGCGAAAATTCCTGGCATAGGCATTTGATAGGGAATTTTCTTACGCTCGATACTCATTTGTGCGTCCAAATTTACCTTAATTCTAAAGCAAGTAGAACAAGTATTTGGTAAAGCTAATTCTGCTAAATTTTTTCCAGAAATTTTTAACATATTATAAAGTCTTAAATAATAACACTATAATTAGTAGCCAAATTAAAATAAAGATTATTGCCGATATATAAGGATGAAACATTTTTTTCAGTTAATAATTCATAAATTTATAATTTGTTTTGCTGATAATCTCATCTTAAAAGATATGTAATTAAATGAGGCTTGTGAGATATAAAAAGACTTATGCCGACCTGTGTAGACCTAGTTTTAGTTTGCTAAGTTTGCGAAGATACAAATAGATCAGTAAGAATTTGCTCAGTAGTTATATTCATAACTACTAAGTCATTGTGTGTCAGATATCTTCGAAAATAAACTCTCTGTTTAGATGTACGAGGAAAAAATAAGTCTCTTTTTAATCCAACAAATCCAAGCCTTGTTACAAGTCTGCTCAGAGGGGTACTTAATTTTAATTGCTCATCTTTTAAACCATCATATTCAATCTCTTTAGTATCTGGTTGAACCAAATCCATTAATCTTTCAATTAGTTGATCTGATTCACTATCAAATTCCGGCTTACTAATTTTATATAATTTACCCTGGAAGTTTATTACGACTGTACCGTCTATATTTTGGTCCACCTCAAGGACCATTTTTGAATTTGCCTCATCGTGTTTCCCAGAAAAGCCAAATAGCGCAGCTCTTGGATTCTTGATTAAAAATGCTAAATTTCTTTGAAATATAAGAATCAGAAATATGAATATAAATATAATTACTGACAAACCACTTATGGTTAAAAAGATAAGCTGGTTTCTAAGATTCATGAAGATTTGTTTTAGCGAATAGCCACTTATAACTATACCAATTGGATCATTTGACATATCGAAAATAGGTTTTGAGTATACTAGGAAAGGCTCTTTACTCTTCGTATCATAAACTGTCTTATAATTTTCGTTTAATTCATTTGCAACATAACTTCTATCAATATAAGCTGGTATTCCACTACCAACGCTTTCTATTGAGCGATTAAATCTATCAATTATTTCTACGTAATGTCTGACATTAATTCTTTTTAAATCCAGTTCTGAGATATCAATTTCACTATTACTGATCTTAATCTGAGATAATATCATATCTGCTGTCTTAATTAGTTCATCATCTATATTTTTTAATTCTGTGGTTTCCGGTTGGAAATCTCCCACTAGTATAGTACCAAATATATTATTTTCTCTAATTATTTTTTTTGAATACAACCTCCATGTTTCACTTTCTAAGATTGAAACAGTTTTGGGAGTTGTAAAAGAAGAACCAAACATAAAATCGGACGTATCAAGAAAGCCATTTATTGGTTTAATTCTGTCGATAACAAATCCATCTATTGTTAATATATATAAAGGATTATCCTGAATTGTTTGACTATCATTTATATACGCTGTCGTGTCCCACTTATCATTTTTATAAGCTAAGTCAGAGACTATCCTATTATTGGCATTCTTTAAGTAATCTTGGATTTCATTTATCGCGGTATACTTAAGATAAAAATAATTTATAAGTAGATAAAACAAGAAGGAAACTGCAATAAAAATTAAAGCTCGTGCAGAAAAAATTAATTGTGGGCTCTTACTAATTTTAATAGCCATTATAAATCTAAAGATAAAATAATATATTTATTTTAAATTTCTAAGTCTATATCTTCATGACTTAAAAAATTGTGCAAATCTTAATTTGTATAGGCTCTCCAAAAAATCACTCCCTGCGTAGCCAGCTAATAAGGACATACGCCAGTCGGCATTTGCAATAAGTCCAGCCATTTGACCGGTGATTATAGACACAATAATAGTGATTGCGAAATATTTCCACTGAAATTTGAATTTTTCGGGATCGAATTCTTTGGCTTTAGTGATACCAACAACTGCTCTGACTAATCCTCCCATGCCACCTGATAAAAATTGTAAAGCTGCTATTTGAAAATCCATTATTTATCACCTGCTTTCCAAATACCTAATTTTTTTAATTTTGCTTCTTTTTCGGCATTTAATAATTGCTCTTGATAAATAAGTGGTTTTCTTTTTTCGTAGATAGTAACTTTGGCTAATCCTCGTTTGGCTAATTCAATGGAGAGGTTTTTGTTGTTTATTACTACGTATGCAAGAATTCTTCCGAATCTGTCTGATTTATACTCATCATATTCAATATTTACTTTTTTCTCTTCAACGAGTTTTTTGGTAAACTCTGTGGATTCTTCATCATATGGTTGTCCATGATCCGGTGTATTAACTCCGACAAGTCGCACGATTTGTCCATTTTGTAACTCGAGAGTATCTCCATCTATAACTCTTTTAATTTTGGCTTCCGTGGGAAACTCTATGATCTGCTGTTGATTTATAACCGGTTGGTTTTCAATCGCATCTTTAATCTCGCTCTCATACTTTGTTCCTGCGAAAAAGGAGGAAAGAGATAAAAGAAGCGCAAGAGGAACAAGGACATATTTGTTTTTCCCTGACTTTTTGTTTTGTGCACTGGGTTTAGATTTCATAAAGTATATTTTGCTCCACCGCGAATACCCTTTTGTTTGAGCATACCTTTCTTTTCCAGCTCAGTAAGATAGTTGGTGGCCGTACTTTGAGAAACTCTACAAAGTCTTTGAACATCTGTGTTTGTGATAGTTCCCGTTTCTTTAATAAGGAGCATAATTCTGTCGAGATTCTTTTGTTTTTTGTCGAGTCGCTTTTGATTGGCTTTTTGGCGGAGGCCACTTGTATTGGGAGATAAGGGAAATTGGGGTGGTTGGGGGATCTGGGGAGTAACAGCCGGAGATGGCTTTGGTGGGACGACGGGTTCTATATTAATTTTGGGTTCATCATGCAAAGATTGGTCTAATTGGGATGAAGAACTGTATCCTCGTAGGATATTTCCGAAAGATGACGGTTTAGGAGGATTAGAAGAAGTAGAAGGAGGAGAAGGATTAGATGAAGATGGCGGATTTTCTTTAGCTAGGATATCGCCAAAAGAACTTTTGGGAGGAGATGTGGGCTTAATTTCTTCTGTTTTTTGAGAATTGTCATTGGCCAATGAGGTGTTTTGGGGGCTTTGTGGAGACACCGGCTTGATAGTGGCCAAGTCGGGAGGAGTAGAAGTTGTAGTATCTTGAGAAGGACTATCTGACGGTCTGGATTGCATTTGGGATGGTTCAACTGATGGTGAAGGAACAGAAATAGGCGAGGGTAAATTATCTGTGGGAGATTGGAGTGATGAGGGTGACCCGTCTACCGGCGAGGCAGGTTGGGGAGATATGGAAGAAGTGGAATCGGCCGGTAATGACTGATTAGGTAAATTGGGAGATGAAGAAGCGTCTAGTGAAGTCGTAACTTGGCCAGAACTGGTTGCATCCTGATTGGCCAAGTCCGGAGACGATGCAGAATCGTTATTGGCCAATGGAGTTTTAGCTGATTGGCCAGATGGTGATGCTTCTTGTAGTTGGTCATTGGCCATTTTGGTGGAAATTGGCCAAGTGGAATCTGGCGTATTGGCCAATGGAACATCGGAAACCGGAGGAGCCGAAGATGTATCTGTTGATTGGCCAATATCGTCACTCATAAATCCAGTATATCCTCCGACTTGCCTCAGGACAAGCCCATGCACCAATTGGCCAAGTTAATTGGCCAACAGAAAAAGAAACTTGGCCAAAATGGTGGAAAATGGCCAAGTGGAAAAAGTAATTGGCCAAGTTGGCGACATCCGCCGACCCCGCCCCCATCGGATAGTAGCTTCCTAAAAGGAGGGAGCACGACAGAAAGACTATCAAGGCAAATAGATAAAGTAAGAGTGCTCCCGACAAAGGCGAACCCCGCGAGATATACATTATATAAAGATAACGCGGGGTGAGCGGTCCGAACTAGGCGCGAAGTATCCCGACTAAAGGCGGGATACGAGCCGACCGGACACTGGAAGGGATAGAAATCAGGCGGCGGGGGCTCCCCCACCTAGTGCTGGCGGAATCCCGCCGATGTCAATGGCGGGATGACCAGCCAGCACAGGAAGGGGGAACATAGCGAATCCCGATGAAAAGTCGGGATGAGCGAAAGGGGGAAGCGGATATCCCCCGCGACGGCAGGCGATACTAAATCAAACTCAAGGTGAGCGGAGGGACGAAGACTGTATGGATGGATAACGATTCTTCCCGAAGCGAGTAAGAGACTGTAAAGAGATGATAAAACAAGATGACTTCCAGCGAAGCTCCCCATAGGGAGCTCTCTCGCCCAAAGCGGGGGAAGTCGCCTACATCTAAAAATTGGGTGGGTGGGCTGTGACGGAATCAGAAAAACCTAATACTCTATAAAATAATTTCCCCTTCCTTATAACGAAAATTTCCCAAAGAGAGAAGGCGAAGACCCGACCGAAAGGAGGGCTAAGCAAAAAGAAAGCCGAGCGAAGCGAGGCTTAATGATTGGCGAAACTGTAGCAATTCATTTTCCCCTTAAACCCCTTTTTCTTGCTACAGTTTAATAAAGTATCAAGTTTCAAAAATTTTTGATAAAATAGGTGCGAGCTATTTGATATAATGGCTCCAAGCCGGGATACCTAAGCGGCCAACAGGGCATGACTGTAAATCATGTGGCTCACGCCTTCCCAGGTTCGAATCCTGGTCCCGGCACTGAAGAGGATTGTTGGAATATTATTTTGTCTACGACCTCCGCTGCACTATAATACTTCCTCAATGAGTCCACTGGATGAAACTCTATGGGGGATTTCTAGGCCAAACCATGAAAAGAGAGCTTTAACTTTTATGGTTGCAGGCAGTAATAAATTGCGTGCGATGGTTAAAGAACGTAAATTATATCGTTTTGTACCTACTCAACTTGCAAAATTTACTCCCGATGAAAGACAGAAAATTCAGTTTGACTCGGTGAATAGAACTATAGTACTGTTTAATATTTATTCCTTTTATATTTATTGGTTGGACTTTGCTCAAGGTGAGCTTAATTTAGAGTTAATTAAAGATAATCATAGAGGCGTGCTTATTGACGAACAAACTTTTCAAGTGGATTCATCAACAGAAGTTATTCCACTAGGTACTATTGCATATCGAAGACAACTATCTTATGAATTTATCTGACGATAGCAATCCCCGTCTTCTTTTACTCTAAAATAGTAATACTTGGCTGGCCGATGGGAAGATCAGATTGAGCTGGATCCCAAAGTAGATAAACCTTGCCGTAGGTCTCATTTAACATTTGAACTACTTTGGCTGCTTCCTCTTCTGATAGATCAGGAAGTTTGGCGTTAATCTTGGGAATTTCTTCTTTATGATAATGCCATAATCCCTGTTCGTCCGCGTCAAAGGCTTGCCAAGTTTTGGTGTCTACCACTGTTTCGACTCCTACGAGTCTTGCATCTTTATCGTCTGAGTCATACAGCTGACACTCAAACATACCGCCTTTTACTTGTTTACACCAGTGATGAGCTATCTTTTTCTCATCGGCTGGAAAGTGTTTCTCGGCATCGATATGCAGAGTAAAACCCGAGTGAGGTAAGTTTTCTGCCTGGGTCATGGGAGTAGGTTCTGGATTTTGTGTCGTCGGACTCAATGTTGTTACACCTCTAGCTATATAACCAATTACTAAACCAGCAAGTAGTGCACCTCCTAGCCACATCCATTTATTTTGCTCCATGTATTTCACCCCCTTTCGAAGTGATATACGTCACAACAAATATTTACTATAAAACCTTAGCTTTTTCAATCAGGAGAAATTTTCTTTAAAAAAAGGAATTTTTATTGAATCTTAATGATTATTTTGCCAAAGTTTTTATTTTCTTCCATGTACTGATGGGCTTTGGGTAATTCTTCTAATTTAAATACCCGATCGATTACCGGTTTAATTTTTTCACTGGCTATGAACGGGAGGATTTTATTTTTAAATACATTGGTCGCCGCAATTTTTTCAGATAATGGTCTTGTACGCATATTGGCTGTGAGGATTTTTATCCTTCGGGGTAAGAGATGGTTTAAATTTATTTTTGCTTCTACTCCACCGATCAATCCTAAAATAAGAATTTTTCTTCCCTCTTTTATAACAGCAATATTTTTATCTAAAAATGGTCCACCGACAAAATCAATAATTGCATCAACTGACTTTATTTCTTTTTGAAAGTCTTGATTTTGTGAATTAATTCCTAAATCTAATCCTAATTTTTTTGCTTTGTCCAATTTCTCTTGGGTTCGAGATGTTCCAATTACTTGGCAACCTATTGTTTTTAATATTTGCAGAAGTGCAATTCCGACAGAGCTTCCAATGGCGTGGATGAGGACTGAATCTTTGGACTTAATTTGAAGTTGAGTGTAAATGGCATCGCTGGCTGTAATATACGCTTCCGGGATTGCAGCTGCAGTTACAAAATCTAAATTAGCGGGAATCGGAATCAATAAATCTTTGGATACAGATAGGTATTCTGCCTGGCTTCCTCCACCTGTTATGCCCATTACTTTTTCTCCTGTCTCCTCTATTTCCCCTGCAAATTCCAAGCCGGGGATATCTGCTGGTGCGTCACTCGGTGCTTTATAGAGTCCTTTTCTTTGAAGGATTTCTGCCCGGTTTAGCCCTGCTGCATGGACGTTTACGAGCACTTCATCTTTTTTAGGAATGGGTTTTGGTCTTTGGACAATCGAAATTACTTCCGTGCCACCCGATCCCTTAAAAACGACGGCTTTCATACTAATTCATTATATTCTTTTCAAGAGTTTATAGGTATCAGTTTCTGTTTCTATTCTATACTCCTTTTCTACAAACTGAAGAACTTTTTTCATCTGGAGCTGCTCTTTGTCTGACTGCTTTGGGATTATTATATATTTAATCTTATTTTGTTTCAGCTCCTCTATTATTTTTTTTTCCAGATCTGGAAAATAGTGTTTAAAACCGGGGAAAAAAAGCGGGAAATAAGTTTTGGGGAGAGTATTTAGTTTCATATACAATTCTGCGTGATTGCTGAAAACGTATAAATTTTCTCCTGGTTTTATTTTTTCTACTATTTCTTTTTCGGTTTGTTTTATGGGAAGCTCTTCTTGCCAGGGAATGCGGGTATTTTTAAATTCATCATATTTTCCTATGCTCTTTATAGTAAGAATCGATATGTAGAAAAATACTATAACAATAAAAATTTTGCTGAGAGCATTTTTTTTATCTGAAACAGCCTGTCCGATGAGAATTGTAAAAAATGTTGCTGGAAGAATTAGTTTGTCTCCACCTAAGCCAGTTTTTAAGGAGAATACTGCGCCTGTGAGAAAAATTAATGATAGATAAATATATTTATGCTTTTTTTCTTTGTATAAAATTGCGATACTTCCAATAATTATTCCGGCCGAAAGAAAATAGAATTTCCAGGGGATTAGAAATGAAGGATGGAAATATGAGGATAAAAAAGTATTGTAATTTATGACGCCTATTACAAATTGACTAAAACTATTACTATTTAAGAGAAATAGAAATGCGCCAATTAAAATAATTATCCAGCCAAAGAATATTTCTTTTTTCATTTTATTAAAGAGAAGAGGAAGAATTGTTATTCCCGCTGTGGGTTTTATGAGTGTAGCCAGGGCAATACTTGCTCCAGTGAGATAGAGATAAATTTTATGATTATTCAGAATAAAATAATAACCCAGAAGAAATAATGTTGTGATAAAAGATTCGTACCATAAAATATTTTCTCCGACGTAAAAATTGATTAAGACATAAAGAATTCCTCCAGTGATAAGTCCCCATTTTGAGGCAGTCTTTTTGAGAATGAGAAGGAATAAAGTTAAATTAATGGCAAGAACTGTTATATAAACTAATTTGAGTGCTTCAAAATTTCCTGTGGAAGCAAAAGGGCCAAGCAGATAATAAGTAAGAAATCCATGATGATCGAAAAAGTCTCTATAAGGGATTAAGCCTTTTGAAACGAGCCAGGGTAAAAAATACATTTCGGGAAAGAGGATGGTTTTAGTGGAATAAAGAAGAAAGGATTGGATTAGTATAAGGAGAATAATTATTTTAGTAGACATTTTCATAATGAGTCAGGCGAATGAGTGTATTTGACTCACTGAGAATTACCGCAACAACGTCAATCCTACAAGGAAGAGATTTATCTTTCATATAGATCAAGCCCATATTGCGGATGCGCTGTAATTTGCTGGGGTTTATCATTTCTTCTGGAATGCCGAAGTCGGTACCAATTTTTGCTTTGACTTCGACAAAGACTAAAACATTTTTATCTTTAGCGATGATATCTATTTCTCCGTATCTATTGGAAAAATTTTGAGCAAGAATTTGATATCCTTTTTCCTTTAATGCGTCGGCAGCAAATTTTTCTGCAAGAAGTCCTGTTTGTCTATTGAACTTTTTCATATATGCTGTTTGTATTGAAGAGCTTCGGCCATGTGGATTGGAAAGATTTTTTTAGATCCTTCGAGGTCTGCTATTGTCCGGGAGACTTTAATAAGGCGATAGTAGCTTCTGGCGGAAAAATTATATTTATCTGAGGCCAATTTAAGAAGATTTTCTGCTTCAGGGGTTAATTCACAATACTCTTTAACTTCCTTATTTCTCATTTGAGAATTGGTATATATTGAAATTCCCATAAAACGTTTGTATTGGATTCTTCGTGTTTTTAATACTAGGTCTTTTGCTTGTTTTGAGGTGATGTTATCTTTACTTTTCGGTCTATTGATGGAGAGTTTTTCGGCTTCAATGACGGAAACTAAAACATATAAATCTATCCTATCGAGAATAGGTCCGGAGATCCTGTGATTGTATTTGGCAATTTGTTTTTCAGTACATTTACATTCTTTTTTGGGATGACCTAAATAGCCGCAGGGACAGGGATTGACTGCTGAGATTAATGTAAAACTTGCCGGATAGCGAACGTGTCCTGACACTCGGACAATTTCTATAAAACCATCTTCCATGGGTTGCCTGAGACTTTCAAGAACTCCCCTTTGAAATTCGGGCATTTCGTCGAGGAATAAAACGCCTAAGTGGGAGAGACTTACTTCACCAGGAAGGGGATTACTTCCTCCTCCGATTAGTCCTGCGGCAGAGACACCATGGTGTGGCGATCGAAAAGGACGCTTTTTCATGAGAGATTCTCCAGAGGAAAGAAGTCCGGCGATAGAATAAATTCGGGTCACCTCGAGAGCCTCTTCTGGAGTTAACGGCGGAAGTATACCTGGGAGTGAGCGGGCGAGCATGGTTTTTCCTGTTCCGGGCGGTCCCCACATGAGGACATTGTGCCCTCCGGCAGCAGCAATAATGAGAGCTCTTTTTGCTTGTTCTTGTCCGGCAATATCTTTTAGATCAAATTCTGCCAAAACTTCATCGATTGAATCTTTGATTGAGGTATGCTCCAATGAAATAACTGTGGTTTTTCCAGATAAGTGGTTTACCAATTGGGTCAAAGTTTTTAAGGGCATTATATTTATACCTGGTACGACTCTGGCTTCACCTGCCGAAATCTCTGGAACGAAGATGGTGGAAAATGATTTTTCTTTGGCAAAAAGGGCAAGAAGAAGAATTCCGCGAGTAGGTCTTAATGTGCCGTCCAGTGAAAGTTCGCCGTAGAATAGTGATTTTCCCAAATTAATTGAATCATCCATTGTTAGCTGACCGCTGGAGAGGAGTATGCCTATGGCAATAGGCAGATCGTAGGCTGCTCCATCTTTAGGGATATCAGCAGGGGCAAGATTAACGGTTATTTTTTTGGGAGGAAAATCAAAACCGGAATTGATGATGGCGGTTTTTACCCGCTCTCTGGCTTCCTCGACTGCTTTACTTGCAAGTCCTACGATGGTAAACCCAGGAAATCCGGCCTGGGCTACATCAACTTCAACATCTATGGGTATTGTCTCAAGTCCAATATTGGCAACGGAACTTACTTTAGTCAACATAATTTAAATAATACTTCCCTCCTTTTTCAACTATTTGGCCGGACAGGGTAAGGAGCGATAGTTGGGCGCCTGTTTGGACGACAGATTGGTTTAGTTTTCTGGCAATTTCATTTGTTGTCAGTGACTCACTTTGAAGCATATTTAATAGGGGATCTTTTGAAAGAGCTGGTTTGGACGGGTTTCCCCCAAGCCACATCATGGCCTGATTTTGGGCAATAAGGGAATTTGTGCCAAAAGAGGTAGGACTGGTTATTGGTCCGGGAACTGCCCAAAGGGTGCGTTTTAGTTTGCCGGCAAGATTGGCGGTAATGAGGGAGCCGCTTTTTACCGCGGCTTCGATAATAATTACTTCATGACTAAGGGCGGCAATGATTCTATTTCTTTTGGGAAATGTCCAAAGATTACCTTTTTGATCTTCCCATTCAGATAGAAGGAGTCCACCGGAGTTAATAATTTTTTCGGCGAGTTTTCGATCATTTCCCTCAAGCTTAATATTAATTCCCCATCCCAGTACGGCAATTGTTTTGCCATTATTTTCTATACAAACTTGATGAGCATATTGATCCACTCCATACATAAATCCGGAGATAATTGTCTTTTTCTCAAAAACCAATTGGGGAACTATTTTTTCAATTACGCGCCGGCCATATTCTGTCATTCTGCGACTACCGACGATGGCGACACAGTTTGTAAAAATTTTTGGATTCCAATTTCCTAAATAGTAGATTTCTTTTGGAGCATCTGGCAAATCTTTTAAACCAGAAAGTTCTTTATATTCTCGCCAATTATCAATCTTTCGATAATTCATACGATTTTAAGCATAGCATAGATAAATCAAAGGATAACAATGATGTAATTACTTTCGAAGAAGTTATGCAGAGGCAAATTGAATGGGGACATTTACTACTTCTTGTTCAAGTGATTTCTTCTTTTCAATTGCTTCCATATAAGCTTTAATTGCATTTTTTGCATTTGCTAATGCCTCTTTCTTAGTTTTTCCCTGACTCATACAGCCATAAAGATTTACTACATCTGCAACATAGCCTTTGTAGTCTTTATCATAAGTTAAATCGATAAGATAAGACAGATTTTTAGTCATAATTAGCCTCTCTTCTAAGGAACTTTGTTGCGGAGCCAGGAGTCGCACCTGGTCTAGGAGATTATGCGATCTGTACTCTCCAATTACTTGGAGTGTCGGACTATATCTTTTACAAGCATGGGAACTGCTTGTAACTTAGCGTATAGTCTCTACGGACTTCCTTTAAAAAAGGTTGCCTCGGTATTCTCCCGTATTAGGAATCTACCGATATAGCTAAGTTAACCCCGATTTTCATCGGGGAGCCCAAAAATTGAGCCTCCTGTGCGGCTGTACACTACCCCGCGGTATAATTTTACTCTTTATATTATACTAATTTTTTCCTTGGAACTCAAGCTAACAGGTTCTGATTTCTTTCAGTCCCCGCAACATACGATAAACAGAGCCTTCTAAGGCTCTGTTTTTTTATTTTGAGAAACTTAATTCTGTTATTTTTCGTCCTTAATTAAATTCACTATCTGATATAATACTTTTAATATGAACAACCTCCTTCCTATTGCGATATTGATTTGTGGTTTATATCTTGTTTTTGCTGGCTACAAAACGATACAAGAAAAACGAGTTAAATTTCTACCGTTAAATCGCAATAAATTAATCACAGGAGAAGCCGCTGTAAAAGAGGGTAAAAAATTCTTTGCAATTGGCGTAATCACTATTCTTATAAGTATAATTCTTTTTGTTTTTTCTCGATAAACCATTTCTTCATACCTCATAAATTAGCGTGAGAGTATCCAAAAAAGGTTCTGATTTGTTTCAGTGCCCGCAACATAGGTCTATATAGACCTTCACAAGGCGCTATTTTTTACTTCAAGAGACTCATTTATCACTTTGGACAGGTCCTTTTTTTATTCCACCATTAAGACCAGGGAAATGTATAACTTCTCCAGTATCTATTGCATTTTGAAGAGATAGATATTTTTCTCCAAACCCATTTTCCTGTGCGATTTGTGTTAATTGCGAAGGATCAGATATACCCCATCCGGCTTCTTTCACTCTTATATTATTTATTTGTTTTACTATTTTAGGATCAAGAAGTTGTAAAAGCTCTCTTTCGTCTTGAAATACTTTTGCCTTGAATAATTTCTTGAAAAATTCTAATTCGCTCATTTGTCTATCCCCCGCATACTTATTTATTAAAGCCATCATAAAAGGTACTTGTTTTGAATATGACGTTGGATTTATACCGTCGGTGCAAAATAGTGTAAATAATTCTGCTGTTGACTCTTCAATCACTCCATATTTTTTATGGTCGTTCTCTATTCTATTAAATCCTCTTCGGTTCACTTTAATATCACCATAAGCGTCTTTCACAACTGTACTCTGGGTTATATAGTGCGAAAGCTCATGGATCAGAACTCTTTTCGCATCCGGAGAGTTCACTGGTAAATCTTTTACTATCTTTAAGTTGACATATCCTCCATAAGCACTCACATCTCCATGGGTATCTGTTCCATCCTCAATATTTTTATCCCATACGATGATTTGGTCGGGACTTGGTAGTAACTGATCAGGACTATCTATGCCGATTTCTCCAAGTTTATCCCTTGTCTCTTTTAATACCGCATTAAAGAATTCTGCATCGGATGTTTCCATTTTGCGTTGTGGAGGATCTATGATTGTTCTTCTGGCTTCACCTACTGCTTCATCTAAAAAATTTGCTTTGTCTTGATCGTTTAAGGCTCTTCCTAAATGTAATCTTGTCGTCAAACTATTTTTTACTTTTGCTTGGAAATTGACATCCGCTAGTTTTTGTTCTGAAAATAAGTCTGACATACAAAGCAAACTACTTAATCCGAGTTAATACTATTATTACTCTAATAAGATAATATTACTAGATAAATAAAATTCTAATTTCTTTTACTTCGGCAAGCTCAGTACAAGCAGTCCCCCAATAGGGTGAATTTAGACATATACTAATTTTCAGGTAACGATGTTTATGGGATTGCCTTTGAGATATGATTCTATGTTTTTGACTATTCCTTCTGCTAGTCTTTCCTGGGATTCTTTTGTATTCCAGGCAATATGAGGGGTGACGACGACGTTTGGTAATGAAAATAAGGGATTATATTTATCGGGCGGCTCTTTATCAAAAACATCGAGTCCAGCTCCAGCTAGATGTCCGCTTTTTAAATATTTTATCAGTGCTTTTTCATCGATGACTTTGCCTCTGGCGGTATTTATGACTATCGCACCTTTGGGAAGAAGGGATAGTTCTTTTTCGGAAATTAGATGGTGGGTTTTGGGAGTCAGGGGAACACTTATGGAAAGAATTTGGGATTTCTTTAATAAATTTTCCATGTCATTTCTCGAAGACTTTGAAGTGATGTAGACAATTTTCATGCCAAAACCCTTGGCGATTTCTGCAATCCTTTTTCCGATATGGCCAAAACCGATGATACCCAGGGTTTTTCCCTTAAGTTCTACTCCTTTGAAGAATTTAGGGTCGAACTCTCCCCTTTTTAGCGTACTTTGGGCAGAGTTTAATCTGCGAAGGACAGAAAGTATTAATAAAATTGCGTGTTCGGCCACTGCCTCGGTGGAAAAATCAGGCACATTGGAGACTTTTATGTTGTAAACTCTCGCTTTTTTGATATCCACCCAATCTTGATAGCCAGTCATAGCCATGACGACATAGGAAAGATTTGGAGCATTTCTCAAAATCTTTTCTCCAATATGGACCCATTTGCTGACGAGGATGGTGGCATCTTTTGCTGATTTTATAACTTCTTCTTCATTTGGCCATGATTGTTTGGGGAGAATTACAGTAGCCCGATCTTCAAGTTTTTTTAAAAGATTTTCAGGTATGGCCAGCTTATCCAAAAATACAATTTTATGTTTTTTCATTATCTATATTATAAACCTTTTGGACCGTATTAATCGTGCAGTATCACTGCATTGTCTTTGGGAGTTGGATGTGGTATAATATGTTTTACAGATTTTGAATATGTAAATCTGTTTAAATTTGATTTTCGTTTTTAGTAAGTAAAGATTTCCTAAATTTTCTTTGAATATCTTTTCAACTTCTTCAAATAATTTCTCATTTAGGCAGTTTTATTTATTTAATTTTTATTAAATGTTTTTATCCGCCTGATCTTACTTCTCGCCTTACCTACTATTCGTAGCGCGGCTCGAAGAGCGATCTTAGGCGGGTTCAAGAAACACTAGACTTATATATTCGTCAAGTGTTTCTAGAAGGAGTTATTAAATGGCAAAGAATCTTTTTGTAGGAAGTCTTCCCTATTCTGTGACAGAAGACGCATTGGGGCAACTTTTTTCTCAACACGGACAAATAGTATCTGTGGCAGTTATCAAAGATAAATATACAGGACAAAGTAGAGGTTTTGGTTTTGTCGAGATGGGTACAGAGGAAGAAGCGCAAAAAGCAATTGCAGCACTTAATGGATACAATCTTGAGGGTCGGACTATCGTAGTGAAAGAGGCGCTGCCGAAACCGACTTATACCGGTGGGAGAGGAGGAGGTCCAGGAGGTGGAGGAAGATTTGGTGGTGGAGACAGACGAGGTGGCGGTGGAGGGAGGAGATTTTAGTGTCTTATATTACCCCATGCATTCGTTGCGGGAAAATGCGGATTGTGGTTAAAAGTTGGAATGAGAATACTGGTATTTCTTTTATTACTCATACAGAGACTGTCTGTCCAGATCGTGAGTGTCAAAAGATTGTGGATGTGGAATTGCAGGTGAGAAAAGATAAGTTAATTGCTTTACAACATAAATCTATAGAACGGGCTAAAACAATTAAGAGGATTAAAAAAGTAAAAAATATTGCCCACTAAATTATTTAGCCAAAGGTAAAAGCATAGATGGATATTCCTTCTGTTTGAAATTCGAGGCGTAAAATGTGACGACTTGGGCTTCCTTTTAAATCAACTAAATTGTATAACCGATCGGAATCTATAGTTACGATTCCAACTTTGACATCGACTCCGGCATTATTTTTATCGACAACTTTTCCATCGAATAAAACTTTCATGGTTGAATTTTTTTGTGATTCTGATGGACGAATTACTAAAAATACTTTATTGGCATTGAAGTTTAACTCAAGGACTGCATTTTTTCCCGCATAAGCGTACTCGTCTTTGATGGTCCAATCTCCACCGAAACTAAATGTGTTTTCGGGTAAGTTTTCCGGGAGTGTTAGATTGTGTTTTCCATTGTTAAGAAATCTTCCCGGATAATAGAATTCCATTCTTTTTGAGCCTAAATATGATTCGGGAGTGTTTCGCGTTTTGGGCGTTTCGTCTGTTAAGTCAAGCATTGGTTTTTCTATATCTTTCCCTAAATCTTTTAATAAGGTTCTAATTGCTTCTTCTGTTTCTTCATATTTTCCTTCGCCGAAGTGGTAGTAGCGGAGAATTCCATCTTTATCGATTAAATATTTGGCCGGCCAATACCTATTGGAATAAGCATCCCAAGTTTTATAATCGTTATCTTGGGCTACTGGGTAAGTGATTTTATATTGTCTAATAGCGTTTTCTACATTTTCTGTCTTCTTCTCAAATTCAAATTCGGGTGTATGGACGCCGACGACGATTAGACCATCGTCTTTATATTTTTCGTACCAGGAAGTGACATATGGAAGGGTTCTAATACAATTTATGCAGGTATAAGTCCAGAAATCGATAAGAACTACTTTGCCTTTGAGTTGTGACATAGTCAATGATTCTTCCTGCCTGCCGGCAGGCAGGTTTCCTTCTGGTAAATTTAACCATTTAACAATTCCAACAAATTCTGGAGCCTGACCATATTTGGGTAACAAATTTTGCCCCATTTCGGAAATTGGATTTAAGGCTTTTCCGGTCATATCGTCTGTTTCCTTTTTGCCTTTTAAAACGTCGAGTTGTTTTTTAACTTCTTGATTACTTTCGAGTTTCACCAGAAAATCTGCATAGGCCGGGACGCTATCTAGGAGTTTTGCCTGAAGGACTTTGTCGTAGTTGGTAAAAATGGCGAGGGCGGTGGCAATCATGATGATGCCAAATATTTGCTGGATGCGACCAAGATAGGGAGAAAGTATTCTTGATTTTGTAATAAGGAGTGAACCTCCGTAGGAGAAGAAAAAGAGTGGAATTCCAATTCCTGTGACGTAGACAATAGTTACTAAAACAAGGGAAAGGTTTACGGCCTGGGTGGCTGATAAAGTGGCGATAGTTGCGAGAATAGGTCCGGCGCAGGGAGTCCAGACAATGCCAAGAGAAACTCCGGTAATAAGTCCTCCCCAGAAACCGCTTCTTGGTTGGGACGAGGTTGGATTAATTTTGCTACTAATTTTACTGACCCAGACTTCTAAAACTCCCGAAAGTCGGGGAATTACTAATGAGAGTCCTAAAAAACCGATGACGATGACGGCAAAAAGGCGAAGAAAATCTGGATCGATATTAAAAAGCGAAACCAAATAGGAAATGGTCAGAGTAAAAATGGCAAAGCTGATCATGATACCGAGGGTAATGCCAAATGATTTTTCCCTTCCTCCGGTTGCAGATGAAGAAAGAATTATTGGTAAAAGCGGCCAAATGCAGGGAGCAAGAATTGTAACTAACCCTGACAGGAAGGCAAAAATGAGCAAAATGATCATATTTATTTATATTTGTCTACTTGAGAGAGAATTTGATCTTTATCCCATTGCTCAGTCACCTTGAAGATTTCTTTTCCATTTTTGAGAATGACTTTTGTGTGCTGATAGGTGATGTCAAATTCTTTAGCTAATTTTTTTTCATCTTCGTCGGTGTCTGAATCGTTATAATTTACTCGAAAACCTATCACATTTAGATCCGTAATCTCGTTAAATGCGCTTTGCCATTCTTTTTGTTCTGGCCGACAAATGGGACACCAGTTGGCATAGAAATTGAGGACTATAAACTTTCCTTCGTTGATAGCTTTATCATAATCATTTTTATTAAACTCGAGATAGGGAGATGTTTTGCCGGCTATTACATTTCCTTGATATCCTTCTGCCTTCATGTTTGTGTCTAGGGTAGTATCAGTTTTCTCCATCATCTTTTCTTCGGCTGGTTTATTTGAGACAAAAAACCATACTGATCCTCCTAATAAGACTAAGACAGTAATTGCGCCAAAAACAAAATTTTTATTCATAGACTCTCCTTTCCGCCAGTTGGCGGATT
This sequence comes from uncultured Gammaproteobacteria bacterium, assembly GCA_964544585.1. Lineage (GTDB taxonomy): Bacteria > Patescibacteriota > Microgenomatia > 2-02-FULL-39-11 > 2-02-FULL-39-11 > CAZJBV01. Next base: position 56,013 of record CAZJBV010000003.1, on the reverse strand, counting down.
AATGTTTAATCTTTCCATAAATTTGGCCGGCTATTTTTCCAAGAATCATAGTAATTAGGGTTAAAACGAGCCAAGGGTCAAGTGTATGCTGAAAAGTCTGTATGGTAACGCCTAGGACGAGGACTGAAGTGCCTAGTAAATAGGCATAGCGAGAGGCAAGAAATCGATGATACGCTTCTCTTTCATCTGATACTTTTTCTTTGTATATGAAACTCGCAAAGAATACAAAAGTGATGACGAGACCTGCCAGTATCATCATTGATGTTTCCCCCGGCATCCAGGTATTGCCCGGATTTAAAAGGAGCATTGAAAGTATTAACAAAACTAATGCTACGCCAAACTCTTTTATAAAATCTTTCATAAATAAAAAACTTTTTCCAATGGAAGTTTAAAATAGTCCGCAATCTTTAATGCCAGCAAAACTGATGGTGTATAGTTTCCTTTTTCGATAGCAATAATTGTTTGTCTGGAGACGCTAAGTATTTGGGCTAACTTTTCTTGAGTGATGTTGTAATTAGTACGAAGCATTTGGACGTTATTTTTGACTTTTTCTTCCATACATACATAAATTAGTGTAATCACCATCACATCAAATGTCAAGTAGACTTTACATTTGAATTTGAATGATATACTTAATTTATGTATTACAAGGATTTTTATTCTGGGCTAACTGAGGAAGAGATAGAAGACAAAATACGTGATGAGGGTTTTACTCCGATGAAATTTTCTGATAATCCGGGATTTGTGTATACTCCTCATACCCATCCGGAAACCAAGCTTCTAGCCTTTTTAGAGGGAAGTATGAATGTAAAGGTAGGTGATGAAAGTTTTGTTTGTCAAAAGGGAGATAAACTCATTATTACTGGAAATGTGAAACACAGTGCTATGGTTGGAAAAGAAGGTTGCAGTTTTTTTTGGTCGGAGAAATTATTGAGATAACCAGCCGCCGTCGATGACGAGGGTGGCGCCGGTTGTATAGCTAGCTTCATTTGAAGATAAAAAGACTATTCCTGCTGCGATTTCCTCGGGTCTTCCGGCGCGTTTTAAGGGATTTTTGGCCAAAATTGCATTGTATCCCTCGGGATTACTTTTTATACTTTGGGTCATTTCTGTTTCAATAAGACCCGGAGCAATACAGTTTACTAAGATTCCCATTGGGGCAAGTTCGTCGGCCAGGGCCTCTGTGAATGCGACTACTCCACCTTTTGAGGCGCAATAGTGGGCTATTGCCGGAAAACCGATACCTTGTCCGCCCATGGCGATAGAGGAAATATTAATAATTCTACCCCATTTATTTTTGGCCATTTCCTTTGCTGCTGACTGGGCAACTAAAAAATATCCTTTTAGATTTGTATCGATTACTTTATCCCATTGTTCTTCGGTCATTTCTAAAAAGGGGGTAAAATCTGCAACTCCGGCGTTGTTTACCAATATATCTAATCTGCCGAATGTCTCAATGGCTTTAGCAACTCCAGCAACAATTTCGTCTTTTTTGGTGACGTCCATTTTGACTGCGATAGCTTCTTTTCCTTGAGATTTTATTTTGGAAACAAGTTCTTCCAGGCGGTCGATTCGTCGAGCTGCGGCAGCTACTTTTGCGCCTTCCCTGGCGAGAGCCATGCTTGCCGAGTAACCAATTCCACTTGAGGCACCAGTAACGAGGGCTACCTTTCCTGTAAGATTAAACATTTATTTTTTTTGAGGTAAAAAATAATCGTTAAGAATACGATAAACTATTATTCCTAACATAGCAATAAATACAAAGAGACTTGCGGGTGGATACTCGGGATTTAAAAGTTCTGGAGTTTGCTTTGTTTGTCCTTGAAACCATCTTAACCACCCTGGGTACTTCATTACGACCAAATGGAAAAAGACAAAAAGAAAAGCTATTTTTCCACCTAAACTTAGATGTTTTTTCCATAGATCGGAGCCCATTTTTAGTATTCTCTCATTTTCGGATAGGTAAGCTAGATAGAGCCAAAGGCCTAAAGCTAATAATCCAAAAAAAACTGGGACTATTTCTTTTCCATACCAAGAAAGGGGAAATTTTTCCGGTAAGAAAAAAAATGAGACAAGTGTATGAATAATCGCAAAAAGGAGAGCAATTAGACCTAGGTGACGGCGGATAGTCATAAATTTTGCTAGGTTTTGAATTTTTTTACTAACAGGTCCAATGAGAAGTGTGAGTCCGGCGATTATTACGGCACTAGAACCAAAAACTTTATTGGCGATATAAAGATTGAAATAGCCACGACGAAGTAAGAGGTAGATTGAAAATAAAAAGAATATGATGAGGGAAATGACAATACTTTTGAACCAGCGATTTAAATTTTCTTTTTGCATTTATATCAGCATATAGTTTGTCTTTATTTGCATGCTGTGATAGTTGTCACAGCGATTTTCGGATTATTCTTTCCAGATCTTCGAGATTTTTTATCAAAATGGAAGAGGAGGTATAGTCGACTATGCCTTTTCCTTTAAGGCGGGCCATTTCTCTACTTACTGTTTCGCGACTTAATCCGGCTTGACTGGCGAGATCTTTGTGTGTCAGTTTTACATCGATTGCAATTCCATTTGGAGATTCTTGACCAAAGCGCTTTGCCGAAAGAATAAGAATTGCAATGAGTTTGTGGTGTGCTTCTCCGGACATGAGGTGTTCCATCCGGACTAGTATTCCTTCAAGGCCGACAAATACTCGTTTCAGTAAATCTAATAACACATCGGGATTATTTTTTAAAAATAATAGAGTATCTTCTTTAGGTGCAATTCGAACTTGCGACTCTTCCATGGCTTCAAAAAAATAATTGGGTGTGTAGATATCGAGTGCATAGGGAATAGGAAAAAAGGCCACAGGACGGAAGATATTTAGAGTCATTTCCTCGCCATCATTGCTTAGGACATATTGGCGGATAAAACCTTTTTCTAAAAAGTGAATTCCTTTTGGCATATCACCTGCCCGGACTATGATTTGTCCTTTTGTTAGTTGCTCGGGGGGGTATTTTTGAGAAAATTCGACAATTTTTTCTTTTATTTCCTCTTCCATAATTACCTTTTTTTTATATCTTGAGCTAGGAGTGGATTCCACATGGCGCCGGTGGCGCTCATGACGATATCTGCTCCATTTTTTCTATATTCAAAATAATCTCTTGCCGTCATGACGCCTCCTACACCTACTATTTTGTAAGAAAATCCGAGTTTTTCTCTTAGTTTTTTTAAGCGGGCAACCATATTTAGGCCAGCCCATCTAATTGATTCCCCACAAATTCCGCTTCTTTTTCTTCCCTCGCCCGGCAATGCCTGTTTTCCATTTCTGCCGACGACTTCTGCCTGGATGGTGTTTATGGAAGAAAAGCCGTCGACTATTTTTCCGACATTCTCGACCAATTTTTCTAAAAGTTTTTGATCTTGATAATAAGCGGTCTTTATATATAGTGACGTATTGCCAATTTCGTTTTTAATCGCATTACAAATAATTTGAACTTTTGCAACGTCAAAACAGAGAAGGTTGGCCGTCCCTTCGTTTGGACAGGAGAAATTTGCCTCGACGGCCTGGGCGTTTGCCTCTTTCAAAAGTTTTGCGCCTAATACCCAATCATTTATATAATCCTTGGCGGATGATCCGTCCCAGTGAGTTCCTTCAAAACTGCCCCAGACCATTTGGCCTTTTTTTGCGTGTTTGACACTTTTTTTTATGTCTTTTTGCCAAATATCGGGATCTCGTGAGGGATTGCCGAATGAATTGGTGATTGATAAAGGCCAAGAATAATTGGTGTCAGCGACGAGCTGATTTGATGCTTTTTCTATTGTCAGGTCTCCCTTTATGTGAACAGCCAAAACATTTGGCCAAGGGTGGCACTTATATTTTCTGGTGCGGACTGTTTTGTGGATAGGTATATCAAAACCATGGTTGAGGGCGCTATTTATAAATTTTCCATTTAAGAGTGGGCCTGCGGGAATGCCAAAAGGAATAAAAGGCGGTCGGGCAACTCTTTTTTCGGTAAATGCACCAAATGGTCCGTCTTGATAATTTTCTTCGTAAGTCTTAAGAGGGTCATAAAAGGGAGTAGTCTTCATAGTTGGTTTGCCAGATTGGTAGCCCATTCTTCTACTTTTTTGGAGTTTTCATCTTGGTTAAAATAGAAGCCGTCGATACGTAGTGTGTCTCCGATTTTTTGGCCATTTAGATTTTTGACAAGATTTTCTAGATGAGTTGCCGAGCCGCAGAAATAGGTATAAGATGAATCTCCTAATCCAAAGACGGCAAATTTTTTATCGGGAAAAGTTTTGCCTTTTGCCTTTTCTAAAAATGGCAGATAATCTTGGTGTAATTGGCCTTCTTTTCCCTGATAGTCCCAACTGGGAGAACCAAAAATTATTAGATCGAAGGAAGAAAATTCTTCAGGATTAATATTACTTACTTTCTTTAATATTACGTCTTGACCTTTTTGTTTGAATATAGTTTCGATGATATTACTGGAAATTTGGGTGCCCCCAGAGTTTGTTGCATAAATAATTAATACTTTTTTTGCCATTTGCCTCTTTGACAAATTTTATATATTCCCCTTATTATAAACTAACAGATGCCCAAGACAAGTCAAATTGCGATAGAACATTTAGGTATTCCCCTTCCTGCATACTTAGGGATTCTTATTAAAAATAAAACTTTTACAATTGCAGAGGTTGGTGGAGAGAATGTGTATATACATCAGCCTGTTGCCGTTTATTCCAAATTATCATCTTCTATTTTACGGTTTATCAATAAGCATGGAGAAAAAAGAAATGTTAAATATGTGGCCGCAACTTTGGCCGACCATCTAAACTATAATGATCTTTTCTCGAAACTTTGGAAGAGATTCGATATCGTTCCTATTTTAGGCCATCAGCTTCATTTTTCTCCGACCCAACTTGCCTCTTTTACTTCGCATCACTTTGAGGGGAATATTTTTAAAGTTAGATTGACGGCCCAAAACGAAGTAATTCCTCAACCCCTCGTTGATCTCGACGAGTATGCGAGATATTCAGATCCTGAATCATTTCAGAAGCTAAAAGCACTATCCAAGAAGTTCTCCGGTAAAAGGATCTCTTTTATAAGCGCCACACCTCGCGGTGGGGGGGTGGCGATTATGCGCCATGCCCTCTTGAGGCTTTTTTCTCTTCTGGGAGTTGACAGTCATTGGTATGTGTTGGAACCTCGAAAGGAAGCATTCGAGATTACCAAAGAGAAATTTCATAATGTCTTGCAGCATGAATCAAAAGCATCTCTAACACATTCCGATATTGAAGTTTACAAGGCTTGGATACAGGAAAATGCCATTTTATTTCAATCGGCTTTTGCAAAGTCCGATGTGATTGTGATAGATGATCCACAACCGGCTGGTCTTATACCTTATATCAAAAAAATAAATCCAAATGCTTTTTGTATATATCGCTCTCATATCCACATGGATACGGAGCATATGTTTGATCGCAATTCTCCCTCGGCCGCGACGTGGGAGTTTCTGTGGCAGTCTATAAAAGATGCCGATCTTTTTGTAAGTCATCCGGTTGTCTCGTTTGTGCCTCCTCATGTATCATTTGAAAAAGTTGTGTTTATGCCAGCAACAAGTGATGTATTTGACGGGCTGAATAAACCTCTTTTGCCAAGCCAAAGAAACTACTATTTAAAGCTTTTTGATAAATACCTTCTGGAAACAGGACAGACTCCCATTGATAGGTCACGACCATATTTAGTGCAAATTGCCCGTTTTGATCCGGCAAAGGGTATTCCGGATGTGTTGGAAAGTTATAGAATGTTAAGACATTCTCACTCGCAGATTCGTCCCCAGCTGGTGATTGCTGGAAATGGATCTATAGATGATCCTGATGGAGATCCTCTTTTTCATTTGACTTTGGAAACTATTAGGTCTGCTAGATTTTCGGACTTGACTCACGATATTAAAATTGCACTTCTACCCCATATAGACCAAATTCTAAATACGCTTGTGCGTGAAAGTTATGCTGTTTTACAGCTGTCGCATCAGGATGGTTTTGAAGTGAAAGTGACTGAAGCTTTAATGAAGGGCAAACCAGTAATTGCTTATAAAACTGGCGGTATTCAGCTTCAACTCGTTTCCGGGTTGGATGGGTTTTTGGTTGAGCCGGTGGGAAATATTGACGGTGTCGTACGGAGTCTATGGCGCCTTTTTGCTGATAAAAAATTGTATAGATCTTTTTGCCGACAAGCAAAAAAGCATTACCGCAGGGATGTAGATACAGTTCATAACGCTTTGAGTTGGTTGTATCTTGCCAATAAGCTTATGGAAAAGCGAACTTTTACTACAAATGGATCTGATATTAGAAGCCTTTTATCGGCTACCCCTTGATTTGCAGATTGCCCTCTTGACAAGTGAACGATCGTTTACTATGATAGAGATATGGATAGGGCTACGATTAGAGAGTGGTTTTTATGAATCTCGAAACTGCCACAAAGAAATTGCGTCTTTTTTTTCGGAGTCACCGCAGACTTCCCTCTTACAAAGAAATGGCAGAACTTTTGGGATTTGCTTCTAAAAAGGCAAGTTTTGATATTGCCAAGAAACTGATTGAACTTAATATATTGGAGAAAGATTCATCGGGTAAGCTTGTACCAAAAAATCTTTTTCATCCTCTTCCCTTTTTAGGCGCGATACAGGCAGGATATCCGACACCTTCGGAAGAACAACTTTATCAAACTCTATCGTTTGATTCTTACCTTATAAATAGACCAGAACACTCTTATATTCTGAAAGTAAATGGTGATTCTATGATTGACGCGGGTATTTATGATGGAGATATGGTGGTGATCGAAGAAAACCATGATCCAAAGAATGGAGATGTTGTGGCAGCCTTTATTGATGAAGCGTGGACTCTCAAATATTTTTTTAAAGAAAATGGAAAGATACGTTTAGTTCCTGCCAATAAAAAATACCCTGTCCTTTATCCACAGGAGCATTTGTCTATTTTCGGGATTGTCGTTTCCATAACAAGAAAATATCACTAGGCTTATTGTTATTTTATATTTCGAGCAGTAAAGGTAAATGATCTGACACTGTATCTTGAATAACTTGGAATGACCGGATAGGAATTTCTGGAGATAAAATAATATAATCCGTAAATTTTTCTTCTCGTTTATAATGCTGATTACGTGTTGTTTTGATGTTATATTCTTTGATTAAATTTCTCATACCCTTTTCTAAAATTGAAATACTCTTAGTATCAGGAAGTAAATTAAAATCACCACATAAAATTACTCTGTCTTTATAACGATTCAGAAATTGCTTGATAATATTTGCTTGCTCTATTCTTTCCGTTGTGTCAACTTTAGTTTTTGGATGCCAAATGCCATGGAAATGGCAAAGAATATAATCAATGTTTTTATTAACAAAAGTTACAAATTGTAGATTTCTTGGTGCAGTTTGAAAATTATTGATTGGTTTAAAAGATTTGTTTCTATAAATAAAGATTTCGTCATGTTCTTTAATAGGAATAGATTTTTTTACAAAAATTGCTAATCCCGTTAAAATTTTTAGATCCGACTTACCGATGGTATCAACTTGATAAGAAGGAGAAAAATAACCTAGATGGTTGGGAAGAATTTTTTCTATTTGTGTGTAAATATCAAAATGCATTCCTTTCTGGTTAGTCTCGGGGATAGGTGAGGAATAAACTTCTTGAAGACAGAAAAAATCAACTTGTGGTGAATATTTTTTAAGAAATTTACAAAGAGAGGTTCTTAATATACCGCCCCATATATTTAAAGAAATAATTTTCATTATTTTAATTCTTTTCCAGAATCGTCAATTTTTTCACTGAATCTAATCTTAAGCTAAACATATTTTCAAAAACATCTTTTTTACCTAAAAGGAATGCTGATCCGCCTTCGGTAATATTTACTCGTATTTTAAGGTTAAATTTATCTATGCGAATCGGTAAGAAAGTTTCTTTTACAGCTACTTCTACTCCTCCTATACCTACCGTGATGCTTTTGGGTAACTTGTTAAGATTGACATGTAAAAGTGAAGCTACGGATGATGGAATGGTGGTTACATCTGCACCTGTGTCTACTAAAAAATCAAATTTCTTGAAACCATAGATGGTTAGCAATTCAATGCTAACAACAGGATAAAATAGTATTCCTAACTTATCAACTTTAATGAATTCGAACGGATATTCTAAAAGCGTATTTTTGGCCATACTTGGGTACCCAACTAATGACTACTTTATTTTCTTTAAATTCTTTTATGTTTTTTATTTTTTTCATAAGAATATCCACTTTTTTTCCAGCTGCTAAAACTTTTGTTTTCCCCTCAATTCTGGCAATGTATCCTGGGCCGTATTTTTTTGAAATTGCTGTGAAGTTCACTGGTCTTTTCATGAATCTATCCTATCAAATACAAATATTTTTAGCAAACGCATATATATTTCATGTTATACTTTCAAAGAATTGTGAATATTATACAAGCTATTATACTTTCTATTGTTGAAGGTGTTACAGAATTTTTGCCTATTTCTTCGACGGGACATTTGGTTTTAGCTTCAAATCTTTTAAATATTCCTCAAACTCCTTTTGTCAAATCTTTTGAAATTTTTATCCAACTTGGAGCGATTTTGGCAGTTTTTTCACTTTATTGGAAGACTCTTTTTACTCAAAAGAATATATGGCGTACTCTTTTTATTGCTTTTTTGCCTACGTTGGTGGTGGGATTTTTATTTTATCCGGTAATTAAAGGGTTTTTAATTGGAAATAGTTTTTTGACTACGCTTATGCTTTTTTTAGGGGGTGTCCTTCTTATTTTTATTGAGTATAAATATCTAGCCTCTCACAAAGTAAGAATAAATCTTTCAACTCTTTCCGCGCAACAATCATTTCTGATTGGAGTTGTCCAATCTTTTTCGGTCGTTCCTGGCGTTTCCAGAGCTGCGGCAACCATATTCGGAGGAATTTTTATCGGACTTTCACGAAAAGAGGCCGTTTTATTCTCCTTTCTTTTGGCGGTACCGACTATGATGGCGGCAACTGGTTATGATTTATTTAAAAGTGGGTTTTATTTTAGTATGAATGAATTTACTCTTTTGGCTATCGGATTTTTTGGTTCATTTATGACAGCCTATTTAACGATGAAATATTTTTTAAGGTATATTGCTCATCATACTTTTATTCCTTTCGGAGTTTATAGGATTGTCTTGGCTATTGCTTTTTGGATGTACCTTTTCAAATGGGAATAAATATGTAAGAATTGGCAATAATATATGTTTATATACATTGTATTAGCGAGTTTTATTGTAAGTATAATATCTTTTTCGGGCGGAGTATTTCTTTTTCAGAAACGAATTCTTAATGAGCGCTTCTTGACATATCTTGTTAGTTTTGCGGCGGGGGTGATGATCACTGCTGCCTTTTTGGATTTACTTCCGGAAGCACTTGAAGGATTTGAAGAACTTGGTGTACATGAGAACGTGTTACTTCCGGCATTTTTGGGTGTTATATTTTTCTTCTTTTTAGAGCGGTACGTTTTATGGTTTCATCATCATCATGATCTTCATGGCGCCAGGCCATCGTCTGTACTCATTCTTTTAGGTGATGCTTTCCACAACTTTATTGATGGTATTGCTATTGCAGCTGCCTTCTTGACAAACCCGGGCGTAGGAATCACTGCGACTCTCGCAATTGCTGCACATGAAATACCCCAAGAAATAGCGGATTTGAGTATTCTTCTTCATGGAGGAATGAAAAGGACAAGGGCATTATTTTTTAATTTCCTTTCGGCCTTGACTGCGATGGTAGGGGCAATTTTGGGATACTTCTTTTTGGAAAATATCGAAGGATTAGTGCCATACTTTTTATCTTTTACGGGAGGAATGTTTATTTATATTGCCTGCTCCGATCTTATTCCCGAACTTCATCGAGAATTTAGAAAAAATAGAGGATGGTTTCAGACTGTTCCATTTATTCTGGGGATTGTTGTTTTATATGTGACTATTTCTCTTCTTTCCGAGGCACATTAGGGTTGGCATTTCGAAAAAATACCCACCAGGACATGAGGGCAACATAGGCAGAATAGAGGGATAATTGTATAAGATCCATTTTTTGGGTAATGCCAAAGATTGCTTTTAGCATGTCGCCTGTAAACGTGGCTTTAGCAGGAATAAAGGCGAATGTCATTTTTCCAATTTCTGGAATAATTCCTACTTCTGCGAATTCATGAATTCCGCGAGCAAGAAGGCCTGCGGCAAAAAGGATAAGAAGTATGCTTGTAACTCGAAATGCATAGAAAACTGGAAGCCGTAGAGTTGCGGTAAATAATCCCAAGGAAATGAGTAGTCCGCCGATTGTTCCGAGCGCAAATCCTGTAAATATACTCTGAGGGTTAGAAGAGAAGTAGACTGTGGAAAGGAAAAGAACTATTTCAAATCCTTCCCGGAATACTGCGGTAAATACAAGTAGAAATAGTCCTTTTTGTTCCTCTTTTTCGACTGTTGCTTTTATTTTTTGAAGGAGCCTAGTTTTGTACTGGGCAAAGTATTTATGAAGGAAAAAGACTGCCCAAGTGATAAATACCGCTGATGTGACCATCAAAATACCTTCTATGAATTCTTCTGTTTTTCCTGAATACAGCTCCTGCACTTTCAATCCAAAGAGACTTCCTAAGCCAAGAAGAGTTATGCTTATAAATGTTGCTGCGCCTGCTGCTATCCAAACTGTTTTGATACTCTTTTTTTGATTGAGTTTAACGAGTATACCTAAAATTGTGGCCACGATAAGGGATGCTTCGATGACTTCTCTAAAAGTGATAAGAAATGAAGGTATCATTTTTCTGAGACTAAAAAACGACCAGCATAATAGGTCGTTTATTTTTTAATTTTGAGGATGGGATCACTCCTCGAAATTTAATATCCCTTACGAAAAAAACCGTGCCACAGATTATATATACTAAAGTTTTTTGTTATTTGTCAAGTTTTGCCAAAATTGATTTAATTAACTTCAGGCTTTTCTTTTAATTCAACTTCTCCCTTGCGATAATCAAATTGTATCTTAAAAAGGTTAAAAAATCCTTTTTGGCCCAAGATACCGTACCCCATTTTAGCAATATCATAAGAAAAACCAACCGTTGTTTTATAGTCATATCCTCCGATGTTTAAAATTACTTCATGCATATAAGCCACGGCGCGAGTCTTACCTTGTTCTTGTATACCACCAAATTCTTGCTTCGTTCTACTTTTAATATCGATCCCTAAATATTCACCTATCTCTGCTGGCAAAATACAGAAATCAGCACCAGAATCTATAAGGACATCATACTTTAGAGAATTACCTCCGTAAGATATTATTGCAGGAATAATTGGTCTTAGAACAGAAATACCTAGATAAGATGAATGGGGAAAGATAGGTATTTTCTTATAAGCAAACTTCATTCTTGAAATAAGCCGATGTAAGCTGTAGATTTTGCAGGTACATGAAATAATATCGGCAAGTTAAAGCCCTTTTTTTTGGATTTTACCATTACTTCCTTAACTGTCTTGCCGGAAGTAATAATAGTCTTTTCGTCTTCTTTCAGGGCGACCCATTGACCTTTATATGAATTATATATTTTTGTCCAATTGATTGGCATAGGGAGAGAATTATAGTTAACTTTCTTTTGAATTTCAATACTGCTATGTATAATTGTGGTGTACAGGTCGGTAGGTTGTCAAGTTAGCTTTATTAAGTGTCTGATTGTGTCAAATAGTAATTAAACCAAGGCTTACTGGGTAAACTTGCTCATTCTTTTTTTCTTGAGGGCCAAAATTTCATAGTTTTTTCATTCTTTTCTCTAATTCCTCTTCTATATCTTCTGGAGTGATACTACATTGGGATAGTAAGACTAATAGATGATATTGCAAATCGGCGAGTTCGGAAATCAGTGCCTTTTTATCACTATTTTTGGCAGCAATAATGACCTCTACTGCCTCCTCGCCTACTTTTTGGATGATTTTGTCTTTTCCAGCTCGAAAAATGTTTGCAGTATATGAGTTTTTTGGCAACCCTTTTTTGCGCTTCTCGATGATTGAATATAGTTTATTTAATTTCATAATTAAAACATGATCGTGTCCCTTTGTGACAAATATTTTTGTCCTGTGAGTCTACTTTTATAAGTAAAGTGTCATTATCACAGTCGCTTGATAGACTTTTTACTTTTAACGTATTTCCAGATGATTCTCCTTTTTTCCAGAGTTTTTTTCTTTTTCTGCTCCAAAAATATACATAACCTGTGCCTTTTGTAAGCTTCAAAGACTTATCATTCATATATCCAAGCATAAGCACTTCTCCTGATTTTTCCTCTTGAATGATTGTTGGAATTAATTTCATATTAATTTCTAATTGAAATGTTTTTAACTTTTAAATAATCTTTTACTTTTTGGATGGTTAACTCTTTAAAGTGAAAAAGAGATGCGGCAAGAGCCGCATCTGCTTTCCCTTTTGTTAGCACGGAATAAAAATCTTCAAGTTTTCCTGCTCCTCCGGAGGCAATGACTGGAACGGTCACGGCGTTTGATACACGTTTTGTCAATTCGACGTCGAATCCATTTTTGGTGCCATCGCTATCAATTGACGTAAGAAGTATTTCTCCGGCACCTAAGCGAGTTGCACTTTTTGCCCAGGAAACTGCATCCATCCCAGTATCGGTTCTTCCTCCATTTATAAATACATTCCAGCGGCTAGCACTTATTTTTTTTACATCCATGGAAAGAACAACACACTGGCTGCCAAATTCTTTGGCGCAATCAGAAATAAGTTTTGGATTTTTGAGTGCTCCAGTATTGACCGAAACTTTATCAGCACCAGCGCGAAGAATCATGCGCATATCTTCGACTGTTCTTATTCCTCCGCCAACCGAGAAAGGAATTGTGACTTCCTTTGCTGTGCGTCTCACGACATCAAGAAGTATGGGTCGGTTTTCTACTGTTGCCGTTATGTCTAAAAACACAAGCTCGTCTGCATCCTGTTGGTCATATATTTTTGCAAGTTTTACTGGGTCGCCGGCATCGCGAAATGAGACAAATTGTATGCCCTTAACTACTTTTCCTTGAGTCATATCAAGGCAAGGAATAATTCGTTTTGTTAACATATTACTTTTTCCTGATTCCTCCACCATCCGAGGAGTCCCTTTGGGTCACCTCGGAGGTGTCTTGTCCAATCTTTTAATAGTTGAAAGCCATCTTTTCCGCTTTTTTCAGGGTGAAACTGGGTGGCAAAAATATTTTTATATTTAATGATGCTGGCAAATTCTTCGCCATATTTTGTCTTACCAGCGATGATTGATTTGTCTTCTGGTTCGCAATAATAACTATTGACGAAATAAAAATATTTATCCATTGGTTCTACTTTATTCCAGCCGATTTGTGGGATTTTTTCCTCTTTTCTAAATTTTTTTACTTTGCCTCTAAGAACCCCGAGGCATTTTGTATTTCCTTCCTCGCTATTATCAAATAGAAGTTGCATGCCAAGACAAATTCCCAAAAATGGCTTTCCTGACTTTATTTGGTCTATGAGAAAATTCTTTAATTCCAGCTTTATAAGATTTTCCATTCCTTGGTTTGCTGATCCGACGCCAGGAAGGATGAGAGCGGTAGTTTTTTCTAGAACAGTTTTATCGCTTGTTAAAACAAAGGGAATATTTAGCTTTGTTAAGGCATTTGCAACGCTCCCAACATTTCCGATTTTGTAATCCAAAATTCCAATCATAGGACTCCTTTCGTTGAGGGAATTTGACCCTTTATTCTTTCATCAAAATCACAGGCTATGTGAAGAGCTCGGGCGACGGACTTGAAAATTCCTTCGATTTTGTGGTGATCGTTTCGGCCGAATTCTTCCTTTATTTGCAAACTGATATTTGCATTTTTGGCAAAAGCGTCCCAAAAATCATAGACAAGTTCTGTAGGAAGATCTCCTACTTTTTCTCTTTTAAATTCGCAATCTAAACGAAAATAAATTCTTCCAGATAAATCACATGCAGCTGTGATGAGCGATTCATCCATGGGAAGGATAAAAAATCCATAACGATTAATACCCTTTTTGTCATTTAGGGCTTTTGCAAATACTTTTCCCAAGATAATGCCGATATCTTCGACGGTGTGGTGTTCGTCGACTTTGATATCTCCTTTTGTAACTATCTCGAGATCAAATAAACCGTGTTTGACAAAAAGCTCGAGCATGTGGTTTAAAAATCCAATAGGAGTATCTATGGAATAATTTCCTTCGCCATCGATATTTAGTTTTATTTTTATGTCTGTTTCTTTTGTTTTTCTTTCCACTTTTGCTGTTCTTTTCATATTTTTACCTCGATTTTTGTTCTATTTTTGAATCTTACTAAAGACGTGAATCCTGCTTGTTTGGCTAAACTTACCGCAATATCTAAATTTCTGCCGACTTTTTGGGGAAAGTGCGCATCCGAGCCGAGGGTCAGATTTATCCCTCTTTTCTTTGCCTCTTTTAAAATCCAAAGACTTGGATATGTTGATTGGCATACCCTATTAAGTCCCGCAGTGTTTACTTCGATAGTTTTTGTATATTTTGCGATGACATCTAAAGTTTTTAAAACTTCCATTCGGTACCAATCCACTTTTTCGGAAAAGAAATTTCCGTCGTTGAATACTTTAATTCTGTCTAAGTGGCCGATACTATCAAATAAGTTCGAGATAGAAACTTTGCGAACATTCTCATAATATTTTGTGATTAGACTTTTGATACCACCATATGTTTTTATCGCCTTGACAAAATATTCTTTTGTATAATCGATAGGAATATTATCTAAAAAATGTACTGAACCGATTACATAATCGAATGGATATTGCTTCTCTGCGTTTTCTATCCATTCCTCATAACTGGAAAGCCAGTCAAACTCTGCGCCTAATAAAACTTCGATATCATTCTTATATTTTTCTTTAGCGCTGATAACTTTATCGACGTACCCTGGATATTTGACTCTGACATCTTTTGTCAGATCAGTAAAATCTGACGGCAGGGGAAAGTGATCTGTAAGACAGATTGCAGATAATCCTTTTTCGATGGCAGATTCTATTGTTTCTTCTATTCTTAACTTACTTCCTCTTTCGTGGGCTAGAGCTTGGACATGATAATCAAACAAGAATATTTTTTTCATAATATCTCCTTTAAAGTTGTTATGAGTCTTTTATTTTCTTCTGGGCTTCGTACGGTTATACGGACGAATCCTTTTAAATATGGCTTATTACTTCTATCTCTAATAATGATATTTCTTTGTTTTAACTTTTGCGAAATTTGTTTTGCTTTTTTGCCCATATTGACGAGAACGAAATTGGCTTTTGAAGGGATGACTTTAAAGCCTAACTTTTGCAAGTCGGTACTAAGTTTCGTTCTTTCTCTTTTTACCATTTGTATTTGCTTTTTCATCCAGACTTGGTCATTTTCTAAAATATATTCTGCCAGTTTGTATGAAAGGAAACTTACACCCATGGGAAATCGGATGGCGTCAAATTTTTGCGAGAGAGTACTGTTTGCTAAAAGGTATCCGACTCGGGCGCCTGCAATTGCGGCAAATTTGGAAAAACTTCTTAGGATTACTAAATTTTCGTATCTTTTTAAAAGGGGAACTGCGGTTTTTCCATAGAATTCTCTGTAAACTTCGTCAACGACAACAATTGAGTTTGCCTCTTTGACAATTTTTTCGATTGTATTTAAAGGAGTGATTGTTGCGCTAGGATTGTTGGGATTTACGAGAAATATAAGTTTTACTGTTGGTTTTTTACTTTCTGTAATTATTTTTTCTGCATCTACAGCAAATGTTTCTTTTTTCAATGGTACCTCCAGAGGAATACCGCGGTTTATACTACATTGGATTGTAAACATTTCATACGTTGGCGGAGTAATGATAAACATATCGCCTTGGTTTAAAAATGTTTTTGCCAAGACATCTATTGCTTCATCTCCGCTATTTATGACTGTCACCATATCGCTTTCTACTTTTTCGTATTTTGCTATTAATTCTCGAAGCTTTGTGTATGCAGGATCGGTATATTCGTTGATCGGGCAATTTTTTGCCATAGATTTTAAAAAGCGGTTAAGACTTGCTGGTGGCAAGGGAGGAGTGTTGGTATCAAAACGCAGGGATTTTGCCGATAGCACCTCTTCCCATTGATAAGGCTCAATTTTTTGGGCAACTCGCGAGAAATAGTTTTGAATATTTTTCATTTAATTATTATTAAATCTTATTGATGTTGCGTTTTTGTGTGCTGGTAATTGTTCTACGTCTCCCATTGTTTCAATAGTTTTTCGTATGGTACGCAGGCCTTCTTTTGTACATTCCTGTACCTGCATCCACTTACCGAAACTGTCGACTCCTAAAGGTGGATACATTTTGGCAGTGCCTCCTGTAGGAAGGATGTGATTGGCGCCTGTGGCATAATCTCCGGCAGATTTAGTAGTCCAATTCCCAATGAATACCGATCCTGCGTTTTGGATTTTATTTACAATTTCCCTTGCGTTTTTAGTCATGATCTCTAGATGTTCTGGCGCATATTCATTGGTAAAGTTTATAGCTTCGTCGAGAGAGTTAACTACTGCAATGAGACCGTATTGTTTCAAAGATTCTCTTACTCTTTCTCGTGTTGATAGATTTTTTAGCTGTTTTTCAATTTCCGAAACTGCTTTTTGGGCAATAATGTTTGATGTTGTAAGAAGTACACAAGCAGAATCTGGCCCGTGTTCTCCATCGGCAAGAAGATCTGCGGCGATAAATTTGGGATTTGCAGTATTGTCTGCAATGATAAATATTTCCGATGGTCCTGCGGGCATGTCGATGGCGATAGTTTCCATGGCGATCATTTTAGCGGCTGTGACAATGGCGTTTCCGGCTCCGAATATTTTGTATACTTTTGGTATTTCTCTTGTTCCAAAGACCATGGCAGCAATTGCTTCAGCCCCGCCGACTTTAAATATTTTCTTTACCCCAACTAAATCTGCAGCAACTAATGTCGCGGATGGAATTTTTCCTTCATCTCCGGGTGGAGTACAGATGATGATTTCTTTGCAGCCGGAAATAATTGCGGGAATAGCTGACATCAAGACTGAGGAGGGATAGATTGCTTTTCCGCCAGGAATATATAGACCTACTTTTTCAATAGAACGCCAATTTCTTTCTACTTTTATCCCTTTTTCAGGGTAGACAATTGTATCTTTCTTTGAAGGCAACTGCGCTTTGTGAACTACTTTAATGTTTTTTATCATCTGTTTTAAAGCTTTCAAAGTATCTTTGGATATATTTTCATATGCTTTTTTTATTTCATCTTTTTTTACTCTTATGTTTTTGTATTGATCTTTACCATATCTATTTTGATATTTTTCATAAATTGCCTTATCTCCATTGACTTTTATCTTTTCCATTGTTTTTTTTACCATGGGGAAGAGCGTCGCATTCAGGCCGAATGAGCGATTAATGATTCTGTTTCTATCTTTAATTGATAAGTCTTTTAGATTTATGACTTTCATATAGTTTTTAGATGATCATTTTTTCTATGGGAAGAACAATTATTCCAGAGGCACCGGTTTTTTTAAGGCGCTCTATTGTTTCCCAAAATATATCTTCTTTGATGACGGTTTTTACTTGCACCCATCCTTCTTTGGTAAGAGGTGAAACTGTCGGAGATTTTAATCCAGGAGTAATTTTTTTTAGTTTTGGAAGTATATCTTTTGGGGCATTCATCATGACATATTTGTAGTTTTTGGCTGAAAGAACACCTTTAAAACGGGTTATCAATTTTTCTAACAGATTCTTTTTCTTGTTGATGAGGGATGCCTTATTTGCGATCAAAATAGCTTCGGAATCATAAATCTTTGTCAGTATTTTTAGATCGTTTAGGGCAAGAGTGCTACCTGTTGAAGTCAGGTCAACTATTGCTTGGGCTATACCTAATGCGGGGGTAATTTCTACTGATCCTGAAATAGACACTATTTGAGCTTCGATATTATTTTGCCTAAGGAATTTCTTAGTTGATACGGGGTATGAGGTGGCGATTTTTTTTCCTTTTAATCCTTTTATCTCTTTTATTTCTGATTCCTTTGGAACGGCAATGATAAGAGAGCAAAATCCATATCTTAGGTTAAGCAGTTTTTTTACTTTGGGTCTTTCTTCATTTAATATATTTTGTCCCACTATTCCCAGGTCCACTGTACCTTGGGAAACGTAGTCGGTGATGTCATCGTCTCGGACGTAGAGGATTTCTAGGGGAAAATTTCTGCACGAAGAAAAAAGTCTTTGCCTAAAACTATCAAACTCAAGACCTGATTTCCACAAAAACTGCAGCGTCTCTTCTGTCAGACGCCCTTCTTTTTGGACTGCTAATTTTAGACTTCTGTTATTCATGGGGTGGTATACCGGATTCGAACCGGCAACATCTAGTTCCACAAACTAGTGCTCTACCGTTGAGCTAATACCACCACGTAAAAATTTGCTTCGCAAATTAACGTGGTAGGAACGTTAATTGCTTTGCAATTTTACGTTCCACCGTAAAATAAAACCTCCCGTTTCCTACCCACGAAAAATCGTGAGTAAGGAACGAGAGGCAACAAAAAAGGACCTCTCGCGGTCCCATCCTTTATTCTAAAAACATTTGCATGCTTTTAGCTCTTTATGGCGACTCCACTTCGCTGCGCTCAGTGCAAGCGCTTTGATTCCGCGACATCGTCTGTTGGATTTTTACGGTTCAGCTTCCGTATGGCATTTTTGCCATCAGCTCGCGGATCGTGACTCCGCTTAAACGCTTTGTATATTTAATTATAAATAATATACTACACTCTTCCCTGCTTGTCAATAGTACTATAGGTTAGTGGCAAAAAAGACTTCAAAAATGACAAAGATTATATAAACGCTAAGGAGTATTATTCCTTCCTTTCGAGAAATGTCATTTTTGGATCTGGAAAAGAAATAAAAGAGAGATAATCCTGCTAAAAGGATAATAAATGTCTTGAAGAAACTTTGGACGGCAAATGTTTCGCCGACACTCATCACTGTAAATAATCCGAAGAGAAAGGTATTGGCTGCGGCAGACCCCAAATAATCACCAAAGGCAACGTCTTTTTTTCCTGAGATGACTGAACGTACGGCTAGACTTAATTCCGGAAGATTTGTTCCGAGAGAGAGGATAATCAAACTTATATAAAAGGGAGATATTCTTAATATATCAGCAAAGAGTAGAGTTTTGTCTACAATAAACTGGCTTGATACAAAAACAATGGCTACACCTAAAAGGACTTTGAGAATATCTTTATAAGAGTAGGAATGAATGTTGAGTATATTGGAATGATTTGTATCAAATACCCCTTTTTCCCTTTCGATGACGTAAAAAAGTATGATATAGAGAAGAATTAAAATGATGCCTTCTACCAGGGTGACGTTTTCATCACCTACGGCAAGAGAGGGGGCAAGAATTACTCCTAGGGTAAGGAGAAGATTTTTTTTACTAAGCTGGTGAGTCAATTTCACCCCGTTGCCAAAAATTGCCAAAATGGGGATGATAAAGAGAAAAATTACGGGAATACCGCCGATGAGATTTCCGACAAAAACTTCTGGATTTCCTTCTGCAACAGAAGTTATGCCTACGGCAAATTCAGGGGTTGAGGTAAGCATGCCTAATATAAAAAATGAAACTGCAAACGAGGAAAGACGAAGTTTATGGGAGAACCTATCGGCTGAGCGGACAATGAGTCCGGCACCTAGCCAGATCGCGATAAAGGACAAAAGATAAATAATAGTTTGAATTAAGAACATTATAATTCCCAAACTATTCCGTTATGCTGGTGATTTGTGGCCCAAGAAAACCACATTTCAAAATAGCCAGGTAATTGTTTGTTGTTTTCTAAAACTATGATTTCTTCTCCCTTTCTTTGGATGGTAAAAGTTTTACCATCAAGTGTAAATTTCTTTGTGTCATTATTTTTCAACTTAATTTGGGGAAAAGCTATTGATTTTTCACCGTAGGGAATGACATACATAATTTCTTTTGTCTTAAATCTTTTATCTTTGATGGAGATAGGAAAATAAGTTTCTTCTGTGTCTCCGTAACCACTATAGGGGTCAATAGAATAGTCTCTAGCATATCCTGTGTCTTTACTGAGGATTTTGGCATTGGGATATTTTTTAGAAGCTTCTGCAAAACTAATTACTTGTAATGGTAAAATCTCGAGTTTTTTGCCTGTATATTCACCAACTATTGCTTCCCCTCTCACCTGGGACCAGAAAGATTCTGTTTGAGTATCGTACATGACCAAATTAGATTCTAACAGTAAACCACTGACTTTGAATTCCAATATTCTTCCCTCAACCTCTCTATTAAACACAATTGCTGAACCGCAAAGAGGACAAAAGGTGACGGCAAAATTTTTATTACCAATTTTGTCATTGACAACTTCGTGCCAAGTTAAAACATAATATGGATAGAATCTTTCCTCTTCATTTAAAGATAAAAGGATTCCTAGACTATTTGAGTTTACATCTTCTTCTCCTATGGAAACAAATTTGGGATTGGTGATAGCAGGGATTCCATCTTTGCCTGGTCCTCCACTTATTAGTTTGGAGATATCAATTGAAGTTTTACTTAGGTCTGTTTTAAATTCTGGAAATTTAGAAGAGGAGGTATCGTTTTTTTGCCATTTGTTAAAAACTAAAAATGAAACAAATGTAATTACAATGATTATGAGAATTATTTTATATATGCTCATATATAGTATTATAATGGAAATCAACGCATTTAACTTTTTAATATGAATGATAAAGAAATTGCTACATTTGGTGGAGGATGTTTTTGGTGTACGGAGGCGATATTTAAAAGACTCAAAGGAGTTATTTCTGTCAAACCTGGATATAGTGGCGGAGATGTAGAAAGTCCGACTACTGACCAGGTTCATTCCGGATCTACGGGGCATGCAGAGTCCATTCAAATAGAATTTGATCCCTCCATTATTCCTTATGTAAAACTTGTGGAAGTGTTTTTCAAAACACATGATCCGACGACTTTAAATCGCCAGGGAGCTGATGTCGGCAGTCAGTATAGGTCCATTATTTTTTATCATAATGATAAGCAAAAAGAAAATGCGGAAAAATATAAAAGGGAGCTCGAAAAAGCCGGAATATTTAAAGATCCTATTGTGACAGAGATCGTACCTTTCAAATCTTTTTATGAAGCGGATGAATATCATAAAAATTTTTATGAGAAAAATAAAATGAGTCCTTATTGTATATTTGTCATAAATCCAAAACTTGAGAAACTAAGAGAACTTTTTGGGAAAGATTTAAAAGAATGAAACGGGCTTTATATTTCCTCTTTTCTCTTTTAATAATATTCAACATATTTGTTACCTTTTGGCTTCCTATAAATGGAGATATTTTTTATAACCAAGATAGTGCTCGGGATTTTTTACTTCTGGAGGAAATTATTGAAAGAGAACCGTTTACTCTTATTGGCCCAAGAACTTTGGGGATATCAGGTATATTCCATGGACCCCTATGGTTATATATAAATGTACCGGTTTATATTTTAGGAGGTGGAAATCCTGCTGTGATTGGAGTTTTTTGGGGAATGCTTTTTTCTTTATCGGTTGTGGTTTTATGGTATGTGGCGAAGAAATTATTTGATAAATTGACCGCTTTTTTAAGTACTCTTCTATACTCGTCTATTTTTGCTTCTCCACTTCATAATTTTAATAACACATTTGGGGCTGTAGTTATTTTTCCTTTTTATTTTTATATTTTTAATTTGTATATAAATACTTTAAAAGTCAGATATCTTATTTTGTCGTTCTTATTAGTGGGGTTAATTATTCAATTTCAAATGGCTTTTGGTATACCAATTCTTATTTTGCAAGTTGGATTTCTATTGTACTTTTTGATGAGGAAAAAATTATTAAAGCATTTTATGGCTCTTCCTATTCTTTTTATTCCTTTGTCTACATTTATTCTTTTTGAACTTCGGCATCAGTTTTTACAAACACAATCTTTTTTAACATATATAACTT
This sequence comes from uncultured Gammaproteobacteria bacterium, assembly GCA_964544585.1. Taxonomy (GTDB): domain Bacteria; phylum Patescibacteriota; class Microgenomatia; order 2-02-FULL-39-11; family 2-02-FULL-39-11; genus CAZJBV01. The sequence continues at coordinate 33,971 of CAZJBV010000003.1, read as the reverse complement.
CACGTCAAGCGGAAACTTTCAATTTTTTATCGGTGCAAACATTTTTTTCCCGAGTATCTCTTATTTTTAAGGATAGTATTGGACAAATTTCCGGACGGGAGATAATAATTTCTATTTTTGTGATTTTGCTTTTTATATTTGGATATAAAAAAATATTTAGTCAAAGGAAAAATTCCAAAAAAAACTTTTATTTACTTTTTCTTTATTTATACATTGGATATTGGGTAATCACATATTTTTATACGGGGCAAATTTGGATTTGGTATCACTGGGCGTTTGCGCCTGTAATGGTGATAATATTTTCCTCACTTTATAGATATATAAATAAGTGGATGTTTTTTGTCGTTTTTGTCCTTTGTTTCGGATTGGTGATGAAAGGTCAAATCCAGACTTTTTTTCGAGTGCAAAAGGAATTCAGCGGAAAAGATCATTACTCATGGGTATTATTTTTAAATGGGGCAAAAAATATGTATGAAGAAAGTGGTCAAGATTTTGGTTATTATATTTTTGAAGATGATATGTTGGGGTATAGGGGAAGATATGCAATAAATTATGCGGAAAAATTTTATAGAAATCAGGGGAATTCCAATACAAAAAAGCCAGTAACGTATCTATTTGTTGCGTCGGCACATGATTATAGATGGTGGAAAAAAACCCAGGTAAAAATAGATCGGAAACCTAATTCTGTGACTCATCTTTCCTACCCTTATAGAATAGAAAGGTACGACTTAAACATAAGGGAATTATCTCTACCATCTGATCCAAATCTGATTGATACGCTACATTTTCGCTAGTCAATTAAGCTTGAGGTGGTGTTTGTTGCCAGCCTAATGCTTTAATGACATCGTCGGCTGAATTGTATGTTCCTTCCGGGAGCTTTTCCATAAACTCCTTTTTATCCTCTTCGGAAAAATCGGAAAGATTGTTGCAGGCTGCGACTAGATCGGCTTTAGTGGCTGGATATTTTAGATGTGTTTTAAGATGATCCATTGCACCAGATACATTCATCATAAATTAAATCACCCCCTTTTATTTGAAGATTTGTTAACGACTTAGAAAGAATATATGATAAAAAATAGCTTGTCAACGGGTAAAATGGGTTAGATTTGATCTTTTATATTTATGACTACTTTGCCGCGGGGATGACCTTCTTCTTGATATTTAAATGCTTCTTTTATTTGGTCAAGAGGAAATACTTTATCAACGTGTACTTTGAAAGTGTTACTATCTACAAGTTCTCTAAGGCGATTTAGATGATCTTTGTTGGTATGCGTATTTTGGCCGATGGCTGTGACAGAATATTTTTGGGCAAGTGTCTCATCAGGACTGCCTAACATAGAAACCAAAATACCACCTGTTTTTAGGACAATAAAAGATTTATTATCAGTTTCTCCTCCGACGGTATCAAAAACAGCATCGAATTTCTTTAAAACTTCGGCAAAATTTTCATTTTTATAATCTATCGCCTGATCGGCACCTAAATTTTTGACAAATTCTTTATCATCACCGCTGACTGTGGTAGCTACATAGGCGCCTTTTTCCTTGGCAATTTGGATGGCAAGGTGGCCAATTCCTCCTGCTCCACCGTGGATTAAAATTCTTTGTCCTTTTTTTAGTTTTATATGTCCTTCTACCCCCTGGAGGGCACTACTTCCTGCAAGAGGTAAGGCTGCCGCCTCTATATAACTTGCCGATTTTGGCTTTAATGCTATATTTTTAGTATTTGCAACTCCCATTTCGGCAAATGCGCCGGAGCCGCCACTTAAGACAATTGTTGTACCGTACACTTCGTCGCCTACTTTATAATTAGTGACTCCTTCTCCGACTTCTACTACTCTACCTGCAAAATCGCCGCCTAAGGTTGTAGGGAAATTAAGTGGAGCAAATTGTTTAAGGTAACCTTTACGGATTTTATAATCTATGGGATTGATCGAAGTAGTATAAATTTCAACTAATACTTGATTTTCAGTTGGGGATGGTTTTGGGGCATTTTCGTTAATCTCCAAAACATCGATGCCGCCATATGAATTAATTTGGGCTGCTTTCATGTGAATTTAGTTCAAATTATTATACTACATCAATGATACAAAACCTAAACCTTTGTGGGACACAAAAAGCAAAAAGATCAAACTAATAAACATGTACGCTTGTACTCTAGCACATGTACTCTACTTTGTTTTAGAAGTTCGTGATTTTGGTGATATACAGGATTTTTTTGCAAGTGGCATGATAAGAAGTGTGGTTGATATAAAACCGGTAACGGCGATGAAGTAATTATTTTTGTAAAAACTTAATAATTGCTTTGCAGAAATTGCCAAGGTCTTTAGGTGTGCGAGAAGAGACTAAGTTTTTGTCCACGACAACTGGAGAATCTTTCCATATGACTCCTGCGTTTTCCATATCGTCTTTGATTGCAGAAACACTGGTTGCTTTTCTTCCTTTTAAGATTTTGGCAGATATTGGTACCCATCCTGCATGACATATAAAGGCGATGAGTTTTTTCTTTTTATCAAAAGATTTTACTAGTTCTAATACTTTTGGATAGCGGCGAAGTTTATCAGGTGCAAAACCGCCGGGGATAATTATACCGGTAAACTCTTTTTCGGTTAGACTATCTAGTGTTGTATCGGGTTCTGCCGGCATTCCTTTTTTTCCGTGGTAAACCCTTTTTTCGGGGGCGGCGACGACTACTTTTATTCCTTCCTCTTCAAGCCGTATTTTGGGATACCAAAATTCTAGATCTTCGTAGAGTTCTTCAAGGAGGAGAAGAATTTTTTCATTTATTTTCATAAAGCGTTTATATTTTATTGTCTTCCTGGTGATGGGGGAGTAAATCAGATAATTTAACTGACTTACTATTACTTAGAATTACTTCTGTATTAAGGTTATCTTTGTCAAAGAAACTGATAAACTCTCTACATCTACCACAAGGAGATATAATATAAGTCTCTTCTCCATCTTTCCAGGTAGATACAATTTTTTTAATCTTAGTTTCGCCAGCTGTAACCATAGCGGCAATTGCACTGGCTTCGGCGCAAAACCCCATCCCGGACCGTGCATCAATACTTACGCCAATATAGACATTTCCTTGTTCTGTAACCAAAGCACACCCAACATCCCCAACAGTATAATCATGAATCTTTTTGGAGTTAATGACCGAAGAAGCTTTTTTGATTAAAGCATCATTGGTTATATTATTCATATCTGAATTATAACAAAAATTGCTCCAAGAAAGACTTGCTTACAAAAAATTTCATTAAATTTTACGCCTTTTGGGGATAGTAGTAATTTGAATAACTATGATAAAGGAACGTATACCTTTTTCAACAGGATTGGGTAACGAGTGCGGTTTGGAGTGTTTTCATGAGGACATGATACGTCCTCATGGAATATCTGGCTCGAAAGTATCGGAGTCTGTGTACGTCGCTGGGCATAAAGAATTCTCCTTCAGGATTCCAAAATGTATCGCGACTTAATCGAGACTTAATTATGTAAGGAGAGTGTAAGATTTATGTGAGGTTTATCGGGTAGGCTCGAGCATGCCGACGCGGTTTTGCTCCGTATCTTTAATCATGACAAATTTTCCAACCCCTGGGATATCCATAATTTCACCCAAAATTTTTCCACCTACCTTTTTGACTATTTCGATATGTTTTTTGACATCAGGAACAGAGACGACGAGATGGGATACTTTCCCGTAGTCACCTCTTGGAAAAAAACCTCCATTTATGGCACCTGGGTTTTTTGCCATTCCGTTTTTATCAACTGGTGTGGTGGTAGCCAAAATATAATCACCCATTTCTGATCCAAGCTGCTTCATTTCCCAGCCAAAAACATTTTCATAAAACTTCTTGACACGTTTCTTATCCGCTGCCGGCATTTCAAAGTGAACGACCGGATTCATTTTCATAAGATCTCCTTTTTAATTAATTTAGTAATATTTTTATCGCCTCATTATAACAGATATTTTTTGAATAAGATTAATATGTTTGTAAAATATATTCTAAGACTTCGGGAAAAGTATTTCTCTCTATAAAATGTTTCGCCTTTGGAACTTTAATAATCGTGGGTTTTAGCTTTTCAGCTATAAACTGAAATTGTTTTTGCGGAATATAAGGATCATTTTCGCTATAAACTAGAGCAATGTGACTTTGGTTTGCTTTTATTTTCTGCCAATTCCAGGGCTTTTTAAAATAACCGCTTTGTCTCTCTAACTCATCATTCAAGTCTGTATGGCTTGGCGCAATGAGTATAGATCCGCGGATTTTATTTGTTTCGGCGTAGCGAAGAGCGGCGACGGCTCCAGATGACCAGCCGACAATTACGTCATTAGCTCCTGCCTTTACATGTAATTTTAAAAAGGGGAGCCAATATTTTGCCCTGGCAATAATCGAATCAGGAAAAGTTTCAAAAAATGTTTTGTAGCCCTTCTTATCGAGTTCTTTTTTAAGCCAAGGCGACCAACCGAAAGACCAGTGCGTCGTTTGATTGCCATGGATATAAATAATTCTCGGTTTCATATTACAACTGCTTTTTTATAGCGTCATTTGTAATACCGCGAGATGTCAGAAGAATTTTCATAATTTTATTTATGGTTTCTGATAAAGTTCTTTATGAGTTCCAAAGGCAACAAAATATGCCACAATCTCATCTACTATTTGTGTCTCTTTAAAGATGGCCCGATAGTCCGCTGTAATATCAATGCTGCGATATCCTTCCCATTCTCTTTTAAGTGGATGATTGTTTAGTTGGGGATTAGTGGGATCTTTGGAGAAAAGAAGTATGCGTTCTTTGGCACTTTTTTTAATTTTTACATTTACCTTTTTAAGCTTTTTGACAAATTCGGGGTCATAGACAACGTTCATATGCCCTGTTTTTCAAGCCAAGTAACTGCTTCTTTGCCTGTTTTGAATATAGGGGAATGTTTACCTTGCTTTAGATTTTCTTCTGCTTGTCTTATTACAGATTTAAGATATTCACTTGGTTCTTCATTTCTGGCGCTGAATTCTATAGACTTTGTCCTGATAAAGTGTTTCAAAAAAGCTTTAATGACAACAGATAAAGGGATGCCAAGTTCTTTGGCTGTTTTTTGGGCCTGTCTTTTTATTTGAGGCTCAATTTTGGTGCTAATTACGGCGGTATTCATGGTAGTCTACAGTATATACAATAGCATACCGTATTGTCAAGTATGAATTGGCAGATGCTTTAAATCTTAAAGTCGAACTCCGTTTTACTCAAAAATAGTTTCTCTGGCTGTTTCATTAGAAGCTTAATTTCTAAAATAGTTAATAATAAATTTCCGATTTTGCTCACTTGTAAGCCTCAAATATGATAGTATAGATTCTTAATGATTGATGCAACAACATCAGCATTGCTTCAGAAGATTGCGGACAACTTGAGGCCGTTGGAGGCATTAGATCAGCCCATATCTGCATTTCAAGTAATTGGAGAGTTTATTCCTATTGCGACAGGCGCTATGGTTGCTCTTTTGACTTTAATAATAAAAGAAAATTACGATCGATATTTTCATAAATCCAGGCTTGTACCAGTCGAAAAACCAACAGAGGATATGAGAGTATATCAAGAACCTGAAGATCGAAGTCTTCCAGCTCAGTGGATTTATCGTTTGGAATTGTTAAATGACAGTAATTATATTGCTAAGAATGTTGAGATATACATTCAAGAAGTTTATGATAATGGTGCTAATTTTAGAAAAAACTTTATTCCTTCGCCTTTGAGATGGACCCATCGCGATTCTAAACCGAGAAATATTTTCCCACATCAAACTGTACTCTTAGATTTATTTGAGATAAAATTTAGAAAACTAGAGCCTGTTGTTTTAGCAGCACCTAATCTTGAGGGTCTGAAAAATATAAGAGATCTTAGGGCTGGCAAGATGCTCCTCATTTTAAAATATTTCCAGCAAAATGGCCAGACCGGGCATTTTGAGGTGAAGATTGAATGGAATGGTAATGAACCTTTAATTCTAGCAAATCAACCTACTACTATAGATAACTTACCAACAATCACTAATTTTACAATTAAATAAGATTTAAGAAATAGCCGCAATGCTTATTCAATCGTTTCTTAAAAATTTTTGACATTTGTAAATTGACTTTCAAAGAGGCCATTGCCTCTTGAGATAACTGTTTTTAAGTTTATAAACCCTAAAATTTCAAAAAACACTTTTTAGTTTGTTGTTTCTCATATTTGGATTTCTAGGATCAATTCCGCGAAGAAGTGCTACATATTTAGGCATGGGGGTATTTAAATTATTACTTCAATATATACTTTTATTGTATCCCCTATCTTTATATTTTCCTTTGCCCGGACTTCTTTTTTTAAGGGCAGCAAATATGTGCCTTTTTTCTCCGGAAAAATTGAAGTTTTCCAGGATGTATTGCCAACTTTTACATTTACCGGTATGGCGCCGAAGCCCCGGCGCGGCCAGATGTATTCTTTTTTTATTTCTTCAGCGTCTTCTTTTTCGATAGTTATAAAGTGCCAGGGACTATCATCCTGGTAAAGCCAGACTTTGGCGCTAACTTTATATTTAGTGCTTTTCATTTTTCCTTTCGGCTACCGCACCTATGTGTTTATTTTGGGCAGTCATTTTAATAAAGTATGATAGTGCTTTTTTGTATATAGAAATGCCATGTCTTTTTCTACTTTGAATGTAGGCAATCCTTATACGCTGATACTCCGGAGGGAAGTTTTGAAAATTTTTCCAGGCGGCTTTATTTTCTTTTATTGCCTTTAAAATATCAGGAGGGATGGTGAAATTTTTGCTATTATCTTTTTTCGGATCGTAGACATGTGATATGGCGTCAAGACCTACCTTTGTCATCTTTCCCTGTTTTATAAGTTCTCTGACACGCTCCAGATTCATTTGGGATAGACTACTTGTTTTCTTGCGAGGAGAAAATCTTTGGGCAAAACTTTCATGGTCAATTTTTTTGACTAAACTATCAATCCAGCCAAAGCAAAGAGCTTCTAAAACGGCCCCGTCGTAGGAAAGACGGGGTCTGCCTGAATCTTTTCTATAAAAGATGAGCCATATCTCAGGTTTTTTATTATAATTTTGAGAAAGCCAGGAGCGCCATTTGGTTCTGTCTGTAATGTACAATGTTTGTCCAATTTTCACGAATCTATTTTACAAGATTCTTATCCAGCTTACACTATTAGAGGCTATGTCTTGAAATAAGTAGGCTCGTTGCCGAGTTTCCATTTGATATTGCAACCTGTGCTTGGCTTTTGTTCACTTGTTACTGACTTATGGTTGAAAACATCATCTATAGCCCCTCGAAGATCTTTGCCAGTAACCGGAATATTATTGCCAGGGCGACTCCCATCAAGTTGGCCGCGATAAACCAGTTTTTCATCTTTATCAAAAATAAAGAAATCAGGAGTGCAGGCGGCAGTGAAAGCTTTGGCTACCTCTTGAGTGGGATCATAAAGAAGGGGAAATACTAAATCTAGCTCTTTTGCCATTTCCTTTAAACTTTCTGGATTATCTTCCGGATAAGAGTCTGCATCATTGGAACTTATGGCAACAATGCTAATATTTTTGTCAATGTAGTCTCTACCTATTCTTGCTATTTCTTTCGCGACGTGCTTGACATAAGGACAGTGTCGGCAAATAAACATGACAAGAAGCGCTTGTTTCCCTTTGATGTCATCAAGTGATATTATTTTGCCAGTGACTACGTCGGTCAATCTAAAATAAGGTACCAGAGTACCCAAGGGTAACATCGTTGAAGGAGTGAGAGTCATGTGATGATTATATAATATGTTAACTAATTTCTTATGAAAGCGATGCAACTTTTTAATAAAGGTCAACCTCTACAAATGGTTGATTTGCCAATTCCGGAGCCCGGGATTTCGGAGGTTCTTATTAAAATAAATGCTTGTGGGGTTTGCCGGACTGATGTGCATATTGTGGATGAGGAGTTGGCTGACATTTCTTATCCAATTGTGCCAGGACATCAGATTGTCGGCAAGGTAGAAAAACTTGGAAAAAGTGTGACGCGATTTTCGTTGGGTGAGAGAGTGGGAGTGGGTTGGCTTTCGTGGACTTGTGGTAGATGCCGATTTTGCCAAAAAGGAAAAGAGAATTTATGTAAACGAGCAAAATTTACGGGAAAAGATGTAAATGGTGGATTTTCCCAATATTGTGTTGCTAATGAAAATTATTGTTTTAAAATACCTGAGCGGTATGATGATATGGAGGCTGCGCCATTATTGTGCGCGGGGTTGGTAGGTTTTAGAGCATATCGGATGGTCGAGAATTTTGAGAGAATTGGATTTTATGGTTTTGGATCGAGTGCGCATATACTGATACAAATTGCCAAAGCTCAAGGAAAAAAGGTGTATGTATTTACACGACCCGGAGATGACGAGGGACAGGAACTAGCAAGAAAATTAGGAGCGGTATGGGTGGGGAGTTCTGGGGAAATGCCTCCTCACCCTCTTGAGGGTGTTATTATTTTTGCGCCTGTTGGGGCGTTGATTCCGCAAGCATTAAAAGTTTTAGAACCCGGAGGTGTAGTTGTGTGCGCGGGAATACATATGAGTGATATTCCTACGTTTCATTATAAACTTTTATGGAGTGAAAAGACGCTGACAACGATTGCAAATCTAACTAGGAAAGACGGTGAGGAATTTTTAAAATTAGCCCAGAAAATTCCTTTAAAACTTAATATAAATCTTTATAAATTTAGTGAAATTAATCAGGCTTTATCTGATGTCAGAATTGGCAACATTAATGGTTCAGCGGTAATGGTGATGTAGGAGTCAATTATATTTGAGCCATTCTGTTCTTAGTCTCAGGGACTATTTTGATTTGTAATTTTGCCTGTAGCGCTTTTGCTACTTTTTCAAGCGTTTTAAAAGTATACCCGGTATAATCTGCTGATTCTATGCGGGCAATGTTTGATTGCCTGGTGCCTACCAGTTTAGCTAATTGTGTCTGGGTTAGTCCTGCTTTTTGCCTCAAGTCGTAAATTTGAAATGCAATATCCCACGCTCGATCGGCTTTCTCAAATTCTTCTTTAAGAGAAGGATCTTGTTTTAATAATTTCTCTTTTAATCTATCTAAATCATCTTTTCGTCTTTTCATGTTAATTTACCTCCATTAGTTTGATTTCTTTTAATCTTTTTCTTGCCATCTTAAAATCAGTCATAGGTGTTTTTTGTTTCTTTTTTATAAAAATATGTAACAAAATTATTATTTGTCCTTTTGCAAATGTATAGATAATCCTCAAAATATCATTTCCTGCTTTGATTCTTAGTTCCCAAAGTCCAGGTTCAAGATATTTTGACAAAGGTTCTCTATGGTATGCCTTGTTTTTTAACTTTTCAATACCTTGTTGAGTTTTAGCTACCAAAATTCTATTTATTTTACCTAATTCAAGCAGAAATTCCTCAATGGGACTATCTCCCTTTTCGTCTTGGTAAAATAGTATGTTAAATTCCATATTTATTATATCAAATTTGATATGTATGTAAAGTAGAGGATTTTTAACACGCCGGCGTCCTGCCTGCCGGCAGGCGGGGCTTTTTATATTAATTTCCTAGGTAACCTGCTATTTCGGCAAGATTCTTTTGGAAATCTTTGATATTATCTGGGAAAAGAAGAAAGGAATTATACTCTAAAAAACTCTTACCAAATCAAATTAGAGGATTTTAAAGGTAAACGAAAGTTTACCTAAATTTATGTCTTCCGTCAAGATGACAAAATGAAAGTCGAGCTTCTAGTTTATGAGGGCAAAATCAAGATTATGATGCCGACCGAAGTAGATAAAAATGCAAAGTCGGGCAAACGTCCTATCGAAGGAATGCTTTCATATCAGGGATGCACTGCTACACTTTGCCTACCACCTAAGAAACAGAGGTTTAGTTTAGAAGTAAAGGTATTAGACACAGCAACTTAATTTTGAAATGTCTTTGGTAAATGATAGTGCAGCAATTTTTATCGATTCTGAAAGTGTAGGAAACATTGGGAGTAAATTTACCACATCATCAATAGAGTTTTTATTTCTAATAAGCATCATTGCCTCTGCTATTAGCTCACCAGCATTTGGAGCCAAGATGTGCACTCCCATAATCTGTTTAGTTTCAGGATGAATTGCCATTTTGATAAGTCCTTCGGTTCTGTTTATTATCAAGGCTTTCGGTACGTCTTTGAAAGATACAGTTTTGCACATACAAGTACCAAATTTCTTCATTTGCTCTTCTTCAGTAAATCCTACTCCTGCTAGTTGTGGATCAGTGAAGATAGTCCAAGGGACAGTATTGTAATCAATGCTATTTTGCGTATTCTTTAAGGCATTTTCAGCGGCTAATGTTCCTTCTCTGCCTGCAGTTGGTTCAAGGCGCAAAGGAGCATTTGTGACGTCTCCAACTGCATAGATATGTTCCTGCGAGGTTTGGAACTGCTGATTTACCTTTATAGCTTGACTTTTGTCAACTTCCACATCTACTTTATCTAGTTCTAACTCTTGTGTATTAGGTGTTTTACCCGTAGCAAGCAAAATTTCATCCGCCTTTACTAAAGTTTCGGCGGATGAGTCTGTTTCTTTGTAAACTAAAACCTTTTTATCCCCATCTTTATATGCTTTTTGAACTTGGACGTTTGTTTTAATAGTGATACCTTCTTTAGTCAGAATTTCTGCTAGCCTAGTAATCAATTCTTCTTCTCCATGGAAAATCGATGGACCTCTATGAAGAATAGTTACTTTTGTGCCAAATCGTGCATACATTTGGGCAAACTCAAGTCCGAGTGGGCCTGCTCCTACAACTATAAGTTCTTTCGGTTGCTGTTTGAGTTTTAAAGCTTCAATATGCGTGAGGTACCCAACTTCTCGTATGTTCTCAATTGGTGGGATAATCGCGGTGGATCCAGCGGCAATAATAAATTTCTTCCCTTGATATTTTTGACCATCAACTTCTATTTCGTTTGAAGAAACAAAGCGTGTTTGTCCTTCCAAGTGAGTTACATGTTCTAAGGCTTTGAGCACCTTTTCATACTTTTCAACCCGTAATTTTTCAACCAGATCAAGTTCATGCTGGACAACTCTTGAAAAATCAAAGTTTTTAACTTCAATATCAATTCCGGGGATGCCGTGATGTTTGGCTTGGTGCATGATTTCGCCGGCCCAAAGGAGGGTTTTGGATGGTACACAGCCGACGTTGACGCATGTTCCGCCAATAGGCAAACCTTTATTTACCATCAGGGTTTTAGCGCTTAATTCATCTGCCTTAATTGCAGCGGCAAATGCTCCTGCACCAGCACCAATAATGACTAAATCGTACTCATTCATTATCTTTATTTAGGCTCCACAAGGACAACATGGCTCCATAATTTCTCACCCCCTTAGTATTTATACCCCACAACCTACGCCACTTCTTGTTTGTGGAAGAAGATTGGGAATTTTAGCGATTTCCACCTGAACATTTTTTGCCCAATTACTAACAGCTGAATAGTCATACCCCATTACTTCGGCAGGATTTACATCTTCCCAATTTGTATTCTTTGCTACCTTAAAATAAAGTGCGGTTTGAATATAATTATGAGGGAACCAAAATGAATTAAAAGCTAGGGCTTCCCTGTAAAGCTCTTCTTCGGTGAGTCCTTGAGAGGCTCCGAGTTCTAAAAGGCCGAGAAGAGCTGATCCGTGATTACAGTCTTGGAAGAAGGTAGAATTATCACAACAAGGTCGATAGGTATTTTGCGCAATCTTTGTTACCAAAGCTTCTTGTTCTCTGGTTAATTTAACAATCTTAAGCTTATTAAAATACGCACCTCCATTTTCTTCTTTGCCTAATTTCCAACCTCCAGTTGAGGCAAAATTAAAAAGCGAGTCTCCAAGGATGGGACTTTTATTATTGGTAGACATATAGTTGGATAACCCAAGAGGCCAGAGGAGATTTACATAATAGTTGGCATTTTCTCTGGTTAAAAGAATTCTTTTGTCTGTTTTAATGGTTAAAACATTTTTTAGTTCGGGCGGTAAACCGCCCCTTTCTTTATAAATATTTTCAAATTTTTGCTTGTCTATAACCCCATTTTTTACTAATTTGACTATACTATCAGTCAATACGATTTTGCTTTGAAAACCTCTTTCTGGTAAGACTTTTGCCACAACCTCGTCATAAAGAGGGTTATTCTCGGCAGGGGTTTGACTGGCATCATAAAGCTGATTGTCATTAGGATTGATAATGTTAGTTTTACTCACGAATCCAAAAAAGATTGGGTCTTGGGATAGCATTTTAAATCCCCAATATCCCAAAAGTGCAACTGCCACAACCAAAACTAAAAGCCATGGTTTGTCTTTGGTCTTGAATGAAGCATCACGAGGTACAGGGCAAGCTTTTCCACCCTTAGCAAATCTTGAAAGTTCCCTGCCGGTTAAGACAATAGGCAGTGCCATAAGACCAAATGATAGGGCTTTTAACTCGAGCCCACCAAGAGGAAAAGCTGTAAGTCCGCCAGCAATTCCAATTGCCGAAAGAAGAGTTGAGCCGCAAACTGGGCAAGCCGAGGCTAAAACTCCAATTACACTTCCAAGGCCGGTTGATCCTTGAATTCTAAATTTTGGAAAACCGTATTTTCGAACGCGATAAATAAAAAGTGGTACGTTGATACCAAAAAGAATGATGGTCCCGACTGTCAAGATGATATACGGCCAAAAATACAAAGGTAAATCGGTGGAGAAGTTTGTGACTAGATTGTAAATACTAGCATTAAGGCTTAAGCTCCAATAGAAGACTAAGAATAAGGCCAAAGAGGCAACTAAACCTATTAACCCGTAAAACAAGGCAGTAAGGACTGGTTTATGCATGGTGATGCTCGCTATCTCCGCCGCAACCATCGGAGAAATTCCAGACTTCGGTAAGTTGTTCGCCTGTGAACTTGTAATTTTTTATGAGGTATTTACCAAGTCCGCCATACACATACCATCGCCAACATTTACAACAGCAGGGTCCTTTTTCATCCGAGTTTTGCATGGCAAAGTCATAAGCCTTTTGTTCAGAGGAAGTTAGATTTTGGTCATAATAAGGCAGCAGTTTCTTAGCTAGTCCTACCTCAATATCATATGGATCTGGGGGGATCTCGGGGATATGTGAATATTTTTTGATACCTTCAACCTGTTCACTATACCGATGTAGGCTCATCGGGCTACAACAAGAGCCAAGCAGTCTTTCCTCATCTGCCATATTTGGAATAGAGTCTTTAAACGAAAGAGAGCAAGAAGAGTTGCCATTCTGGGAAAGATAATCAAATTTTGAGGCGACAGCTTCACTTACATTTATTTGTGAATTGGTTGTGGGTTGTTGAGAGAAATTGAAGATTGGTTTGTTACTTGAGTAATATAGGTAGCCACCTATGATGATAATAAGCCCCAATAATAATATTTTCTTATTCATATGCTGAAAGTAATTGTTCTTTAATAACTGCGGCAAACTTATTGTTCGTTAATGAGTAGAATACCGCTTTGGCTTGACGACGATTCTCAACAAGCTCGATAGTTTTCAGCTTTTTTAAGCTGTGAGATACTGTAGAGATTGGGGCGTCGATAATCTGGGCAATCTGGGAAACTGAAAGCTGTGGATAGTGACAGAGAAGGTAGCAGATCTTCATGCGGGTTAGATCGCCTGTAGTTCCAAACCTTATGGCACATGTCTCTATTTTTGTGTTATCCTGGAGTTCCTTCCTTAGAGCTTTTAATTTCTTCATTTGCATATACATACAAATGATATAATTTTATTTACATAGAGTCAAGTATTTTCACAAAGCTTTAAGTGTATAATCTTTTTACTTTGATGGCAGAGCCATTTATCCCACCTAATATGGTTGAAAAAATGAGGAGATTAAATGTTTCCGGACAGGAAGTGTTTGATGTATAGAATATTGGAAGCGCAATAAGACTTCAGGGTAGAGCCGATGCTATCATAATTTATAGTAAGCAATTGAAAAATAACTTGTAGTTTCTATATAATCATTTTTTTGTAATTCTCCGGAATTTGTATGATAGAATATCTCCATCTTAGTAGTACCCAATGCTTGCATTATCTTCAAAAAGACTGTAATGGATGAGGGACTATCAAGATATTCGTTGTTAAGACTTAATAATTGTTTGTAATTAAAGCTCCTCATTAATTCTAAAGTTGTCCTATCCTTTTCTTGTGCTTGTTGATTTGTTAGATTATGAGAGAAGTCTACAGCTGCGATAATTACTGAGTCTGAGTCAACATAATTTTTCAGTTCGTTAGAAAGTATCTGGGTGTCTATCTCAGTCATAAAACCACTTAGAAGGATTGGGACAACCTTAGTATTTGGAAGGTAATATTTTATAAAAGGCATCATTCCAGCTACAGCATGATCTTCAGGCAAAACATTTTCATCTATTTGTACCATTTTGTTTTTAACTAACTCTTGAATAACTTGTTCGTTTGGATCAACAGTCCCAAAAGGTGTTTCCCACTTATAAAGACTTGCGAGCGCGTGATAATCACCTCGTTCATAGTGATTTGGGCCTATTAGAATAATCGTATTAGGATTTTGTTTCGATAGTCGATTAAAGAAGTCGGTGATAATAAAACCTGGAAAAAGATGGTGAGGGACAATACCTCCAAATGCGTGGTCTATAAATATTTTATTTTTAGTTTTGGCTTCTTCAACTCCTCTATAAAAGGCATCTTTGTCAAAAAAAACTAATGGATGAGCTAGCCGATTATTATCCGTGATTGATACGTCTAGAGAATTTTTTTGTCCAATTTTAACGAGAGGATTATGCCTAATTGTAACTGTCCAAAGAAATCCTACCAGGAACAAAATAAATAACAACAGAAACAGTTTTTTGTAAATCATTGTCCATGTTGGTCATTACCAGGTGTAGTATTGCTTGGTTGAGTTGGTTCTATAGGAGTAGGCGGCCTGTTTCGTTTTTTCATTCTTATGATTACTCCAATCGCTGTCAAAACTATGAGTATTATTGCAGCGATAATCTGTTTGGTATATTTTTCTACTGCTTCTTTTGGAGCTTTTGTAGGTATTATCTCTGATTCTTTGGTAATCTTGACTGTTTGCACATCTGATCTACCGTATATCTCTGGTGCATACATAAGGGAAGCGGTGGCGGGGGGCACAATAAATGTGCCTTCGTTTACAACACGTGCTTTGTAAGTATAAGTACGCTCTCCAGAAGCGATTTGATAAAGCGACAGCACCATCCCATTTTCAGTAATCTCTCTGTCAGTTACACCATAAGAGGAATAGTAAGTATTTGGATCGTATCCATATTGCTCGTTCTTAAATGCCTGATTTATCGGGACGAGGCCTGAGGGTAATTCATCATTTATAACACCGTAATTTTCATTAGCTTTGAGTCCACTTACAGTTATCTTAACTATAGCTGTATCGCCCACCGCTAACGTATGTTGTTCACCTTTTTCATTAACGTATTCTCTTCTAACAGATAACCCATTGTTTACTGCTGGAGTATCTCTGTCTGTATGGAATTCGTTGATTACGAGAGTGGAATAAATTTGTCCAGTCCCATTTTTAGTTAATGAAATACTGGAGCCACCAGATTTTAGATTTGCAGCTGGTATCTCAATATCTTTTATTACTTGCTTAGAGTTTGATACTGATCCTTGGGCAATTTGTTTGCCATCTAACGTAACTGAATATGTATAATTTGGTGTAAGCTCATTACCAGTCCTCGAAAGATCAACAAGAGCGCGAATCACCTGCGCAGTTGCATAGGTGTTTGACCAGTAATCTGATTGGCGAACTCGAGTAAGGTATCTTGTTGCTTTGACTGCTAAATCCCTATCTCCTCCTGCAAGCGCTATTGCACGAATTGCCAAAGCAGTTGAGGCATCCTTAGAACCAAAATTCACTTTATTACCACCTTCCCAAAATACTGCATCACCTTGAGTCTGCGCAATAGATACTAGCTGGTTTAAACCATTACTTTGAGAATTTTTGTCGCCGTTAAGATAGTTTGTCATTACAGCCAGAGCTAGTAGATCAGGACTTAGATTACTTAAGTCATTTACTTTCTTAACTTTATTTTTAGCACCCAGTAAGATTAATCCATAGTTCTTTGCTATTAAATCTTCTCTTTGGTAATTTACTTCTTGTTGAGATTTAGAATCATAGTATCTTTCTTTTTCAAGATAACTTTGTGCTCGCTTCAGAAAATCATCATCTACTTTAATTCCTGCCTGTTTTGCCTGAATAACGTACTCAATGACGTAAGCCGTTATGTATGGGTCAGAATTTCCAGAGAACCACCATGCCCATCCACCGTCTCCTTGTTGTAGGGTTGATAGTCTCGAAATGCCTTTATCAATAACATCATTTATATCTTTATCTTTTAGGGCTTCTGTAAATAAATCTTGATTTACTTTTGCAATTACTGCTGGAACAAATCGGCTTGTTGTTTGTTCTACACAACCATAGGGATAATCAATAAGATACTTCATTGCTGTTGGAAGGGTGCCAATTATTGCCGGAGACAGGGAAAGGGTTACTGTAGATTTTTCTTTATGACTATCCGGAGCCAACTTAACTTGGAATGTTTTTGCGTCTTCTCCAGCTTCAGCTCTTCTTTCCTCAAAACCAAATGGCCGAACGGGAATTACTTGCGTGACAACATCACCCAATATATTATCATTTTTTGCCCTTGTACCGAAGACTAACTTGGATTTATCGTTTTCCTTGGTGGGTTTGACTTTCCAATAAAATTGCTGCATTTCGTTTGACTTTAGTGCAACATTTGATTGTAGAGCTTGATCAACCTCTCCTGAGTCAAATTTAAGATCTATATCAAATGATTGGTCTTGTTCTGTAAAGTTTTGAACAATGGCTGATAGTACTATTTCATCACCAGTTCTCAAAATGTTGGGGGTTATCGGACGAACAATTACATCTTTCGTAACTACAATTTCATTTGTTGTTTGTCCTACCTTGGTATTTGAGGTAGCTCCAACAGCAGCTAAAGTCCAAGTAGTCAAATTATCGGGTAGTTTGAAGCTTACTTGTGTTCTTCCAGAGCCATCAGTACGAAGAGAAGGATTCCAATAGGCGGTGTCCTTAAACGCATTTCTTTCTAAGCCTTTTTCGTTATGAACCCAAACACCTCCAGCAAAATAAGTGTGGTATGTTTCGACTTCTAAATTGTATACATTGAATTTTCCTCTTTGCCATTCAAGAGAACTAATTTTAATCGCATCGCCCTTGCTGTCAACTAACATATCACCGATTTGAATGTTGCCAGCCTCTTGCCATTTATTATTAACCCACATTATATGGTTTGCGGTAACCTTGAGATTGCCATTTAAGATTAGGTATCCATTTTCTTCTGTGGTGTGAGTTTTGGTTACTTTAGCTTTGACGAGCTTATAATCATTTTCAGTGCGAGTCAGAACATAATCACCAACTCTAACATCTTCAATATTTTTAAGCCTCCCATCTGCCATTAGAACAGCTGTACCTGCTGCGAAACACCCTCCACCTTCTGCTTGATTTACTAAAATTCCCTCAAGTGAGTGTGCCTCCTGTGTTGTATTACTTCGCTCTTTCCAAAATGTGTTAAAAATATCACCGAGCTTGCTATCTGATAGCTCAAAAATTGCTTTATCAACCGTCCATAGTGCTAATTCTGCGGAAACAGGATTACCTCCTACATCGGTTGTGGATACATTTATTGTAACAGTCTCTCCTGGCGCAAACGTCTTGCTGTTTGGAGTGATATTTACTATCAGTTTTTTGTCTTCAGAAGAAACTGGTACATTCACTGTGGTTGAATCAAGGGCATAATTTGAAAAACTAGCAACTTTGGCGTAAATATTTGGCACATCTGTATTAACAAGTGGAACATCAACGGTACCGTTCTTTCCATTTAAATGTACAATTTGAAATCTATTTACTCGACCACGCTCAAGCGATATGAAGACATCTCTATTTGGAACTGATGAAAATATACTAAAGCGTACTGTATCGGTAGGCAGATACTTTTGTTTATCTGTGGCAATAGTTAATTCATTACTACCATCAGTTGTGTAATAAGGTTGATCTTCAGCGCTTACATAAGAATAAAATATTTTGGAGATATTGTTACCTCTAGCATCTTTTCCTTCGACCGTAATTGTATACGATCCTATTTTTGTTGGAGTGAAGGTGAAAGTAGCGTTTCCTTGACCATCAGTTTTTGCTGAAATCTGAGGTAAATCTTCCTCTTCTTTTCGATATGAAGGATACTTTTTGTTTTCTTCCTGGTAAGAAATCCAATTCTCTCTATGAAGTTTTGCTGTCAAATTTATATTGCCGACCCCAACATTAGTTCTATAAGGAATTAAAGTAACAGGTAAGGATAATGGTGTGTTAATTTTTGCACCGTATGAAGTATCTTTACGGTAAATTCCGTATTCACCAGCGTATACAAGAATGTTTCGTCTTGAAAATGAAGGGTTAAGTGATCCATCATCAATGGTTGCCTCAATAGAGAAAACTTGAGACTTTCCCTTATTGAAATTTATTTTTGTATCAAGATCAATTTCTGCCTCACCATTTTTGTCTAATGTGGCCGTCCCTTCCGTAACTTTATTACTCCCATACCAATACCCATAACGGTAATCATCGCTTAAATCTTGAGAAAGACTTTGTTGATCTGTTACATATTGGTATTCGTAAAAGTCTGCAGAATGAACTGTGTATTTTACCTTCTGATTTAATAGAGGTTGACCAGAAAAATATTGTCCACTAATTTTAAATGAGGTTTTATCACTTGCGATCAGTTCTGTTTTGGGAGTGGTGACATCAATTGAAAATTCTGGCTTTCTGAAAAACTGGACATCGAATGAGATAGTGTTCGAAGACCACTCGGAGTTCCAATACTTCTCTCTGCTTGCCTGATTAGGAACACTTACAGCTAATGTATGGTAGCCAACTTTAGCAGTTGCAGGTAACTGATATTGACCATTTACAGTTCCATCAGCTGAAATTGGAAAATTTCTTTCGAATATGGGCTGAACATTCGACCCTTCATAATAATAGTCACTATAAATCCTTGCTGATGCTTCTCCCCCAGGGATTGTATAGCGAGCGTCATCATCATCTCTCAAGACTGCCTTGAAATATACTGTGTCGCCAGGTTTATAAAGAGGTCTGTCTGTAAAAATAAAATAACGAGTTAGCCTTCCTTTTGGTTGAAATTCCCTAAATGAATAACCCGTATTTAAATACTTTAGATTTATTGGGACGATTGCTCGATCATTATTTTGATGCATTAATGCTATATCTGCATCAGCATTGATGGTGCCTTTTGCTATACCCTCTGCATTAAATGAGATTGTCTGTAGTTCCTTTATACTATCTTGAAGATTTAAAATCTTTATGTTGCCATCAGTCACACTTCTCTTCGTTTTAAAGTTCTGCCCCCAAAAAATAAATTCGTTGTCGCCTTCCTCAGTTAATACACCAATGTTTGATCTAAGAACGTACGCATCTGCTTCGGTTGATCCAATTTTAACTTTAAGATACCAAATACCCATTTCCTTTAATGGAAGGGGTACTTTTGATCCTTCGTAAGAACTTGTATTTATGTCATGTTTTACTGTAGTGATGTACTGAAATTTATTTAAATCTGGGGTTTTCTTAGTCTGCTTTCCTTCTTTGTCATGCGTCAAATAATCAAGCAACGCATCTTCGTTTGCTTCATACATGGCTACTTCTGCTGATCCAGAAATATTGAAGCCTCCGATTTGTACGGCTGGTTCATCTGTAGAGGCAAGTGCGATCATACCGCCGCTACTAAATTTCTGCTCCCCACCATAAATATAAATTTGAGGGGCTTGGATATTACGACCTAGAACCTGTTTAGTCTCTTCTGTTTTTCGATGATTTGGTTGTTGTACTTTTTGACTTTCAACTACCTCTTTTTTTAACCTATTAAGAGAGGGATAAATAGTTGCTAATGCGAGAATAAGAATGAGGAGAATTAGTTTAAGTTTCATCGGTCGATGATTCAAGTATAGCTAATATGCTGCTGGTCAACAATGATAGAGTAAAATGGGTTAAGACTAGATGAGAAAAGCTATAATTGAAATTGAAATCTGTGTGGAAAAGGGATCGTTATTAATAACCCAATATCTACTGAGACATATCTATTCGTTTAAGCGGTTTAATTGTTCTTTTATTTGATTTTCATTTTCGTTCCCATAGGTAATCAAAGCTTTGTCACCTACCTGAATTTCACTATTTAATAAATCAGGAGTCGCATCGCCGTTTAAATAAAACTTTAGTGAGCCTTTTTGATTTGTGCAAAAAGTTTCTTTTGTACCTGTAGTTAAGCAGTCTTTTGTCAATTTGAAGGGAAGAGTGGTGAAAAAGTCATTCCAAGTAATACCCTCTTTTTTAACTCGGACTATATTGGGGCTGTCTGCCTGAATAAATACATCTTTTGACAGATTGTGGTACATTGAGGCGGTAAAAACTCTGAAAGTGTCGTTGGTATAAATTGCAAATTTGGCAGTTTTATCAACTACTAATGAAGAGGTTGGTGTGGGTTGTAATTCAGGACTAGTATCCTTTTTACTAAAACCATACCAACCGATTCCTACTACTAAAGCTACAATTAAAATTATTAAAATCTTTCCCATAATGATTAGAAATTATTATAGCAAAGAATAAAATATGTTATTCTAAATGGCGGAGAAATAAATGTTTAAGGAACTTTTGAACTTTAAAAATTCTAAAAACCAAATCATTGCGCTTTTAATAGCCTTACTTCTTATTTCTGCACCACGATTGGAATTTATTGTCCTTTTTAGACTTTTTGTTTTGTGTTTGGGCTTTACCATCCTTTTCGATTTGGTTTTGACATATATCAAAACTCGTAAATTTTTCTTTCCGCATTCGGCTATCATAACCGGACTTATTTTAACCTTGATTGTTGACTGGGGAGCCTCGTGGTATCAAATGGTAGTGATTTGCCTGATAGCAATTTCTAGTAAGGTGTTTATAAAACCAGAGGGTAGACACATATTCAATCCGACGGCATTCGGACTCCTTGGCGGATGGTTGGTGTTTGGTCTTTATCCCTCATGGTGGGCTCCGTCTCTTTATCAGCCAGGAAGCATCACAATTCCCAATATACTCGTTTATATACCGGTTGTTTTGATTTTCTATGTTTCCTCTTTTAGGGGAAGGCGCTTACCTACGGTGGGTACATTTCTTTTCACCTATGTTGCTATCTCCACATTGAGTGGTCAGTCGGCGTCTTTGGTATCGGCTGTGTCTACAGTCTTTTCTGTCGGGTCGCTTTTTTATCTTTTTCTGATGGTGGTTGAGCCCAAAACATCACCAATTTTTGTGCGTAAACAAATACTATATGGGGCATTTATTGCTGCAGCTACAGTGATTATTATTTTGATACTTCAAACATTAAAATTATCCTTTTTTGATTCTTCTTTAACCGCGCTACTTTTGGGAAATTTAGTATTTAGGTTTTGGAGATGAATTTAGAACTTATTTCAAAACCTTTCTTTCTACTGCAAGTCCATATTTTCTGCTGCAACTGGTTCATCGCTCCTAGAAGTATATTGCCATATACTCCGTCGTCGCGATTCTCCAGTTTCGCTAGAATATATGGCCTTTCGTTACGAAAGCAGGTTATGAACTAAGTTCTAGGATTTGAAGGCGCGATATCTGAATATATGTCAACTCTTATTGAAGCATAAAAAATAGCGCCATTTGAGGCGCTAAATATAGTTGCTTCCCAGATGGGACGACTCAATAATTTTTTCTTCACTAAAACCACTATATCACACAAAAAAACCTCGCATAAAGCAAGGTTTTTTGTGTCTTTTGTTAAAAAGATATTAGGCAAGTTTTACATTTTTTGCACTTGGGCCTTTTGGACCATCTACAACTTCAAATGTAACGGCTGCTCCTACTTGGAGCGCGTCAAAAGTAACACCGCTTAGATCATTTGAATGAAAGAAAAGATCTTTTGTTTCTCCTTCACGGGAAATAAATCCGTAGCCTTTATCTATCTTTGTTTTAATTGTTCCGTTCATATAAACCTCCTTTCGTACTGCATATTATACTATTTTAGAGGAAAAATATCGATTCTGGCAGAATTTATTCTCACATAATTATCTTTCATACAATAAAGCCTTTGGGGTAAATCCTGAAACCTGGTCTATGCTTGTCGCTTTTGGAAAAATCTCTACCATGAGGGTTTTGTCGTCTTTGAGTTCAAACAAAACTACGCCTCTTGCCTCTTCTGTGTTTCTCCCTACAATATTTTT
Source organism: uncultured Gammaproteobacteria bacterium (assembly GCA_964544585.1). Lineage (GTDB taxonomy): Bacteria > Patescibacteriota > Microgenomatia > 2-02-FULL-39-11 > 2-02-FULL-39-11 > CAZJBV01. The sequence goes on along the minus strand of CAZJBV010000003.1, from coordinate 11,648 downwards.
AGCAAAGTGGATTTGGTCCCAGCGAACGCCATTCTCATCAAAATAGTCAAACTGCACCAGTTCGTATTTGGCCAGGCCGGAGTTTTTATTAATATTCCTCGGATCCGGAGCGTTTCTTCTTACTGCGTATGCTTTTGGATAGCCGTCGTAGTCACCAAAGGAGACTCTGATTTGGCTGTCATCTAGATGATCAAATACTATACTTAAATTATTGGTCCAATATTCTTCTCTGTTATTTTTGTCTCTGCCTACTTTAAACCAGTTGCCGACGAGTTTTCCGGGAATGTCATAGCCTATTTTACCGCCAAGGGGTAGAGTGGTTCGTAAATTTTTAGGCAGAAGTAGGCTTTTTAATTCTTCCGAAATATAGTCAAAGGTATCCACGGTATAAGAACTGAAATGGTCTATATTTTCGGGGCTAATGATATTTTTATCCTGGTAAGTCGCATCAATAATTTGAAAATCAAATGAATGGGGGCCGACTGTGCCGACCACCTCTCCTTCGGAGACGGGAATCCTGGTTTGGGCGTATGGGTGTGGGTCTTCTGGGTTTTGAAATTTGAAACTGGAGAGCGCTTTTTCTGACAACGTATCGATGTGGATTAATCTCGTGTACCAATTGCAGGAATGTTCGAAAACGACTAAGTAATTATCGGCATATTCACCACCCTGATAGGATTTTTCGACCGGTTCTTTGAATAATTCGATATTAATTATAAAGCCATCTGCCGGGGCTTTAATTTCATACATTCGGGGATTATTTGTAACTAGAGAATTGCTGATTGTACTTTTAGGAATAATATACTGGTGGTCTGTGGGAGTGACGTGAGAGTCCTGAACTCTACCCATCGGTACGATTAGCTCGATGTTTTCCGGATCTAATGGGAATGTTTCTAGTTTACCAACATGACTTCCTGCGCACTGCTGGCCAAACAAACCAATTCCTTGTAAACCAAATGAATTCCTGCCGGATAGATTTACTTTTCTACTAACTAAAAATAGAGCGCTTGCGAAAATGAGGATAAATACAATAAGGACTGAAAGGAGGGCAAACGTTTTCTGGGTCATAATATAGAGTGTATCAAAATTTGATAAAAGTCCGATTGGAAACTACTAGACCTTACTGTCCTGGGACGACAATATTGATATTATTAGATTAGTGGTAAATAAAGTTAAAATTAAAAGGAAGTCATCTTCGGCTCCTTTGATAATTATTGATTCTTCTGTTTGGAAGAGAGATAGATATTAATCGGATTTGTATTTCAGCAAACGGAAAAGGCCTTTGGATGGTTTGTAAACCTTGTCAGGAAATCTTTCGACAAGTTTCCACACGATGCCGTTTACCGTTTTCGGATGAAAGTTGGGATCTGATTCCTTGATTTTTGTGAGAAGGTCCGTCCAGCGTAGTCCCTCGGGATGCTGTTCTAAGAGCTCAATTGCTTTTTCAACTATGCGATGGGTAACTTTGGAGGAGTCCATATGATTCATTCTATTATTTGTCATATGAGTATAATACAAAATTTGCTCCCCGAGCCTAGGATTAGTATACTGGCAGATTTTAGCACAATTCTGAAGGCATTCCAGAACCTAAGTTACATTGGAGAAATGAGGCAGAGATGGCTTGAGATAAAGAAGTTGTTGAAAGGGGGATTACAGGACAATATTCCATCAGCAGTAAGCGCAACTTAGATAAAAGTATTAGTTTTTCTTTGGCGGCAAATTCTTTTTATGGATTTGTCAAAACATTCCGTTCTCGTTTAAAATTTCCTTAGGTGATTCTTGGCCGATATCCCACATCTCAACAATACGATCGCCTTCAAAGAGAACGATGTGGACTGTTGCCATTTCCGGCATATCCGGCTTGAGTCGAAGCTTGGAATGCACCGCCACTAAATTTTCATCTTCAAGTGCGCGCTGTATTTCAAACACTTTGTCGGGAAACTGCTCTTCGGCTTCTTCCATTCCGATCAAAAGCGACTCCCGGTCTCCTTTGAAATAGGGGTTGTGATGACGAAAAACAGGGCTAACGTATTTTTCATACGCTTCTCGTATCTTGCCGGAAATAATGAGGTTGAGAAACGATATGGCGATTTCTTTTTTGGTCATAAAATTTTAATTAATCTTTAACTTTGATTTGCGGATTCCATACCACTTCCCACAAATGGCCGTCAGGGTCAGCGAAATATCCGGCATAACCTCCCCAAAAGGTTTTTCCAGCCGGTTTTACTATTCTTGCGCCTGCATTTTTCGCTTGGTCCATTACTTTGTCAACTTCTTTTTCACTGTTTACATTATGCCCGATGCTCAACTCGGTCGCACTTGCCGGAGTTACTTTAACGCCTGCATCGTGGGCGAGACTTTTGCGAGGATACAGCGCGAGCTTTACGCCGTTTTGCAAATCAAAAAATACGACTGCGCCGTATTCAAATTCTTCCCCGACAATTCCTTGCGTTTCAAGTCCAAGGCCGTCCCGGTAAAATTTTAGAGACTTTTCCAAATCATCTACACCGATTGTAAGAACTGTAATGCGTGGTTTCATAAAATTATTTTATTATACCTAAAACAATCGACTGTATGGTCATTGACCATGCCGACCGCCTGCATAAAAGCGTAGCATATCGTGGAACCGACAAACTTAAAACCTCTTTTCAGTAAATCTTTGCTCATGGCACCCGATTCTTTTGTTGTTGCCGGAATGTCCTTCATTGATTTAATTTTGTTATTTATTGGCTTCCCACCGACAAACTGCCAGATATAGGCACCAAAAGAGCCGAATTCTTTTTGAATTTCCAAAAACTTTTTAGCATTTTGGATCGTTGCGGAAACTTTGAGGCGATTGCGAATAATGCCCGGGTCTGAAAGAAGTCGCTTCACGTCTTTTGCTCCATAGCGAGCAATCTTTTTTGCATCAAATCCAGTGAATGCTTTGCGATAACCTTCTCGTTTATTGAGAATTGTTTGCCACGTAAGCCCCGCTTGCGCGCCTTCAAGAATGAGAAACTCGAAGAGTGTACGGTCATCATGAACGGGCACACCCCATTCTTTGTCATGGTATGCCATCATTAGCGAATTATTCCCCGGCCAATCGCAACGGTTTTTACCTTCTCTTTTTTGCGTCATAGGTTATTTCAATAAATCTTCCATCGGAATATCAAGTACTTTGGCGGCAAATTCTTCTATTACTTTGAGGGAGTAAATTCTTTTGCAATTGCCACCCAGCCCTCGGTTGATGAGAGATGAAAATGTTTATTTTCTGTATACTCCGACGAAAGGTATCCGCGCATAAGTATTAAATTAAAGTTTTTATATCATAACGATACTACATATTTTATGCTTTCGCCCACGAGCTTTTTTAATTGATGTTTATTTTCGAGTACTCGTTTTGAAAGTACCGCATATTCTTTTTTAACATGCCCGTTGGGAAAATATTTGAGGTGTTTTGCTTCCTTCTCTTGGAAAAGCGTATCGAGCGTATCCGGTGGGAGCCGAAGCGCAACTCCAAACTTTCCGCACGAAGCGAATATGCGCCCATTGATGTAACCGCCAACTGCGCCAAATACATTTTTAAATTCTAACTGGTGTGTGGTGGAAAGTTTTGGACGGGCTTGTTTGAGTAACGTTGTTATTTCGTTGAGATATTTATTTTCCATAAATTGGCGGCAAATTCTTTTTCGTTCTGAAGGGTTTTTCAAGCCGCGTTTTACTCATAATAAGTGTATCAAAAAAAAGGTTATACTAAGAAGCTTAGTGGTACATTTTGCTCCCCGAATGGGACGATTTTCGAACCGCTAACTGGTCAGAAATTATAGAATATCCAGAAATTACCCTACAACAGACTCAACAATTATTGGCCATAGTAATTTAACCTTTATAACAGGTAAAAGAACTGATATTATAAATTGAGCATGAAATGGGTAACCAGAGAAAAAGCAAAAGTTGACAGAATTGCTTGCCCATGGCTTATTAAAAACTTCATTGATAAGGAAGCAGAGTTTTTATTTGTACCAGCAGAACACGTTCTAACTGTTGCGGAAAAAGAACAAGCAATCTCCTTTGATACTGCAGGCGCCAAATTCACTCATGCAGAAGATGAAAAATGTACCTTTGAAGTACTAGTTGAGCATTACAAAATAACCGATCCTGCAATTCTCAAACTAGCAAAAGTAGTACATGGAGCAGATGTTCCAAAAGATGTTACTCTTACACCAGAGTCAGCAGGGTTGCAAACCATTGCTGAGGGATTCCGAATAATTTCCAAAGATGACCATGACAATATGGCAAAGCAATTTGCAGTATATGACGCACTGTACGCCTATTTTAAGCATCAAAGCGAATAAGTATGCTTACATGGTTATCAAAAGATGGAAAAATCATCTTTCTTGCTAGAGCAATTCGATCTTTTGCGTTTGGGTTTATTAGCATCATCATCGGTATTTACCTCAAGGAAATAGGACTCTCTGCATCTTATATTGGTATTCTTCTAAGTTCGTCTATTTTTGGTGGAGCACTCTTTTCAATCCTTGTAGGTCGTTATGCAGTAAAGCATGGACTAAAAACAATGTTTCTGCTTTCTTCTTTAGTAAGCTTAATAGGAATAGCCCTCTATATACTTTCAGATAACTACGTAATTCTTATACTTGCCTCACTCATCGCCTTTATCAGCCCGAGTGGAAAGGAGATGGGGCCGTTTTTATCGCTTGAACAAGCATACCTGTCTTTTACAAGTAAAAATAAAGCAAGAACATTTTCTTTCTTCAATATCACCTCAAATCTGGCTATAACCCTTGGAAGTCTACTAGGATTTTTGCCATCTTTCCTACAAAACTACGGTTATATGAGTATAGTTACCTCATTCAAAACAGTTTTTATACTCTATCTTCTACTTAACCTTATTACGCTTTTCCTTTACAGCAGAATATCAGAAGTTAAATTTGAGCAAGAACAAATAAAACTTTCTGATAGAAGCAAGAAGATTATTACAAAGTTATTTCTATTATTTGGTGTAGACTCTTTTGCTGGAGGGTTCGTAATTAGTAGCATTGTATCGCTTTGGTTTCATACAAAGTTTGCTCTACCTTTATCAACAATATCTGTGATTTTCTTTGTGGGAAATTCTATTGAGACAGTATCGTACTATTTATCAGGAAAGTTGGCAGAGCGATTCGGACTTATCAATACTATGGTATTTACCCATATTCCCTCAAGTATATTTTTAATTCTTATGCCCTTTATGCCAACAGTGTATCTGGCTATTGTACTTTACTTTTTAAGGATCTTACTATCAGAAATGGATATTCCAGCACGACAGGCATATGTAGTATCTGTAGTTGAACCACAGGAACGGTCTCAAGCAGCATCAATTACAACAACTGCAAAATTAGTTGCCTCGTCTATCAGTCCATCCATTGCTACAAATATTCTTCTTTTACCTTTTCTATCACCTTTTGTAATTGCGGGGTCGCTCAAGATTCTGTACGATTTGTCTCTTCTCTATAACTTCAGACGTATAAGACCACTCAAAAAGTAGGAAAAGAAGCGGAAATAGATTGTCATATCAATCTAAATCATTCAATGCTCCCCCGGCTGGACTCGAACCAGCTATATTCTAATCACTATTTAATTAGCTGTACAATGTTTGAAGAAAAAATATTAGCGATTACTACAATATATGGGTCTTGTAAAGCATGAACAAGTGAAATAATAAGAAGGCTATGCTTTTTTTCATAATTGTATGTAATCAAAACCGAGAAAAAAGAAATAACTAGAAAAGTATCTAGATAAGGTGATGAAAAAAAATGTATTGACACAAAGATTAAAGAACTAAGAAAAATTGCATATGCTACATTAAGTCTTTTCCTAATTATTCTATAAATGATTCCTCTAAAAACAAGTTCTTCTATAAAACCTATAAATAAAGAGAGGATCAATAAAAATCCAAAGGCGCCAATAATTATGGCTGGATTCTGCTCGAATATTCCAGTTTCTTTTAAAATTCCCAGTAATGAATAATCTTCTGTTCCAGCAGTAAATAAATTAAGAACAACCAGAATTAGTGTTTCCACAAGAATTAATATTGCTGTTAATTGAAAAACTTGGATAAGTAAAGTGGATAGCGGAAGCGATAAATACTGAATGCGAAGAAATCTAATTATCTTGTTCATTATCATTAATATAACATTTCTTAAAATCAATAAAGTAGCGCCTTATTAGGCGCTAAGTTTTATTTACTTTTTCTATGGATGATATTCGAATTTATTCGATTTGAAAATGGTTAATTATTTTTTTAGCTCCAAAATCTGGTTCAAGATTGGTATTATCAATGTGAAGAGTTCTTTTTAGAACATTTTCAGGAATTAGATAATCTCTTTTATAAAATTTATCAACATTTACAGTTTTTGTGTCTTTAAAATACTTTTGCCTTGAGGGATTTAATATTCTTTTCATTAATTCTTCTGGAGTACAAATTAGTTTTACGAAATAAATTTTATCTTTACCGTCTTCAATTAATTTAATTAAGCGAGGAATAAAATCCATAGGAACTGAATCTTCAGGAGCAAAAGTAAAAATCATTCCATTTATTCTTTCTTCTTTTGCTTTGCTAAATACCAGCATCCAAATCTTATCTCTAAGTTCAATAAATGGTTTCGTTTTAAAATCGAACAAAGAATAAACTAAATCAACAGTGAGATGATTATGAAATAGTTTATAACCTGTAAGTTGAGATAACTTTTGGCCCACTGTAAGTTTGCCTACTCCTGGTGGGCCATAAAGAAAGATAATGTTCATTTGAAATAGTATATCAGAAGTTCGGAGCCTATCTGGAGTAAATCAATTTTTGAAGCTAAAAACTGATGCTCTGGTTGGTGGATCATGATGGATCCTATTTTCAAAATGTAATTATAGAAATTACAACTTAAATTCATTCACTTGAGTTGCGCTTCCGAAATCCATTTCATATACATATTTGCTTCCAGACTTGTATATTTTTATCTGTCTAATTCTTTTCGAATTGCTGCTAAGTGAACACTCGGAAATCACACTTAATAAGTTGAATAAATACATTTTCCAATTAGAATCGTCTGTTACAAGATTGTTTGGTAATTTATACTTCTTAAGAAAGAAACTAAATTGTTTTTTTAATATTGTAAAAATCTCTTCTGGCGCAAAGTAAACTACGTCAGATAAAAATGGATTGAGACCTTGCAAGAAAGCTACGAAAAGATTGATGATTTCCTGGGCTCCACTACGATCCATTCGGTAGTGAAGAGCCCAATCACAAAAAATAAGTAATAAATTAACGTGATGCACTGGTTTATCATATTCTCGAATAATCTTTCTGATTTCAGCCATTAAGTAGACTACTTTTATTTCGGAATCAACCTTACTTAATAACAATTTATTTAATTTTGGAATTATTTCGTTGTTCAATCTATTTTATTAATTCAATAATTTCATTAAATGGAACTATAATTCCTATTGTTTTTAATTTAACAAGCACATGTATAGCGTTTTAAGATTATTTTTGAAGTATATTATCATAATAATCTAGAAATGATATACCTTGGAGACGGTCCTGAATTTGTTTTCAAAGAAGTCCAAATTGAAAGTTTTCGCTCGCTCCCAAATAGGATGATTTTAGAATTATTTGTTTTTTATAATTGCTTACCACAATAAAAATGCCTGCTTATAGGCAGACTAATAAATTATATCATAGATTCGAATATTATGATCTGGATTTACGCTCTATTTAGTGATAAAATGACATTTCGAACGTTGAAAAATAAATTTCACTATTCCCCTGTAGCTCAATGGTAGAGCGGCTTCCTGTTAAGAAGAAGGTTGCTGGTTCGAGTCCAGCCGGGGGAGCAAATATTGCTATACTATAAATGTGAGAATTCTCTATACAAAACACGCTAGTAGAAAATTTAGTGAAGAAAGATATGTTAAACAACTGAAAATTACAAAATCAGTTGTAAAAAACATAATTAAGAATCCAGATATTATTGATGATACGCGAGGTGAAAAGATAACCGCAATTGGAAAAATTGATCTAAATCATTCTTTAATAGTAGTATACAAAATTGTAGAGAATGCAGCAAGAATAATTACATTTTATCCTGCAGAAAGAGGTAGATATGAAAGTAAAATATTACAAAGAGGATGACATTTTAGTCATAAAATTGTCTAAAAATCCTATCGACTATGCCGAAGAATCGGATTGGATCATCATGCATTACGATGAAAAGAAAAATCCTGTGAGAATTGAAATTCTCGATGCCAGTCGGTTTCTGAAAGAAGAAAGTAAAGCCCTCCCCCAAGTAGTCAAACGAGCCTTCTTTGCTTAATTTGCATTTTTTATAGTGAGGATGGGCAGTTGACGATGAGGGTATGTTGTTTTGAATCTGATAATTTGACGAGAGTACGTTTGCCGATTAGGGATTGGTTATTAAAGATCACATCTACATTGGGTCCGGGGAGATAATAACCCATACTAAAGCCTAATGCAGAGAGAGTGACTGAACCTGGTTGAGTGCCGTTGACATTGACGTCTAATGGCGGAACTACTGCTATTCCTTCTCCACCATCGGGAATAGTCTCCTCTGGTAATTTAATTCCGGGAATTGGCACGGGAAGTCGTGCGATAGGGGTGAGTGAGACACAACCTTGGTTTTTGATGGTGATAGATACTGCGGATGATTCTAAAAATTTAATTGCACCTACAACTAATAGGGCGCCAATTGTAATTATTCCTAATGGCCCTTTGGCAAGGGAAAAGGTTTTGCCGAGAATATTGGCGTGTTCTTCTGCTGTGATTTTGCCGTCAGAACCGGCTTGTTGATAAAGATCGTTTATCCGCTTTACTTCAGAGCGAAGTTCTTTCCATTTAGAAATAAAAAAAAGGATGGCTTTCTTTCTTTTTTTGTCTTCTTCTGTATCTTCGGGAAGTATTTCGGCTGAGAGTTCTATCACTTCTCCTTTTTGGAGTTTTTGTAGTTTATTGACAGCATCGGAGGCGGAATCCAACTTCTTGTCTAATGATGGGTTGATGCCTTTTATGAGGATACGAATTTTTTCGAACTTTTCAAATGTAGTTGTCTCTTCGGACAACAACTGAAATGCTGCCTCCACTTTTTCTTTGGTATTTTGTGCATTTTTTTCCATATCAGTTATATTATAACTTATGGGAGACTGGAATTTCTCATGTAAAGATGGAATATAATCCCAAAACGTGGTAGGATTTTGAAATATGGCTGATGATAATATATGTCCCAAGTGCGGGAGTCCTTTGGGTGAGATTACAATTACTCCTTCTGGAAAGAAACTCCAGCGATGTTCAAAAGGATCCTGGAATCCGGAGACGAAGAAAAGTGAAGGTTGCACGTATGTAAAATGGTTTACTCCTGAACCTGTGACGTTGGATGAAAAATGTCCTAAATGCGGCAATCCGCTTGTAATGCAAGTAACACGATTTGGGAAGAAGATGAAAAAGTGCAGTACTGGCGGGTGGGATAAAGAAGCGAGAAAAGCAACAGGCTGTGACTATGTCGAATGGATAAACGGGACGACTGAGAAACTTTCCGAAACCTGTCCTGAGTGCGGTAATCTACTCGTTCTTTTTACAACCAACAGCGGAAAGAAAATGAAGAAGTGCTCGACAGCTGGATGGGATCGGGCGACACGTACGGCTACGGGTTGTGCTTATATCGAATGGCTGAAAGCAGATTATACTGGTCCCTCAAATGGGGAAGAGTTTCTCCCTGCGGAACCGCAATAACAATTTCTTTACTCCTTTTTGTCTGGACATAAGTTGCCCAAAGGACAATCGGGACATTGATGAGGTCGAGCTGGACAGTAAGTGCGACCGTAGTTTATAAGAAGGAGGGGAAAGTCTATCCAGTTTTGTTTTGGAACTATTTTCATGAGATCTAATTCTATCTTTTCGGGTGAATTCTGACTGGTGAGTCCAAGTCTTTGGGAGAGGCGGATGACGTGGGTGTCGACGACTATGCCTTCGGATTTTGTAAATGCTACTCCTAGAACTACATTGGCAGTTTTTCTGGCGACACCTGGGAGTGAGTCGAGTTCTTCCATTGTATCCGGTACTTTTCCATTATATTTTTCATCGATAATTTTAGCGGCGACTTTGATATTTTTGGCTTTGCTGAAGTGAAAGTTTACTTTTCTAACATCATTATCTAATTTTTCTAGTGGGGCATCGGCGTAATCGCGGGCCTTTTTGTATTTTTGGAAAAGTGCCGGGGTCACTTGATTTACAAGTTTATCTGTTGCCTGGGCTGAAAGGATGGTGGCGACTAAAAGTTCGAGGGGATTTGAATAGTTGAGGGCAACTTTGGGTTTTGGCCATTCGTTTTTGAGCCTTTTTATTATCTCTTTTACCTTCTCCTCTTTGGTCATAACTTTTCCGATTATATCATTTCGATATTAATGACGGTTCGATAAATATGTGTTATACTGAATAAACTTGGTTAAAACTCTACAATCATATCCCCAAAAAGAGTTAGAACAATTTTCTCATTTGAGAGATAAAACAGAACAGCTGAGAGTGGCTAAAATTCAACACAGGCTCGCGGTCAATCCTTATCCGACTGTTCGAGAAAGCATTTTGGGAGCATTTGTGGAAATGTATGAACCACATTTACTTCCTATTATGCGCATGCTTTTAAAAAAAGGGTATGTTGTGGAAAAATCATCGGGGTTTTGCGGAGAAGGATTTAACTGTCAGACGCTAGATGGTTCATTTTCAATTGATTTTATAACTATAAATAAGCTGGCCAAAATAGGAGTAAAAATTCACTCTCGCATACAATCAAAATCGATGAGGTTTTGGCCGGAAATTGCCGATTTAAGGACCATTCAGAAGAAATATTTACAAATTGCAGATGTACTTCCACAAAGAAATGGGCCTCCTGAACCGTCTCTGACTTCTGATGCTGTTGAATTTCGAAGAACATATGTGCCTTCTAATGCAACATTAAAAAAGAAGAGACTGTTTGAAATTCTTCAATTTAATTTACAGAATAAAATACTATCTGATGTAAAAAAGAGGTTGAAAACAAATCCCATTCCTACACAGGCTGAAATGGCTCTGGGGATGTTTATGGAAATGGTTGAACCACAACTAAGAGAAGCCATTTTAATTCTTTATAAAAAGGGCTATTCTACTGATGTTTCGGGATTTATAGAAAAAAATGACTATCAATTTATTGAGGGTGATTTTACTCTTGAACCATCGGTTGCCGATAAACTAATTTTTATTGGAGTAATTGTCGAAACAAATAGAAGTGGATATACCAGATTGCAGTTTCTTCCCGATTCACCCAATTTAGAAAATATTCGAGATAAATGGATAAAAATCGCTTCTTTTTTTCCTAAAAAAGGAAAGAGGGCACAACAATCAATGACCCTTCGTGCCCGGGAGTTTCGGATAAAATATCGTCCTTCCTAAGTTTTCCTCTTGTGTTCTTTCATAAGGCACATATTCATGATGACATTTAGTCCGTGAGCTTCAGCGTAGGATTTTGCTTCATTGTTGACTACTCCTTCTTGCATCCAGATGGTTTTTATATCTGCCCGAGCTACTGCCTCTTTGACGTGAGGCATGACGAGTTCTGGTTTTCGAAATATAT
>CAZJBV010000002.1:3383-197736 GCA_964544585.1 uncultured Gammaproteobacteria bacterium | reverse complement strand
CCGACTTTTAGGGTGAGTTTTTTTCATTCTTTTTGAATTCTCCTGGCAATTGTGGCGATTTTTTTACCGATGATTTGGCGATGCTCTCTTTCATCGAGGATTTCCTGGAGGATTTTACTTACCATTATGGTAGCAATATCTATCGTTTCCGTTTCTATTCTCTTTTTTAGATACTGCCTTTCCAGTTCAATATCTTTTTTGGCTTTTTGTAATATGTTTTGGGCTTCTATTTGGGCCTGCCTAATCAAATCTTGTTCCACGATTTTAGCGTCTTTTTTGGCTTGGGCGATGATTTCCTTTGTTTCCTCTTTGGCTTTTTTAATTATTTCATCGCGCTTATTTTGACTTTCTTCCAGCTCCTGTTTTGCTTTGTCAGAAAATTTCAGGCCGTCTTCAATTTTTTTCTTCCTTTCTTCAAGCAGTTTCTGCACGGGTTTGTAAAGAAACCTTTTGAGAAGGTACATTAAAATTAGAAAATTGAAAATCTGCAGCAAAAGCTGTGTAGGCTGGATGCCTAGTTGTTCCATTTTTTATGTAAACTTGATAATGAGGGCTATAACTAGAGCGTAAATGGCGACGGCCTCGGCAAAAGCTATGCCCAAAATCATATTGGTACGGACTTTGCTCTCTACATCTGGATTTCTACCGATTGCCTCGAGAGCTTTTCCGCCAATTATGCCAATGCCGATTCCGGGGCCTATAGCTCCGGCTCCTATGGCAAGAGCTGTGCCAATGGCTTTTAATCCTTCCTCCATATTCCTCCTTTATGTAAATTTTAATTTTTTAATAAATAGATTTTAATTTTAGTGTCCTTCCTTGGAAGTTGCAAGAAGTAAAAAGACGGAAGTCAGCATAGAAAATACCAGCGCCTGGATAAAGCCGACAAACAACTCCAGTCCCAAAAAGGGAAGTGGGGCAAACACAGGAACTAGAAAGGCGATGACGGTCAGAAGCACTTCTCCGGCAAAGATATTGCCAAATAGACGAAAACTAAATGAAATAATTTTGGAAAACTCGGAGATTAGCTCCAGGATACCGACAAAAAAATTGATGGGATTTGAGATATTGAAAAATTTTTTAAGATAAGAGACCCCTAATGTGCGCAAACCCTCGTATTGGATGGTGGCCACGGCAATGATGGCAAGGGCAAGGGTGAGATTGAGGTCGGCTGTACCGGCGCGAAAGATGGGAACAAATTTATTCTCATCATCGTAGAGTCCGATGGTACCTACACCGGGAAGAAGACCCGCCCAGTTGGAGATGATAATAAAGAGAAAGATGGTGGCAAGTAAGGCAAAATGGCGTTTGTAATTTTCCTTCATCACGTTTTCAAAGAGTCCCTGCAAGCCGTCAACGAGAACCTCCGTAATTGTTTGAAGTCCGGTTGGGACTAATTTCATTTTTCTGGTGGCAAGCAAGGAAAATATAAGAAGAATGGCCATGACTATCCAGGTCGAGATAATAGAATTGGTGATATGAACTCCATCGACTACTTCGATTACTTTTTCTGCTTGTAGCGATATATGAAGTTGTGACATTATTTATCCTTTGATGCGTCTCGGGCAATGGTAATTAGATTTAGAAATCCCAAAAAGATGCCAAAAAATAATAGTCCTAGGGTAAATTTTGGCTCTGTAGCAAACTTTTTATCCAAAAATTGACCTAAAAAAACTCCACCTACCATTGGGAGTACGATTGACCAACCAATATCCATCGACATCCATGCCTTTTTCACATACTAATTTTACTATATGTGATTTTACCTGTAAATATTAACTTGTCAGCATCGGTCCCTTCACCTCGGAGGAGTCCCTTCGACTTCGCTCAGGGTAAACCCTGCGGGCCACCAACCTGCCTGCCGGCAGGCAGGTCCGAGGTGTTTTTAGGCTTTTTCTAGCTCGAGTGATTTGACGGCATCGACGATGACAGACACCCTGTCGTCTCTTTCATTTACTTTACCTTTGACAAGAACTATTCTGTCGGCAATCCAATACTCTTTAGTCCTTTCATATGTACTGGGAAAGACTACTAATTCTATCGATCCAGAAGAATCTTCGAGTCTGACAAAGGCCATTTCACTCCCTCCATTTCTGGTGACTATTTTTTTGACTTGGGCGATAAATCCGCCGATAATGACCGGACTTGGGGATTTGGTGAGTTCGGAAATTTTGTGGGTAACCTTTTTATCAAGGATTTCAAAGTATGAGACGAGGGGGTGATTGGTAAGATAAAATCCCAAAAGCTGTTTTTCAAAAAGGAGTAATTCTTCTTGGGAAAATTCGTCCAGTTCGGGCAATACATCGATAACGGTCGAAGTTTCTTCATCGGAAAAGAGGCTTGCCTGGCCTGATTCGTATTCTTTTTGTCTTTTGTGGGCAATTTCAACAAACTGGGGTATGGCGGCAAGTAAACTTGCCCTTTTGCCAAATCTATCAAGACACCCTGCTTTGATGAGGCTTTCAAGAGTTTTTTTATTTACCTTTTGGAGATCGACGCGGGAGATAAAATCGGTTAAAGAAACAAAAAGTCCTCCTTTTATGCGGGCGGAAAGAATAGAGTCGATTGCGGCTGTGCCTACGTTTTTGACGGCTGAGAGGCCGAAGCGAATTTTTTCTCCTTGCCTGCCGGCAGGCCCGCCTGCCGGACGGGCAGGCAGGTTTTCGATAGTAAAATCGCTATCCGAATTGTTTATGTCGGGCGGAAGGAGAGGGATATTATTTCTTTTGCACTCCATGACGGCTTGGGCGACTTTCTCATCTCGGGCTGGACCCGATCCATGAGATTCGGCTGCCAAAACTGCGCACATAAATTCTATGGGATATTTGGCCTTCATATATGCGGTCTGATAAGCAATCATGCCGTAAGAGGCACTGTGGGCTTTGTTGAAGCCGTAGCCGGCAAATTTTTCTATAAGTGAAAAGACGTTTTCGGCTACACTTTTTGAGTATCCTTGCTTGATACATCCTGAGATAAACTTCTCCTTCTCCTTTTTCATTACCTCCGGCTTTTTTTTGCCTATGGCCATTCTCAATTTATCTGCTTCAACGAGGGAATAACCTGCCATAACGTGGGCTATCTGCATACATTGCTCCTGATAGACTGCTATACCATAGGTTTCTGAGAGAATCGGTTTTAGGGCTTCGTGAGGGTATTTTATTTTTTTTAGATTTTGCTTGGCTTCGATAAAAATGGGTATCCAATCCATGGGCCCGGGACGAAAAAGGGCAACCATGGCCGAGATATCTGTAAATTTGGTGGGCTTGAGGTCTTTGGCTAGTCGACGCATGCCAGGTGATTCTAGTTGAAAAATACCCGTCGTTTCTCCGGAGGCAATGATTTCGTAGGCTTTTTTTTCATCGAGCGGGATGCTGTGAAAATCGACCTCTACCCCACGGCTATCTTTAACAAATTTGACAGCCTTTTCCAAAATGGAGAGGTTTCTTAGCCCCAATAGATCCATTTTAAGAAGGCCGACTGCTTTTCCTCCTCCCGCAGCATTGAGATCGAGACAATACATATCGTATTGAGTAATGACTCTGTCTCCTTTGGTTTCTTTTTGCAGGGGTACATATTGAGTAAGAGGCTTATCGGCGATGACCACGCCGGCGGCGTGGACGGAGGCGTGGCGAGCGACCCCCTCGAGTTTGCGTGCCAGATCAATCAGGCGCTTTGTGTCTGCCTCGTGTTGATAGGCATAAGATAATTCGGGAGATAGCTCGAGAGCCTTTTCTATGGTCATGGGGAATCCTTGGGCCCCTATGGGGATCAATTTAGCTATTCTGTCGGGTTGGGCGTAGGGCATGCCGAGGGCTCTACCTACATCGCGGACGGCCTGGCGAGCCTCCATGGTACCAAAGGTTATTATTTGGGCTACTTTGTCTTGGCCATATTTATGGGTAACGTACTCAATGACTTCGTCGCGACGATTGTCGGCAAAATCCAAATCAATATCCGGAGGGGAGGGGCGATTGGGATTTAAAAATCTTTCAAAGGGAAGTTCATGAAATAGAGGATCGAGATCGGTAATGCGCATGCAGTAAGCAACCAGGCTTCCGGCTGCTGAACCTCTGCCTGGACCAACGGCGATGCCTTTTTCCTTGGCCCAGTTAACGAAATCGGCAACGACCAAAAAATATGTCGAGTAGCCTTTATGGGCGATAATTTCCAATTCATAATCCAACCTTTGCTTTATTTCATCGGTGATTTTTCCAAAGCGCATCTTACCCCCATCAAAGGCAAGTTTTTTGAGGTATGTATTGGCGGTAAAATCAGGCGGAACGGTAAAATGAGGCAGAATCCAGTTGCCAAGATCTATTTCCAAATTACAAAGCTCGGCAATTTTTTTAGTATTCTCTATTGCCTCGGGATGCTTTAAAAAAAGGCCTTTCATCTCTTCTGCCGAACGAAGATAAAAATCGGGAGATGAGATCATAGACAGGGGTCGATTTTTTTCGAGGATTGTTCTTTGTGTGCCTATACAAAGTAAAATTTCCTGGGCCTCGACATCTTCCGGGGTGAGATAATGAGCATCATTTGTAGCAACGAGGGGAATACCAAGTTTTCGCGAAAGGGTAATTAATTGATCATTGATTTTATCGAGTTCTGGTATTTTGGAGTGCTTTTGGATTTCAAAATAATAATGGTCTTTGCCAAAAATTTCCAAGAATTCTAAGGCTTTTTTTTCGGCGGAATCAATTTGATTATCGCGAAGAAGACTCGGGATCAACCCATTCATGCAGCCTGAAAGGGCAATGAGTCCGTCTTTATACTCCCGTAATAAATCCATGTCGATGCGGGGTTTATAATAAAAACCTTCCAAGTGGGAGAGGGTTGTCAGTTTAATAAGATTGTGATAGCCGGTTTTGTTTTTGGCGAGAAGGACGAGGTGGTACTGATCGCGGTCTTGGCCAGCTTCTTTATCAAATCTGGATCGAGCCGCTTGGTATGCCTCCATGCCAATAATTGGCTTTATGCCTGCATCCTCTGCTTTGGTATAAAATTCGATGGCGCCATACATGGCGCCATGATCTGTAAGGGCGAGGGAATCCATACCCAGTTCTTTGGTGCGGACGAGTAAGTCTGGAATCTTGGAAAGTCCGTCCAAAAGTGAATATTCCGAATGACAGTGAAGATGAACAAAATCAGACATAGCTTATTTTTTCTGTTTATTTGCCTTTCTTATAAAAGGTAAAAGATCTTCTTTTGTCCACAACCTTGACTTTGAACAATTTGCTACCATAGCAATACTCGGTCTATGGGAAAACCCTATATATTCTACGGTTTTCCCTTTCTCTTTTGCTTTTTTGATTGCAGGAAGAAGATCGGTATCTGAAGAAACCAGGATTATATAATCACAAAGATTTTCATATACAGAAACTAGTATATCGACGGCTATATTCACATCTACACCCTTCTCACGAAACCGACCGTTGGATTTCAAAAGATATCCTAAAGAGTATTTAAAATTATGTTTTCTTAGATGGTTGAGTAATTTACGCTGTTGATTGAATAATTTTTGTGTCTTTTTAGTATTATCACTCCGTACTGCGCCAATATAATATGTGGCGTAGGTAAGTTGTCTATCTCCTGCCAATGTTTTTGAGAAACTGGAGAAATCAAAATTAATTAATCGATGGAGATTTAGGTCCTTGAGTTTAAAATAGAAGTTACTGCCATCAACAAGAATTATACATCTTTCCTGCTTCATCAGACTTATTATACATGAGTTGGCCAAAAAAAATCCTGCAAAGACCTTGCGGTGTTGCAGGAGAGTTTAGTCATCACATATTACCATAATGGTAGGATTTGTCAATATCCTATAGTTTGTTTAACTGTACATTGAATATTCTGGATGGCAGTGAAGGTGAACAAAATCAGACATAAAATGAATTACGATGCTTTGTTCATATTTATTTACCCAGTTCAGGTATAGAAACTTTGTTTTTGCCTGTATTTTTCGATAATATCATTGCATTATTGGCTCTTTGAATAAAATCTTCTGCTCTCTCTCCATCTGTGTAAATGGTACCGCCCATACTAACTGATTGTGAACCAGCATTTCCATAACTCCCTTCAGCAACACCTTTTCTTATTCTCTCACTAATATCTTTAAGTATTTGTGGATCTTCTACTTCTGTAATGACTATAAATTCTTCTCCGCCCCACCTTGCGGGGAAATCTTCAAGTCTAGTATTAAGTTCAATTTGCAAGGCTACTTGACGTAAAACTTCATCTCCAGCTTGCTGCCCAATCCTTTTATTTATTTCTCCAAAATTGTCAATATCAAGCATAATTATTCCTATTGATCCTCCTTCTTTTTTTACTCTCTCTATTCTTTCTTGAAGTTCTCGTCCAAACCATTTTGAATTGGGAAGTTGAGTTTTATCGTCAATTAAGTCTCTTAATTTAGCTCTTTCTGTTAAAAGCTCTCTCGCCACAATCATCCTAACTATATTTTCATCGAATCTTTCTGGTAACAATTCTCCATTCTGCAATCGTTGTCTTAAGGAGGCTACTCTAGGAGTTAAGGCCTGAATTCTAGTTTTTATAAGTGCTTCTTTATTTGGAGGAATTGGGCGATATCTGCGCTCGCCGCCAAATCTATCCATATTTTGATAAGTAATTTAATAATTTCTCTTTAATCGCTCCTGCGTTTCCTTTCCCTTTGAGTTCTTTCATTACCTGACCGACTAGAAACATTATAACTTTAACTTTGCCGGCTTTGTAGTCGGAGATGGCTTTGGGTAATTATTTTCGTTCATCGAAAATAATTATTCCTTGGTTTTGTTTGAAAGTGACATGGAAACTATCAAAGATATCAGTGCGTCCGAGGAGAGGTGGAACTTCTTCAATTAAGGCCCAAGCGATGCGAGCTGAGAGTATATTGTCTCCAATTCGTATTTTTTCTTGAGAATAAATGGCAGGAACACTACCTCTAATGCCTCCTATTTGTTCAATTTTCTTTTCATCAACTTTTAGTCCAATAAGGTTTCCGAGAGTCAGAGGGATAAGAGTGACATCCGCACCTGAATCTATATAGGGATGAAATTCTATCCAGGGCCCGGATTTGCTTCTAATATATATATCAGCAATTGGTCTTTTGATTAGTTCGTTTTTCTTGCCAGATGGTTCTTCTTTATAGCGGAAAATAATCATTGGGAGAATCTTAATATCAGAATTTGCTCGTCGGGAACTTTGGCGAGTGAAACATTGGCAGTTGGATATTTTTGCTTTGCTTTTCTGTAGACTTCTTGAGCATCTTTACCGTGATATATAATTTTCTTACCGGTAATTGCAATCCATTCACCTTTATAAGATGATGTGTCTGTTTTAATGAAAAAATCATAATTTGCTGGTAATTTCTGAAGTTTTTTCATACTAAGCTGATTATATCATATTTTTTAGCTTTGTTTTTATCTTTTTCGCATCAGTTTTTCCTTTGGTTTCTCGCATTACTTGGCCGACTAGAAACATTATAGCTTGTTGTTTTCCGGCTTTGTAGTCGGAGACGGCTTTGGGGTTTTGAGAGAGGACTCTTTTGATGATTGATTCCAATTCTTTTTCATCTATTTGAATAGTTTGTGTTTTACTTGTTATCAATTTGATGAGTTCTTCTGGCGAAATCCTTGATGTATCAATCCGTTTGTTTATAATCCAATTGGCGATGGTTTTGGGGTTTATTCCGGTCTCTCCACCTCGGGGGAGTCCATTCGGCCACCCCCGAGGTGTCTTTAAGGCTTTTTCGAAATAGTCAGCGGTTGATTTTTCGTCTGTCAAAATTGTTGCGTCGTATTCTGACAACTTATAATCTTTGATAAATCTTTTTATTTTAGCATCGGGAAGTTCGGGTTTTTGATCTTTGATTTTTGATATTTGCTCTTTTCCCCATCTCATTGGAGGAATATCTGGTTCGGGAAAATAGCGGTAGTCGTGGGCTTCTTCTTTTGATCTTTGAGAATATGTTATGCCTTTTTTTTCGTCCCAGCCGCGAGTTTCTTGTATAGGCAACTCACCCCTTTCTAAAATATCCGTATGGCGCTCTAATTCAAAATCGATTGCTTTTTTAACAAAATTAAATGAGTTGATATTTTTGACTTCGACTTTATAGTTTGGTAATGCTTCCTCCACCATCCGAGGAGTCCCTTCCCTGCCTGCCGGCAGGCGGGCGGGCCACCTCGGAGGTGTCTTTACCTCGGAGGAGTCCGCCGGCTGGCGGACACCGTCCGAGGTGTCTTTGTCGCCTGTTCTTTTTCGGAGAGAGATATTTGGCTCGAGGCGCATGGAGCCTTTTTCCATATCGGCGTCGGAAATACCCAAGTAGCGAATTATTTGGTGGAGTTTTTTAAGAAAAGTTCGAGCTTCCTCACTACTTCTTATGTCAGGTTCTGTAACTATTTCGACGAGAGGGACGCCGCTTCTATTAAAATCGACTAAGGAAACGTTTGAACCCTCGACTTTGGCATGGAGAAGTTTGCCTGTATCTTCCTCCATGTGGACGCGGGTGATGCCTATTCTTTTCCGGTCCCTTCGCACCTTCGGAGGAGTCGAAGTCGTTGCTTCGCCACCATCCGAGGTGTCTTGTGGCTTATTTATTTCCAACCATCCATTTATCGCAAGGGGTTGATCGTATTGTGATATCTGATAACCTTTGGGAAGATCGGGGTAAAAATAATTTTTTCGATTAAATTTAGATGTTTCGGGGATTTGGCAATTTAGGGCAAGGCCGAGCATGATACACCATTCGACTGCTTTTTTGTTGGGAACCGGAAGTGCACCAGGTAGACCTAGACAAACAGGGCAAGTATTGGAATTTGGGGGCAAACCAAACCAATCGGCCCTGCAACCACAGAACATTTTTGATTTGGTCTTTAGTTCGACGTGAATTTCAAGACCAATTATTGGTTCGTAATTGTTCATAGATTTGGTTTTATCTTATGCCAATCGGTACGCTCCTGATATGAGTAGCCTAGCTGGAGTAGCAAGTCTTCTGTAAACATATTGCCTATAAGTTGCATGCCGACTGGTAATTTTTCTTTGGTAAAACCGCAAGGGAGAGCAATCGAGGGAACTCCAACAGGCGTTTGACAGGTGAAAATATCTGCTAGCATATTTTGAATGGGATTGTTGATTAATTCTCCTATTTTTGTCGCGGCCATTGGCTCGACTGGCATGAGAATAACATCGCATTCTGATAGAGCCTGTTGATATTCTTTGATAAAAAGAGTTCTGCCTTGTTGGGCTTTTTTATAATAAGCATCGTAATATCCAGCCGAAAGGGCGTAAGTTCCGAGCATGATGCGGCGCATGGTTTCTTTGGTAAATTGGTCTCTACCGTTTCCATATCTTATTCCGTCGTATCTTGCTAAATTCGTACTTGTCTCGCTTGTTCCTATGAGATAATAGACGGGTACGCCAAAAGCAAGCATGGGCATAGAAATTTCTTTTATTTCGTGTCCCATTTTATGAAATTCTATGGTTGCACTTTTAATAAGATCTATAATTTCATGATCCACTCCCCTGCCAAAAAATTCTTTGGGCATGCCGATGGTTATTTTTTTCAAATTTTGTCTGATAATTTTTCCATAGTCTGGCACGCCTTTATTGGAACTGGTGGCATCGTAGGGATCGAATCCGGCAATGGCTTTTAAAATATGAGCACAATCTTCTGATGTTTTTGCCATAGGACCCATGGTGTCAAACGATGAGACGTAGGCGATACAGCCGTATCTCGAAACTCTACCATAGGTTACTTTCAAACCCGTTATATTACACCAGCCAGATGGATTTCGAATTGAACCTCCAGTATCTTCACCGATGCCAAAGACTGCCATGCCAGTTGCGATTGCCGCCGCATTTCCTCCACTTGAGCCACCTGCGACTCGCGATAAATCCCACGGATTTTTAACTGGCCCAAAGTCAGTATTTTCAGATGATGCGCCGTGTCCCCAGGCGTCCATATTGGTTTTGCCTAAAAGAATTGCTCCGGCATCCTGAAGTTTTTGGTAGACAGTAGCGCTATAGGGAGGAATATAATCTTTTAAGACATTTGAGGCAGCGGTTGTTCTAAGACCCGAGGTGTTATATGCATCTTTGATGACGTATGGCAGACCGTGGAGGATAGAACTTTCCGTTGTACGTTCCTTATTTTTTTGACGAGCTTCGGCTAAAAGGTCTTTTTCATCACGTAGAGTAATAAATGCATTTAGTGATGGATTCAAACGGCCTATATTGGCAATACATTCTTTGAGAATGTCTACCGAGGAAAATTTCTTTTCTTTCAACCCTTTTGAGAGTTCTTCTATGGATAAATCAACTAACATATTCTTATTCTTCGAAAATGGCTCTGACGACAAAATAACCATTGTGTTTTCTTTTGGCGTTTGCTAGTGCTTCGTCTTGGGAAAGTGATTTTCTTACTTTATCTTCTCTAAATACATTTTCAACACCGGTGACTTGGCTCGTGGGAGGAATGTTTTTGGTATCAACTTCGCCTAATTTAGCAACAAAATCTAAAATATCGGATAATTGTTCCTGAAATTTATTTATATCTTCTTTATTTAATTGTAGTTTAGCTAGATCGGCAACGTGTTTGACGGTATCTAGGGTTAATTTGTTTTGGGTTTTTTTCATTGGACGTATTATATGGCGGATAGTATCTATTTTAAAGGGGAAGAAAGAATGTGTATAATTATAGGCTTATGAAGAAAGAATTAGTAAGTTTGCGAGACAAGATTGGGATAATCTTTTGGCCTGAAGTAAGAATACGACCATCAATAAAAGAGCGTACTTCTTATCATGGAAGAACAACTATTCTTCTTGGAGGTGGAACGCCTTTTAGTGATGAGATTGCTGGTGTAAGAGTGGGAGGAATAAATAATCCTCATCCGAGTGATTTTTTATCGAAAGCTCTACTACAATTTGCAGATCGTATTGATCCAGAAGAAAGAATAGTTTTTCATGGACTGAGCGAAGATCATACACTAGAAACTTTGAATGAGTTAGAGAAACTTACGGTGAAAGCTATAAATGGAACTCCTGAAAGCGATACTTATTTGATGATTATTGGATCTGATATGGCAGAAGTAATCGGTGAAAAACTGCATTCTGGTATTGGAGAAGAATTGGAAGAAAGAGGTATAAGCTTTTACCTTGTATGGGCAAATAAGCCGGTTACTCATACTGATTCTGAAACTTTAATGCATGTAAGAGTGGCACTTGAAGATTCCGACCCCTCAAATAGAGACAGAAAAAATGGAAGAGGTGGCGTTTTTCTAGTTTCTAACGAAAATATTATTTCAGCTCACCGAGCTATGAAAGAAACTTGGCATGGCGAACCAATGAAATTTTTTGATTTTAAAGATAAAGAGGCGGTTAATCTAGAACTTGCTAGAAGAAAGCTTTATAGGGACCGGACTGATTTACTCTCATATCTTTTTTTCCAAAAATCATTTGAATCATTGATTGAGGCGATGGATGAATATAGATTTAAGCATCCAAAGCGTAATTTATGGCTTATACAGCAACAGCATGGAAAAAAGTGGTTATTTAAATATTTGGGAGATACTAGTAGTGATTCAAAACGAGGGTGGTTATTGCATCATCTGACATTAGATCCTGTAGACCATCCCAGAGATTCCTCAGGACGCATTGTTATAAAGCCTGTCAATTTGCTATCAGACGTTCCTACATATGAAGAATTTCAAAATGCAGAGGCAGTATTATTTATACTTAATCATTCAGCAACGACGAGAAAAGATATTGCCGAGGCGATTCGGGTTATTTGTGGTGAAAGAGTGGCGGAGGGTAGATCTTTGGCTGCTTTTGCTGTAACTGAAAATGGTGAGCCGAGGACATGGAATCCAGTAGAAGGAATATATCCTTCCGCAACTATTTTGAAAGATTATGTAGTTTTACTTCCCATGCATATCAAACCGGCAATTGTAAAACTTTGGGCGGGATTTTATTCTGATGACGCCTTACCAACTGAAAACAGAATAGCATGTTCTGAGTTAATTGATTTCATGTTAAATAATTATAAGGATGAAATCATGCGAGAACCATTCGCTGATGATGTGCAGAGGGTGAAAAGAAACCTTTACATGTCTGCGTAAAGATAGAATTCGTAGGGTGTAGGACGGATGGAAACCTCTTGAGCTTCGCCCCTTTTGAGATTGATCCACGTATCTAATATATCCTCGGTAAATACACCTGCCTCGAGTAAGAATTTATGATCTTTTTCGAGCGCTCTAATTACTTCAAAAAGTGATCCAGGTACACTTCTTACTTTTTTGGCCTCTTCGGGCGCGAGTTCATAAATGTTTTTGTCTAAAGGTCCGAAGCCTGCTTTTATTGGATCAATTTTATTTTTAATACCGTCAATTCCAGCCATGAGCATGGCGGCAAAGGCAAGATAAGGATTGGCGGCCACATCTGGCGGCCTAAATTCAATTCTTTTACTCTTGGCATTTTTAGGGCCAGAGAAGTACATTGGGATTCTGACTGCGGCACTTCTATTCCTTTTGGAAAATGCCACATTGACGGGAGCTTCATAATGCGGCACGAGCCGTCTGTATGAATTTGTCGTCGGAGCACAGAAGGCAAGAAGCGCATCAATGTGAGTCAGGAGGCCGCCAATATAGTAAAGAGCGGTTTTGGAAAGCTCGGCGTAGCCTTTCTCGTCATAAAATAGATTGTTAGAACCTTTCCACAAGCTTTGATGGACGTGCATGCCACTGCCATTGTCGCCAAAAACTGGTTTGGGCATAAAGATGGCCACCATTTCATGTTTTTTAGCCGTATTTTTGACAATATATTTATAAGACATGACATTATCGGCCATTTTGGTGAGGGTATCAAAGCGCATATCAATCTCGGCCTGTCCTGGCGCGGCGACTTCATGGTGCTGCATTTCGACTGGTATATCCCAAGATTCAAGGGTTAGTACCATCTCGCTTCTTATATCCTGGAGTGTATCTTGGGGTGGGACGGGATAATAGCCTTCTTTGGGTCTAATTGTAATATGAGTATTGGGCTCGCCATTTTTACCTGCATTCCAGTGAGCCTCACGACTGTCTAATTGATAACTATTGTGATAAGGTTCTATATTATAAGACAGACTACTAAATAGGAAAAATTCTGCTTCCGGCCCCCAATAACTTTTATCGGCGATTCCCGATTTTTTGAGATAGTTTTCCGCTTTTTTGGCTAAGTTTCGCGGATCACGGGAGAAATATTCCTTTTTTAGAGGATCAAAGACGTCACAGATAACTGTAAGAGTAGGTATTTCGGTAAAGGGATCGAGATGGGCGGTAGTGATATCTGGCAACAGTATCATATCAGACTCGTGGATCTGTTGGAATCCTTTGATTGAAGAACCGTCAAAGCCAATCCCGCGAGTGATTGATGATTCGTCAAATTCACTGACCGGAATAGAAGCATGCTGCCAAACTCCTCTAATATCGACAAACTTGAGATCAATAATTTTAATGCCTTTGGATTTGATGGTTGTTTTTATTTCTCGAAAAGTCATAAAGCTCTCCTTTATTTAATAATTCCAATAAAAAATCTTCCTCATTCGCTCGTTGCGAAATCTGGAAGACTTCCTTGTCAACTCTCGCTTCTTTGCAAGAATATAGTACATCCTAATGCAAATTTTATCTTCTGTCAACCCCTAAATTTAATTTATCGGCTAGAATCACTGCTTCAGCAACCTCTTTGAGAGATTTTCTGCTATCCATGCTCTCTTTTTGTATTTCTCTATATGCTTCCTGCTCACTAATATTTTTTCTTTTCATTAAAATACCTTTGGCTTTTTCTATGAGTTTTCTCATCTCGAGTGCTTCTCGTAGGGCCATGGATTCTTCGACTAAAAGGGCATTTTCGACTGCGCCCCCCACTAGCTTTCCAATTGCAGACAGAAGATTTATTTCCATTTGGGAATGCGGGTGTCTTTTTTTGTGTTGGACGTTTATAACTCCGACTACGCCAACTTTGTTAATAATAGGAACGGAAAGAAAGGCTTCAAATTTATCTTCGGGAAGGCTTCGGAAATATTTAAAGCGCGGATCGAGACTTGCTCCTTCGAGAATGGCGACGGGTTTTTTTTCTTTGGCTACCCAGCCGGTTATCCCCTCCCCCATTTTCATTTTGATTGCTTTTAAAAGGTCGCGATGGGGATTGAGAGAAGAACGAAGAATTAGCGATTGCTTTACTTTATCCAGTATATACACCAGGACTGAATCTGCCCTACTCACATCCTTAGCTATTTTAACAATTTCTTTTAATAATTCCTCGAGCTCCAGACTATGGACAGATTGAGCCACTTTGTAAAGAAAAGAAAGCTCTTTTTTGAGATCTTTTAGTTCGTTAGAATAATTTTTCACTTTGGACTGCATTCAGGGTCAACCTTGAATGCGTTTAAGGTCTGACCCTATTTAATATAAAATCATGCGCTTGCCATTCAAGTCCATCATCGAGAGGTCCCAATTGTATAACTTTTTTGTATTTGACTTCAAGTGCGCGGGTAAGAAGCCAATCTGCAATATGGGGATTTTTGGGAAGAAAGGGGCCGTGGTAGTAGCAGGCGATGACATTTTTGTAGATTGCGCCTTCGTATCCATCTTCCCCATTATTGCCATAGCCAGCTAAAACTTTGGCAAAGGGATTTGCGCTGGAGCCTAAATATGTTCTACCACCATGATTTTCAAAACCGACGATGGTTTGTGATCCTTCCACCATCCGAGGAGTCCCTTCCTGCCTCGCCGGCAGGCGGGCGGGCCACCTCGGAGGTGTCTTTCCATCCGAGGTGTTTATGCCGATGACTTTTGCGACTGTGTTGCCGATGCAGCGGGGTTTGTCATGTCCGAAATGCTTGGTAACATAGTCGAAAATTCCTAGGCCTGCCAATTTTTTCCCATCCCCTGTCATGTAATAGTGACCAAGAAGTTGGGGAGAGCCGCAGACAAAAAGACCTGGCACTCCCCTATTAAATAATATTCTAAAAATATTTTTTTTCTTTAAAAGATCTTTTGCCACCAATTCCTGTTGCCTATCTTGGGCTCCGCCGCCGATAATCAAATCGCAAGAATCGATTTCTTGTGGGAGTGTTTCAAATTCTATTTTCTTAATTTCGACATTAATTTTTCTCCATTGGCATCGTTTGGTCAGACAAATAATATTACCACGATCTCCATAGGTCGACATGTAATCAGGATAGAGCCAGCCGATAGTTAGTTTGTAGTTCATAGTTTGTAGTTTGGTAGTTAAAGAATTTTTTTGCCCGTCAAAATTTTTCGAACTTCGAGCATGGCCGAATAGGTAGGCAAAATATAATCTGACTGGATGGATTTTCTCAAGTCTTTTTCTATTTCAAATTTTTTGCCTGCGTATTTGAGGCGGAGGGCAAGGTCATAGCATCTTTCTCCTGAAGCTATGATTTGGGTGTTTTCAGGAATTATTTCAAAGTCTACGTCCCAAATCCAGGAGACGTCGCGGCCGTCGGGTATCCTATCGTTTAAAACGAGAAGCACTTGCCTGGCGCCGAGATCGATGACAGTTTTTAGAGATTCATTGAAGCCGACTGGGTTTTTGGAGAGGAAGATTTTAATTTTTTTACCATTGATGCTGAATTCCTCTTGGCGGCCAAAGGCGGGGGTAAAATTTTGGAGAGCTGACTTTATATTAGATTCTTTTATTCCGATTGTTTGAGCAATTAATACGGCGCATTGTGTATTATAAAAATTGTATAGACCTGGTAATTTGGTTTTTATACTTGCGGTTTGGATTTTAGGACGATTAAGGTTGCATGATGGACAAGCCCATCTACCTATATGAGAATAATAGACGGCCTCATAACTTAATTTATGTCCACATAGCGGGCAAAAGATGGAGTCTGTAGCATGCTCTATTTCTTTTATGCCTTTTGCCTTGTCTATACCAAAAAAAGTGACATTCTTTTGACAAGAAAGACCCATGTAGGCAATGGTGGGATCATCGGCATTGGTAATGAGATTGACTTTTCCCAAATAATTTTTGAGGGCAGACAACCATTTTGAGACAATGGTATCTACCTCTCCATATCTATCGAGCTGGTCGCGAAAAAGATTTAAAAGGGCAATGACAATTTTGGGCTTTGCTGGTTTCTCCACCATCCGAGGAGTCCCTTCCCTGCCTGCCGGCAGGCGGGCGGGCCACCTCGGAGGTGTCTTTATGCGCACACCATCCGAGGTGTCTTTATGGCTGAGGTGATATTTAAGTAAAATGGGAAGAGTATTTTCGTCGACTTCCAAGACTGCCCAGTCAAAATAACTGTTCGTAATAATTTTGGCCTTTTTTATAAAGGCTGAAGTTATGCCGTTTAAGAGGTTGGCACCTGAATCGTTGTGAACTATAGTGTCTATGGGATACTGTGAGCTTATCATTTCTTGAACCATTTTTGCGGTAGTGGTTTTACCATTTGTGCCGGCGATTATAATGATTCCTTTTTTTACTTTGTTAAAAAAATGAGCCAAAATATTTGGATTTGTTATTAACGCTATTTCACCCGGCCAGGTGCTACCACTACCAAGGTTGGTAATTTTACTGAGGGCAGAAATGATTTTGCCGAGAAGAATGAGGATTTGATTCATAGTATTGCATATTTACATTGATCTTAATATTTTTATCCTTTCCTCAATTGGAGGATGGGTATTGAAAAGATTGGCAAACATGCTTCCGAAGTCTTTTCCTTTAAAAGGATTGATTATGTAGAGTGAAGCTGTGGCGTTGTTGGCAACTTCCAAGACTTCTTTGTCTTTGGATATCTTTTCGAGTGCCCGGGCAAGACCTTCAGGATATCGAGTAAGAAGGGCACCAGATGCATCGGCTAGAAATTCTCTTCTTCGGGAAACTGCAAGATGAATGAGACTGGCTATAAAAGGCGAGAGAATTGCTAAAACAATGCCGATTATGATAAAGATCCCACCCGAGTCCCGACTACTTCTTCTTCCTCCTCCCCACCAGAGGTTACGCAGAAATAAATCGGAAAGAAAAGCTACCGTCCCAACCAAAATGGAGACGACTGCCAGGAGTCTAATGTCGTAGTTTTTGACATGCGAAAGTTCGTGGGCAATGACTCCTTCGAGTTCTGTCCTTTCGAGTTTTTGGAGTATCCCAGAGGTTGCTACAACGACTGCGTGTTGCGGATCCCGTCCGGTGGCAAAAGCATTTGGGGCCGTGTCGTCTATTATATAGAGTTTTGGTTTAGGGATGCCGGCGGCGATTGACAAATTTTCGGCCACGGTAAAAAAATCAAAGTCTCTGTTTCTATCTGCAGGCTTGGCGCCGGACATGGCCAAAATCATTTTGTCTCCCCAGTAGTAGCTGCCCAAACTCAAAAGTCCGGAAATTATGAGGGCAATACCAACAAACGAAAGACCGTAACCTGTTGCCTTACCAAAAATAAATGCTACAAGAGAAATAAATGCAACAAATAAAACCATGATAATTATGGTTTTTGTCTTGTTGGATTCGACCTGACTATAGATATTAGCCATTTAATCAAATTTCACCTCAACTTTTTCCCTCTCTTGTCCCTTTGTTTCAAAAAACTGCTCCTCGGTAAAACCGAACATTCCGGCAAAAAGGACATTAGGGAAGACTTTAATTGTTCTGTTATATTCAAGAACAGTAGAATTATAGAATTGTCTTGAATAAGCTACCTTATCTTCTGTGTCTGATAGTTCTTTTTGCAAAGCATTGAAGTTTTCACTTGCCCGGAGCTGAGGGTAGTTTTCGGCTACGGCAAAAAGCGACTTTAGAGCATCGGTCAACATATTATTGGCCTGTGCTTTTCCCGCCGGCGTATCCGCCTTCATAAGCGCGCTTCTAGCCTTAGTCACATTTTCAAAGACACTTTTTTCGTGTTTGGCGTAGCCTTTGACGGTGTTAACAAGATTTGGGATAAGATCGGCTCTTCTTTTGAGCTGGACGTCTATCTGACTCCATGCCTCTTTGACACGCAGTTTGAGGGTGACCAAGCCGTTGTAGAGACTCCAGAAAAAGAGTACTATCAAGCCTACAATTGCGATGATTATCCATAGCGTTATATTCATAAATTTGTGGTCACCTCCTCGTCAGCCAAGAATAAAGTTCATTATACTCCATTGTGTTTATTATGTCATTTTTGGTTAGCCAGCCTCGTTTGGCCATGGCCACGCCATAAGGCATAAGAAACATCCCGGCACTATCATGGGCGTCCGTTCCCAGGGAAAACTTACAACCTTTTTTCTTGGCATCGATTATCAAATCGTCCGGAAGATCAAGACGGAGAGGATATGAATTTATTTCGAGTGCTTTTTTTTGTTTGGCGCAAAAGTTAAAAATCACATTGAAGTCGGCTTTTATACCCTCGCGTTTATTGATGAGTCTGGCCGTTGGATGGGCATATATTTTTATTTTAGGGTGGCTTAATCCTTTGAGGATTCTATTTGTCATTGCATCTTTGTCCTGATTGAAGCTAGAATGGATCGAGGCTAGGCCGGCGTCGATATAAGCAAAGGCATTTTCAGGTAAAGCCAATTTACCATTTGCTAAAATGTCTATTTCGAGTAGATTGAGTATTCGAACACTTTTTGTTTTCGATTTTAGTTGCTCAATTTTTGATTTTCGTCGCTTCATAATTTCTATTATTTCTTTTTCTTTTAAATTTGATACATTGGGGTTGTGCTCGGTGAAAGCAATATATTCGTAACCTAAGCTTTTTGCTTTATGGAGGATATCCTCCATTGAATCTCGGCCTAAATCGTGGCTAGGTTTGATGGGGTAATTTGAGTGTACCTGAAGATCACCCCTGACGTCGGCAAGTTCTACCAGGTGAGGTAATTTACTGTTGATGGCTACCTCTATTTCTCCTCTGTCTTCCCGGATTTCAGGCGGAATCCAGGGAAGGCCTAAGAATTTATAAAAATCCTTCTCAGTTTTAAATGTATTCATTTTTCCCGTTTTTAGATTTTTTATGCCGTATTCGTTCAGGGAAAGATTTTTTTTGAGGGCAAACTCACGCAGGTTAATATTGTGGTTTTTACTGCCGGTAAAATATTGGAGCATAGACCCCCACCTTTGAGGGTCTATAATCCGCAGATCAATATGCTCATCGTTTTGTAAAAGGATGGTAGCTCCCTCTTTTCCCTCTTCGACTATTTTGGAAATGCCAGGAAAAGATAAAAAAGCCTGAATTACTTTGTCAGGTTTGGTGGTAGCAACAGCGAGGTCAATATCACCAACAGTTTCTTTCATGCGGCGCAGGCTTCCCATCGGAGCAATATCGAGTGTTTCTGAATATCTTTTTAAATAAGAAACTATTTTTTTAGCCAGTTCTCCGGCTGTGGGAAGGGGCATACGGCGCTCTCTACCGCCGAGGGATTTATATAACGCAATTGATTCTAGAATGTCATGTTGAGATTTCTCTCCAAAACCTTCAATTTTGGCTATTTTTCCCTGACGGGCAGCTTTTTCGAGATCAGAAATTACTGTTTTTGCCGATTTTAAATTTAGCACTTTGGCCAATTTATACGATTTTTTGGCTCCAAAACCGGGAATTTCAAGAAGTGGAAATACAGCTTCAGGAACTCTTTTGATAATGGACTCAAAATGGGCTACTTTTCCCTTGCGAAATAGCTCATCTAGATGGGAGGCAATTGAACTGCCAATGCCTTCGACTTCGGATAATTTTTTCTCTTTCCAGAGATCTTCTATTTCTCTATTTGATGACTCTACACCTTTGGCTGCATTTTCGTAGGCTAGGATTTTAAAACGATTTTCCTGCCTGCCGGCAGGCATGGCGCCTAAAATTGTGTAGGCGGCGGCAATGTTTTGGAGAAGTTTGGCTATTTCGTGATTTGTCATTGTCAAAAGTGTATCATACGTATTGACCCTGTCTCAATCATTTGTTATTATGCCTTTTAAGCCTGTCCTTGGGGTCGTAGCTCAATTTGGTTAGAGCATCGCCCTGTCACGGCGAAGGTTACGGGTTCGAGTCCCGCCGGCCCCGCAACGAGAGATCCGCCTCTGGCGGATCAACGTTGCTGAAACGTTTAAACTTGCTTTGCAAATTTATTACGTTTTGCTTCCATCCGCCAGCTGGCGGACTGCCCCAAAATTTCTGCCCCGGAAAGGAGGATTAGTTTTAATGTGGAAAGAATATACTAAGTCGTTGAAATTTCCCGAATCGTACATTTCGATGGGTCTTGGGTTTCTGGTGGTAGTTGTTGCCGGATTATTGATCTTTAATTTTGTAAATCGAGGAAAGATGACGCAAGCTCCTCAAAGAGGAGAGATTGAAACGTCGCAGCCAGGTCCGGAAGTTGCGCCGGCTTTTCCTATACCAACGGTTCATAAAGTTGCAGTCGGGGAAAATCTCTGGTCGATAGCTGAAAAATATTATCGCAGCGGATACAATTGGGTGACAATTGCAAATGAAAATAAGCTTGCCGATCCTGATACTATTGAAGTAGGGCAGGAACTTAATATTCCATCTTCTCAGACTATTACTGTGGGAGGGGAGATTTCCGCAACTTCTACTTCCCGAATTACGTCAGATTCTTATACAGTTAAAGAAGGTGACTACCTTTGGGATATTGCGGTTAGAGCATACGGGGACGGTTACAGTTGGGTAAAAATTGCACAAGCAAATAAACTCGTTCATCCTGATACGATTCATACAGGTAATGTGTTAAAGATCCAAAGATAAAACAGTTCTGCGCGCCCGATTTGATATAATGGATATAATGCGGGCGTAGTTCAGGAGTAGAATGTCTCCTTCCCAAGGAGAAGGTCGTGGGTGCAAAGCCCATCGCCCGCTCAATAAAATATGGAATATAGTATATGGGTTGTGCCGCCGGAGCCGGTATATGGGAGGCTTAAGTCCATCATTAAGAATTTGGCGGGAAAATATCGTGGGCCGACTTTTGAGCCGCACATGACAATTTTGGGAAATATAGAAAAAAATTTAGATGAAATTAAGGAAAAAACTTCGCTTGTTGCTTCAAAATTAAATAAGCTGAAACTAACTTTGGGCCAGGTTTCATTCAGTACGACATATTTTCAATCAGTTTTTGTCAGGGTAGATTCTACAGCAGAATTGCTGCAAATAAATCTGGAATTAAAAAGGCAGTTTAGGATGGAAAATACTGTTTTTATGCCACATATCAGCCTTTTATATGGAGATCATGATATGCAAACCAGAGAAAAAGTTGCTAATGAAATAAAGATGACGCAATCCTCATTTACAGTTGACAAATTTATTGTCACGCCCGTAACCCAAGAGCCAGATAGGTGGAAATATACAATGGAAATTCCTTTTGGTTAGTATGAAGTATATTTCCCTCTCCCCTGCTACGACGGAAATACTTTGCGCTTTGGGGTGTGAAGATGAGTTGGTTGCGGTGACTCATCTTTGTGATTATCCTCCTAGTATCAAGAAAAAGCCAAAGATTGGGACGTGGATTAGGACAGAAGTGGAAAAACTTTCTTTATATGATGCTGATCTTATTTTTACATCTTCATATTTGCCGAGGGAGTTGGAAAAATGGGAGGGAAAAGAAAAAATAGTTTTTGTAGACCCCAGAACGCTTGATGGAGTATTCGGAGCAATAATGACTATGGCAAGGACGGTGGGGAAAGAAGCAAAAGGGAGATCGATTGTAGAGAAAATGAAAGAGGAATTTAGAAAAATTGGCGATGGCAAGAAAAGTAGAAGGAGGCCGAAAGTATATATGGAAGAATGGCATACGCCGCCATTTGTATCGGGAAATTGGGTGCCGGATATTTTGGAGGTTTCGGGGGGAAGAGAAGATTTGGTAAAGCCTGGGGAAAGGAGTCGCGAAGTGACATTGGATGAAATTCGGCATTTTGATCCTGATATAATAGTCTGTCATTGGTGTGGAGCTGGCGACATTTACAAGCCGGAAGAGATTAAAAATCGAAAAGGGTGGGGTGATTTACGAGCCGTTTCTGAGGGAAAAATATATTTTATAGATGATGCTCTTTTAAATACACCAGGGCCGAGATTGGTTTTAGGCGCTAAAAGACTATTTCAAATAATAAATTAAAGTATAAGATGTTAAAATAGCAATTGCTATGAAAAGTTTAGCTAGTGATAATTATAGCTCTGTTTCACCCGAAATATTGGAATACCTAGGGGAAATAAATACTGGACACGCCCGGGCCTATGGCAATGACGACTATACAGCTGCCGCAAAGAAAATAATCCAAAAGACACTTGGAGATGAAGGGGCTCACGTTTATTTGGTCTTGACCGGAACGGCTGCAAATGTATTAAGCATCAAACAGTGTTTGAAATCGACGGAGTCAGTCCTTGTTGCTGAGACAAGCCACTTAAATACAAATGAGGCTGGAGCGCCCGAAGCAATAGCTCAAAATAAACTTGTTCCGATTCCTGTTACTCACGGAAAAATCGATCTTGAGGTTGCAGAAGAACTTGTGTTACGGCAATTGGATAATATACCTCATGGACCAAGGCCTCGCATGCTTTCAATTGCTCAATCTACTGAATATGGTACGGTATATAGCCTTTCCGAGCTACAAAAAATGTCTAAATTCTGCAAAAAACATAATCTTTTATTTCATATCGATTTTTGCCGCATTTATAATGCAGCCGTATCATTAAATGTATCACTTGAGGACATGGTAAGAGCTTCCAAGCCCGATATTGTCTCATTGGGAGGAACGAAAAATGGATTGATGTTTGCTGAGGCGGTGGTAATTTTCAATAAAAATTATCAGCAGGATTTTGAAATTTTACAAAAACAGGGTATGCAGCTTTATTCAAAGATGCGCTATCTTTCTGGGCAGTTTATTCCTTTCTTTGAGAAGGAAATCTGGAAGAAGAATGCAAAATGGGCAAATGATATGTGTGCGTATTTATATCAGCAGATTAAGGAAGACTTGTAACCTCTTTTGATACTACCAAAGAAGAAATTGACACGTTTGTTCGACGACTCAAGGAATTAGTTCTATAGAAATTTTTTGTATGGAATATAGTATTTGGGTTGACTTTCTATATCCGATTTGATATTATAAATTCAATCACGATGAGAGGACTACCAAAGGGTTTCGTCCCGAGGGAATGCCTCTCATTTTTTATTGTTTTAATTTGCTCTTCATCAAATCGATATTGACTATATAATTGCTAAATT
Source organism: uncultured Gammaproteobacteria bacterium (assembly GCA_964544585.1). Taxonomy (GTDB): domain Bacteria; phylum Patescibacteriota; class Microgenomatia; order 2-02-FULL-39-11; family 2-02-FULL-39-11; genus CAZJBV01. The sequence continues at coordinate 174,544 of CAZJBV010000002.1, read as the reverse complement.
TCCTTAAAAGAGAGGAGTATTTCTTATTTGGCACAATTATCTTTGCTAATTTGTTTTTTCCATGGAGATATTCAATAAGACAATGAAAGTCTCCGTCTCCACTAACAATAATTGCTTTGTTGTACTTTGGGAATTCAATCATTGCATGCAATACTAACTCGGCGTCAACATTCCCTTTTACTTTCACTTTGGCATGTTTTGGCTCCAAGACTGGTTTATAAATCAAAATGTATTTTGCTTCCTTTAGAAAATCATATAACTTTTTATTGTTAGGAATATATCCTATACATAGATATGCATTTTTTACATTGTATTTTTCGTGCAAATAAATTCGAAAACGTCGAAAGTCCAATTCCCACCCTTGCGATCTAACTCCAAGATTTAGGTTTTGGCTATCTATAAAGGCATATACTATTGGTTTATTTTTCCTTTTTCTCATTTTGTTTTTCTTATTCACATTTACATAGTAGCAGATACCGATAATATATGCTTTTATAGAGGCTGTAATGATATTGTGGAAAAATATAATTCAAATTCCTTTTGACAAAGGGGGTGTTTGAAAAGAGATTATTCGATTTTCAGAGTATATTCGTCTGACCAGAGATATTTGTCATTTATTTTGGCTGTGGCGCGGATGTAGTAGGTGCCGGATTCTGAAATTGAGGTGTTACCTACAAATCTAAGAGGCACATCGTATTTTCCTTGAGTAAATTCGTCTACTAAAACATTATTATATGGAGTCTGACTTCTGTCGATAGTATTTTCAATCAATCCCGGTTTTGACTCTCTGGATGCAACTATGGTTGTATAATCTGTACTTGCCGTAGGTCCTGATATGTCCCAGGTGAAGGAGAAATTTTCATTAGCTCGGACTTTGGTGGGTGGGTCTATTATGGTAATTGATGGGAGGGGTTTTTCCTTAACTAAAAAAATTTGCTCATTGGTCCAGTAATGCTGGCCATTTATGAAAGCATAGCCGCGAAAATAATATGTACCGGAGGGAACATTTTCTGCATTTGCGATAAACTCTAGGGGTATAACATAGTTTCCTTGTAAAAAATCTTTTAGGGCAAAAGTATATTGTGAATTTTCGGGAGTCATGCTCGTTGTAAAAACTTGGGGGTTACTTTTTTCGCCATAATAGATTGTGGTTGTATGGATTACACCAGAAGCTCCATTTATACTCCAGGTAAATGTGGCCAACCCACCTTCTGTAATTTCTTTGGGAGCATTTTTGATAGTTACGGAGAATGGAATTAGTGTTGGGGTGGGAGGTGATGTTGGGTTTTGGGTAGGAGAAACTTGTAAACTAATCTGGAGGCCGGCGACATTATTTAGTTTTGGTTTATTAATAATGAAAGCCGAGCCAACGAGGATTATTAGAGTGACGACAAAGAGATAAACCAAGAAGATGAATTTCCTTTTGTTCATTAGATTTTAAACATTATATCTTTTTTTGGTAGAATATATAAGAGAAGATTGCCGACATAGCTCAGTTGGCAGAGCGGCGCTTTCGTAAAGCGTAGGTCGTCGGTTCGAGACCGACTGTCGGCTCAAAAAGTAATTTATAGTGAATTGAGGTCTTGGTTGAGGGCGTCGATTTCGGCATTGGGGTCTTCGATGTTGAGGTTTGATATCTCCTCTTCTTCGGATGCAGGTGTCGGTGTTGATGGAGGAATAGTTGGAGCAGATATGGTGTTAACTCTATTTTGATCAGATGATTCTTGTGATTTATTTACGACAGTCATAATAATAAACCCACCCAAGCCTAGAAGTACGAAAAGAGTTATTCCTATCAAAAATATGATGAATTTATTATTCCCCTCTTTGTTCTCTGTAGGGATTACGGGAGGTGGAGTTACATTTGTATTTGGAGCTGTTGGTGGTGGGCTTGTTGTTGTATTCTGTGTTGTATCCATATTTTTTATGGTGTAATTGTTGGTTCTACTGTTTTGACGGTTGTTGGTTCTTTGGTCTGCCCGCGAAGTTTGGCGACTTCCATGACTGCTTTCATGACGGCTTGTTTTGCGTCTACAACCTGTTTGTGTAATGCAGATAGATCGGCACGAAGACCAGACATTGAGGTACCAACTACGGCCCTTAAGGTTGTCTCATCTGGAATTGCGGGAGTGTAATCTTTGCCTGCTTGCTCTGTGACGGCGGCTTTGGCAGTATCTATTAAGCTTTGGGCGTTTGTGATGGCATTCTGGGCGGCTGTTGTATCTTTTCCTTCATTTTTGGCCGTGTCCACTTTTTCCTGGAGTCTTGAGAGGATATCCTCCATCTTTTCCAGATGTGCCAGCATGCGGTCTGTCATATTTGTATTTATCATTGACATCTTTTCATCAAGTCTTTCAACAATTTGTTTCTTTCTTTCATCTTTTAATGTCTGGATTTTCTTTTTAAACTCTTCTCTTTTTTCTTTTATTGTCAGTCGTAACTCTTCGCGCTTTTTTTTAATTTCATCCCTGACCTCCATTCGCTTCGCTTTTATATTTTCACGAACTTCTTGTCGTTTTTCCATAACTATTTTGGGGCTGGGGTCAACTGAGTCCTGAGCCGCAACAGAAGAAGCTAAAACATACAATGATACTATAGTAAGCGTGATTAAAAACTGCTTCACATATATACACTACTAGACTTTTCCTATATATGTCAAGAAATTAGTTCTTTGATATACTTAATATATTATGGGGAGGCGGTATTCTCATTTGGATCGAGTGAGCCGAAAACGAGAGAAACGAAATTTTTATTTATACTTAGGAATTTTGATTCTATTGGTGGGATTTTTTGCCATTTTTGGTATCCAACTTTTTACCCGTCTTAGTCTTATGCTAGCGCCGTCAAGTGGAACGAATAAAGAGGAGGAAAGCAAGAGATTGGTTTTAGTAGCTCCAAGACTTGATGCTATTGCCGAAGCTACAAATTCAGCCGCTATTTCAGTATCAGGGTACGCTAATGAGGGAGAAACTGTGGAGATCGCAACTGAGACTGATGTTTTAGAAGTTTTGGTGGGGAAAGATGGTAAGTTTATTTTTTCTGATGTGAAACTCTCGGAGGGAGAAAATAGGATAAGTGCTAAAGCTATTCGCGATAAAAAAGAGAGTCCGTCCTCTTCGGTCTTGAGGATTATTTACAAGAAAACTCCGCCAAAACTGGAAATTAGTGAGCCATCAGATAGTAAAGAATTTGTCGGAGATGAGCGTGAGGTATTGATAAAAGGAACCACTGATCCAGATGTAGAGGTCAATATAAATGATCGATTTGTACGCGTAAACGATGATGGAAGCTTTGAGTTTTCAATGCAATTATCTGAAGGCGAGACAACTCTTAATATAATCGCAACAGATGTAGCCGGAAATCAGTCTAAGATCGAGAGGAAAGTGAAATACCGACCGTAATAGGCGTCCAGTTGGTTAGCGCCCGCCTGCAACGCTATGCGTAGCATTGCGGGCAGGTCTAGCGTCTTGTTTTGAACTTACTCCAACTAGAATCCAAATCCAAAGCATTACCCAGGGATAGAAAAGAGAATTATTAAAGAGACTGTGGACGAGGATGGCGATAAGAGAGATTTTGAGGATACGATCCCCCACCATAAACATACCAACCAATAAAATCATGTAGGCGGTAAATCCGGCGATGCCGGTGGTAGCCAAGAGAAAAATAAAACTATTTTCTATACCTCCGGCCGCATTTTCGGGAATTGTATCTCCGCGAAAGTCTTGAGGGTGAATTTTTTGATAGGACCTCAAATTATTAAAACCTACACCAAAAAGAGGAGACTTGAAAAATAAACTTATTCCTTTATTGATGCTTTCCACTCTGCCCTCAACTGAAGCCATTCTTTCCAATTGGATTCCTTCGCTTTGGGGTCCTTTGGGAAGAAAAAGAAGAGTAACGAGTCCTATGATAAATATAAAAACTATGGTTTTATTAAATTTGCGGTAGAAAAAAAGTGAAATTAGAGATCCTGCAAGAGCAATAAAACTACTTCTGGAATAGGTGAGGGCCAGGGTGAGGGTGTTGAGGAAAAAAAGAGAATATTTGAGCCATGAATTATTTAGAGAAGTAATCGTCATGATAATGGTTAAGACTATGACTAATCCTAAGAAATTTGGGTCAAAAAAAGTGCCGAAGACGCGCAGATAATGGGGATCCCATCCGAGATAATAGAGGTTTCTAAGGTCTGGATAAAAGATATATTGGGCCAAGCCAAAAATGGAGGCTGCAGATCCAGTAAAAATTAATGTTTTAATGATTTTTTGTTTGAATTCGGGTTTTCTTTTGACAACTAAAATCGTTGCGAGCGCAACTGTCAAATATCCTATCCAGCGAAGAAGATAGAGGCTTCCTACAAATACCTCGCGCCCGGGAATTGATAAAAGAGAAATGATAAGGGATAAAAGTGCAATAAATATAAATAATATTGAAGGGAAAAAAAGTATATTTTTACTTATATTTTTGATTTGCTGATAGTGAAAGAGTAAAAAAACCCAGACTAAACCTACTAGAATGTCGTGTAAATAGACACGCGGACCGGGGAAAAAGGGGATTTGAGTCAATTGGCCAAATGGAAATAGAATGAGGATAGCTAATAATAAATAATAAAGAATTATTATATTTTGGGCTGTGGGTTTTGTATTTGCCATAGTTTTGTCTGGGAAAGAAAGGAATGAAAACTCATCATGGCGGCATATATAAACCCTGGGACACCATCGAGAAACCCAAATTTGAGAAAATAATTTTGAATAAATTTCAAAGTTGGATAGAAAATGATGGTAAATACATTTGCCATTTTTCCTTCTTTTCTTAATTCTTGGGCGTGGAGGGTGGAATAGTCATTTATTTCAGAAAGAAATTCTCTGACTGTGGGATGTGGGTAATGTAATATTGGGCTTTTTAATTCACCAATTGGGCCTTTGATGTGCCAAGTTTCGTGGATTTTTCGCTCCCATCTTCCCACATCCTTTTTTGCTAGTCTTAGAAGTTTTATATTGCCGGTTTCTCCGAATTTTAAAATCTTTCCGTCAAAAATATCGAGACGGGGGATGAAATAGCCATTGTATTGGTTGGATTTAATGGCCTCCTTGATTTCTTCTGATAATTCCTTTGATACCAGTTCATCGCTGTCTATAAAAAGTACCCATGGGGGGGTAGCATTTGTCAAACCAAAGTTTCTTTGGTCGGCAAAATTACCATTTAGTTTTCTATTAAATACTATAGCTCCTAAATCTTTGGCGATTTTTAGTGTGTCGTCTGTAGATTCATCGTCAATAACTATTTTTTCACTACAAAAAGAAAGCGAAGATAAACATTTCTCAAGATATTTGGCAGAATTATTGGTCAGGATTACAGCGGAAATCATAATTAGCGTCTAGTTTATCAGCGTCTAGCGTCTAGTTTATATAAAATCTTATCCATTATAATTTTGGCGGTGAGAAGTGAAAGATATCCCAGAGCAATTGGGGTTTTTATGCCGCAGTATTTGAGGATAAAAATGGCATTACTGGAGATATTATAGTAAATTGCCTTTGTTGACCAGCGTTTGATCGATCCGCCGAGCTTGTGGAATATGAGGGATTGCGGATCCACCGCGACTCTAAAACCGGCCTTTTTGGCCCTGACGCAGAAGTCGACGTCTTCGAAATACATAAAAAATTTTTCATCAAAAAGGCCGATTTTTCTAAAAACTTCTGCTTTGATGAGTAAACTGCAGCCGGACATATAGTCAACGGGAATATATTCCGGTTTTCCTGCTCCCTCCACCGTCCGAGGAGTCCCTTCCCTGCCTGCCGGCAGGCGGGCGGGCCACCTCGGAGGTGTCTTTACGTCCGAGGTGCCTCGATGTCTTTTGGAAAAAACTTTTCTGTCGTCGTGATATGTGCGGCCTGTCCACCAATTGACGTATCCACCATAATCGTAGCGATAATCTTTTCCATCAGGATCGAGGGGAAATTGTACTACGGGGCTGATGATGTCTAAATCAGAATCTATCAGAGATGGAAGGAAGTTTTGATCTATTACCACGTCGCTATTTAAGAGGAGGATGTAGTCTGCATTATTTTCTAAGGCATACTTTATGCCTATATTGCAGGCTTTGGCAAAGCCGAGATTTTTATTGTTTTTGAAGATTTTGCGGAGATTATATTTTGATTTTTCTTTCTCCAGGAATTCAGGAGTTTTGTCAGTTGAGGCGTTATCGACAATAACTGTTTTTATTTCTTGGTTATTATAATTTAGTTTAGAAATTGTTTTGAGACATTCAAATGTGTCTTTCAAGCCGTTATAAGTGGGTATGATAATAAATATTTTATTCATTTATTTACTTGTTGATAAAGTTTATCTATTTTACCGGCGATTAAGTTTCTATTAAAATATTTCAATGCTCTTACCCTTGCTTTTTTTCCTAAATCGAGTCGTTTTTGACTATTTATGAGCAATGATTGAAGTATATCAGAAAGCACTTCTATCCTCCCAACTGGTACATAAATTGCGGCATCTCCCGTCACCTCTTTGATACTTCCTGTATCTGTAGTAATTATAGGTAGACCCGATGCCATTGCCTCTAGAAATACCATCCCAAATTGTTCCTGCCAATATTTAGTTTTGTGGCTTGGCGCGATAAAGATATCCGCTATCTGATATATAGAAGGCATTTGGCTATAAGGATAATGGCTAATGTTAAAAAAGTCGGAAATGTTTCTTTTTAAAATCATGTCTTTTAGACGTTTTTCCTCTGATCCTTTTCCAGCTAATATTGCCTCGAGTCTATCTGGGATCCAATGATATCGATTGGCAAGGTGGTCGATAGCATCAATTACATCAAATACCCCTTTTTCACTTTCAAGTCTGCCGGAGAATAAAATGCATAATTTTTTATTTGAATTTTTGTTTCTGGGATGGAAGCGGTGTGTGTCAATTCCAACTGGTATTACTGAAATTTTTTTCTCATCACATCCTTCTTGGACTAGAGCTTTCTTTGCTTTGAGGGAAACGGCTATAAAGTGGTCTATTTCTTTTTGTGCCTGAGATTTGAACTCTTTTCTGCCTTTTACGCCTTCGTTATTAAAAGGAATATTTTCCCAGACTGTGGCTACTACCTTTTTTACATATCCTTTTTTCTTGGCACTCAGGCATTGGTGAGTAAAGTGAAAATATGTTTCGGCAGTATGAGCGATATCAAATCCTTTGAGTTGGTCGATGAGGCCAAAAAGATAATGATCATCGACCAATAATCTATTTAAAATTCCGTGGATGTATTTGTCTGGTATGCCTATTTTGTGAGTCAGGGAGATGATATCGATGGGACTTGGGAGTAATTTTACTGGGAAGATGAAGTTTTTATGGAAAGCAGTAAGTGATCCAAATGCTGTGATTTGATATAATGCCACAAGTTCTTCGTAGGTTTGCATTTCATATGCATTCAAGTAGCGTCCGCGAATCAGGGCTATTTTTGGCATAAACTTTGTAAATGATTATCTAATTCATGAACTGATTTTTCCCAATTAAGGCGTTTGTGTAATATTTGGTTTGTTTTTTCAAAATCTTCGGGTGTGAAATTGGTTTTCAACATTTGGATAATTTTATTACTCATTTCTATTTCGTTTCTACCGACAAGCTGGGCTAATTTTATACCTTTGAGTATTTCTGTTACTCCTCCCTCTTCAACAGCAATAATTGGTAAGTGGTAAGATAATGCTTCGAGGGGAGCAAGGCCAAATGGTTCATTTCGGGCGGCGTAGACAAAAAGTTTTGTCCTGTTGTACCAACTCACCAATTCTGAATCGGAGACATTTTCGTGTAATTCGAGCTTTACTTTTTTATTTTGGGCAAGTTCTAGTAAATATTTCTTATCCTCTCCCCCGTTTCCGACAATGACGTACTTTGGGCGAATTTTTTCGGGAATAAGGGCAAGACTTTTTATGATAAAATCATGACCCTTGAGAAGATTAAATCCTCCTACCGAAAGAATAAAATTTTCTTTTTTAATTAATATTTTTTTGAATTTCTGGTTGTCAATTGCGGGATAATTTACTTCTGATTCGAGACCATAATATTTTTTCACTAATTTTTGGCTAAATTGAGAATTTACGAGTATTTTATTTGCCTTTTTTATGTTGTATCGATCGATGAATTTTATGGGGTAACGTAAAGGAAGAGTGGCATAATAGGTGAAGAATTTGGAAATCCGGGGGATATTTTCATAGAACTCTCTACGGACTTCATGACAGTAATATAGCGATGGAGTTTTTAAATATCTTAAAATGTATGGCGCTTGCGTGTAGAAATCTGGATGGACTAATACAGCATCGTATTTTTTCTTATCAATTTTTTGAGCAATTTTCTCTTCTAATTTAGGGAGTTTTATATATACATAATGGATATAATCAATGAAAGATTCAGCGGAGATTTTCTCAATATAATAATTCTTCACAAGCTTGCGTAAATCGCAGAATTCGTGATTGGCTCCTGAAAGAGTATATATATCTACGAAATGCTTTTTTGATAGTCGCTTTATTTGTCCATACAAAACGCGTTTGGCGCCTCCGGAGGGAAGATTAAAAAAGACTGCGATTTTCACCTCTTTATTATACGAGATACGAGGGCGTAAATCACGGAAAGTTCCTTGTACAAGGCCCAAATTAAAGTACCTCTAATTCCAGGCCATCCATCTTTATGTCCTTGTCTTCTTACCAGATTCCACCAGAGTTCCAGAAAAAAAGTAGAAAAAGAAGATAAGAAAATCTGGGTAGTTGAAGTAGATGAAGATGCTAATTTTTGCCCGTCGGCTTTAATAAATGGAAAAAGGCGGTAAAATGAAAAAAAGGAATCATATTTTGTCCGAGAGGAGTTGTGGAATATTTCTACATCTTTCACTTTTTGTGTTTTATCATGAGAAATATCCGGCTGCTCGTGGATGCTACCAATAAATTGCAAGCCTTTTGTGTATCTTAACAATCTTAATTGCCAATCAGGATAAAATAATCCATGTTTTAAGTACCTAGCTTTATTGATGTAGTTTCGACGAGGAAACCAAAAGCCTTCGATCGTTTCACCTTCCAGATGGCCGGAATGCCTGCCTGCCGGCAGGCAGGGACTCCTGGAAGGTGTATTGGCAATGAGTTCTTTTATTTTCTCTTCCGAGCCTTTTGGCAAAGTCTCGTCGGCGTCTAAGAATAGTATCCACTCCCCTTTTGCTTTGGTGATGGCAAAATTTCTCTGTTTTGAAAAATCGCTTTCAAATTTGTGATAATAAATTTTATCTGTATATTCTTTTGCTATCTCGATGGTTTTGTCTGTACTGCCCGAGTCTACTACCACAATCTCATCAACCCACTTCACCGACTTCAAACAGTCTGCAATATTTTTTTCTTCGTTGAGGGTAAGAATAATGGCGGTAATCTTAGATCTTCTGGGCATAAATATGAAGTAGCCCTCCTTTATTAAATAGATTCCAAATCCAATTTAGAAAATATGGTAAATGTAAAAAAATATAGAGAGGTTTATAAAAAAATCTAAGTTTTCCATCTTCTCTAATTTTAATTATCCATAAGATATTTTTGATAAATTCCTGCCTATCATCCGATGTATATATTTTTACAATCCTAAACCCTGATTCAGAAAGTATTTTTGATATAGAAGCAGACGTGAAATGATAAAAATGAAAAGGTAGTAGTAACCATACCCATTTCGATTTAGTTAGAAGATACATTATACTGTCAATATTAGGCGTCTGAAGTATAAGATAACCATCGTCAGATAAAAGTTTATTAACCTTCTTAATTGTTTCTTTTGGATTTCGTACATGCTCCAATGAATCATACATTGTGATGATACTAAATTTCGAATTCTTAAAATTGTACGCATAGAAAGACTCCTGGATTACATTCAAATTAAAAATATTTCTTGCAAATTCAACGGCATTTTTTGAGAGATCTATTCCGATGGTAATTAAACCGTTATTTCTTGCGACTAGTTGATTATATCCGTAGCCAGAACCAATATCTAATAGTTTTTTACCTTTAATTTTTAATAGTTTTATTTCTTCATAAAATTTTATTCCTCTTTTAAAAAAAAATTCTGCAGACGTGTTATAAGCAACACTTGTAAAGGGTTGTCTGCCGTAAAACCTATTATTAATATATTCAAGTTCAGACTCTGATAGTTGAGGAAAAGTTTGTATTATTAAACATTGGTTACATTTGAGGAGTTTGTATTTATCGATTTTCTTCCATTCAATGATATTTGTAGATTTACATACATTGCATTCGGGCATGAATGAATTCTATCATCTCAAATAGATTATTGACAATTCTAATTGCTTGCTTTATTTTTTAATATATTAATCTCTTTATGCGAAAACTAATCTTGCCCTTAGTTTTCTTGGCACTAATCTCGACTTTTTCCTTACTTACTCCCTCAAACACCCTAGCAACTTGGACAAAATCGAGCAGTAATCCAGTAATTTCAAATTCTCCTTCTGGTTGGGATAGCTACCATGCCGCTGATCCAACAGTGATAAAAGATGGAGATACTTACAAAATATGGTATACAGGAACAGATTCCTCTGCTTGGACAAATTCGTACATAGGATATGCAGAATCATCTAATGGAATTACTTGGACAAAATATATTAATAACCCACTCTCTTTTGGTAACAATGCAGAACAACCAACTGTGATAAAAGATGGTTCGGTGTACAAGATGTGGTATAACATTCGAATTAATAATGGGCAGAGTTTTGAAATAAAATATGCAACATCGTCGGATGGGACTAGCTGGAATATTTATCCGAGCTCTGTAATTGTTCCTTACGCTAACTGGAATAATAAAGGAGTTGGTGCGCCCTCTGTAATCAAGCTTGGGAATACTTATTATATGTGGTTTGTAGGAGGTTCGGGAAGTATTTGGCAAACTGGATTTGCAACATCTACTGATGGAATAAATTGGGATAAAAATGCAGATCCTGTATTAGCTTATGATCCTAATTATTCATGGGAAAATGGAGCTACAAGCCCTATGGCAATTTACGATGGTGGGATTTATGAATTGTGGTATACGGGAGAAGCTGGAATTGGACACGCTTGGTCTAATGATGGAATTAATTGGTTCCGTGATCCAGAGAATCCGGTACTTGATAAGGGTCAAAATCAGGATTTTGATAATCATAGAGTTGCTAGTAACACTGTAATGCGAGAGAGTGGAATGGATAAAACTTGGTATACTGGTATGCTTAACAGTGTTTCCGGAAAGTTTCAAATCGGATATGCGGAGAAGGAGACGGAGGGGGTGCCGATTACGCCACTGCCGCCAACACCTACGCCGAAACCTAATAAAGTCATTTTCATACCCGGGCTGGGGGCGAGTTGGAATAGAAATGACTTGCTTTCTTGTAATCTTTCACAAAGTAATACATGGATAATGGCTCCATATACGGATATTTACGATAGAATTATTCAAACTTTGAGCCAAAATGCTGGATTGGTACTCAATGAGGAATTCTATGTTTATGCATACGACTGGCGGCAGACGATGGAGACGGCCGGGCAAAAATTGAAGGAGTTCATTGATAATATCCAACCAAATGGAAAAGTGGATATTGTATCTCATAGTTTGGGTGGTTTGGTAGCCAGAAGTTATATCCTGCAAAATGGTGAAGATCACAATGTGGATAAGTTGGTGACGATGGGCACTCCACATCAGGGGACGGTACTTGCCTACCCTCTGTGGGAAAATGGTGAGATATGGTCTAGTAATTTAGTCGACAAGATAGCAGTAAATACTCTAATTAATTTTTGCCGGACTAGATTAGGAAATCCATTTGAAACTAAGCGGCAGGTGATACAGTCACTATCACCGTCTATACGTGATATTCTGCCGACATTTAATTTTATAAAGTGGAATGGACAATTAATGGAAGACGATCTTATTGAAGGAGAAAATCCCTGGCTGCGAGATAATCAATTCTCATTGCCTTTTTATGATATTTCGGTTTTGACAATTTCTGGAATAGAGAAAAAAACTTTAGAGTATTTGGAGGTAAAAAAGCCAAGCGCGATGGATAATCTGTTGGGAAATTGGGTTGATGGTAAACCTACAAAGAAAATAAATTCGGATTTAGGAGATGGAACAGTATTGACATCGAGCAGCCAACTAGAGGACGCAAACAGTTTTACTTTTAATCTCAATCACATTCAGTTGGTACAAAATACTCAAAGTATACAAGAAATTTTAAATTTTTTGGGACTTGAGGGAGTTTCCGTTGCTGACGAAAAAAGACTTCCCGAGCTAACTACTCAGTCTCTATTTAGCATTACTAGCAACAAACCTGGAAAATTTATTCTGAAAACATTGAAAAGAGAGGTGCTGGAGACCGATTCTTCAGGAATTATTACCTATTATTCTGATAAATCTGGAAAATTCAGTCTAGAATTTACACCTAGTGAGGATGGAGATTATATAATTAGTTATAATCAATTAGGAAAAAGCGAAGCTTGGAAAGAATATAAATTTACTCTGCAGGTTAATAAAGTATTAAAATTAATAGTAAATTATAATCCAAAGAAAGCATCGGTTAATCCCTTGGTAAGAATATAAAGCCTCCACCATCCGAGGAGTGCATTCGCACACCTCGGAGGTGTCTATGTCACTTACAAACCTCTTACAATTCTCTTATTGATTACTTGATTAGTTTCGGGTAATATAGTTTAATTTATAAATTTTTTGGAAGGGGGTGAGGAAGGTACTTATGGAGAATTGGACATGTCCGATATGCGGATATGAAGCCGCTGATGAGATGGGAAAATCTCAACATCTGGCGTCTTCTGGGCTTTATAATTCGCATATGGAGGCTCTAACCGAACGAGGAGAAGACTTTGTAGAAGATGTAAAGGAAGCTTTCTGGAGAGCGTTTAATAGAATAACGTAATTCCTTTTTTTATAGAGGCTTTTATTATAGCCCTATTTCCCCTTTTTTTTTCTTTTTTTTAAATTTTTTAACAAGCTTTTCTTTTTTGGTGGACGCACCAGGACTTGAACCTGGGACCTTTGCAATGTGAATGCAACGCTCTAGCCATCTGAGCTATGCGTCCTATTTTTTCCTTGACAGTTTTTTATTATACCACTACACTTAAATTATAGATCTACCATAGTTCTGATTCCTTCACCTCGGAGGAGTCATGTCCGCTAGATGGCGGACTGCCACCATCCGAGGTGGTTTAAGTATGCTGAAAAAGATAGGGACATTTTTTTTGGATTTTTTAGAGACGATTGTCGTCGGTGCATCGATATTTGTGGTTATTTATCTTTTCCTGATGCAGCCACATGAAGTCAAGGGAGATTCGATGCTGCCAAATTTTCATAGTGGCGAGTATATATTGACAGATAAAATATCATATAAATTTAATACACCTAATCGTGGAGATGTAATAGTGTTTGAGTCACCGGAAAATCCAGATATTGACTACATTAAAAGAGTTATAGCTTTGCCTGGCGAAACGGTGAGAATAGAAGCTGGTGTAGTATACGTCAATGGACAAAAATTAGCAGAGGCTTATGAACCTGATAAAACGACAATCTTAGGAAATGGCTTTATGAGTGAAGGATTGGATATTACGGTTGCCGAGGGTCACTATTTTGTCCTCGGTGACAATCGCTTTCATTCTTCTGATTCTAGAGAATTTGGACCTGTAGACGAGGCGAAAATTGTAGGGAGGGCATTTTTCCGCTATTGGCCTCCACAGCGTTTAGGTAAACTGGCTACGATTAGTTATTCTTCGGAGAATTAGTTTTAAGAGACGTTAATCTTTTGAAAAAAATCATGTATCTTTTGGGTCGTCTCGGGAACTCCTCCTTCAAATGTCATTTTAACAACGGCACGGCTTTTAGTCTGGACAATAGATGCTGTTGCGCCTAACAATTTTCCTATTTTTTCGGCAAAATCTTCCATTTCTGAAGAAAAAATGTGTTCTACTGCCGACCTCGGTCCGTGAAGGAGAGATGTCTTAATTTTTCGGGAAAGCTCTTCTGCTTTTCTGACTGATGCTCCTTCGGCGAGGATGGTTTTGAAGGCCTCCACCATGAGTTTTGGATCGCCTAGGCCTGCTATAGCACGAGCGTGACCTTCTGATATTTGACCAGAAATGATTCCGTCTTTTATGGCATCGGGGAGGGAAAGAAGTCTTAATGTATTGGAAACATAGGCTGGGCTTTTGCCGATTCTTTTAGAAATTTCAGTGACACCAAGTCCAAATTCATCGAGCAGTCTTTGGAATCCCTGAGCTCTTTCGATGGCGTTGAGATCTTCTCTTTGCACATTTTCGACCAGCGCCAGTTCGAGCATTCCCTGAGCTGTAGTTTCCTTGACTATCACCGGAAGTTTTTTGAGACCGACTATTTTTGCGGCCCTCCAGCGGCGCTCACCGGCAACTATTTGGTAGCCGGCCGGAGTTTTAGCAACAACCAATGGCTCTAAAACGCCGTGTTCTTTGATTGATTCGACTAGATCAACTAGGCTTTCGGATTTTATAACAGCTCTTACTTGGAGAGGATTTGGTTGGAGTTCGTTTATGTCAATTTCCAATATTTCCATGCCGTGAGGTGTTGTTTGCATAGTATTATATCATTTTAAATCACAGCAACGTACTGCTTTTCGTGTTTTGTTTTAAAGGCAACAATTCCCTTTTTAACGGCAAAGATGGTAAAATCCCGACCCATTTTTACTCCATCGCCTGGGAAATATCTGGTTCCTCTTTGGCGGATGATAATATTACCAGGCAGGGCACTTGCCCCGCCGAAGATTTTTACTCCCAGCCTTTTTCCGACTGCATCTCTATTGCCTTTGGTCGTAGCTCCTGCTTTAACATGGGCCATAAAATAATTTTAAATTATAAATTTCAAATTTTAAATTCCAGAAGTGCAATTTACTGTGAAAAGGGTACTTTATTTTTTCACGGTTGTCAACTGGCTCTTTCTAGGTCTTACCAGTGACAATATTTTTATTTCTGTCAGCTTTGGGCGATATCCTGTTGTTTTTCTGTAACGAACTTTTGCTTTGAATTTTGATACTTTTATCTTTTCGCTTTTTGTCTGAGAAACAATTTGTCCATTTACTCTAAAACCATTTATATAGGGTGTGCCAAAAAGGATTGATTCTCCATCTTTGACAAGCAGGATTTTATCAAAGAGTAATTTATCTCCCAATGCTCCCTCTATTTTTTCCGTGGTTATTTTGTCTTCTGGTGAAACTTTGTATTGTTTCCCTGCAATATCGATTACTGCATACATAGACGTGTAATTATAGCAAAAATCTTTAGGCTACAACAAGTGGTTTCCCAACGTTTTGTGAGTCTACAGAGTATACAAGACCCAAGGCGATGGAAAGTCCAATTATTGAGCTTCCACCATAAGATAGGAATGGCAGGGTAATACCGGTCACGGGAAGGATACCAATATTCATGCCAATATTAATAAATAGCTGGATAATAATTTGAGAAAAGAGTGCAATAACTATAAGCCTTCCAAATGAATCTGCCGTCTGTCTAGCAATGAGAAGAAGTCTAAACAAAAGGATGAAATAACAGGCGAGAATAAATATTCCTGAGATAAAACCAAATTCTTCAATTTGCGAGGCAAAAGCAAAATCTGTATGAAATTCCGGCAAAAATCTTAAATGACTCTGTGTTCCTCTGCCTAAACCCAAGCCGAAAATCCCACCCGACCCGATGGCAATCGTTGACTGCAAGGCGTTGTATCCTGCTCCGGCAGGATCAGCTCCTGGATCTAAAAATGTGATGATTCTTAATTTCTGATATTCTGCTAAATTATTCCAAATTAAGGGAAAGAAGAGAACAGATACAATGGCCAAACTAAGAATATTGCGAATCTTTATCCCTCTTGCGATTAAAAGAAGGACGAATACTCCCAAGTAAACAATGACGTTTCCAAGATCGGGTTGTTTGAAAATAATAAGAATGGGAAGACTAATGGCTAGGCCTGCGGCTAATTTTGACGGTAGGTGAAGGAATTTTGTTTGGGAAAGAATTTGGGCAAGGATAACAAAGATTGCGGGTTTAACCACTTCTGAAGTTTGGAGTCGAAAACCCAAAATATCGATCCATCTTTGAGCGCCCCTTATTTCCGGACCGATAAATGGAATGATGAGGCTTATTACTGAAACTAAATAGAGAAAACCAAGGAGAGGTTTATAAACGCGATAGTCAAGTCTAGCGAAAATAATATAGAGTCCAGCACTGAGTAAGAAAAAAATTAATTGGCTGGGAAATAATTTAGGGTTTGTACTGGCAATTACCGCAAGAGAAAAGCCGGACAGTCCAGCAAGTGAAAGGACGAGTATAGGATCAAAATTTAACCTCAAGTTGATTACCTTTTTCTAGTTTTTGTGCCAGAACTTCATTTTTAATATATTCTTCAAACTCCTTTGGCCATGAAGGAAGGGTGACTATTACCTTTTGGTCGATTTTGCATCCTATTTCTTTTCGTCTTAATTGAATTTGTCTTACTAGTTCTCTGGCTTCACCCTCTTTTTTTAACTCTGGGGTAATTGTTTTATCCAGTCTAACTGATAGTGTTTCTCCCTTTTTATTTTTTATCTCTTTGACATTTATTTCTTTGGAAATAATTTGTAAAACCTCATTTGATAAAGGTTCTGCTGTGACAGTAAATAAAGATAATAATGGTTGGCGGACTTTTATTTTTGCTTCTTTTCTTTGAGCGTGCGCTTTTTCGACAATTTTTAGGGCAAGAGTCATTTCTTCTTCAAGTTTTTGATAAATATATTTTTTATCGATAGCCGGAAAAGAGCTGAGGTGGACTGATTCACTGTCTGTCAGGTTTCTATACATTGAATCGGTAAGGAAAGGAATGAGGGGTGCGGCGAGCTGACAAAGCGTCGTCAGAATATAATATGATGTTGAATAAAATGCATTTTTATCGCTTTGGTTTCCAACAGTTGGACCGACTCTATCTCGACTTCGTCTGATATACCAAGTAGAGAGCTCCTGAATGAATAAATCCAAGTTGGTAACAGCATCTATAGTATTGAAATTTTCATACTTTTGAGTCAAATTTTCTATCAGTTTTTGTAGTCGCGATAGAATCCAGCGATCGAGTATGGCTAGTTTGTAGTTTGTAGTTTGTAGTTTGTAGTGAGCAGGAGGTTTCCATTTATCGACGTTGGCATAGGTTATAAAAAAGTTATAGACATTCCAGAGGATGAGCATCAGGCCGCGGAGTTGATTGCGATAGTCTTCTTCGGAAATCCTGATGTCTTCTCCTTTCATGACGGGTGAACCAAGAAGATAAAGCCTTAAGGCGTCGCCGCCGTATTCTTGCAGAAGTTGCCTAGGATCTGGGTAATTTCCATAATTTTTACTCATTTTTCTGCCATCGGTACCAAGGATCACTCCTTCGACGAGGACATTTTTGAATGCAGGAGATCTATAAAGGGCTGCGCCGATTACATGGAGGACATAAAACCAGGCGCGGATTTGGCCTGTATATTCGGCGATAAAATCCGGAGGAAAAAAGTCTTCGAGTTTGATTTTTTTTTCAAAGGGAAAATGACGCTCGGCAAACGAGGCGGACCCTGCCTCAATCCAACTATCCAAAACCTCCGGGACTCTACTAACCTTTTTGCCACATTTTTGGCAGGTGATTTTGATATCGTCTATTTCTGGCTTATGGAGGTCGTTTATTTTTTGGCCTGCGGCTTCTTCTAACTCTTTAATTGAGCCGGGAACAAAGCGTTCACCACATCCACCAGATGGCGGACTACATTCCCAGACGGGAACGGGAGAACCCCAATACCTACTTCTTGATATGTTCCAGTCGGGAGCAAATTCCATGCTTTTTTGAAATCGGCCGTATTTAAAGTGTTTGGGAAACCAATTTATTTTTTTATTTGTTTTAAAAAGGAGGGGCTTAAGTTTTTGAATGTCGACGTACCAGGCGTCTTGAGGTGCATAGATAAGTCTTGTATGACAACGCCAACATGTGGGTACAGTATGTGTGTAAGGATCTTCACGATACATTAGTCCTCTTCCTGCTAAATCTTCGTTCACGTATTTATCGGCTTTTAGATAATACATCCCTCCCCATTTCGGAACAAAATCTTTCAAATATCCTTCTTCATCCAATTGAAGAACAATTTGTATATTTTCTTTCAGCGATACTGCTAAATCTTCTTCTCCATATGCGGCAATTGTCACTACTCCTGTTCCTTCCTCTGCTGTTACAAAGTCACCAGGAATAATTACTTCGCCCTTTTTTCCTTTCTCAATTTCATAAAAGTCAAAATGCCGCTCGAATTTTTTCCCAACTAATGATGCACCGGGAAATTCTTGAAGAATTTTATACGGTTCGTCTTTCAACATGCGTTGTGTATCTTTAGCTAAAATATAATATTCTTTCCCCTGTTTCACTTTTACATAGGTTAGCTTGGGGTTGACAGCGAGAGCTGGGGTCACAATTTTATTCCATGGTGTTGTTGACCAAGCAAGAATAAACGTATTTTGCTCATTTTTTAATTTATATTTATAAACGTTTGCCGGTTCTGTTATTTCTTTATAGTTGTCAGCGTCCATTGCTACTTCAAAATTGGAGATCGGTGTGGCGCAGTGGGGACAGTAAAGAGAGACCCGCAGACCTTTATAGATATATCCCTTGTCATATATTTGCTTAAAAACCCACATGACTGTTTCCATATAAGGCAGATCCATGGTTTTATAGGCATTTTTAAAATCGACCCAACGGCCAATGTGATCTATATACCAATCCCATTCCGATGATGTGGTCGAGACATAGCGTTTACATTCTTCGATGAACTTTTTGACGCCGACTTTCTCTTCTATTTCTCTTTTTGATTTTAGCCCCAATGATGTCTCGACTTTGTTTTCGGCCGGAAGACCGTGACAGTCCCAGCCCCAGACGCGGCGGACTCTGTAGCCTTTCATGGTCCAGAATCTGGGGAAAACGTCCTTGGGGATACTTGATAAAAGTGAGCCGTAATGGGGTGTGCCTGTAATAAAAGGAGGACCATCCAGAAATGTCCAAATTTTATCTTCAGGACGACTTTCTACAGATTTTTCAAATATTTTATTTTCTTTCCAATATTTGAGGATTTCTTCCTCAAGTGCGGGAAAATTTACCTGCGGCGAAACTGGCTTAAAACTCATAATAGGCTTTATTTTACAGAAAATGAGTAAATTATGCTACAATTCAAATGATAGAAATAGCAAAGGGGGTAGAAAGAAAGAGTAGGTGATTGATTGCAGACGAATTAAATATTGTAATGATATAAATATTGTATGGAAAACGAAAGAGTGATCTTGGAAGCGGAATATAGAAAAAATGAAGGCATTGCTAAAGAAGCTTTTCGTGGCGGGCAGGATTTATTTCCCATAATGGCTGATGCATTATTTAAAAAAGGAAATATAGCTAATATATTATACGAACGCACTGGGCAAGTAGAATGGGATCTAAAAGCATATGGTGCTTTTAATGCAGCAGGCGGAGCATTTGAAGCAATTGGCAGTTATCCAATAGCTTCTCAAGCTTATAAATTAGCTTTGCTTTCTTGTAGAAGACTAGCGGAAGGTAGAAGTTCTGGATGGGAAAAAAATATTAATCATTTGGAAAAATTGATAAATCAATTAGAAGAAGTATTAAACAGAAGTTAAAACTTGTCCTTAGTTAATTTTTACCTTGCCTTAAAAATGCGGGGATGTCCCATTTGTCTTCTTCGGGAGGAAGCTCGTCGGAACCATTAGGAATGACTGTTGTGGGGAGCTGGCTTTGGGTTTGTTCCTTATATTCTACTTTACTGGAAAGATCGGCGAGCCTTTTCTTGGCCTCATCAAATCCGGTAGCGACAACGGTTATTTTTATTTGGTCGACCATCTGCTCGTCGATGGTAGCGCCAAAGATGATGTTGGCATCGGGGTCGACACTTGAGGCAATTAGTTTTGAGGCTTCGTCGACTTCGGACATGGTCAGGTCACTGCCTCCGGTTATATTAAATAAGACTCCTTTGGCACCATCGATGGAAAGTTCAAGAAGGGGTGAGGAAATTGCCATTCTGGCCGCGGCTGTTGCCCTATTCTCGCCTACTCCGGTACCTATTCCCATGAGGGCGGATCCGGCATTATTCATGATAGCCCGGACATCAGCAAAATCGACATTTATAAGTCCGGGCATGGTGATTAGATCTGATATACCCTGGACACCTTGACCAAGAACGGAGTCGACAATACGGAATGCTTCAATTAGAGTCATTTTTTTGTCGACGACGTCGAGAATTCTCTGGTTGGGGATAACAATTAGGGTATCGACTTTTTCTCTGAGGTTTAAAACTCCTTCTTCTGCGGCCATCATGCGGCGAGATCCCTCAAAGGCAAATGGCTTAGTGACGACGGCAACGGTGAGGGCACCGACCTCTTTGGCAATTTCAGCAATGATGGGGGCGGCACCTGTTCCTGTACCACCACCTTGCCCGCAGGTAATAAACACCATGTCTGCATCGATAAGATTTTCTTTTATTTTATCGCGTGATTCCTCGCCTGCTTGTCTGCCTATCTCGGGATTTCCTCCGGCACCCAAGCCCTTGGTGAGATTTTCTCCA
This sequence comes from uncultured Gammaproteobacteria bacterium, assembly GCA_964544585.1. GTDB lineage: Bacteria > Patescibacteriota > Microgenomatia > 2-02-FULL-39-11 > 2-02-FULL-39-11 > CAZJBV01. The sequence continues at coordinate 153,906 of CAZJBV010000002.1, read as the reverse complement.
ATTTGGATTTTGGTGTTTGCTTGGGAGGTAAGAAGAGCCTGAGCATCTGTATTTACTCCTACGAAGTCAACACCGTTTATTTGGGAAGTGGTGATCATGGAATTTACGGCGTTACAACCTCCCCCACCAATACCGATGACTTTAATTTTGGCAAAACGGGCTATGTCAGGTTTGATGAGCATAATTTAACAATTTAAGGCAGGAAGGATTTTACCATATCTACGATTTTACCCGCTACCCCTTTTATGGGGAGTTTTTGGGTGAGCTCGGAGAAATTTTTGAGGGCAGGACTGGTATTTTGATCTTTCTGGTCTTGGGCTCCGTATAAAAGAAGTCCCACAGCAGAAGCATACAATGGAGACTGGATTTCGTCAATAAGACCGGAAATATTACCTGGTACACCGATCCGAACTGGCATGGCAAGATTTCTTTTGGCGGTTTCGATGATACCTGTGGTGAGTGCTCCACCGCCACAGATTACAAGACCTGCCGGAGTCATACCGGCAAAACCACTTTTTTTTAATTCCAGTCCGACCATAGTAAATATTTCATTTAACCTCGGTTTAATTATTCCGTCTATAAGGGTCTTCCGGGAAACCTTTTTGACACCCTCCGGTAATGATAATTCAGAAAAATCAATATCATCGGGGACACTTTTACCCCTTTTATCTTTTTCGTGAGGTTGCTCCTCTGGCAAGGTGAGAACTTTAGGTTCACGACTTAAGGCAAGCTTTATTTTTTCGGCGCTTTCGAGTGATACTCTGAGGCCGATGGCTAGATCATTGGTAATATTTTTGGCGCCTATCGGTAATACTGATGAATAGGACAGTGCTCCTTCGACATAGATCGATATATCAATTGTTCCGCCACCGATGTCCACGAGTATTACTCCGAGTTCTTTTTCTGTTTCGGTAAGAACTGAAATGCTACTTGCTAGTCCTCCAAAGACAAATCCTTCGACGTCGACGCCGACGAGAGAGGCGCATTTTTCCAAATTTCGCAAGGCGGTCATCCCGGCTGTAATAAGATGAGTATTTACTTCGAGTCGAACTCCGGTCATACCGACTGGATCTTTTATGCCTTCTTGAGAGTCGACAATAAATTCACGAGGTAAAACGTGGAGAATTTCTCGAGTTGAGGGAAGCTGGACTGCCTTGGCCGCGTCTATTGCTCGTCTTATATCGACTCTATTTATCTCTTTTTGTGGTTCGGCAACGGCCACGACTCCATGAGAATTCTGAGAAGTAATGTGGGCGCCTCCCACGGTGAGATAGGCGCCGGAAATTGAATACCCCGCCATCCTTTCTGCTGCCTCCAGGCTTTCTACGATAGAACTGGTTGCATCTTCGATATCCACTACTTGACCTTTACGAAGGCCTTTACTTTCGACTGTGGCTACACCCATGACGTTGACTAGGCCGTCTGGAGGCGATGTGGCAATAATTGTGGTTACTTTTGATGTTCCGATGTCAATTCCCGCCAAGACTTTTTGCTTCATCATTTATTTATTTAAATGTGATAACGGGTTTTTCGAAACGAAAATCTATGCCCGCTAATGACTTACCCTCTATTCTAAATCTCTCAACGATTGTTTGTAAAGAGGTGGGAAAGTTTGGATCTAAATTATGTAAGGGAACGGTTATTTTTGTTTCGTCGTTAAGAACAATAGTGGCGATCTGGGTTTTTAAATCAAGGTTTGAAGAAGAAATTTTTATGCTTCTAATATCAGAAATAACAAAAGAAACGAGATTTTTAATGGGACTGGGAAGCTTGTCTCCTTTTTTGACGATTAATCCATCAATGTTGATTAGGGGTAAATCGAAACTTTCACCGTCTTTTTTAATATCAAGAATGGTGCCATCTTCTGCTACCTGATATATTTCTGATAGGCTTTTGATATATATTTTTGGTTTTCTTTGTTTTAAGGAAATAAAAAGTTTGTCTGGCAATTTCTTTGTAATGTTAACTTCCTCTATCCAGGGATTCTTGTCTAATAGGTTTTTCTTGATATTTTCCTCGTTAACAAAAAGGAGATTTTCGCTTTTTAGTATTTTTAGGCCGGCAATGTTTTTATCGGATGTGATGACAAAAACTTGCTTGAGGCGTAATGAGGAGATAACGAAAAGAATTCCTGTGAGGAAAATAATTGAAATCGCGAGAATAGTCAGTTTAGAACGAGATTTCACTCTCCTATTGTACCACCAGACTTTCTATTTCATTGACAAGATTGAGAGCCGCGACTTTTGATTTATTTGTGTGATCCAATTTTGAGAACGCTGCCTTTATTTTTTCTTTTTCCTGTAAAGCATTTTTGATTGATTCAGTTAAAATATTCCCCGATAAACCCTTTTGGATAATCTTTTTACCCACTCCAAGGGAAGTTAAATAATCGGCGTGCATTTCTTGTTCCTGTCCTCCTCCCTTCGGTAAAGGGATCAGAATAGCGGTAATTTTTGAAATCAATATTTCTGAAAGTGTATTGGCCCCAGCCCTGCCGATAAGAATGTCTGCTTTTTTCATGATAAAAGCGACTTCTTCTGCCGAGAGATGTGGGAAGAGGAGGTAACGATTGTGAAGACTTGGAGGGAGATTTGATTTTTCCATGGTTAGTCTTTCAAAATCTCGGTATTGAGCCGTGTTTCCGGAGATATGAATTAAAATGTAAGAGGAAAGAAATGTTTCTAGATTTTTTTCTACGATTTCATTTATGGCATGAGAACCTAGACTTCCGCCCATTATTAATATTTTGGGTATAGTTTCTTTTTCAGGCCAAAATTCTGGAATCCTCAGGGTTTTGGCAAAGAATTCTTTGCGAACGGGATTTCCAGTGTAGATTATCTTAGTATGAATTCCGGATGTATCCATTTCAGGCCATGAGATACATACTGTATTAGCTGTGCGAGCAATTATTTTATTGGCAAGGCCCATGCTCATTGTTTGTTCATGGGTTATGATTGGAATTCCCAACAATTTCCCGGCGAGACAAATAGGTAGAGCTATGTATCCGCCAAAGGAAACAATTACCCTTGGTTTTTCTTTTAGTAGAATTTCAATACTTTTTAAGGTTGCGGTAAAAAGTTTTATGGGAATAAGAAAGGAGGTTAAAAGATTTTCTCTCTTGAGTTTGGGGGCATTTAGATTATAGAAAGGTATGTTTCTTTGATGAACTTCTTTGTATTCGAATGATGTCTCTTCATCATTTTCCAGGGCATACTTTCGACCGACAAAGACGATGGCAAATTTATTCATTTTTTCAATTATGTCGATGAGAGATATGGCGGGAGTAATATGTCCGCCTGTAATAATTATTTTTTGTGTATTCATAATTGGTTCTTTCACCTCGAAGGAGTCCATTCGGCCACCTTCGAGGTGTTTTATTTTTTGGTTACGCCCTGTTTTTTGATGTTGAGGAGAATGCCAATTGAAGTAAGAGTTACAATCATGTTGGAACCACCGTAGGAAATCAGGGGAAGGGGTACGCCTGTTAAGGGAAAAACCGTAGTCATGCTGCCTAAGTTTAAGACAATTTGGGTAGCGATGACCGAAAATAAACCACTGGCAAGAAACATGCCAAATCTGTCGGGAGCATTGATGACAATTTTAATTAGTCTTGTGAGTAAAAGTAGATAAAGAAGAATAATTATGGCAGCACCCAAGAAACCAAATTCCTCACCAATTATGGCAAAAATGGAATCTGTGGTTGCCTCGGGAAGATATTCATATTTTTGTCGGGATGCTCCGAAACCTAAACCAAATAATCCTCCTGAACCCAAGGCAATTAAAATTTGCCTGATGTGATATGATGCTCCGAGAGGATCTTCGTTGGGATTTAAGAAAGTGGTCAATCGCTTTAGTCTATATGGAGCTGTAATAGATAATAAGAGAATACCTGATAATCCAAGAGGCAATATGGCGACGAAATGCCAAAGTGGAGCACCAGAAATAAAGTACATTACCAAGGCACTAGATAGAAGTACCAACGAAGTGCCAAGGTCTGGTTCGAGAATTACGAGTCCTGCGACTAGACCTACGAGTAAGAGAAAAGCTAAAAGTCTTCCTTTCTCCTTGTGCGCAAACCAGGCGGCTAAATATATGGCCATGGTTAATTTGGCAAATTCTGCCGGCTGCAAGCTATAATTTCCTATTCCTAGCCAGCGTCTAGCTCCCAGGGCCTGAATGCCTAACCCAGGAATAAAAACTAAAACAAGAAGAACAATCGTACCTATAAGAAGAGGTAGAGCTAATTTATAATATTTATGGTAGTCATAAAAAGAGGTAAATACCAGTCCGACTGTTCCTAGGACAATCCATGCAAGCTGGTCCTTTACAAAGTAATATTGATCACCAAAATCTCTGAAGGCATTGACATTGGATGATTCAAAAACCATCACTAGACCAAAAAGACAGAGACATCCCGTCACAAGAAAAATGATAAAATCGCGGTGGGCCTGTTGCTTTTTAAGAACGAGAATATTACTATACTTTCGCTTCATAAGTTATGAATGAATTCTATCTGACGAGCGCCAACCAGAGTCCTAGGATAGCTAAAATGATTCCGGTGATCCAACCACGCATGACAACTTTGCTTTCCGGCCAACCGGCTTCCTGAAGAAGAAGGTGTAGAGGTGCGACTTTGAAAAGTTTTTTTCCGACAAATTTTTTGGTTAGGATCTGTAAAAGTGACGATCCGACCTCGGCTACAAATAGGCCTCCTATAATAACAAGTGAAAACACTTTGCCGGTCATAAGACCAATAACAGCGAGTGTAGCTCCGAAAGAAAGCGAGCCAACATCTCCCAAGAAAATTCTGGCCGGATAAATATTAAAGTATAAAAAAGCAATAAGAGCTCCAATCCAGATGGCAATAAAATTTGAGATTGGAGTATCCAGAATAGATGCGGCTACTACCCAAAATGCTGAAATTGCAATCATAAGAAGGCCAGAAGCCAAACCATCCAATCCATCTGTTATATTGAAGGCGTTGGAGAAAGCAATAATGACAAAGGCTGCAAATGGGATAAAGAGTATACCTATTTCAAAAACGCCTAAAAGAGGAATGTGAATGATACTAATCTTAAGTTCCGTAAAAAGCCAGAAGCCTACAACTAGCGAAAGGAATATTTCCAAGATTAATTTGTGTCTCAAACGGAGGCCAAAAAAGTTTTCACCTTCTGTAAAAAAAGTTTTTCTAACGTCATCATATAAACCCAAGATACCAAAAGCGATAAATGTAAAAAGGAGAATTTTTATTTCACTACCTCTATTTTGATAGACGGAAGTAATCGGTATCCAAAAATAGTATTGGGCAATGAATGAGAAAAGAAAAAGGATGACGGTCGCGAATATAACCAATAGTCCTCCGCCGACGGGTGTGCCTGCTTTTAATCTATGGAGTTTATCAAATATGGGTGTAGGTTTTTGAAAGACGTCTTTTGTCTCCTGCTTTTTCCTTTGTAGTTTCCATTTATAAAGGAGATTTATAAAGGGAATAAAAGTAAATATGGTCAAAAAAAATGATAAGAGTAGCAAACTTAAGCGAAAACCCATAAGTATTTAATTCTAGAAGAATTTTTCAGCAATTCTCGGTAGTAAAATTAAGGCAGCGATGATCACTGTTGCCAAGGCAGATAAAAGCATCATTCCTGCCGATACGTCTTTGGCTATTTTTGCTTCTTTTCTCCATTCGGTCGTAATAAGATCGGTCATCTCTTCGATTGAAGTATTCACCATTTCCATAGCTAGGCCAAAAAATATGGCAAAAATGATAATCGCCATCTCTAGGTAAGAAATTTGGAAATACCATCCTGCCAGAAGCGAAATTAGAGCCAAAGAAAAGTGGACGCGAAAATTTGGTTGAGTTTTAAAGGACCACCACAGTCCGGCAAAAGCATTTTTGAAAGAAATATGATGTCTTCGGAGCGCTTCCATTGTATAAGTTCTTTAAGTATATCCTTTTTTTACTTTTCTTGTCCATTCAACCAGATAATTTAACCAATATTTAGGTGAGAGGGCTTTGTCTTGGGCATGTAAATAGGAAATGACTCTACCGCCAAATCCAGTTTTAAAAAGAGTGATTCCATTCCAGGGATGATTGGTCTTATTAGGTGGAGCTATGCCAAAAAAATTATATATAGATATGCGTCTTTTTTTGGCTTCTAAAATTCCCTGCCATTGGATTAGGTAACTAACTGGGATATCAGAAGGGATAGAGGCTCCATGGCGATAAATTGCCTGATTTTGGTAAAAAACTATGATGGCCGCGGAAATTAGTTTGCCGTGATACTTTCCTACAAATAAAATTGCATTTCCTTCTTTTGAAAATATATTAAATTCTTCTTCTATTTCCTTATGCTCTATAAATCCGTGTCTTTTTGCTGTTTCTCTATAGAGCGAGTAAAAATCATTAATGTTATTTGAAATTTTAACCTCGACTCCCATTTTTTGGGCCCTTTTTATTAAATAGCGAGTGGTTTTGCGCATAACCCTCAATATTTCTTCCTCTGGTTTGTTTAAATCCAAAACCCAAACATATTCGCCGTCCATGGCGTGGATGGGGGCCGGTCTAAATCCAAACTTTGTCACAAATTCAATGTTTTGCTGGGTGTTGGGAATGAGGGGGCTAATGCGGATGAAAGAAGCTTCTTCCTCTTTGGCATATTGATGCAAATAATCTAATAGTATCTTAAACGATTTTGGATTCCATGCTTTTAATATTGGTCCATTTCTTATATGGAGAAATGTTCCCCTTTTAGCCTTTAGCGTTGTAATCTGAGAAAGCCCGATAAGTTCTTTTTTATGGAAAAGCCCAATCCGTTTGATATTTGAACCCGTGGTTTTAATTACATCACCCCAATTCCAAGATTGAAAGTAGCTTTGGGGGGAGTAGTCCTTAATGAAATTTTCCCATTTTTCTTTATTGTTTATTTCGGAAATAGAATACATATTAGGAATTTTTAATTATTGAAATCAATCTTTCAACCCAAGAGAGTGGCATTTTGATATGCGTGGGTAAGTTGAGAGATTTTTCGGCTATGGATTCGGCATGTGGACAGCTGCCTTTTTTGTAACCAACCAAGTTTCTTGTACCTTTTGGATCAATTGTGTCATGGTACCAATTACCCAATAAAAAGCCTTCTTGTTTTGCCTTTTTTCTTATATTATCAGGATTTTCTACTAAAATGTTATAGCGAAGAAAAATTGATCCTTCAGTTGCCTTGGGAATTGTAATATTTTTAATTCTACCCAATTCTTCTTGATAGGCTTTCGCTATTTTAATTCGATGCTGGTTATATATATATAATTTTTGGAGTTGATTAAGAAGTAAAGTTGCCAGAGCGTTTGGGTTTTTTTTGGGAAATACTTCAGGCATTTTTCCCATCTTTTCTTCTTTGAAAATGGGAAAAGATAATAAGTTTAATTTTTGAGAGATGACCAAGAGTAGTTTTCCGATGCCTAGATCATAGAGGCTAAGAGCCAACCAAGAAATTATTGGATGAAGTAGTTGTTGAAAAATCCAGAAATTACTTGGATATGATAGCTCTTTATCAATACTATGAGCTCTCTCGATTAATTTTTTGTTTTGATGAGTTTTTTTGATGGCTGCGAGTCCGCCAAAGACAGAGGATATGACTTTGTCTCTGCCGAAGCTAAAAAAGGCTGCATCGCCAAAAGTACCAACTCTCTTCTCTTCAACGGTAGCTCCTAAAGAATGTGCACAGTCTTCTATCAGGATAAGATTATACTTTTGAGCAATTTCTTTGATCTTTTTTATGTTCGCTGGTATACCAAATGTATGTTGAACAATTATTGCCTTCGTTTTTGGTGTTATAGATCTTTCTAACTTTCTATAATCAATATTTATTGAATCATCAACATCTACAAATACGGGCACTGCACCTATCCAAATAATTACTTCGGGAACTGCAAGACAGGTAAATGCCTGTAAGATAACTTCGTCTCCATTTCCAATACCAAATGTTTTTAGGACGAACCACATAGCCGACCGGCCGCTATTGGTAGAAAAGATATCGAAATTTGAGATATAGTCTTTGAACCAATCTTCTACTTTGGAGACAGAGTTTCCATGTTGCCACTGCCAAAATTGGAAAATGGTTTTTATCGCTTGCCAGACGTCATCTTTTTGGGTATTAGGAGATAAGCCAATTGAAATCATATTTGTCAGCGTATAGCGTTTAGCGTATAGCGTTTAGTTAAATATTCTAAATATTTTTTTGCTTCTTTGCCTTCAAATAAAATGATACTATCAATTTCAACTAATTTATCGATTTGGGGTTTGGTTTTTTCTGGCGAATTTTTATCTGCTAAAATAACTAGATCGCAAATTTTTCGGGCTCTCCCTATCACTTCCTGACCTATCTTACTTGTTTGAGTGCCTAATTCGATAAGGGGTGAAAGAATTAAAACTTTTTTACCTTTAAATGACTTCATATAATCGATGGCAGCGAGGCTCGATTCTCGGCTTATATTGAAAGTATCATCTATGAGCGTTGCTCCTTTGTAGTTTCCTACCGATTCCATGGTGTGGACTGGAGGTGTAAGCTGGGAAATTTGCTTTTTTATCTGATTTGATGGGATATTTAAGAATTCTGCAACCGAGATAGCTGCAAGTAGATTGGGAATTATCTGTTTTCCCAAAAGTTTTGGAGCAGGATAGGACTTTAATTTGGCTTTATTTCGACCGTATAATAGGACTTCCCTTCCTTCTCCCTTTGCTTTTTGAGCAAGTTTTCTACAAATCTCGTTTTCTTCATTTAATACTGCCAAACCATCGGGAGGTAAACATTCAATTAATTCATATTTTGCATCAATGAGGTTTTGAAGGTTTCCAAACAATTCGAAATGCTGAGTGCCTATATATGTCATTATTCCAATTTTTGGATGTACCATATCGCAGATAGATTTTATTTCTCCCTTTTTGTAGGCTCCCATTTCGACGATAAAAATTTCTGTATCATCTTTTAAGTCGTTTAGAATAAATTTGGCAATACCCATTTCTGTATTGATGCTTTCTGGAGTTTTGGCAACCTTATATTTTGCCTCAAGAATTTTGGCTAAAAATTCTTTGGTGGAGGTTTTACCTACGCTACCGGTGATTCCTAAAACTATCAGATTCTTCATGCTTTCGATTTTTCTTTTTGCTACGCTTTCGAGATAATTTTTGTAAATTGTAGTTGGAATATTTAGTAAAAGGACTAATACTCCAGTGATAGGAAGGACGAATAGGTCGAATAAAAGGAGTAAAAGAAACCCAAGATAGTAACCATTAACAAACCAATAAATACCTAAATTTATTGATAATAGAGCTATTAATATTGCTAAAATTGTCAAAGCTTTGACTGTAAAAATGGGAGTCTTCCATTTATGGCGAAATAAATTGACTAGGCTTATAAATCCCGTAATTGAGTAGAATAAAATTGGAATTGTTATAAGAACAAGAAATACTATTATGCTTAGAAATATGAAATCTGTTGCCCGTGCTGGATAAATAATGGCGATAAAAGAAACGGTACAAATAATCCATTTGAAATATTCTATTGGATTTAGAAAAAGCGACTTACCGTTCGGGGTACGAAGGAAAGAAAGCATCCGATCAGCTCTATACTCTTTGAGCTGCCATATGTAGACAGCGAATAGAATTCTGCGAAGAATATATACACTATATAAGAATAAACCAATTTCTATTATATTCATATCTTATCTAAAAATTTGATTACTGACTCAACAAATTCTTTTGGATGCGTCCATGGGGCGCCGTGGCGAGCATCGGGAATAACTGTCAATTTTGCATTGGGGATTACTTTACTCATTTTTTTTGCTATGGACACAGGAACAATAAGATCATTTTCACCCCAGATTAATAGCGTGGGAACTTTTATTTGAGCCATATAGTCAACTAATTCTTCCTTGACAATGTTTTTGAATGTGTCTCTCATGTTTTTATCTGTATTGTAAAAATCGGTTGCTTGCGCGGCGCGATAGAGGAAATGTCGTGAAAGAGTGCTAAAATTTTTTAAAATTGGTAGAGCGAATATGGCGTTTCCTAATTTGGCGAGTGACAGAAAGAATAAGATTTTAAGCTTTGGAACAGGGTTGTAACCCGGCGCACCTGAAAGAATGAGAGCCTTGAGAAATTTCGGGTTTTGAGAGGCGAGCTTTATGGCCAATCTCCCACCAAAGGAATGGCCTATGATGACGATTTCTGACCAATTTTTACTTTTTACGTATTTGTCGACATACCTCACATAATCTGATAAAGTGAGAGGATTTTTGGGCTTTGGGGAAGTGCCAAAACCGGGGAGGTCGGAAGCCTGGGCATTAAAGCCTTTTATTCTCAGTTCGTTGACCAATGGGGCGAATTTTTCCGCGCTTAAATTCCACCCGTGGAGGATGAGAATAGGAATATCGCGAATCATGCCTATATTTTACTACAAAATGATATAATAGGCCCAAATTATGAAAGTAGGATTTATTGGTCTTGGATTGATGGGAATGCCCATGTCCAAGAACATAATTAAGGCTGGGTTCGATTTAACTGTCTATAATCGCACCCTCTCTAAATCTAAACAACTTCAGAACAGTGCCAAAACTGCAAAATCTCCTCAAGAGTTAGCAAAGATCGTAGATGTTATCATCACCATGGTGACGGCAGGCAAAGATGTAGAAGAAGTGCTTTTTGGAAAAAACGGGGTAGTTAAAGACGCAAAAAAGGGGTTAATCGTCGTCGATATGAGCACAATCGGACCGACTTACGCCAAAAGGATTGCCAAAAAACTAGAAAAATATTCAATTAAATTTCTGGATGCACCAGTGACAGGTAGTACTCCGAAGGCAATAACTGGAGAACTAACAATTTTTATTGGTGGAAATCGTGATGTTTATGAAAAAGTTAAGTCGGTTTTAATGGCGATGGGGAAAAATCATCATTATATGGGACCAAATGGATCAGGCCAGGCGATGAAAATGATAAACAATCAAGTTTTGGCAACAACAATAGAAGGGTTGGCTGAAGGGATGATTTTGGCCGATAGCATGAAAATATCAAGAGAAAAAGTGGCGGCAGTTCTCAAAACTGTTCCAGCAATGTCACCGATGATGAATTTAAAACTACCTAATTATGTAAATAATACCTATCCCCTACTTTTTTCTATGGCAAATATGAGTAAAGATCTGACATTAGCTCTTGCCGAGGTTAAAAGAGATAAATTTCCAGTATTAAAGAGACTTGAAGCAGAATTTAGGAAAGCCACGAAAAAATACGCAAATGAGGATTTTACAGTGATAATAAAAGAACTTTAATAGTGCTATTTCAGAATAAGCAAGAATCCTGTTACTATAAGAAGAATCACTACCAGTTTTCTGTATGTCTTTTCATCAAATACTGTAAAATGTCTTTTTCCTAGAAATGTTCCTACTATTAGAGCCGGGGTCAGAAGAAAAGTCATACTAAGAATATCTTGGGTTATAAGACCCTTTACGACAAAATATCCTAGGCGGAAAATAAAATCGAAGGCAAAAAGACCGATGAGTGTTGCTCTTAGTATCTCTTTTGGCTTTATTTGATAGACAAGGTACAAAACGTAAGGCGGGCCACTTGTGCCAAACATCCCGCCGAGAGTTCCGCCAATAATACCAGCAAAAACGCCAAATATTTTTGGTAGGTGTAAATATTTATCCGGTTTAAACAGAAGATTTAATGAGAATATAATGATTACAAACCCAAGGATTTTGAGTAAAATTATATTTGCAAAAGATTGTAGAAAATAAGTACCTAGTATTGTTCCTAAGACAGAACCAATAAGTAGAGAATAGAGAATTCTCCAGTTTATATCTTTCCAGATTCCGCGAATTAGGAGAAGACTTAGAGCCACTTCAAAAATCGCTTCAAGCGGAACGGCAATTTTAAGGTCGAATAAAAAAGCTAGAAGGGGTATGGAAATGAGTGCCCCACCAAAACCGAAAAGTGATCTTGTATAAAAGGCAAAAAAGATAATTAGACTTGCAAAAAGTATTGTATTAAAGGAAAAATCCATTTACCAAATTATATTATTTTCTCATACTTACGATATATGAGCCAGGTGTCCTAGCTAATACACCTCTAAGGTGTATTTCTATTGACACCTTTGGTAAATAAACTCTATATTTATATTATGCCTGGAAGAAATATTCCTCTCATTACGGATCAGATATATCACGTATTTAATCGGGGTACGTATGGGCAGCAAGTGTTTATAAATAATAGAAGTTATGGTCGTTTTCTTGAGCTACTATTTTATTATCAGTTTTCCAGCATCCCATTACGTTATTCTAGATTTCTAAAATTAAGTAGAGATCAAAGAGAAAGTATATATTTAAATTTATTAAATAAAAAAGATTATATTGTGAGAATCCATGCTTTCTGTCTTATGCCTAGTCATTTCCATCTACTTCTTCAACAAATTAAGAATAATGGTATAGCAAAATTTGTCGGGAATATTTCAAATGGGTATACTCGTTTCTTAAATGTCAAAAATGAAACGTATGGACCAATATTTCAAGGAAAATTTAAGGCTGTATTAATAGAATCCGATGAGCAATATATGCACGTTACACGATACATTCACCTAAATCCATATACATCATATATTGTTAAATCTACAGAAGATCTCTTAAATTATCCGTATTCTTCACTGCCTCTGTTTTTAAATGATAATAATGAAAGTAAGCCCCTGGTTCATAAGCAGGATATTTTATCGTATTTTAAAAGCATTGAGGATTTCAAAGAATTTACTTTAGATCAGAAAGACTACCAGAAAAGATTGGCTGCAATTAAACATTTGACTTTGGAATCGTAATATTTACCAAAGGTGTCCTATCTGGGACACCTCTAAGGTGGATGTTATTTGACGGTGACGGATTTGGCGAGGTTTCTTGGTTTGTCTGGGTCGAGGCCGCGGGCGATGGATAGATAATATGCTAAAAGTTGGACTGCGATGGTTTCGGGAATAATACTAGCCGGACCAGCATCTTTCACCTCTATAAAATAGTCAAAGACTTCGTGGTTTTTGAATGAAATGCCAATAATTTTGGCGCCTCTTGCCTCCATTTCCATGGCTCCAGCTAGATTGGCTCCATAAGTCTCGTCGTCGGGTAGAAAGGCGATACAAGGTGTTCCCTCCTCTACTAGGGCAATTGGGCCATGCTTTAATTCACCACTGGCCATCCCTTCGGCGTGAATGTAGGAAATCTCTTTTATTTTGAGAGCAGCTTCGAGGGCTATTGGATAGGCTAGTCCTCTACCGATGGCATAAATGTGCTGACTCCTAAATATATCCTTGACAATATTTTTGATATTTTCAATTTCGTGTTGGAAAATAAAATTGGTCGCTATTATAGCCTTTTCAACCAGTTTTTTTCCTTTATTGTGACTTTCGGCAAGGGCGTATGCTAAAAGGATAAGATAAGTGAGTTTGGCGGTGAAGGCCTTGGTTGAAGCAACAGCTTTTTCAGGGCCAGCAAGAAGAAGGCTTTTGTAGTCTGCCATGCGATAAAGGGTAGAACCTAGGGTATTTACTAATGCATAAATTGTGGCTTCCTGTTCCTTTGCTTTTTTGACCGCGTCGATAACGTCGATGGTTTCACCAGACTGGGAAAGGGCGATAACCAAACTTCCTTTTTTCAAAAAATCGAGCTGGTATCCAAATTCGCTGCCGACGGTGTAGTTGACGTGACGCTTGGCAATTTTAGAAAAAAGGTATGTGCCAGCAAGAGCAGCGTAGGCTGCGGTACCACAGGCTACGAGGTAAGTGCCGTATGAGTGTTTAATTAGTTTGCCTAGGTCTTTTATGGTCGACTCACCCTGGTTTAAAATTGATTTTATGACTTTTGGCTGCTCATAAATTTCTTTGAGCATGAAATGTGGATATTTACCTTTGTCTATTGATTCGAATTTCCAGTGAATCGTTTGCCATTTAAGAGATTTTGGACGGCCGGTTTTTTGATCGAAGCATTTAATATCGATAGAGTTCATTTCAATCATTTCGCCGTCTTCCACAAAATGAAGAATATTTGTGTGTTTGATGAGGGCTGGAGCGTCGGAAGCGATATAATTTCCTTCGCCCTTTCCACGACCAACAACAAGGGGAGAACCGGTTTTGGCGGCAATAAAGGTTTTGGTTTCGGCGTCGATGACGATGATGGCATTTAGGCCTTCAAATTGGTTGAAAGCCTTGCGAACTGCCTCGCGAAAGGAAAGGCCAGATCTTTTATATGATTCGATGAGGTGAATGGCAATTTCGGTATCGGTTTCGGAAGAAAATCGATGATTGGAATGGGAAAGGGTTTTTTTTAATTGGTCATAGTTTTCGATGATGCCGTTGTGGATGATGGCCAGATTTCCGGTACAGTCAAGATGGGGATGAGCATTTATGTCTGTGACTCCTCCGTGTGTGGCCCAGCGGGTATGACCAAGCGCAATTGGCGAGGAGTTAAATTTTATTTTTGATTGGGGAATTTTACCGGCTTTTTTGGTAATTTTTATAGAAGAATTATTTAAGGTGGCTATACCCCAGGAATCATAGCCTCGATATTCGAGGATGCGAAGGCCCTCAAGGACGAGATCTCCGGCATTTTTATTTTTGCCTACATAACCAAAGATTCCGCACATATTGATAAAAATTCAAAACTCAAAAATCAAAAGTCAAAACTTATATTTTTAATGCTTTACGCAATGATTCGCGAGAGTTTTTATTTATCTTCTCTCTATTATCTTTTATGGTATATGTTTGATTGACAAAAATGGCTTTGCCATCGGGAAGATCTTCGGAAAGAATGACTCCAGAACCGACAAAACTACCGCGACCTATTTTTACGCCGGGCATGATAAGTGTGCCTATGCCTATACGAACGTCGTTGCCTATTACGGAGCCAAATTTGGTCTTGCCGGTATTTATTTTATCTACTTCTACTTTGGAATAAATGCTTTTTTCATCAAGGCGAAAATTGGCAATTGTGGCCCGGCTACCCATACCCACATTATCCCCTATGACCGAATCTCCAACATAATTGGAATGAAACCAACAGTTTCCGGCTATATACGATCTGGTGACCTCGGTTGAGAAGCCTAAAACAGAATTTGGCCCAATCATTGATTCGCGAACGACACAGTTGTTGCCGACGAGAGTATTTCTGCCAATATAGGCTGGTCCAACTATTTTGGTATTTTCCAAGAGTCTCACTCCATCTTCTAATATTATCGGTTCTATGAGGGTAGCATTTTTGGCTATTTTTACATCCTTGCCTTTATATGACTTTATTTTTTTGAGAAAGAAATCTGTGACCGACAATACGTGCCAAGGGTATGTCAGGTAGCCCCAATAGTCTTTGTAATTTAAGACCTTTATCTTTTTTCCATCTCTAACCATTTGTGCGAGAGCTTTTTCATAGTGATCATCGCGTTTTGAGATTGCTTTCTCTAAGTATGACAAAAATAAACTTGCATCAGGAAAATAATCAAAAACTATCCTGACTATGTCGCTGGGTATATTTTTTTCTCCCGGCTTTTCGATGATTTGGGTAAGCAGGCCGTCTTTGACTGTAAGATAGCCACCCGGAAAATAAGATTCTACGTGGACGCCGGTCAATAAGCCATCTATGGATTTATCTTTATTTATTTGCTGTAAATATGATTCAAAGAGGGTATCTTCGACTATATCAACCGGCTTTATGACGAGTAATTTATTTCCTTTTATATATTCCTTTGCCGAGAGGACTGCGCCAGCCATGCCTCGGGGATCTGTCTGGAGAATAAATTCAAAAGAAAATTCGGGATACTGAAGAGTAAATTTTGAGAATAATGATTGATTTTCTTTATTGCCAACGATGACTATTTTTTTGAGGTTATATTTATATAATTGTTTTAAGCGAAAATATAAAAGCGGTTTTCCGGTAAATTCTGTAAAAACTTTTTGAGATAATGGCCAGAAGCGGGTGGAATCACCGCCAGCAAGAATGAGAACAACTGCATCGGTCATATTTTATTCTTTTATCCTTTTAATCCTCCCCCCAAGGGTTTTTAGCCTTTCGTCTAGTCTTTCATAGCCACGATCAATATGCTCTACTCCATGAACGTGGGTCGTACCTGTAGCTACGAGTCCGGCAATTACTAGGGTTGCCCCGGCGCGGAGATCGGCAGTTTCTAGTATAGCATCGTGGAGGGGAGTCGGACCAGTTATGCTTATAGCCTGGTTGTGTGGTTTTTTACCCTTGAGATCGAAGTTGTAAATTTTATCAGGATTTTCTAATTTAGGATTGAAAAAATCAATTTTAGCACCCGTTTTTATTAATTCGGAAACGTAGGAAAATCTATCCTCAAAAACTGTTTCATGGACGGAGGAGCCTCCTGAACATTGAGTCATAAGGACGGTCCAGGGAGCTTGCCAATCAGTCATAAAACCAGGATAGGGAGCGGTTTCTACGGTGGTTGCGTTTAATATTTTATCGGTTCCATAAAATCTGGTTTCTAAGTTTCCTATAGGTTCCCAACCGGCATTAATGTCATTTAATTTATTTAAAAATGACTTGATATAGTGACGATCGGTGCCTTCCACAATTACGTCTCCATTTGTTGCCAGAGCAGCTATGGCAAAAGTCACGGTTTCGTTTCGATCGGGCATGATGGTAAAATCGGTCCCATGGAGTTTTTTGACTCCTTTTATTATAATTTTTCGTTTTACCCTTTGGATATTGGCCCCCATTAAAGTCAGTAGTTTGATAAGATCGTCGACTTCTGGTTCTTCGGCGGCATTGTCTATAATTGTAGTACCATTTGCCAATACTGCTGCCAAAATAATGGTTTCGGTACCGGTATGAGAATTTTTAGGAAAAGTATAGGAAATGCCTTCGAGGCTTTTTCTTGCCTCTAAATAATAATATCCGTCTTTGGAGTTATATTTTACTTTTGCTCCCATTTTAGTCAGGGCCGAAACATGGAGATTGATGGGACGAAGGCCAATGCGGCAGCCTCCGGGATTTGGGACTATGGCGCGGCCAAAACGAGCAAGAAGTGGGCCGACAACCATGGTGGAGGTCCTATGGTGACTACCTGTATCGAGGGGGACTTTATATTTATTTATGCCTTGGCTTTCTATTTCGAGGGTGTGATTGGTAAATTTACTTTTTACACCAAGTAAGTGGACAATATCGAGGGTGCCGGTAACGGAGGATATTTGCGGCATGCCCGAAATTTTTAGTTTGTCGTCTGTGAGTAGGGCCGCGACGGGAATTTTCATGGCCACATTTTTGGCCCCTCCTACTTTGATTCTCCCTCGCAGTGGTTTGCCGCCAGCAATTACGAATTTATACATCTTAATTTAGTTATGAAGTTAGTTCTAGATGATAACTATCTCTTCTTTTAAATCTACACCGAATTTTGATTTTATCTTTTCCTTTGCTAGAGCTATTAATTGTAGCACATCAGAAGCGTGGCCTCCACCTAGATGCTCGATAAAGTTTGCATGTTTAGTTGAAAAACGAGATTTTCCAATTTGGTAGCCTTTGAGGCCTGCACTTTCGATTAGATACCCACTCGATTGAGTATAAGATGGGGTATGCAAGCGGAATGCCTCTTCTTTGGTAATGTTTCTAAAGGTGCAGCCTAGACTTCTGACTCCTTGAGGTTGGGAACTTTTTCTATATTCCGCAACTAAAGAAGCTTTTTGCCATAATGAATTTTTTTCTCCTTTTTGCAATTTTAAAGATACGCTGAGGACTATATCTTTTGTTTTTTGAATGGTTGAAGAATCATAGCCGAATTTAAAATATGACCTATCTACTTTTTTTTCTTTCCCTTCTTTGGTAATCAACTTCGCTTCAAAGATATGACTACCAAAATAGTCATTTTGACCAATATTATGGGCATTTATATAGACGGCACCTCCGACGGTGCCTGGCTGGTGGAAAAAATTTTCCAACCCGGCAAAAGACTCTTCCAGGCAAAAGCGAACCAGCCTATTTACTAAAACGCCAGAATCTACTTCAAGATAGATATCTTTGATATTTGACTTGTTGTCTCTAAATGATCCTCTAAAGCCAACTATTTTTATATTGCCGCTTTTGTTGCGGATGACTAGACCGGCAAACCTTTCATCTTTTATAAGAGTATTTGTACCACCACCAAGAATGAAATAAGGAATTTGAGAACGAATAGATTTGAGAAGCGTGTCTTTAAGTTCTGCAACTCCCTCGACCTCAATGAAGTATTTAGCGCGTCCTCCCAACTGTATAGTTGTATATGAGGAAAGGGAGATATTTTCTTTAAGTTTTGGGCCGAAGTTATTTTTTAAGATATTCATGAAGTTTATAAATATCTCCTGCACCCATGGTTAAAATTATGTCAATTTTGTCTTTATTTTTTTCTAAAAATAACAAAATTTCTTCTCTCGTTTTAAAATAGAAGATGTTACTTTTCCCCTTCTTGCGGGTTTCGTCTACAAGCTTCTGGGCGTTTATTTTGTCGTCTTTCTTTTCTCTTTTGGATGCAAAAATATCTGTGACTACGATCTTGCCTTGAATTTCTAAAAAAGAATCCACAAAATCTGGAAATAGGGCGTAGGTGCGAGAATAAGTATGTGGCTGAAAAATAGTCATAATACGTTTATTAGGATAGATATCCTTAAAAGCTTTTAATGTGGCCTCTATTTCAGACGGGTGATGGGCGTAGTCATCATATAAAAGAATATTGCCCAAATTCCCTACTTTTTCAAAGCGACGCTTGGAACCGGAGAATTTAACAAGAGCATTTTTTATAGTTTCAAGTTTGAGGCCAAAAAACAAAGCCGAGACTGCCGCGGCTGTGGCATTTTGGGCATTGTGGGTGCCTGGGACTTGGAGGTTAAACTCCCCTAGATTGAGATTTTTATTAATAACAACAAAGCTTATTCCCTTTTTGCTTACTTTGTAGTCTACGATTTTATAATCAGCTTTGTCGGAAAAGCCATATGATGTGGTGGGAATAGTTTTGGGGAGATGCTTTTTGAGATTTAAGACATTTGAGTCATCTATACCTAGAATTAAAAGACCTTTCCGAGAAACTTTTGTGGCAAATTTAAAAAAAGCTCCTTCAATTTCTTCTATATTTTGATAAGCATCAGGATGATCGTATTCAATCGAGGTAATGATGGCAACGCGAGGACTTTGCCATAAAAATCGGGGAGTTTTGTCGATATTGGGAGCGGTAATGTATTCATCGGCCTCGGCTATAAACAAATTTCCTCTACCATAATGGCCTGCCGCACCTAATGAGGGGATACTTGCTGTGCCTATGACATATGAGGGATCTAGGTTAGCAAATTTTGCGATTGTGGCTATCATGCTGGTGGTGGTGGTTTTACCATGGGTGCCGGCCACTGAAATTCCAACTTTCCCCTTCATTTCTTCTCCGAGCGCTTGGCCGTGGGTAATAGTTCTTATACCGCGTCGTATACCTGCCAAACTTTCGGGATTGTTAAATGAATCATGGGCGCCGGTGGTGATGATAAGATCTGTATTTTGGGGGATATTATGCGGAGAAAACCCAGCCTTTACATTTATTGTATATTTTTTAAGTATTTCATCGGTATGATAAATTTCGTTAGTATCAGACCCCGAGACGTCGATACCCTTTTGTTTCATATAGACAGCCAAGGCAGTCTGTCCCACTCCTTTTATGCCGACAAAATGAATTTTTTTGAGACTAGATCTCATATCATAGCTATGAATGCGTACATTCTATTTTTGGTGGTCTTGTCTCGACGATATGAATAAAAAAGATCACTTTGATGGTATGTACAAAAGTCTAATACATCAATATGTTTTGCCGACAAACCAATTTCTTTGGCTTGAGAAAGGATTTCTTTTTTTAAGTCTAAATAGTAAATCTTTCCTTTTCTTAATATACTTTGGTGACGAAATAGTTTTCCCCTTTCTTCAGATATGTCATAACAGCATGGTCCGATTGAAGGACCTATAGAGAGAATGATGTTTTTTGGGAGGGATCCCGATTTTTTCATTTTTTGAACCACTTCTTTTAGTATACCTTTTTGCGTTCCTTTCCAACCGGCATGGGCTGCGGCTATAATTTTTTCGAGAGGGTCGAAAAGAAGAAGAGGAACACAATCTGCGGTTTTTATAGAGATAGTAATGTTTCTTTTTGTTGCAATGAGACCATCTATATTAGGAATTGTTTTATTATTTAGAGTATCGACTATAAAAACATTAGTGCCATGTATTTGCTCTCCCCTAATCGAGTTTTTGATTTGGGAATTGACTTTATCACTTCTGGTTGTAAATCCGTGACTTAGGTTGGTGAATTTTGATAATTTTATTGATCTGATCATGAATTATCCTCGAAGCGACTTTTCAACCGCCTTAAACTCATCCCAGGGATATTCTTTTTTTCCGTAACACATTGATTTTTCGTGCCCTTTACCTGTAATAAGGACAATGTCATCTTTTTTTGCCAAGACTCTTATGGCAAAGTTGATTGCTTCCTGTCTATCCGGGATGCGATAAAAATAATGCAGTCCATCGACAATGTCTCGGCCATGCTTCCTTTTATTTGTTTCTTTGGCATATACCTTTGCACCTTGGGCAATTGATGAAATTATATCTCTGACGTCTTCGGTGCGGGGATCCTCGGCAGTTAAAATAGAAATATCAGCAAGTTTTCCGGCAATTTTTCCCATGATAGGTCGTTTTACTTGATCGCGCAGGCCAGCCGAACCAAAGACGATAATTATTCTATTTTTGGCAATGGATTTTATAGTTTTTAGGGCGTTTTCGAGGGCATTGATTTTGTGAGCAAAATCGATAAAAATGCGAAAGTTTCTACTTGTTTTTACTTCTTCCATCCTTCCTTTTATCCCCTTAAAAGATTTTATGGCCTCTTTTATGGTGGAATCATCGATATTATAGAGTCTGGCTACCGCTACTGCGGCGAGAATATTGTAAGTATTAAATTCTCCTATTAGTGAAGTTTCATATGAAATATTGGTTGGATTAACATCAGCTTTTTTTAAGCCGAAGGTAATTATTCCTGAGGTTTGTGAGGCTAGTTTAGTAAAATTCTTGTCATCGGCATTGAGGACGGCAAAGCGGACTTTTTTGATTATTTTGGCCTTAGTTTTTAGGTAATTATCAAATGTTCTATGATAATCAAGATGTTCGTGAGAAACATTGGTAATAACTGCGATATCAAATTTAATCCCTGCGGTTCTTGCTTGATCGAGGGCATGGGAAGTTGTTTCTAGAACCATGAATTCTGTACCACCTTTTTTGGCTAGGGAAAAAAATCTTTGCAGGGAAAAGGCCGAGGGAGTGGTGACGTGGAAGCCAGTATCGAATACTTCTCCGTTTATGACTGCCTTGACAGTAGAGATCTCACTTACTTTTTTTCCGGCTGTATTTAAAATATGGTAGATAAGTTCGGTGGTGGTAGTTTTGCCGTCTGTGCCAGTCACGCCAATGACTTTCATACTACTGGAGGGAAAGCCAAACCAAACATTGGCCAAAATTGCCTCTATGCCATGGATCTGATTCTTAATGATTTGGAGCACAGTAGAGACATTAATTATATCATGTTCATCATTGGCTAGGGGGAATTTTGTAGTAATTGAAAAGATCTCGGGCTATTTCATAAAAAAGTGGAGCGGCTGTTTCTGAACCCCAAGGCGATGTGCCAGGTTCTTTGAGGGTGGTGAGCATGACAAATTTGGGATTTGGGACGGGGGCAAACCCTATAAATGAGGCAATAGTTTTCCCTGGATCGTAGTGTCCGGCAATAGGAATCTGGGCCGTACCGGTTTTACCTGCAATTCTGTAACCTTTGGGAAGAGCAAATTTTGCTTCTCCGTGGGATGCGGCTTTAACGAGCATTTCGGAGATTACACTTGCGGTTTTTGGCGAAACGATACTTATTATTTTTTTGGGTTTAATATCTATTTTTTGACCCGTAGCCTCGATTATGGTTTTGACGACGTGTGGCTCCATAAGATCTCCGTTATTGGCCAGACTCGCCACTGCTCTTATCATTTGGATTGGAGTGACGGCAACTCCTTGTCCAAATGATATGGTCGCCAAGTCTATTTCATACATGCTACCTTTTGGACGAAGATCTGGTGATTGTTCATCTTCAAGGTCAATACCAGTAGGTCGACCAAAGCCAAAACTTTCTAAATATTTGTAAAGATTATCTTTTCCCAGAAGTTTTCCCACTTGAACCATGCCAACATTCGATGATCTTTCCAATATATTTGTAGCCGTTAGTTTGCCGATATATTCATTATTCCAGGTGCGGATGGTGTAGCCTCCCACTTCCACAGGTCCGATTTCTGCAAACTCTTGCTCTGGTTTGACTTTGTCTTCATTTAGGGCTGCCGCCATGATGAGTGATTTAAATGTCGATCCGGGTTCGTAGGTTTCTGCCACCACTGGATTTTTATAGAGAAAACTTTCAAAACTGGTATAATTTTTCGGGTCATAATTGGGATAGGAGGCCATGCCAAGTATGCCGCCTGTTTTGGGGTCCATGACTATTACCCAACCTCCTTTAGCCTCGTATTTTTCTAGCGCCTTTTTAAGCTTTTCCTCGATAATAAACTGGACGCTTTTATCCAAATGAAGAATTAGGGAGCGGCCGTCTATTGGTTCTAGGCGATTTTGCAGTCCCATAAGGATAGGAAGGCCAAAAGCGTCTGTTTCCTGCTTTAAGATGCCATCTCTTCCTCTTAATTGTCTATCGTAATAGCCTTCGAGGCCAAAATAGCCTTTGTCATCGCCTTTGGCATCAAGACCGACAAAACCCATAAGGTGAGCTGCCATGGAAGATTCGGGATAGAATCTAATTGATTCTTCCTCAAAACCTACTCCCTGAAGATTTTGGCTTTCGATTTTATCCTTTTTTCCCTCGGGAACTTTTCTCCATACTGATACCCAGGCTTTTTTCTTGTCGCCCAGATTACTACTTATTGAGGCCTCATCAACCTCGAGAAGTTCGGCCAACTTTTGTCTCAATAAAATTGGGTCATCTACTTTTTTTGGTTCGGCATAGAGAAGATAAGCCCTTTCATTTGAGATAATTGAAGTTTCGAAGGAAGACATGATTGTCCCTCTTTGACTTGGAATCTTTAATGTACGAGTTCTTTGATTTACCGCTTCTCCTCCGAATTCATCGGACATAAAAATTTGCCAGTAGAAAAGTTTAAGAAGGATGAATATAAAAATGAGAATAAAGAAGATAAAAATTAAACGAATTCGTCTCTCCATCATCAATTGAAGACCTTATCAATTTGGGCTACCGGTAGAGGAGATGTCAGGGATCTGGTTTCGGGAGAATTAACAAGACCAAGCAGTTTGGCGCGGGCAAAAATTGTAGTCATTGATGATGAGGAAGCGACTTTGGCCTGAAATAGTTCATTCTCTTTGGCAATCTTTTCTACTTCTTTTTCTGTTTTGGTCAGTTTTGCTCCTTTAGTGGCAAGACTATTGAGAATAAACATCTGTACCACGGCAAGAACGACTACCATTATTATTAATACTATAGGTAATAGGGATCTTCTTTTTATTTCTTTTTCTTTGTCGCTATATTTTCTCATAGATTCTTAATTTGGCCGATCTTGATCTCGGGTTTATCCTTTGTTCTTTTTCATCTGGAACTATTGGTTTTTTTGTCAGTTCCTGAATTTTTTCCTGCCTACCGGCAGGCAGGCCCTGCCTGCCGGCAGGCATGGCCTTTCTCATTTGTAACTTGATGATTCTATCTTCCAGGGAATGAAAGCTGATAAATAACAATCTTCCGCCCCTAACTAATAGAGCCGTTGCCTCTGGGATAGCCCTTTTTAAATTTTCTAACTCCTGGTTCACCTCGATTCTCACTGCTTGAAAAATGCGCGCAGCTTTGCCGATATCTTCAATCTTAGCTAGATCCAGACCTGCGGCCGAAACTAAATCTGCCGTGGTTTTTATCGGCTTTATTTTACGGGCGCGAACAATATTTTTAGAAACATCCCGAGAATCGATTTCCTCAGCAAATAACGTAAATATGTCATAAAGCTCACTCACAGAATATTTATTTACCACTTTCTCAGCTGTTACGGGCCAACTTCTTTTATCCATCCGCATATCGAGCGGTTCATCTTTGAGAAAGGAAAATCCCTTACTACCCTTGTCTAACTGATAGCTCGATATGCCAAGGTCAAATAAAATTCCGTCTACTTTATTAAAGCCAAATTTTTGGGCAATTTCTTTTATATCTCTAAAATTGCCCACTTGGAGGAGGAGATTTGGATTTTGAATATGATCTTTTACATATTCAACGGCGTTTGGATCTTGATCAATGCCTAATACTTTTCCTTCAAGTTGCAATATTTCTCTTGTGTGACCTCCCCCTCCGATTGTGGCATCTATATAAAGGCCACCTTTTTTTATATTGAGGCCGACAATCACCTGTGAGAGTAAGACGGGAGTATGAAATTCGTTTTCATTTCGGATCATAGGCAGTGAAATCCGAAATTAATTGGTCAAACCCTTTTGATATGCTTGCCAAATTTTTGTCTCCCAAATCTCAAAGTGATCACCGGCTCCAATTATCGTAACTTTATCTCTTATTCTGGCGTGATTTATCATTGATCGCGGCAGGACAAACCTGCCTTGATTATCCAATTCTGCATACTCGGCGTCTGAGAATATTTTTCTTCTGATATCCCTCCCTTCTTTGTCAGAAAAAAATGGTCTTGCCAGCTCTCCTTTTGTGTTTTCTATCCAGTCCGATTCTCTAAACCCTACGATACATGGTTCTAGACCGATTCTGACTATTAATCTTTGTCCACCTAGTGCATTTCTTAATTTTTTAGGAAGGGCAATTCTCCCCTCCTCCATTAAATTGTGCTCGTATGTACCTAAAAACATATCCCGCTATTAAAATGCCTTTAAATTCTACTATTCTAACCAATTTTCACCATCTTACACCATGATGAACCAATTTTAGGCCGATGTCAAGGGGTTAAAGCTTGCTTTAGAGCACTACAGATAGGGCTTTAAAATTATAAAGTATGAATTATGAATTTAGGGAGAATATTCTTTTTGGAAGATGGCGGAGGAGCCGTTGGAAAAATTGAATTTGAGGCTTAAATTTACATTATCGACGCCCTGATAGTAAACACAGCGGCCGCGGGAGCAGGTGCCGAGAGTCAATTCTTCACCCCTTCTTTCAACTTCTTTTTGGGATGCCTTGAGGCGAATGGTACCAATATTGCCTTTAGGAATCCCTTCTCCTGTTGTATATGAGACTTCATAGTCAATTGATTCTGTAGCATCGGGAATGTTTTTAATTGATAGGATCATGGCGCGATTGTTGTCGACAAAATCTAGCGAAACGTCAACAGAATTTTCATCTATAGTGGGAAGGGCTTCTATTGGAGTAGGAGTGATATCTTCGTCTGATGAGCTTCTAGGGGTCGTAATAGTTTTTATAATGAGTGCTAGAATAATTAAGACAATGAGAACAATAATGACGATGACGACATTAAATTTTTTGAGTTTGACGATCATGGGGTGGACAGATTGATGTTTTTGTCTATATAGTCTTTTACTTTATCAATTTTTATTCTTTCTTGCTTTGTTGTGTCTCTATGACGTATTGTTATTGTATCATCATCCAATGTCGTATAGTCAATAGTCAAACAGAAGGGGGTACCGATCTCATCCTGGGCAAAATAGCGTTTGCCGATGTTTCCCCGGTCATCCCAAACTACCATCAAGGATTTTTTCATTTTCTCGTAAACGGACCGAGCTTTAGCTACTAGATCTTCCTTGTTGGCAACAAGTGGAAAGATTGCAGCTTTATATGGTGCAATTTGGGAAGGAAGCCTCAATACAATCCTTTTTCCATCTTCGAAATAGGAAGATAGAAGTATTGCCAGTATAGTCCTGTCTACGCCCCACGTTGGTTCGATGACATGGGGAATAAATTTCTCTGCGGTTTCCTGGTCTGTATAGGTCAGATCTCTTCCTGAATATTTTTGGTGGCGGGAGAGGTCATAATCGGTCCGGTATGCTAGACCGTAAAGTTCTTTCAAACCAAAGGGGTATTCAAACTCAAAATCTATGGTCCTTTTTGAGTAATGGGCGCGTTCACCATCCGGAATTTCATGCTCTTTGACTTTTGATTTATCAATTCCAACGAGAGTAAACCAGTCCCACATTGCTTTTCGCCAAGTTTCAAAATGATTTTGCCATTCGGCCTCTTTTTGCGGAGGTCTGATGAAATATTCTATTTCCATTTGTTCAAACTCACGAAGTCTAAAAAGAAAATGGCCGGTGGTTATTTCATTTCTGAAGGCTTTTCCTATTTGGGCGATACCAAATGGAAGTTTTTTGGGGTGGGTAGACAATACATTTTGAAAGTCCACAAACATAGCCTGAGCTGTCTCGGGACGAAGAAAAGCTTTTGATTCCGAATCCTCTGTTGGACCGACAAAAGTTTTAAACATAAGGTTAAAATTCTTTGTTTCTGTCAAATTTTCTTTTTTGTGGGGCTTTCCGTCAAGACAGATAAAAACTGGATTTTCGGGGTCAAAGGCATCTTCACGAAATCTTTTGTGGCAAACTTTACATTCTCTGAGCGGATCAACAAAACCCTCGATATGACCCGAGGCTTCCCAGACTTTGGGATTCATGATGAGGGCGGCATCAATGCCGACAATGTCATCTCTTCTGTGAACGTAGGTCTTCCACCAGAGATCTTTGATATTTTTTTTGAGCTCGGTACCTACGGGACCGTAATCCCAAGAATTGGATAATCCACCATAGATTTCTGATCCGGGATATATAAATCCCCGGCGCTTTGCAAGTGAAACTATTTTATCCATGAGATCCATAATTTAAGTATACTCTAAATTTGAAATTCGACTATACTAATCTTGAGCAACTTTTGTCAAGATGCCGGGAGTCTTGAGGCGACCTTCCAAAATGGATTCTATATAATTTACGAGTGTGGTGCCTTTTAGGTTTTGACTGAAGGGTAAAAAGCCCAAATAATGGAGTAAATTATTGGCAAAAGCATCCTTGATGAGGTTTTGGTCTTCGGGTCTATTATGATTTAATAGCGTTAATGCATTGACAAGAGAGGCGTAGATATCATCATGAACAACCCCCTCGGGACAAAGTCTGTCAACAATTTCGACTAAAAAATAGGCCGTGGCAATTTTATTAATATCCTTTTTTAGATTTTCGTTGACGCTGACGTTTTCTGCCTCGGTGATGATATCAAAGTTTTTGCCTTTATAAAGGTGTAAACGGGTTTGATTGAAAAGTTCGAGGTGAGGAGCACGGCGACTGTAGATTTTACGGATTCCTTTTGCCAAAACTTTCATTTTGCCGAATTTCTTGGCAAAAACTGTGATTATTTTATCGCCTTCACCAAAATTTTGTCTTTTGAGAATAATACATTCGCAGGAGTAACGGGACATTGGTTATATTTTGTATATTATCTTTTTATCTGTCAGGAGAGGAAATTTGTCAATTTGACGACCATTGACTTTGATAGTGTACTTATTGCCATTGGTTCCGGGCTGTTTTTGAATTAGAAGTGGTAGGTCTATGCCACTTTCAATTTTACTTGGGAGTTTATATTTGACGGTTAATTTTCCCGATCCTTGAGGTTTGACGGTGAGGAAGCCTTCAAAGACGGTATGACCAAGATCCGTATAAGATGTAGTATCCACTTCTGATCCCTTAAATTCTATAAGCTGGGAGCCTTTGGGGACATAAATGCGAACCCAATTTCTAAGAAGTCCATTGAGACAAAGACCGCCAGATTCTAGGTTACAGTCTGAAGGAGGAGCGGGATTTTTATAATCTATGGTAAGAGTGACAGTCCCCTGTCCATTTCCGTCAACGTTCAAGTCATAATCTATGGATTCTTTGACAAAAAGATTTGATTTGGCGCCCGCCATATTAGCGTCGTTGATGTGCAGATAATTTCCGTCAAAAGCCTTGATGTGGCCGCCAAAATTGAGGTTTTCGATACCTTTTTGAGCTTTGGCATCTTTGAGGGCAAAAAGGATGTGTTTTTGTTCCATTTCCTCTAGCCCCATCTGGAAAAGCCTGCCCCAATATTGTGAAGGAGAAACGCCAAGAGCTCTCTGCATAATTTCATAAAGGAGGGTCGATATTATATCTTTTCGGTCTGCCCTGACATATGCAACCGGACGAGTGGCATAGTCTTCCAATTCATAAACTACTTTGGGACAATCGCAGCGTTCGTCAATTTCTGCCGAGAATTTTCTTCCAGCAATATTAAATTCGCCTAAAATTTCCACTGATGATACTAAAACATGAGTATCGAGAGCGATGATTCCATCATATTCGGGAAATCCATCGACTGAAGATAATAGTTCTTCAAATTTTTTCATCGAGGTATCAAAGTCAGGGGAAAGGTTGCTATCACGAAGTTCGAGAGAATAGACTCCCTTATGGTATTTAAGGATTTCGGGCGGAGCAGGGAATTTTTTTGGTTTCATTTCGTCGAGTTTATAAATATCATCAGATTTTTCAACGGTGAGTTTTCCACCTTCGACTTTGAATACGGCATAGGCCGTGATAAAGCCTCCTGTGGGGCGAAGTTCTTTATCGTTTTGAAAAAGAACTAGATATCGCTTTGGCTTTGGCTCTCCTAGAAGTTTGGGCAACTCTTCCAAAAGTGGAGTGGCGTTTAAAAATAAATTGGCGGTATTATCAAAAAGTTCGCGATAGGATATCAGACGTGGTTTAACACTGGTATTGCCGATTTTTTCCGGATAGCGATTGGGGTCTATTTCGTCGAGTTCATTTTTGACAACGGCAATTTTTTCTGATATTTTGCCAATCTGTGGAGTCACTTTGTCCAAGGTTTTGACCGCTGTTTGAATGCGCTGATCTGCTGAGCCGGAGACAAATTTAGATTTGCCTTTGAGGCCTAAAAGATCGGCATAGGGAGTAACGGCCGAAACCGATATTATGCCTGCCTGGACGCCGTTTAGGCCGGCATTTAGAGCGTGGCGACCATCATTATAGTAGGCGTTGATAAGAGGAATATATCCTAAGAAAGCTAGCTTCTGGTAATTGTTTTGGGCATCGACAATTTCTAGTTCCAACTGTTTAAATTTTTTTTGGGTTTCATCTAGATTTTGGGTTTTAGCGGCGGCAAGGGCTTCTCTACCTGTTGTTTGGACTTTTTTTACGGAATAGTAAAAATCCCTACCCATTATAATGGTTACTCCGATAAGAAAGATGATAAAAAGAATAAATGCTGCCGGAATAAGGAGAAATTTTTTGGGGATTGGTAGTCTGGGTGTCTTTTTCATTTCAATTTTTGACTCTTTGACAGGATTTTCAATTTTATTTTGATTTGCCTGTATTTCTGCCGCGGGTTGGTTCTCCGGTGGAGTAGTTTCTACATTTATTTTTGAGAAACCGTCATTAATGGGCATGGGTAGGGAATAAAAATATATTTTAGCTAATAGTTGGAAATAAAGTCAAATTTAGACTGCTCCTTTGCCAGAAATCATTGCCCAGGGAGTCTTCAGGAGGATCTTTAAATCATAGAGAAGGGATCGCCTTTGTACGTAATCTCTATCCATGGCAATTCTTTTATCGAAATTTACTTCGCTTCTTCCAGATACTTGCCAATAACCGGTAATGCCTGGTTTTATGGAAAGCACTTCCTTGACCATATCTCTAGTATGGGGATATTTTTTTTGCTGATTTTGCAGTTCGTCGGGATAATAAGCCCGAGGTCCTACCAGGCTCATATCTCCCTTTAAAATATTTATAAGTTGGGGAATCTCATCCAGCGAATGCTTTCTAATAAATCGTCCTATGAGTGTCACGCGGGGATCTTTTAATAACTTATAGCTATTTCTTTTGTACTGTTCGTAGAGATTTTTATAATCTGGATCTTTTCTTAAAATATCGTGGGCTTTATTGATCATGGAGCGGAATTTGTACATTTTAAAAAGTTTGCCACCCTTACCTACTCTTTGCGGAGTATCGGCCAAAATTGGACCATGGGAATCAATTTTTATCATGATGGCAATAATGGCGCATACTGGCGAGAATACAATAAGAAGTAGAGATGCGCCGATAATGTCGACGAGACGCTTTAGGGTAGCATCGTATAATTTACCTTTAATAAACATTATGTATTATGTCAGATGGTCGTTTTTACTGCCTTGTAAACTTTCGACAACTTTTTTTATTTTGGGGACGGAATTTTTATGGCAGATGAGAAGGACGTCTTTGGTATTGACGACCAAAAGACCATTTAGGTCGATGGATACGATCATTTGATTGGTGTAATTATAAATTAGACTGTCTTTGCTTCCTTCAACTAGTACTTTTCCTTGGACGACATTTTGATCTGGAGAAGTTTGAAGCGCTTCTTTTAGAGCCTCCCAGGCGCCGACGTCGCTCCAGCCAAGTTCTTCGGCCAAGACAAGCGCCTCTTTTGGAGCCAACTTTGAAAGAATAGCTTCGTCAAAAGAAATCTTTTCGAGTTTGGGATAGATTTGCCGCAGCACTTTTGTAAAAGAAGAGGTCGCAAACGATTCCTGGATTTTTTTCAGGCCACTATAAAGATCTGGATTAAACTGACGATATTTTTCCAACAAAAATACCGGGGTAGTGACAAAATAACCCACATTCCAGGCGTGATGTCCGCTGCTAAAAAAATTTTGGGCAAGACCTAAATCGGGTCTATATGTTAAACTTTTAAATTCATAAATTTCTACATCCGAAACTTTGGCAATCTTATGGCCATATTCTATCCAGCCTAGGTTTTGGCTTGGGAACCTGGCTTTTTGAGTGATAAAGACCAAATTTGCCTTTTTCTGTGATACCAATGTTTCTGCCGTTTTTAAACAATTGTGAAAAATATTCTCATTTTTGATAATATGGTCGCTCCAGATGATGGCAATTGGGTCGTGGGGTGAAGTTTTTGCTAAAATGGACACCATGAGTCCCACGGCCGGACCGACGTCTCTCATCTCAGGTTCTCCAATAATATTTTCTAGGAGAAGGCCAGGGAGAATTTTTTTAACCAATTCGGTGTAACGACTACCGGTGGCGAGATAAATGTCATCCCACGAGGATAAAGGAAGAATTCTTTCTACAGTAAGCTCTAAAGTAGATTTGTCTCCTAATACTTTTTCAAACTGTTTGGGAGATTTTTTACGCGATAGGGGCCAAAGTCTGGTGCCAACTCCTCCTGCAAAAATGACAAATCTCATATTTTTATTTTTTTAATCATAATAGAAAATTCTTTTTTAAATCTCTCTTTATTAAATCTTAAAGCATTATTGCGACAATCGTCGGGCGAATATGATTTTTTTAAAAATCGATTTATGGTTTTTGTAAGGCTGTCGGGAACTTGCTTGTCATAAAATTCGCCAGTATTCCCTTCTATAACAGTCTCGAGAGCTCCCCCACCTTTAAGGGCCACCACTGGTTTGCCGCAACTTTGGGCTTCGATTGGTACCAAACCTAAATCTTCATCTGACGTAAATATAAGAGCAATACAATCTTGATAGTAGCCTAGAAGCTTCTCGTCTGTCAAACTGCCGACGAATTGAATATTTTTATTGGCGAGTTTTTTGAGTCTATCCTTCTCGGATCCGGTTCCGATGATTACAAGCTTATATTTTAGTCTATTGAAGGCTTGGATGGCAACGTCTACCCTTTTATAAGGAACCAGACGAGAAACAAGAAGGAAATAGTTAGTTCGAATTTTCCGGAGTTTAGGACGAAAGAAATCTGTATCTATTGGTGGATATAAGACGTCTGCATCGCGGTGGTAATACTTTTTAATTCTATTCATTACATTATTTGATATGGCTATAAGTTTATCCGGACGATGTGCGAGAATGTAGTCGATAGGTCTTAACTTGGCAAAAAGTGTTGGCAATAATAATTTCAATAAAGGATCGATTGGGCCAAAACCTGGATTTTGTAAATAGTCCTTTTCCCCGCTCCAAATATAGCGCGTTGGGGTAAGTATGTAGCTTATGTGAACCGTAGGTGGACGGGTAATTATTCCTTTGGCTGCCTCTGAGGTAACTGAAATTACGATATCGAAATTGGCAAAGTCAAATGTTTCGAAGGCAAGAGGCATAAGATAGGGATAGAGTTCATGGTGGGATTTGGCGAGTGGGAATTTTTGTAAAAAAGAGGGATTAATTTGGGAGAAGATTTTGGCCCATGGTGCTTTTTTTTCGTCGTATACTGCCGTATATAAGGGGGCCGAGGGAAAGATTTCGTGAAGGGCAAGAAGAATTCTTTCGGCTCCGCCGAATTTATTTATCCTGTCATAGACAAGAACAACTTTCATTATTTATTCCCCACATCTTTGTAGATTGATACTGTCTCTTCTACCATCTTTCTCCAAGAAAAAAGTTTTAGTCTTTCATACCCTTTTTGCTGTAGATTTTTTCGGGTATTGAGGTTTTTTACCACTTCGACGATTTTATTTGCTATCGATTGGGGACTCTCTGGATCAAAATAAGCTGCCGCAGGCCCAGCTATTTCGTGAAAGATGGGGATATCAGAAAGAACGGTCGGACAGCCGACTGACATGGATTCAAGAATAGGAATGCCGAATCCTTCCATGTAAGAGGCGGAAACAAAGCATTCGGCGTTTTGGTACCAAAGGCTCAATTTTTGATTTGGGACTTCTCCGATTAATATAGCGGCATTTTGCATTTTTTGAACTTTTATATAATTGGCTAATTTTGGGAAAAAGAAATTGTCGGAACCAATAATAATAAGTTTTAGTTTGGGAAGTCTTTTACGAATAAGCGACATTGAATTAATAAGAGATTCGACATTTTTGTGGGGATGGGCATTGCCGACGTAAAGAATATAGGGTTTTTGTTTTTTGATTTTGGAATTATTGCTTGTTGCATTTTCGGGAATTTCCAGAGATCCAGATTCGTAGGTGACGACGATTTTTCCGGGATCTGCATGATAATGATTAATAATCTCGTGCTTTGAATTTTCGGAAATGGTGATTATTTTGGAGGCCTTATCTATGGCTTTTTGGAGGATGAAATGGTAGCCGATTTTTTTTATGAGATAAATGGGATAAGGAAGGGTCGAGGCTCTACCTGATTTGTAGTGGTCAAAAATAAGATCGTGGATAGTAATAACAAACTTTCCTTTGTAGAAAATGGGGAAGGAAAAGTAAGGAAAGTGAAGAAGATCAAGCTGCTCTTTTGTGAATATTTTAGGGAGTAAAAGCTGCTCTTTTAGTGAATGCCAGCGGATATCGGCGAGTGTTTTTTTCCAGTGAGGAAGGGGAAACTTTATTTCATTGAATTCTTTTTGACGGAAAAACCAAATATATTCATTTTTGTCATCTACTTGAGGTAGATATTCAAATATACTTCTAATATACCTGCCTACCCCAGTCTCATTCCAGAGCCTAGCATCAATACCAATACGCATATAGCTATATTATACATTTATTTTAAGTTTGCCAAAAAACTATCCATAAATCGAAAGCATTGGGATTTCATGAGGATTTTGTATTCTTCGGCCTCTCGGAGTAATTTTTTCTCATCCATATCAAATTCTTCATGTATCCATTTTCGGTCATTTTTTATTTGGGTTTTGATCATTTGGGGAGTAAATTCAAAGTGACAAAGAAAACCAAATGCATTTTTGTATGAAAACACCTGATTTTGGCAGAGGGGAGATGTGGCCAGAAGAATAGATTTTTTAGGTAGATCAAACGCCCCCCCATGCCATTGGAGTACTTTTATTTTGGGGGGAAATCCTTTAAAAATGGGGTTTTTTAGTCCTTCTTTGGTGAGAGTTATGTGGTAGAAACCTATTTCTTTGATCCATTTTCCATTAATAATATTTTTGTGCACGTCTGCACCGAGCGAATGAGCAAGTAATTGAGAACCCAGACAAAATCCTATTATGGGTATTTTCCCCATCGCCTTTTTTATAAAATTTAATTCATCCTCTTTTGATGGATACTTATCTGGACCATGATAGACTTCCATAGGCCCACCCATGACTATTAAAGCGTCGTGTTTTCCAATTGGAGGCGCTTTGTAAGGTTTCCAGACTTTAATGATATCGAGTTTTATATTGCGTTTTTTGGCCCAATCGCTTATAAAGCCGGGAGATTCGTTATGGACGTGCTGAAAGATGAGAAATTTCATAGATTTGCGTATTTATTTGCAAGTTGCTTTAATCTAATACCGCTTAGAACCAGAGTTGTCAATAAGAATGGGTATCTGTGTTGATAGTGTTTTTTATAAAAAATTCTCATGACGTCGAAGCGGGAGTGGGAGGCGCGGAGGCGGGTTGTTTCGTCTGCGGTTGAAATATCTTTAGAGTGATTTTTGATGCCACTGGAGATGCCTTTGTGGTGTACGATTGAAGTAGTGGGAACAAACATTACTGTGGAGCCTTTTTCTTTTACCCGAAAGCAAAAATCAATATCCTCTCCGTACCAAAAATAGTCTTCGTCGAGCCAGCCGAGAGATTCACCGACTGTTTTGCGGATGAGCATAAATGCACCGACACAACTGTCTATTTCATGAATTTTATCTAAATTACTGTAGCCAAGATGATAACCATTGAGGAATTTACTTTTGGGAAAAAAACTTGAGATTCCGGAAAAATGACAGAAGGCATTCCAGGGAGTAGGAAAACCTCGGTGACAGGCGTCATCTAATGAACCATCTGGAAGAAGTAATTTACAAGTGGAGACTCCGACGTTTGGATTATTATCCATGTAATCTATCATAATTTTTAAGGTGTTTTTTTGAAGTAAAGTGTCCGGATTTAAAAGGAGGATATAATCACCACCTGATTTTTTGATGCCTTGATTGTTGGCCTTGGAGAAGCCGACATTTTTGCCATTTTTGACAAGATGGAGAGATGAAAATTGGACATTTAGGCCTTGTTTTAAAGATGAATCTGTCGAATCATTATCAACGATTGTTACCTCATAGTCATTTGGTGAAAGAGTAGATTTTTTAATGGACTCCAAACATTCTTTTAAATATTTTCCTGAATTAAAATTGACGATGATGATTGAGAGTTTCATATATAATTAATCAACTTTTTCCAGATTCCTCCACCTCCGAGGAGTGCATGCGCACACCTCGGAGGTGTTTTGAGGCGACTTCTTCGTAGAGATTGTCAAGTTTTTGCGATATTTCTTTCCAGTCATAATTTTGGGCGATGAGCTTTTTACCATTTGTGGCCAATTTATTTGCAAGATTCTCTTTGATAAGGACATCAATCGTAGCCTTGGCTAGACTTTCGACTGAATCGCGGACTAAGACATCTGTACCGTCTTTGGCGTTGAGACCTTCTATTCCACGAGTAGTAGTTACTACCGGAAGACCCGCGGCCATGGCCTCGAGAATTTTGTACCGGGTGCCACCCGGTCCGTAGATGGGGGCCAAAAGTACGTCAGAGTTACCATAAGCTATTTTAATGTCGTCGATATTATCTGAAACTTTTATATTGCCGCTTTCATATTTTTTAATTTCCCAGGGAGGATACCGGCCTACTATCCAGAGTTTGACTTCTGGTAGTTTTTTATGAATCAGGGAAAAGATCTTTTCAACTAAAAGTTTCACTGCTTCTTTATTTTGTAGCCATTTAAAATTACCGACGAATAATATGGTTTTAGCCCGCGTTTTTTTCTTTTGGATTTTAAAAAACTCATCGGTGTCGACTCCATTGGGGACGATATCGACGTCTAAGTGAGGAGATAATTTTTCCATGACGTCGGCATCGGCTTTGGACATGGCCACAACTTTATCAGCTTTTCGCCAGTAATATTTTTCCCAAAAGCGAATTTTGGCAACGTCGATGGATAAGAGGAGGTTTAAAGGAATTTTAATATTTTCTACGAAATGCTGGTAGACGAGAAATTCAATTGTCTGTTCCACAAGAAGGATGGGAACAGTTGTTTTAGGAATATTGGGCATGACATAAAATGTTTCGGAGTGGATGAGATGATAATGGTTTTTATGAAGTTCCTTTTGAATAGCGCGGCGTAGTGTGCGGGAATAATAAATGGAAACCAAAAAAGGAAATGGGGTGAGGAGAGATAAAGCGATGTTTATATGTGACCATGCAGGACGTCGTTTAAATGTACTAACGTTTTGGCAAAATTTTAGCAGTTCAGGAATATATTTTTTTTCTGATTCAAGCCTTATAAATGAGAATAGGGTGATGTCGTGCTTTTTGGCAAGATTTTTTAAAAGATTGTATGTTCTTATTTGTCCACCTGAGAGGAGTGGGTAAGGAAGGTAGGGAGTGAGCATTAGAATTTTCATTTAGGAAGGTCTTTATCTGGAACAAGCTGGATGATGACAAATTTGTCGGTAAATTCAATTATTTTATATGGCTTTTTATCGGTAGTTTTTTTCTGGGCTTCTAATATTAATTCGCGGGTCTGGTCATCAAATTTGGTGCTGACATAGTAGTCAGCTCCCTTTTTGACCATGATATCGATTGGGTCTTGGACGATGGGCCAGCCTTTTCTGCCTGTCTGATAAAGAAAGGCGGTGTCTCCTTCGTATGGGGCAATGACAAGAGCTTTTTGAGGGGTAAGCCTATCAAGAGTGCGACCAGCCTCGACTATTTCGGGATGATTGATATTGTAAAAATCGCGGATTTGGTACCAACCAAATGCTTCCATGAAAGCAATAACTAATATTATGGTAATTAAATTGCGGGTTTGGGAAAATATTTCGGCTGTATGGGAAAGAAGAAACATTACTCCCTTTGCCAAAAAAATGCAAAGGAGTGGAACTATAAATGTTTGATAATAATCATGACGGACGTTGCCTGTGGCTACTACAGAAATATAAGTTAACATTCCCAAAAGATAAAAGTAAAATACGTTTGTTTCTTTAGGAAATTTAACGAGGATTCCAAGAAGAAGGAATGACACTCCCCAATATCCCAAGATTAGTTTGGTGATTCTTTCGGCAAAGAGCCATTGAAAAAATGCTCCTTTAAATCTAATTCCGTCGCCGTTTAAAAGCCATTCATAGGCAGGGACGCCTTCAGGAAAATTGCTTATCCATTGACGCCACCACCATAAAGGCAATAAAGCAATAAGCCAATAAACCAATAGTCCGAGGAAAAATTTCTTTGAAAAACCATACTTTCTATACCAAAGATAGACTGCGGGTATAAACATAAAGATAGCAAATGGTTTGACTAAAAGGGCTAGAGATAAAAATATTAAAGAAATTATCAAGAGTAAAAAGCGCTTGAAGATTTTGACGTTATCGAATAAGAATCGATCAAGATAATAAAGAAAACCAAGAGATAAGGTAACAAGAAATGGTTCCGGAAGTATAACACGCGAGAAATAAATATTATAAGGGATGATGGCAAAGAAAAGGGCGGCAAAAAATGCACCGGTTCTGCCTAAATAGCGCCTGACGAATTTGAATAAAAAGATAAGTGATAAAAGAGAAGCAAAGACTGATGCTAATCTTCCAGAAAACTCTATATTCCAACCGACAAATATTTTGTCTATAAATGTGGCATAAGCATTGTAAAGGGGAAATTCTACCATACGTAGTCCCTTGAGATTGTCTTTCCCTGATGCTACATTTGACAAATCTTGATAAGTAGGATAAAGAAGATTGATGCCATTTTTAATAAAATCTCGGGTGACAGATGATGTATCTGACTGCCGCCAGGAGTGCCAGTCGGCAAGTGGCATATTTATTTTGTAATTGCGTAAAAGAAAGGCAAGAAGAAGTAGGAGGATGAGTCGGAAGACGTCACTTTTTATAAAGTTTAAAACTTTTATCTTTGCCGAAACTTGGAATCGATGGATATCGGGAATGTATGGTTTTTGATTTGAATTCTGGATATCTTTTTTTAAAACTTTGAGGCCGCCAAAAGTTATGCCTGCCAGGGCCCAGAAGGCGTAAGCCACTTTTGAGGCTTCAAATACGTCAATATAGGCTGCGTTTACAAGAAGGCCAATAATGAGTCCAGCAAAGCCTACAATAAAGCTATAAAAAACTGGATCTTTTACTTTGGTAAATGTCTTCCAGATAGCAACAAGCATGGAAATAAGTATGCCATAGAAAGCAATAAAGCCAAGTAAACCGGTTTCACCCAAGCTTCGGAGAAAATCATTGTCTGTAGATTCTGCTTCTGTAAATTCCTCTACCTGGACTTTGGTAAGGGTGGAATAGCCGCTACCTAAAATGGGATTTCTTTTAAAACCGGCAATTGCCCGCGGCCAGAGGGCATCGAATCTGATACCCGTGGAGAGATCATACATAATGGCATTTTGGGAATAAGTCCTTTTAACTGTAACTATTCCGCTTGCTGATGGGATTTTGAGGGGAATATCCTCTGTGACATCCACAGGTCTAACGGGAGAAGGTGGTTGGTCCGTTTTGGAGGTGACGTCAGCAATTGTAGCCGGATTGTTTTCCAAAAATAAGGCGGATAGGTCATCGGGCGGTTTTCCGAAAGGGTTGAGGACTAGCGTTCTTATACCTCCCAGTCTTTCATCGAGTTTTAAAAGTTTCATAAAGCGGTCGGAAAGATCTCCAAATGAGAGCATGATAAAAATACTTAAGAAAGTTATGGCAATCCAGGAAAGGAATGACCAACGTAAACCTTGTCTAAATGCCCAAAGAAAGCACATGATGGTTATTCCGGCTAGATAAGCTAAAAATGAAGTCCTTGAGGCAGTCAGTATAAGAAGCCAAAAGGCCCCTGACAGAATAAGAAAAATTAATGCCTTGTAGAGAAGATTTTTAACACCAAGAAATAGACTCCAGAGAATAATCAATATCATCATGGTAAATGCAGCCAAGTCATAATGGCCGCCGAAAGTAGATAAAACTCGGGCGTGGGCTGTAAGATAGAGAACCCAGCCTTTGGAAAACTCGCGATTCATGGTAGAGAACGCCGGCCAATAGAGGTATTTCTGGCCATAACCGTACAAAGTCACGGCTACAACTACGGCAATAAGAAGTAGAAGATAGATTTTAACCTGTCGCATTGAGCGAATGGTGGTATAAAAAATAAAAAAAAGGGAAAAATATTCAATGCGGCGAAGAAAATGGAGGACCATTTTGCCTATATGTAGGGCTTCGAAAGGAACAGTCTGGATGATGAAGATGGCCGAGACCATCGAGAGAATCCCGATTGCGAGATAGATGCCGATCCATTTAATTATCGGATTTTGGTCGAGGCTTATTTTGCCTCTTATGAGCCAAATGAGCCATAAAAATGCGGTTGTAAAAACAAAGAAGTCTTCGAGTCTGACTCGGACTATATAACCTGGAAGAGCCTCAAATAGAGGCAATTTAGGGTATAGAGGAATAAAGACAAGAAGGAATCCGGCTAGTATCGAAATAAGATTGTCGTCAAGCCAACTTAAAAGCTTTCGCATAAATTTCCTTTTTATGGGAGTCTCCTAAAATTATACCAAAGAGAACGAGTCGTAATAAAGCTCCGAATTTTAAAATTAGGATAAGAAGTGGGAATTGCCAAGAGGGATAGTGCTTATGCCAAATATATTTTAAAGCTTTGAATTCTTCTAATAATCCCGCTTTTTCCCCTTCTCCGGACTGTCCTTTGAGGTGTATTATTTCTGTCTCACTAAAAAAATTAGCTTTCCAACCACTTTTAGCTATGCGTAGGCAATACTCTACTTCCTCACCATACATGAAAAGGTTTTCGTCAAATAAACCTACTACTGTAAATAATTTTTTCCTGACTAAAAAAAATGCGCCGCTCACCCAGCCTACATCTGAAGACTTTTTATAAAAATCTGGAAAATTTATGTGGTAGGGAAATAGAAATTTATTGAGAACTGGAACGTCGTCAATAAATTTCATCCACAGAGATAGATTGATAATATTTGGAAGATATCCTGCCGAATATTGAATGGAGCCATCTTTATTTTTGAGGCGACAACCGAGAACGCCAACTTCAGGACGAGTTTCAATATAGTTTAAAGTTTTTTCCAGGGTATTTTTTTTGCAAAGCGTATCACTATTAAGAAGGAGAATGTAATCCCCTTTTGATTTTCTTATAGCAATATTATTTGCCTTAGAAAATCCCAGGTTTTCTCTATTTTCGATGATTAATACTGTTGGATATTCTTTTTTTAGCATTTCGACTGATCCATCGGTGGAAGAGTTGTCTACGACCATTATCTCAATTTTTTTTAAAAATTCTTTTGACGTTTTTTGGGAAATTGAGTTAAGGCAATCTTTTAAAAGATCTTTGGTATTGAAACTGACAATAATAATGGAGAGTTTCATTGAAAGAGTCGGGCGCGGCCAATGCGGTAAGATGGGTTTTGAAGAGTGCGTTTGGTTATAGGTTTTGCTGGAACTCCACCAACTACCGTGAATGGGTCAATGTCACCGGTTACTACGGCTCCGGCGCCAATAATTGCACCTTTGCCGATAGTGACACCGGGAAGAATGATTGAGCGGGGACCAATAAATACATAGTCTTCTATGACTACATTTTGCACTATAGCTTTGAATGTAGGATCATTTATATCGTGCTCAGAGTTATAAATTAATACTTGGGAGGCGATATCGACGTGATTGCCGATAGTTAATGGGGCGCGCCCGTCTAGAAAGGCGTGGTCACCAATAGTGGTGTCATCTCCAATTGTGATGTTTGGGGGATAGAAAAAGTTTGCCCACATGTGGATAGTGGAGCCGTTGCCTATTTTTATACCAGCGAGTCGATAAAAAAAGCGGCGGATGAAATGGATGGGAAAATGCCCTACCCATCTAAGAAGCATGAGTTCAAAATCGAGAATTATATTGAATAATCTATTTACGCCCTTGACGCTAGCCTCATGGACGCTTAGACTCCGACCATCTTTGTCTTTAAACATAGATCTTAATGCAACACCGTCCGAGGAGTGCATGCGCACACCTCGGAGGTGTCGGATTCGCCCTCCTTTGTTATTTTATATCTTTTAGGGTTTTGAGTACAATTTCGGCGCTTTTGCGATAGGAGAATTTTTTGATTTGGGCAAAGCCAGCTTGAATAAGTTTTTTTCTTTCGAAGTCTTTTAAAGTTAGAGCTTTAATAATACCATTTTTTATTGAGTCTACACTGTCTGGATCCACATAAATACTTGCTTTGCCTCCGACTTCGGGAAGACTAGAAGTATTTGAAATAATTGTGGGAATGCCAGAAGCCATAGCTTCAACTACAGGAATACCAAAACCCTCATAGAAGCTCTGTAGGATAAAGGCTTTAGCATTTTGATAAATGTTGGGCATGTCAGTCTCGGGGATATAGTCTAAGAATTGGACCTTGTTTTCAAGATTGAGTTTCTTTACTTTGGCAAAGATGCTTTGATAAAGCCAGCCTTTTTTGCCTACAATGACCAATTTCGAATTCTGCCTGGCGGGGCCTTGTGCAAATGCATCAATGAGTCTTTCAATATTCTTTCTGGGTTGGATGGTGCCGATGAAGAGTAAATAATTGCCTGGAATAATTGGTTTTTCGGTATTTTTTTTCAGATAAATTTCATTTAAGCCTGGGTAAACAACAACAATTTTATCAGGGGAAACGCTATAGTATTTTACTATTTCAGATTTAGTAAACTGGCTAATGGTAATTATCTTTTGAGAATTTTTGATTGAATAGTCTGTCCAGTTTTTCAGCTGATACAAATCTTTGGGAAGAAACATCTCTGGATAGTGTAGATAAGACAGATCCATTATAGATACGACGCGTGGAATATTTACAAATCTGGGAATGTAATGAGTGGGGCTAAAAAAAACGTTAAGTTTTTTGCCTGACCAAATGCCAAATGGTAAGGATGTAAATGTCCAGAATCCGAGAGAGGGAATAATTCGATATTTCCAATTTATTCTTTCCGGGGGAAGATTTTGAGGAGAAGATGGCAGATAGATAATATAACTGTTTTGATCATCTAACCAATATAGTTTTTTTATTATTTCTAGCCCCCAGACTCCAACGCCCACCAATTTGTGGGCATTTATTTCGTAGCCATCTATGCCTATGTGCATAAAATTGAATTATGAATTATGAAGCCTGCCTGCCGGTCAGGCAGGTATGAATTATGAATTTAATCTTGAATAACGAATAAATTTTTATCTTTGGACTTCTTTCCATACAATACTTTTATTGTCTTATCATTGTAATATAAACGGAGTGCTTTATCATGGTATAGGGTAATACTTAATTCTCCAAGAGGGACTTTGGTGTTTTGAAAAATAATGGTTGCATTTTTGAGAATAACCGGATGGGCCGATCTTACTTTTTCTATATAGTTGCGTGCAATTTCCCCGCGCCAGACAAGAGGCGATGTTTTACTCATATATTGGACGCTTATAAATGATCCGGTGAGAAATGTGATTATGGATATGAGGGAAATGGCTTTGAGTTGAAATTTTTGTGAGGAAAATCCGAAACTAATGATTGTCCCCAAAATTAGGCCAGCACCGACAAAACCTGTATTTAAATAATAACTGGAAAGATGTTTGGGAAGAAGGAAAAAGGCTGATGCGGTAGTAATAAAAATGATTGATCCGAGATGAATTGAAGAGTTTTTTATTATTTTTTTCCAGAATTTAAAGACGAGGATAACTAAAGTGATAATGAACATGGCGACTATTGTATATAAAACATTTCTTTCGGCGGTGGGCATACTTTGGACTGCCTCTGGAAGGTTAGTCAAGCGTAAAAAGTACCAACGGATTGTTTGAATTATTTGAGTGATGTTTCCAATGGCATAATCGGGTAGTTGGCCAAATTTACTGATGCGAAGGCGAAAAATAAACGAAGCAAGACTCATTATAATCATTAACGATAATAATTTGTATGGTGGGTGCTTTTTTTGAAGTTTAGAAATAAATAAATAAATAATTGGTATCAAAAGTAGACTTTCATTTGAGAGAAGCATTGGGACATATAGTAGTAACGTTTTCCATTTAGGATAAGTAAGAATTGAGAGGAGGAAAAAGGTAGTGCCTACTGTGACATAATGTCCGCTCCACCAATAGAGAGAACCGAAGTGAATAGCCGCGGTTGAGTAAATGAGTGCAGTAATAATAGATTTTGATAATTTATAGACAAGATAGGCATTAAATATATGAAGTGAAAACATGGCAAGATGAGTAATGATGGGATTGAGATGAAAAATATTGATGATTATATATCCGTAGAGAAAATAAGGTATGGGACGATAGGCGGTGTAAGGATAAGTTTGAAATGAGAAGAGCATGGTTCTGAGGTCGTCCCAATTTTGGACCCAGCCGATATACATATTGACGAAATCGTCCATGAAGAAAAAGTTGGAAAGGGCTTTGAAGAAAATGACTAAGGTCAGAAGGCATGCGGTGATTAAAAAAAGGGTATCCTTTTTGTTCATGCAATTTTCTTATAGTGAGAGATTATTTTATCAATCGCGCTTTCCCATTTGTATTTTTCGGCATTTTTTAATCCCTTTTCCCTCCATTGATCTCTCTGTTTTTTATTGACTGTCAGCGTGACCATCTGTCTTGCTATTTCACGGACGTCGTGGGGGTTGACCAATATTGCCGCATTTTTTCCTATTTCGGCTAGACTCCCCCTATCTGATAAAATTACCGGACAGCCACATTTCATTGCTTCAAGAGCGGGAAATCCGAATCCTTCATAAAGAGAGGTGTAAACCAGCATTAAAGATCCGCTATAGAGCGCTGATAATTCTCTGGTTTCTATAAAACCAATATTTCTGACTCCGGGCGGAACGTATGCTCCTTCTCCCCAGCCATACTTGCCGATAATAATGAGCTCGACTGGGGGTTTTTTTATTTGGACAAGAGGATGCTGTTGATATAAAGTAAAAGCATCGATGGCGGCTTTTAAGTTTTTGCGTGGTTCCTGAGTACCTACAGAGAGAATATAATCTCCTCTTATTTTATATCTTTTTTCGACTCCGACTATAATATGGTTTCCACGAGGATAAATATCTTTATCAAGACCAGGATAGACTACTTTTATTTTCTCTGAAGATATTTTTAAAAGATCAACTATGTCCTTTTTCGTTGTTTCTGAGTCAGCAAAGATCGTTTCTGTCTCTTTTTTTACCCATGCCAGCTTTTTGGATTGTGTTTTGATGATATATGGATGGGATGTATCTGAATATTTGTATATGATGAGATCATGAATTGTAGTAACTTTGGGAGCATGGGAGGGAGGTTCTATCCAGTCTGAGGTATGGATGATATCCACTGGACCTAT
Source organism: uncultured Gammaproteobacteria bacterium (assembly GCA_964544585.1). GTDB lineage: Bacteria > Patescibacteriota > Microgenomatia > 2-02-FULL-39-11 > 2-02-FULL-39-11 > CAZJBV01. Next base: position 109,590 of record CAZJBV010000002.1, on the reverse strand, counting down.
CAATCTTTCGACCGCGATAATGTGTAGTGTATTCCATAAAATATTGAAAAATCTTTCTGGAATTTTAAATAGTTTTACTTCAACAGTTTGGTTTATTCTTTTTATATCGTTTGTAAAATTTAGAAGCTCGTTAAATTTTGAGTAAGAATAACCAAAGAGTACGAGAGATATGTCTCTATTTTTGGCTAGGTGGATGCATAGGTTTCTGACATAGTTTGCCACACCTGTACCTTTGTGAATTATTTGTGTTATGTCTATGGCGACTTTAATCATAAAGGCTTTTCCAAAACGTATATAAACCCTACTCCGGCAAAGTTTTTAATATCAGATTGTTTATATCCTAAATCGTTTAATTTGGCCAGGGTTTTGCCTTCAGGATCGGTCAGTCCGCTTAAGTATTGGAAAAGGAAAATTCCTTTTTTATCAAATATTTCCTTTTCCAGATTTATAAGATCTTCGTCCCTGACTATAAAAGCAGGTGCTATTCCTTTTCCTGTAATGATATTCCGGTTGTACCACTGCCATGGGGCAAATGGTGTGGGAAAAATAAATAGAGCTACGCTGTCTTTTGGCGTCGATTTTTCAATATAGAGAACTGCCTCTCTCCATTTTTCTCTTTGGACTTTTTCATCGGTATAATACTGCCACAATCCAGCAAGGGAAACTGCAACTACTAATAAAATACAAAAATATTTTTCTTTTGGTGGTAATTTCTCGATCGATGCGGCAATAATAAGGAGAAAATAAGGTGAGATAAAGAGGAGACGCTGGGGGGCGGCAATGGGTATGATTGCTGTTATGAAAGTGACAGATAAGAGAGGAATAAAAAAGAAAAAAAAGAGTTTCCAATTACTTTTTTCCTTTCCAAGGATAATGACTGAATATAAAAATATTATTAGGATTGGGGAGAGAATGAGGGCGTATAATAGCTGATTGTCAATTGTTCCTCTGCCAAAGATGAATTTGGCCAGTGTGAGAGGAATAACTTTTATTGCCTCAACAGAAACAATTTGGCTCCAGCCGCGGAATACTCCTGCCGTTCCAACTTTAAGTTGATCGAGAAAAAAGGGAAACCATGGTAAAAAGGCCAAACCAATAATGATGAGTAAAGCCAAAAGAATCTTTATATTTTTTTTGTCGAAAAATAAGACATACAGTATTTGTGAAAGGAATAAAAAGGGGGCGAAGTAATTGGAATATATTGTTAAAACTGAAGTCGCGGTATACCATGACCAGTTCTTTTTTAAGAGAAAATATGTTGATAGGAGAGAAAAGAAAGTAAAAAATATATAGGGGCGGATTTCTTGTGAGTACCAAATGGCAAATGGCGATATGGCAAAAAAAAGTCCTCCCAATAGTGATGCTTTTTCATGCCCGAGTAATCTACCTATTTTGATTAAGAGAAAGATAGCGCCTATTCCGAATAAAACTGAGGGGGTGCGCAACCAAATTTCACTTTTGCCTCCCAGCATCCAAAAATGAAGAAAAATATGATAGAGCGGCGGATGAAAATCGGCAACGATATTGAGCTGTTGGGAAAGAGGGCGGGCGGACTCGAGGGCTTGGGCAGCTTCATCAAGCCAGAGAGATTGGTTGAGATTTATAAGACGCAATATAAGAGCGATTAGAAGAATAAGACTTAGATAATATTTCTTCATTTATATTTGTTTTCCCTTACAAAGGATCCCAATATGCTAGTTTGTATGGCTAGAGAATAAACCCAATAGACTGGTATGATTGATAATTCCTTATATTTGAGAGTATAGAGAATGCTTCTGGGAATTTGGATTATGGGATTATAACGAAATAGGTTGAACAGTTTTCTTAGAAAAGAACCGGTGATAAACTCATTTTTTCCTATCCATCTTGCTTGGAGAAATACTTCTTTAAGCGTTTCGGGGTTTTTATGATAACAAATTGCGTTTGGGGCAGATGTAGCTCTATACCGTAATTTTCGGGAAAGAGACCAGTCGTCGGTGTAGCCTATTTTTTGTTCGAAGCCGCCCACACTATCAAACTCACTTTTGAGAATGGCTCTAAATACTGAACCCTCGAATGGATCATTTAAGGCTACTCTTTGCCGGTCACTTCTCCCTTGATTATAATTCCATGCTCGAGCCACGGGATTGGCCCAATTTGAAACATATTCAAGGCGGGTAAATGTACCTTTTGTTTGCCCCTTTTCAATTGGTGCAATCAAGTTTTTGATAAAATCCTTGTCGAAGGTCATATCAGCATCGACAAAGACTAAAATATCGCCTTTTGCCTTCGAAACACCAAGATTGCGCGCTTTGCCTGGACCGAGATGGGGCTGTTTGAGTAGTTGATAGTTGGTAGTTGGTAGTTTGTAGTTTGATAACACTTCCTGTGTTTTATCGGATGAACCGTCGTCAACGACGATTATTTCAAAATCTTGATATGACTGTCTAGACAGAGAATTGAGGCAGTCTATGATGTTTTTTTCTTCATTATAGACAGGAATAATAATAGAGATCATTGAAGCCATTGTACTATACATTCATCTTTCTTCGTACGAATAATAGCAATAGCGAGTGTCGTTGTAGTATGGGCTTTTGGTGATGTCTGTTTTGTAGTTTCTCTTTAGAAGCATGGCTTTGCCTTTTTGGTAGACGAGCCAATAGCGCTTAGTTTTTAGGAGTTCATCTACGAATTCAGTCGTTTGTTTGTGATTTAAAGGAGAATATTTATTCGGGCCATCGTGAAGATCGAAAAACATATATTGACTATTCAATCCATAGGGAATTCTATATGCACTTTCTCTGTGAGTAATATGAGGAACAAGATTGTTTTGAGCAGTAACAGATATATTTGGATCTTTTGGTATTCTTTTTAAAACTTCCTCGTTATCCAACATCCATTGCTCTTTTTGATAAAATTGAGTTTTTAATAGTGAGTTGATTGGTCCGTGAAAAACAATGTCTGAGACTATAGTTGTGGTAATAAGAATTACTCCAATGAGACTAAATCTGGTGGTTATTTTTTTTACTGCATAGATTGAAGTTATGGCAAGCAAAATGGCGGATGTTGCGGCGTGATGGTTGACTAGTCCCCATTTTGTATATTGGGGACCTGCATATATAAATCGAGTTGCGAAATCCTCAAGGAGAGGAATTAGTATGAAAACCGGTGCAAATATTGGCTGAAATCCGTATGTAAAAAAGGAGATAAACCAAGTCCTTATTTTTGCGTCGGGATAAATCATTGATTTTAAAAAGAAATCAGGCCTGATGATAATATTTTTGATAACTTCTTCGGGATTTTTTCCTGCAGCACCAAAATGAAAATGCCCATAGACTCCTTTTATTGCTATAAAAGGCATAAAGATATAAACAAGAAAGAAGAAAAAACTGATACCGATAATTGCGGTTGCTAGGCCAAGTTTTCTATATCCCTTACGAAATAGCAGTCCGAGCCCGATGCCGCCAATGAGTAAAGAGACATCCTCTTTGATAATAAAAAGAAAGAATAGTGAATAGAGATACCATTTCCAGTTTTTGTTTTCGAGAGCTAAAAAGAGCGTAGCAATAAATACGGGAGCAAAAGTTATCTGGTGAAATTCGTTGAGGATGGCAAACTGGGTGCCGATAAAAAAAAGATAGGAAAAGACTATCCCAAAAGAAAAAATTTTATTGCCAGTAATTTTTTTAGAGAGTATATAAAGGGGAAAGCTGGCCGCGACCATGGCAAAGCTCTGAGCTATAAGAAGAATTCTGACATTGTCCCAGATCCAGAAAAGAGGGGCAAGAAGATAAAAGATGAGTTGGAAATGATCCTCAATCAGCCAGTTACAACCAGAACTGCTATAAGGAAAACGAAAGGCGCTTATTTTCCAAATTGACTCGTCAAATGTCCCCAGATCCAGAGCAAAGGTCATGAATTTGTTGTGGATATGGACTGACATGAAGGCGTAAAGAGAGGCAACAATTGTCAGAAAAAGAAGTATAATTGGGATATCTTTTATGAAAAGATTGTTCAGTAGACGAAGTTTTTGGTTAGTGATTCTTCTTATATTCATTGGACTCTTCCTTCGATTATGGAATTACCATAACCTCTTCTACTTTGCAATTGATGAAGAAAAGGCAGCATATATTATAAAGGGTATCGCAGATGCTGCACATTTTCCAACCGTCGGACATCCCTCTTCAATAGGTTTTCGGCTGGGACCACTTCTCTATTATTTGATTGCTCCTTTTTATTTTTTATTTGGTCCTCATCCTGTCGTTTGGGGGTATGTGAGTGTGGTGACAAGTGTGGCGTCGATGATTTTAATATTTAAGATCGGTTCATATATTTCAAAAAAAGCAGGATTTGTTGCTCTATTTTTATATGTATTTTCGTATTTGACAATTCTTTATGACAGACGCGGTTGGCAGGTAAGTTTTCATTCTTTTCTGGCACTACTTGTCCTTTACAGTCTTCTCAAACTTAAAGAAGGGCGAAAAAAATACTTTTGGGTTTTGGTAGCGACTCTTATTGCCTGTTCTCAATTTGAGGTGGCTATTATACTTTTTATTCCCTTTTCAATTTTAGTAATTCTACTCTTTAAAGTAACTATCCCAAAAAAATATATCGTGATAGGCGTTTTGATTTTTTTAGTAAGTCAGTCCAGCCTTTTAATTTTTGATTTGAGACATAATTTTATTAATTCAAAATATCTAGTAAATTATTTTATCTCTTCTGGGCCAGAAAGAATAAAAGAAAATGTTCCACTTACGGGGATACGGGAAGTTTATTTAACACATAATCTGCTATCGAGTACCCTAGCCCGAACACTTTTACCGAGCCGATCAAAAAATGTGGCTATAGAATATGCTAATTGCCCACAATATTTGAAATTTAAACAGGAAAGAGTTCCGTTTATTTTGAGTATTTTTGTCGTTATGAGTCTAATATTTTTTGGGTATAAAGTTTTGAGAAAATGGCCTGATAATTCAAATTCTCTTTTCATACAAAAAACTATTTTTATTTTCTTTGTAATTGTAACTGTCGGGTCCGTTATCTACACATATGTATTACAAGGTGAAATGGCTGAGTATTATTATTTATTTTTGTTTGCTTATTTTTTTATTGTATTGGCAACAATTATTTCGACTTTAAAGAAACCACTTTTTCGATACGGGATTGTTTTCCTATTAATACTTTTTTCATATTTAAATACGAGCGAACTTTTGGGGACAGTTAATTCCTATGGTCTTTCTTATAAAGAAGAAGCCGTAAAATATGCTCTAAAGACTGTCGGAAAAGAAAATTTTGATCTTGCCTCATTTCAAACATGCTGGTATTCGGGAGGATATCGCTATCTTTTTACTTATTTTGGGAAAGAGCCAGTTAAAAGCTATATGGACCAGTATCTTTTAGAGTACTACAATGTTAACTCAAGGGAGAAACAAGTTAAAACAATTACTATTCTTACACCGGAAATCGTAGGTATTCAACCAAGGAGATATGAAGAATTCAGAAACACGCTTAAAAAACAGCAGAAAAAGACTTTTGGCGCAATTGAAGTTTATATTTTCCCATGATATTATAAAGTGGTCTTTTATTTTGTATGAGGCTTGCTTTTATTTTGATTATAGTGGCGCTCCTGTTTCCGACTCCATCTCATGCTTATATAGATCCGGGGAGTGGTAGTTATATTTTCCAGATTTTGATTGCTGGTTTTTTGGGAATTAGTGTCGGAGTTAAAATGTTTTGGAAACAAATTTCAAATGCGATTAGGAAAATCTTTAGGAAATAAGCTTTCCCCTATTTCCTCGTCTTTTAGAGATCCAAGCGGATTTCTTTTTCGCGATAATGGGAAGATATATAGGACTATTTCTCCAATCTATAAGCATCATTTTGATACAGTATTTTCTTCTGGTTTATATGATGATTTAACAAAAAATGGGATGTTAATTTCTCATCGCGACGTGACTCCCATTTTTAAGGAAAAATTCAGCTTTGAAATATACAAAGTGATTGAACCAGTGCAGCTGTCTTTTGTTTCGTATCCATATGAGTGGTGTTTCTCACAGTTAAAAGATGCGGCTATATTGACTCTATCTATCCAAAAAAAAGCCTTGATTCACGATATGATCTTAAAGGATGCGACGCCTTATAACATCCAGTTTTATAAAGGTGATCCAATACTGATTGATACTTTATCATTTGAAAAATATGAAGAAGGTAAACCTTGGATTGCCTATAGACAATTTTGTGAAATGTTTCTGGCTCCCCTTTGCCTGGCAGCTTATTTAGATGATAGATTGCTGTCTTACCTCCGGGTCTTTTTGGAGGGAATACCACTCGACTTGGCAGTTAAACTTTTACCTCTGAAAGCAAGGCTGTCGATGCCGCTTCTTTTGCATATTTATTTTCATGCGCGGTCACAAAAAATTTCACCCAGAAAATACATAGAAGAAAAATCGGCCAAGCTTTCTAAACATGGGCTTTTGGGGATTATAGATAGTCTGGAGTCGGCAATAAGAAATCTTCGACTGCCGGAAAAAAAGACAGTCTGGAGTAATTATTATCAGGAAACAAATTATACTCCGACGGCTATGGAGGGAAAGCGAAAAATTGTAGCTTCCTTTTTAGGGAAAACGGGGGCAAAATCTGTATGGGATCTGGGAGCGAATACGGGTGAATTTAGTAATATAAGCGCCAAAAATGGTATAGACACAGTGGCGATGGATTTTGATTATGGAGCAGTGGAAAGATTATACAGGAAAGTAAGAGATCAAAATTTAGAAAATATCCTTCCTTTAAGAGTTGATTTTACCAATCCATCGCCGGGAATTGGATGGGCTAGTGAGGAAAGAGAAAGTTTGTTTGAGAGAGGGCCGGTGGACTGCATTATGGCCTTGGCTTTGATACATCATTTAGCGATAGGACATAATATTCCTTTTGATCTAATTGCCTCTTATTTTCAGTCAATTGCAAATTATTTAATTATTGAGTTTGTACCTAAATCAGACTCTCAAACTCAGAGAATCTTATCTAGTCGAGAAGACATTTTTACCAAGTATAGTGAAGAATTTTTCGAAAATGAATTTGAAAAGAATTTCAAAATACTTAACAAAGAATTTATTCCAGACAGTAAACGTACTCTTTATCTTATGCAGAGAAAATGAAGCAGATTTTTTATTCTCCTCTAATTCATCCGTTTATTTTTAGTATTTATCCGGTACTTTATACATTTTCCGGAAACATAAAGGCGTTACAATATACAGTGCTTCTCGTCCCGATTCTAGTGATTTTGTTAATTTGTGGCTTAACATTTTTTCTTTTAAATAGATTGTTTAAGAATTTGATTAAGGCCTCATTTCTTACTTCTTATATAATTTATTTTGGACTGAGTTATAAGAATATAATTGATTTTTTGGAAACTAATGACTTTTTTTTGTTTATTTTTATTTTTATTGGCATAATTTTGGGTTATGTACTTAAAAAAAGCAAGAACAATTTGGTGAATATAGTGCCTATTGTAAATGTAATAGCCATTGCTCTTATAATTTTTCCAATAACAGATATTGTCAAATTTCAGATATCTTATTTAAGCCAAACAGGTATTGATTATAGGGTAACACATGATTTTAAAGATGTGGTTAAATCTTCCAAACCAGATATATATTATCTTATTTTTGATCGGTATGCTGGGGTAGATACTCTGGAAGAAGTTTATAATTATGACAATTTTCCATTTTTGGATGAGCTTAAGAAAAGGGGTTTTTATGTAGCAAATCAAAGCCGAGCCAATTATATATCTACCGAACTGTCACTTTCTTCGTCGTTAAACCTTGTATATCTTGATGACTTAATTCAAAAAATAGGCAGCGAGTCCGGATCTCTCCAACCATTACATGAATATATGGAAAATAATTCTGTGGTGAGGTTTTTAAAGACTCAAGGTTATTCATATATCCATCTTGGATCGTGGTGGGCTCCGACGTCTCTCAATCGCTATGCTGATCGGAATATCAATATACTTTCTCTGTCTGAGTTTTCTGAATCAATATTTAATCGATCAATTCTTTTTCCAATTGCAAGTCGGCTGGAAATACCCATTTTTAATAATAGATTTAATAATTGGAAGCGGATCGTATATCAGTTTAATGAATTGAGATTAATTCCGGAAGATGCTAATCCGAACTTTGTATTTGGGCATTTTCTTCTTCCCCATCCGCCATATGTGTTTGATGCGGATGGAAATTATTTGCCAGAAAAGGAGATAGAATTCAGGAATGAAAAGATTAATTATATAAATCAATTAAAGTATACAAATGATCAAATATTAAAAATTATTGATGTTATTCTTGCGGAAACATCGGGGTACCAGCCAATTATTATCATTCAAGCAGATGAAGGTCCGTATCCAATACGGTATGAAAAGAGTACACAAAAGTTCGATTGGTCTACGGCAACAGACAAAGAAAGATTGGAGAAGATGCAAATTTTAAATGCTTATTATTTACCCGGGATAGAAGAGGATTTATTGTACCAGACTGTTAGTCCAGTCAACACTTTTCGAATTGTCCTGAATGAATATTTCAACCAGTCTTTCCCGCTTTTATCTGACATAAGTTATTATTCAAATAAAGGCAAACCATACTGGTTTACTTATATGAATGGTCAAAAAAACGGTAGCGAATAATAGCTTTGATTGCCTCGAATGCATCAGCGGGAGTTAACTTCTTTCCGGCAAAATGTGATCGCCCTTTATAAGAAATTGGTACTTCGATAATTTTTACTCTGCTTTTTACTAATTTGGCGGTTACTTCTGGTTCGAAATCGAAGTGCGCAGAAGAAATATTCGTATTTTTCAAAATAGGAAGTGGTAACAACTTATATCCAGTTTCCATATCTGTGAGATTTACGCCGTAGAGTAAATTTATCAATATTGTTAAGAATTTATTTCCCCAGAAGTAAATAAAAGGTATGTGAAAGTTCTTGTTTATAAATCGAGATCCGTATACTGCTATATTATAGTTTTTCTTTTTTTTCGTCCTAATTAGTGTTTCGATGAGAAGAGGTATTTCCTCAGGATTATATTCTAAATCTGCATCTTGAATCAGAATATAGTCACCGGTACTTTTGTTTAAGCCAGTCTTTATTGCTCTTCCTTTTCCCAAATTTTTATTATGGAAAATGATTTTTAGGGAAGCATTTTTTTGTCCGTAATTTCTTATTTTTTCTGCGGTACCGTCTGTTGATCCATCATCGACTATGATAATTTCCTTCTTGGTAGAATAAGGAAGGCTAACATCAATAACTTTTTTTAAGACTGGGATAATTGTCTTTACTTCATTATAAACGGGAATGATGATTGAAATCTTCATTTTACAATTAATTTTCCTTTATATACAGGGTTAGAAGAAAATTCTACCTTAATATTAGGTAATTGAACATACTCTCTTATACCTTCCCCATTTTTTAAGGCTACTTTAGTTTCTTTGTCGTAGTCGCCTATTATCAAAATTGAATTGTCAGTTATGGCATTTCTTTCTTTGTCTATCTTGGAAATCCAGTCTTTGACGATATCGCTTCTTCTTTTTATCCAGTGGATTCGATCATTGAGATCAATATTTAAAAAGGAAGAATAGACCCATATTATTCCAGATATAAATATAGTTATGGCGCCAATTTTATAATATTTAGGCCAAATTGAATCAAGAGGTAATAAGATAAAAATGAGAAAACCGGCAAAAGCGATAGTCCCTTGGTGTGGGGAAGTATGATGCGGTATACCGACGATAGGTAGAAGTGTAAAGATAAACCAGGAAAACAGAAAAAGATGTGTCTTTATCAATTTTCTTTGGGCTTTAATTATAGAAATAATGAAAAGAAAAATAATTACTATAGCATTGGTAAAAAATATAATTATTTCCCATTTAAAAGATTGAATAAATTCATTCTTGATTTTGACTAATGAGAGCATTTGGTCTTTGATGGTTTCGGGGAAATTAAGAAAGAAGAGGAAAAAGAACCGATAAGATGAGAGGATTTCTTTTCCGAAAGAATATTTGTAACTGCCTATTTGTGGAGAAAAGAGGAAAAAGCGAAAAAATAAATATAGAGCCGTTATAATTACAAGGGTTATAAAAAGTGATTTTGTTTGTTTAATTTTCGGTTTAAATAGAAGAGTATATATTGCCAAGACAACTGGAAATGTGATCATAAACTCATTTGAAAGTAGACCGGCTATATAAATTAGAACTACTTGAAAAGCTGGCGCTTTTTTAAGAAACAATAAAAATCCCAGAAAATAGAAAAAGGCAACGAGGATATAGGAGAAATTTACAACCCAGTTGAGACTATTGTAATGGATGGCCGAAGTAGCAAAAAGAAAAGTGGCAAAGAGCCTGATTGACTCAGCAGTGAGGAAGTATCTGCTTAATTTATAGAATAGAAAGATTACTCCTATAAAGACCGTGTAAATAGCTAAATGAAAAAGTATTGGATTCCAACCGAAGAGGAATCTTGCTGAAAAATAAAAGAGTTCGTGTGAAAGTGGTCGATAAAATTGGACATCTGACCGTGGGACAAAAAAAGAAATGACATCCTGAAGATTATTTGTATTTGTTTCTGACAACATAAAAAAATCATCTTGGAAGAAGTAAGTCTGAAAGGAATTGCGAAAAAGAAAAAAATTTAATATTAAGATGAGTAATAATAATAATCTTTTCATTGACTTAATTTATAAATTGGGAAGAATCTATGGGAATAATTTTATTTGGGTCAGTATTTTTGGGGGGAGGGTTTATATCCTCAAAATAGATTTGTAGTTCTGGCTTTTCTAAGAAAATTCGCAATGCTTCTCCCCCACCCAAAGAATAATATAATTGTTTTGAAGAACCATATTCGGGGATAACAATTTCACCGTTTTCAAAATATATAATAGAATCTTTTGGTATTTGGTTATACCTTTGCCGGAAATAATTAATTACTTTCTCTCCCTCCCTGCTGCTTTTGACGATCCAATGAGTTTTTCTTGCGAGAATAATTGAATTTGTAGAAATTAGTAAAAAGAAAAAGAGAGATAGACCGACAAAAGGTCTGCCCCACTTTTTTTGCCATATAAAAGATAAAATTGTGGCTAGACCCAATGACAATCCGACTAGAGAAAATGCTTGCTCGGTACCAAGTTTATGAAGGGGAAATGGAAGAAGTGGAATAAGTCCAACTATAAACCAAAGGGAGGCAAAAAGTATGTATCTTTTCAAAAGATTATCTGTTTTGAAAAATATAAAACTAAAGACTAAAAGGAAGAGTAAAAAAAGAGAAAAGGAAATAAGATATGTATAACCATGGAAGCCGGAAACGGCAAAAAAAACTGGATTTAAAACGAATTTTGACCCCAGAAAATCAATTAAAATATTCGGGGTCGAGAGCGCCCAGAGGAAATACCAAATTAAAATGTTGAGGGTCGGTTTACCTATAATCACTTGATAAGAAGAACTTTGGGCAATTCCATAGAAGAAGAAATGACCAAAAAGATAAATACTAAGGATTAGAGCATAAGGAATGATGATTCTTATTGTTTTGGGAATTGAATTTTTTTTAAAAATTATTTCATAAAGAGCCAAGATACCAGGAAGAGCGAGGGCATTTTCTTTTGTCATGAGGGCAAGGATAAAAACGATGAGGGATAAAAGATATCGTTTTTTAATATAAGCTAAAATGCAAACTAAACCAAAAAAAGTATAAAGTAGTTCATGAACATAGGCCGCGGCAAATAGAGGAGCAACGTGAGTGCTATTAATACCATAGAAAACTGAGGCGAGGGCGCCTATTATTTTTTTTCCTATAAGTTGAATTCCTAGGATAAAAACTAAAATTATGTTTGCGGAAAAGATAAGAAAATTGATGCTATGGTAGCCGAAAGGATTAAGGCCAAAGACTAATTTTCCTAAATAGTAATAGACTTGGGTGGGGAGCGGGCGATAAAAGGCAAATTCGCCTTGGGAAAATAAATTAAAGGCGTTTATTATTTGAGAGAGGTGCTGGCTCACTGCTAGATGTATAAAATCATCCTGATGAAAAAACAGAGAAAAGCCGGGAAGAAAGATGATAAAGGCATAAAGAATTACTAGAAGTGGAATAATATTAATAAGAGAGAAATATTTCTTCATACTTCTTGGCTATTTTTTCCCAGGAAAATTTTTCTGCTTCCCTGCGTGGAATATTTGCCCAGTTCGTATTGAGTGCTTTTTCAATAGCTTTACTATACTCCTTTGTATTTTCGATATTACAAAAGATGCCGGCATTTCCTATAATTTTGATTCTATTTTCATCATCTGGTGCAACAACAGGGATATTTGTTGCCAGTGCCTCGAGATAGACAATACCAAAGGCTTCGGACTCGCGACTTGGAAGAGTAAAGACGTCTACTGATCGATAGTAAGAAGGGATTTCTCGGTAGGAAACTTTAGGGATAAGAAGAAATCGATTTTGTAATTTATTGTTTCCTAAATTTTCTATTTTATTTTTTAAAGGACCGTCGCCTATTACCAGAAGGCTAGTGTTTTTAAGCTCGGAAACGGCTTCAATTGTCAATTCGACTCTTTTATAGGGAAGAAGTGCGCTCGTAACTAAAACTATTGGCTTTTTTAAGGGAATTGTTGCTTTTCTTCCATTTGGCGAGAAATTTTCAATATCTACGCCGTTTGGGATGTATTTTGTGCGGGAGTTTATTTTTTTTGCCCAGGCAGATGCGGTCGGGCTTAGAGCAACAAAGATATCCGGTTTTCCAATTAGAATATTCCATTTATCCTCTGCTCCTACTCCTGCGTGGCCAGAAATAAGAATTTTTCCTCCGCGAAAAAATCGCAGTATTCTTACGAGTAATACTTGCAGGCGTCCGTTTATGGGGATGATCCAGTCGAATTTTTCTTTCCATAGTTGAGGCAGAGAGCTAAGGGTGAACAAAAATACTGAAAGATCATATAAAAAATCTTGGCTTTTACGAATAGGAGTATTTATATCTTGATGAAAAACTCTGACGGTATGATTTTGGGCTAATTTTTGGGATAAATTTTCAACAAATACTTCGGAACCCCTTTCGACAATTCCGTGGTAGATATTTAAAAAGGCTATTTTCATTTATTTTTTCCACCTGGAAGGAGTCCCTGCCTTGCCGGCAGGCAGGCATCCGGCCACCTTCCAGGTGTATTAAAGATATTTCGTTTTAGTTTTTTTATCGGAGTAATTAGTTTTGCGGCAATATCGTAGCGGACATCACGGGTTGCCGTCACATCTGAAACAAGTTGGGGATGTTTTTGGAAAAAAATATTGGGGAATTCCTCGGTTGCGGAAAAATAATTGCCTTCCTCTATTTTATATTTTCTTCTGTGTAACGTCTGTAATAAATTTCTACCTAGACTTGATCTCTCTAAATACATGGCATGAAATAATCTATTTCTGGTAAAAAAGAAATCTTTGCGGGGGTAATCAATGAGTACTTGGTCATTTCTGTCATAATAGCCTTCGTTTGGGTAAAGACCTTTGAGATGAAGGCCGTCAATTTTTTTAATGTTTAGACATCGAAGTACGAGATGTCCTGTCATGCCTAAAAGATGGTAACTACCTACGCTTTCATCCTGATAATGATAAATATCCCCGAGTAGATCGAAGCGCCTGACGATTCCGCCTATATGGCGATTTTGGTTTATATATTTTAATATCTCTTTTATGGTTACATCTGGATAGATTTCATCTCCATCGACTATCCAAATCCAGTCTGTTTTAGTCTTTTCTATCTGCTCTTGGCGTAATTCTACTAATTTTTTTGAATTTACATTGCCTTTTTGTTCGAAATCTATTTTGGGGGAATTTATATTTTTTATTATTTCAACTGTATTATCTTTACTTCCTGTATCAAATATCAATAATTTATCAATATAATCTAAGACTGACTTAATCGCATACCAAATGAATCTATCTTCATTTTTGACTATCATATGAACTGTTATTTTTAGATTAGCCATATCTTTTATTTAAATAATAAATAGTTAAGACTGTGGTTAAAACTAATGAAATGGCATAAGCCGCGATGAGTGAGTAGGCGGCGCCAAAATAGCCAAAATGAGGAATGAGGAATAGATTTCCTAAAAATACTATGGTCACCTGGATTAAACTATTGATGGTCAAAATATGAGGCTTTTTGAGACTGTAAACTGCTAATGTGACGGGTGGAATTGAGGAGACAAAGAATACCATGCTTATAAGCAGTACTTGGAAGATGCCAGATGCTTGTGTTCCCTTTTCCTGAAAGAGTAATGTCATAAATGGATTGGCTATTATTATGAGAATTATGATGGTAAAAATTATTCCCAAAGTTGCCAGGATAACTTTTTTAGTAAATTTGATGAGCTCCTGTTTTTCTCGAAACGCTGCTATTTTGGGGGCGAGAACCGAGCTGAAACTACCGGAAAGAAGCGGATAGAGAGAGATTACTCTTGCGGCAATGGCGTAGATGCCTGCTTCTGTCGGGCCACGTATTGCCACAATCATGAGAACATCAAGTCGGGACGCTAAAGCTGTCATTCCCCGGGCGATCCCCAGGAATGAAGAAAATGCAAGAAAATTCTTAATAAATAGTGGTAAAAGTTTCCCCTTTAGAATGGAATTTCGGTGCAATAATATTCCTAATAGAAATAATAAGCCTAATGAGAATACTTGTGTCATGACTGCATTTTTTAAAGTAAATAGAGAAATCAGGACGAGTATTAGACCAGACCCTAAGCGAAACAGGCTTCCGGAAATAGAAAAAAGAGCGACTTTGAGAAAGCGTTCCTCTGATGTAAGTGCCAATTGATAAAAGTAATTAATGACGGCTATAAAAATGCCTACGCTGGTAACTTTTACCAGTATGTTTAAATTCTCCGAATGAAAGAGAAAGGAAGCAATGATATCCGAAAATATAAATATTGGCAGCGAAAATAATAGAGCTACAACAAATTGGATTATCATGGCTGTTTTAATTACATTGAACCTATCATTTATACTTTTGGCTATGGGGACGAAGGCTGAAAGAGAGGTGCCAATGCCAAGTTCGGCTACATCGGCAATAAGAAGCAAAAATGACCAGAGGGCAGAAAAATAGCCAATGTCTGCGAGGGAGAGGTTGCGAACAAGGAGGACAGTATATAGAAATGCCAATATGGCAGAGATGATGTTTCCGGAAAAAACATAGTAAGTAGAAAGGGCTGTAGGGGAAAAAATAAGTATCTTAATTCTCTTCATTGTTCGTAATGTATATTAGTATCTTACCAAATTGAGACTCAGCGATCACCTTTTCTTTAAAAGGGCGATAATCGCGCCCATCTAAAGCTACTATCACCTCTTTGGCAACTTTATTCTTTTTTGGCTCTCCGTAAATCCATGAAAAATATGGATCCATATATGATGCGTTGGGAATTTTCCCGAAATACTCGAAAAGATATCTGTATCCTTGGTACTTTCCACATTCACCAAAAGCTTTTAGATTGTAGTTTTCATCTTCTATATAAATGGAAGCAAATTTTATGGCTTGAAGTTTATTTTGAAAAGAATATGTTTTCCCGGCGGTGAAAAATACATTGGCGTTTAATAAAAAGAAAAGAGACAGTAGAAAAAGAAAGACAATTTTTTTCTTTTTGAATAAACTAACGAGGACAAAGGCATAGATTAAATATAATGGAGGCAATAGATAAAGAAAATAATATTCATAAATTCTGTGATTGTATATAAAAAGACCTATGAAGGTTGCTATTAAAATATATGTGATCAGTAGATTTGCACGGGTTCGGTAAATAAATATTAAGATCATCGCTACACTTATGGCAATGGCGATGATATTGGTTTTACCTCTTTCGGGAATGAGTTCTTCGCACTGACCATTTTCGAGATATAAATCGATAGGCCCTTTTACATAAATAGATCTTCCCAGTGAATTAAAAAAAAGCCTAAATCTTTCTCCAATATTTGTGGTGATTATCTTTTGTTTTCTTTCCGATGGAATGATAAGTTTTGCCAAAGCTTTGGTGTTGGTAAATTCGTGGCGAAGATCGAAAAAGATCAAAGGCGCTTGAAAGAGTATGAGAATGATAAAAAAAATAAGAATTAATGATTTTTTTATATTTTTATGAAAATAGACGATGAAACCTATGGCGATTATTAAGAGGATGACTGCCTGTAAATGACTTTGGAGGGCAAAGCCAAGAATGACGGAACTTAGGATCAAATATTTTGGCTGATCCTTCAGTACCTTTGTCAGAGAATAGAGAAGAATGACTGTTGCAAGAGGAATAGGAGTGGGATTCCAAAACTGTCGGTCGTATAATGTTGCCAAAAATGAGGACGCGTATAAAAATGAAGCTATGAATCCTATACTTTTATCCCACCAGAGTTTACCGAGAAGATAAATGAAATATGTAGTTAGAATTCCAAGAGTGGAGGCGACTACGGCTCCTCCAACGGGACTGCCTTGAAAAAGGGCGTAGGGGATCACGGCAAAATAGATGAAGAGTGGACCGAGATAAAGTCCGGTATCGCCGGCATTGACGCCGATTGCGGGAAAGTGAATACCAGAAAGAATGTTTTTTACCAGAAATGCTTCATACTCCTGGTCCATGCCAAAAAAGAGCCAATCCTGGACATTATAAAAGCGGAAAATAAAGGCGATGGCGAGTATAAAAAAAAGTATCATTTATTCTTCAAATATTTGAAGAGAAAAATTCCAAGGCTTGAAGTGTATATTCCAAATATACTTAGTAGATACCAGCTTTTAAAAAACCATGGTTTATACTGGCTTGCCTGGATGATAAATCTGTCAAATGATGAAAGATCATAATAAGCCTCCGCCACAATATATAGAGCATAAAAATTGAAAACGATCATCAAAATTCCGATTCCATGTGTGAAATAATTTTTAAATTTAATCCATGTCTTGGGAATAAGTATCAATAATCCGGTAAGGATGAGACTCATTTGGGTGATTATGGCTGGAAAAAAATATCTACCTTGGACTCCGAGATGAATATTTTTCTGACTCCATTCAAGAAAGTCATATGAATATATTCCGGTGACAAAAAAGATATTAATGATAATCAGCCAGACAATTTCTTTTAAGGGAAACTGTGTCAATCGGAATTTATTTTTTATAAAGATGAGACCAAGGCCGACCATCGAAATTAAACCGATCCAATTTACAGTCCGATGGACGATTCTGGGGTATGTCACACCCAGCCAATTGTATATTCCCCAATACCAGGGTAATACTTCTCTATATAGATGGGGTATGACATACGAGCGAAAATAAGCTGTAAGTTCAATAGGAGAAAAATTAGTAATAAATTTTGATACTAGAACTCCTGAACCTAAACCTAATCGCAGGATAAAGGATAAGAGGATAAAGGAAAGAGCAATTAGACTAACTGATTTTATAATTTTTATTTGAATATTTTCCAGACTTATTAAAATTTTGAAAACAAAAAGCATGACAGATAAGGGAAAAACGATGAAATATTGGGGTTTGATGATAAATGTTAATAATGATATTGTGCCGAGAATAAAAATATTTTTGAAATTAATCTTTTTATGCAAAATGATAAGAGTAATTAGAATGAAGGCGCTAAATAATAATGTGCCTAAATTGTCACTGTTGACTCCGGCAGAGACAAAAGAAAACATAGGGTGAAAGGAAACAAGAATGGCGAGAGTTAGAGATTGTAATTGGTTTCTGAATATATATTTGCCTACATTAAAAGCTATTAAAACAACCAAAACCGAAAGGAGGGATTGGAAAATCCGACTGATAAATACTCTATTAATAAGAGTATTGTAATAAAATAATCTATAGATACTCCCCAAAACTGCATAATAAAAAGGATGATATCGACTAGCTTCTATTTTTACCATTTTTCGAGCTTTTTGATTATTTTTCAGGTTATTAATTTGAGATTCATATTTTCCTGTCAGTTTTTGGGTGTACTCGATTCTGTATTCATGATGATAAGTAAATTTATTAATACCTAATTCATCTCTTTCTGTACTCAATAATTCTTCTGATTTTCTTATTTCTTCAGTGAGACTTAGCTCTTCATCATAAGGCATTCTTCCTTTTTCGGCCAAGAAAGCAATTTGTCCAAAGTGAGACTGCTCGTCGGGAAAATGCCAGAGAGGTACGAACGCTATCCAAACAATTTCTTTTAAAAATGTAATAAAGAGCAGTAGAAAAACTAGTTTTTTCATATCCGATTATATTGTTTCATGTTATAGGAAATGCGTGCAAGTGAAGTGATGAAGCCTAGGCAGAAAAGAATTGGTCCGATTCGTTCTATCAGCCAATTTTGATATCTTCTATAAAAAGGAATGAGTATAACAGCCAGCAGCGTCGATATAATTGTAAAACCAACTATTCTAAAAGTCATGCCCGTTTTTTCTAGAAGTCCGCTTCTTTTATGTCTTAAGTAATATGATTGACCTGTGGCAAACCATCGTTTTAGAGTATATGAAATTGTTAGCTTGAAGGGATGAATTAAGTGATTGACAATAATTTGGGGAGAGTAATAGAGTATTTTTTTGTCGATATTATTTTTCCAGATACGTTCAAAAAGTTTTGTCTCCTCGCCTAGCATTAACAAGGCTCCTTTCATATCAACTAATTCATCAAAGCCGCCGTATTTTTTTATTATCTCTTTATTTAGGATCATATTTGGTCCAGAAAAAGCTTCGCCAGTTTTAAGGAACCTCTCCTTTATTCCTTTAATGTCATCGACATATTCATCTTTAAACCAGATAGGTTTTTTAACTTTATAATAGGACTTTACTGGACCTGTTACTCCTTGAGGTTTAGGATTTACGGAACTAATACATCCGTAGGCATTTTTGAGCCAGTTTCTACTGGCTACGGCATCATCGTCGATGAAAGCCATGAATTCCCCTCTAGCTTTTTTGACGGCAATATTTCGTGAATGAGCTAATCCTTTGTTTTTATGCATTATGACTCTTATTTTTGGTTCTTTTGTCTTTCGTGCTTTGGTTTTGAGATAATTGGCTGTACCATCGTTAGATCCATCATCGACAACTATTATTTCAAACTTTTGATAATCAAATGTTTGGTCTAATAGACTTTCGATGTTTTTTTCAAGTGCCTCTTTTCGATTAAGAGTGCAAACAACTACGGAGAAGATGGGGTTAGTCATTTTATTATCGTTCTCAATTTAGAAAATAGACTCATCTTAGCTTGGGAGAGTAGAGAGTCCTGTTTAGGAATAATTATATTTTCTTTTTTTCTTGTTTTTGCCATTTTTTGCCACTCTTTTACATATTTTGCCATATAAGGAAAAAATTGATATTTTTCTAAAACAAGGGTTCGGGCTTTGTTTAACGCTCTCAGCTTTCTACTCCAGATGTCTTTTCCTAAAACTTCTTTTATTTTATTTATTGAATCTGGTTTATCTATATCTATTGATATGAATGACTCTTTGGGAAAATACTGACCTAAATTGATACAGCCGAAGTAGATGGGGAAAGTCCAGGTCAAAAAGCAATCAATTAGCTTTTCGCTGAAATAATGAGGACCCTTATAATTTTCGATGACGATACTATATTTATAGGAAGCGAGTGCATCCCACTTATCCTTGAGTACTTTGGTGTATTCTTTATTTAATAATTTTGCTTCTATTTCTTTGTGTGTAATTTGGGGATTTTGGCGGATGTAGTAATCACTCGTTGCGATAATATCGACGTCGAGTTGTCTTTTTAACATCCGGGCAAATACAAGTCTTTTTTTGTGTCCTAAAAAATTACTTTTAAGACTGGTAATAAGGGAAACAGTTTTATTTTTCTTGGGAATTTTGCATTTTTTCAACTCATCATAAGTCATATTTATAAACCAGGGAATTGCCGGCTGACTATGAACAAATCTTTTTCCTGTTAATGTTATATCTTGGGTAAATATTCGTGAATATACATTATTTCCTTTGTGCATCATTTTAAAAAATTCGTTAGGCGGTTCCTGGAGAATAAGCCAGACATTATTTTTGTTAATTGTGGTGGATATTTTTTGGGAGGACCAGTTGAGGACAACAATAAAATCGGGATCCGAAATTTCATCTTCGGTAAATTTTATTCCGCTCCATACCCCTTTACCTTTGGGAGTTTGACGGAAGATATTTGGCCAGTCATAATTTTTAATGATGCGGACTAAAATATTATTTTCCATTTTTAAAGAAGAATCCAAGATTTTGGAAATAAATCTTTTGTCGAAACATCCAAATCTTTGAACCATTTTTTAGGGGCGACGACGATCTTTTTTTTATTTGCATTTAACCAGCCCACCCACCAACTAAAGGTGCTGTTGGTAATGATATTATGATTACAAAGGCTACCGAGAATAAGATTTTCTTCGACATGATCTGGGAAGTTTAGGTCGACGTATGTCGATTGATGCGGGATATGAAGATTTTCTTTTACCCACTGTATGTCATCTGAAAATAAAAAAAAGTGAGGATTGGAAGTATTTTTTTTAATATAGTTAATGGCTTTCAAAAAATAGTCTACTCCTATAAATCCGTGGCGCTTATGAATAATAGGATCACTGACATAATCTCCTCTTCTAACATTTATAGAGACGGCATTTACTGACTTTATTTTTGCAGCAATTTTTTTGCTTTCTGTCGATAACCCATTTTTGAGAGAGAATTCTCTTTTAATTAACTGCTTGATATTGTTGAAGTATTTATCGCTCTGAAAAAAACCTACGATGTAAGTATTGTCTTTTATTTTTTCAAATTCGTGGTCGTAATGAAAGTGTTTTTCTTTGAATACTTTATATTCGGGAGATCGGAAAAGATTGTGAACTGAGAATCTCCAGAATTTTTTTACTACTTCTGGAGAAGCGGTTTGAGCTTTTATGCGAAAGCGATCTAATAAGAATTTTCGATATTTTTTGGTCAATACTTCAGTGATATCAAGCTTTAAGGTAGTATTAAACTTTTCCGAAAGGGTCCTTCCTGTGGCATACTGAAAAAGTTGATTGCCTAATCCTCCTGTTATGCGCATTATAATCATAGATATTTATCAATAAAGTTTTTATAACGAATCATTTTATCTTTTAATTCTGACTCAAAGATTTTATCATCATCTAATTTAAAATATGCATCCGTGGTTGTTGTTGCTTTTTTTAATTTACTTAATATTGAGAATGCCTTTTTCTGTGCTTGACGGAATAGACTTTTTGTATTTTTTAATTCTGGAAGTTGTTTTTCTGGTATTTTTGCAAGAATATCCGCAAGTCCTTGGATGGGATCATCTTTTACATAAAAATTAGACCGTGCCCAGGTACGAAGCTTTAAGTAATTATTCCTGCCTGCCATGCCTACCGGCAGGCTGGCCGGCAGGATAGAGAATAATCCATTCAGACTTTTTATTTTCTCGACATATTTATACCACTCTGCAATTAATTCATTTGGCATGGGATTAGGTTCAAGTATATAAAGAGTTTTTTTAGCTATGGCGGCTTCGATAAGTGAAGTTGAAAATGATGAAATTACGATATCGCTTGCTAAAATCCATTCTCTGATGGAAAAATCTTTTATAACTCTTATATTTTTGGATAGAGACGGTTTTAATTTCTGTACTTGCCATAAAAAATATTCTTGGCTAAATGAGGGACGCGGACGAAGGATGATTTCAACAGTATCTTCATATCTTTTTGCGATCTGGTTTAACCATTCAAGTGCAATTGTAAAGCTGTCTTTGCAATAATTTTTTAGAGTGCTGATGGTTTTTACTCCTTGACCATCCTGGATGATCTTTTGGATTGTTTCTTTTGAATAGAAATACCAACTGTAGTTTTCGGGAAAGAAAATCCATGTTTTGTTAGTATCTAATTGATATCTTTCTGCCAGATTTTTACGACTGATAAAAAGTTTTTTGTATGGCTCATCATATAATTTATAGGCGGGTTGGCCATTTAGAAAAATATTTTTGTCTGGAATATCGAGCTTTTTAAGTATTTTTTTTCTGGTTTTGCTCCAGGCATGGTGATAAACGCAATTTCGAGCAAAATAGTCGCGGGGCAATTTATATATTTTGTTGGCATTATAAAAAATTTGCTCCCAAGCAAGATTGATAAAGACACTCTTTGGCCATATCGAAATTATTCTTTCTATATAACCATCGGTGGCAACATAACAATAAGGAAGGAGAATAATTTTGGGATTGTAAAGCTTTTCTATTTTCTTAAGATTTGATATCTGTTCTATTTTTACTGTCAGGCCGTATTTTTTGTTGATAATTAAGCTTGCTAAGACTGCTACATCCAACTCACGGGCAATATGTTCGATGAACCAAAGAATATCTATATCCTTCATATGGGAGAAGCCAAGTAATTATCCACTTTTTGGGTCATAGTTACAAATTTTTCTAAATCTAATATTTCTCCGGAAAGGCTAATGATTTTATAGTCAATTTTTGAAAAGAAGTGATAGATGTCACCCGGGATCAGATTATATGCTTGAAGGTTTACTGGGTTTGCCTCAAAAAGGATAAGAGGACGATATTTTAAAATTGATTTTCTTCCTCCTTTTAGGACAAATAACTCGGCACCCTCGACGTCAATTTTGATGAGATCTATCTTTTGGATTTTAGATTTTTTAACATAATTATCGAGAGTAGTTACTTCGATTGGAGCCTTTTTTGAAATTCCAGCCCTTTTAGTATCTTTAATACCATCGCCTAGGGCGTTAGGAATACCGTGTGTATAGAATGGAATGATTCCCGATTTGTGGTAGAGGCCTTTTTTTATCAATCTTATATTAGAGTTTAAATTATTTTTCAAGATTGTTTGTTGAAAGATTTGATTAGAGTACCCAGATGGTTCGAAACAATGAAAGTGTGCGGTGGGATAATAATGCAACACGGAAAGAGTAATTAAGCCGATATTACTTCCTACATCGATTATGGTAGAGTTTGGGCGTATATTTTTTATAATTGCCTCTATGACGTCTGGTTCGTATGAGTATCCGCGGGCGAGATGATTTATTCCTCCGTCACCCTTTTTATAATACAAGTTGAAACCAAAATATTTCATATGGTAGGGAGATTTTCTGAATATTTCATTTCTGAAGCGATGAAACAAAAGCGAAAATGGGGCTTTTATTTTCCCGGAAATAAATTTGCCTGATTTTATAAAAAGGTCGGAATAATATTTGGGCATTATGATTTTGGTAGAGAGATGAAATTACTTTCGCTTCTTGTGGCGTCTAAAAAATTATCCAGATTTAAGCGCTTTATTTTTTGGGTAAATACTGCATAACCATTGCCAGAAAAAAAATTGTATATATCTTTCATACTTATTCCAAAAAGGCCAGCCGCCTCCGGCCATGTCTCGAAAAAAATGGCAGGTTTAAACTTTTTTAATGTAATCAGTGATGATTTGAGAATGTCTAGTTCAGCTCCTTCAGCATCGATTTTTATGGCATCTACCTTTTGCAAATTTAAAGATTTAACATAGCTGTCTATAGTTGTGGTTTTTACTTTTATTTTTTTTATCATTTTAAGACCTGTTTGGATATTGATACTATCTATTGAAGCCTCTTTTGCCCGATGAACGAAGAAAGTAGAAGTATCTTTTGATTTGAAGATGGCGATATTGTTGAGAAATATTCTTTTTGAAAGAATATTTTTGCGGACTGTCGTTTTGAGTAATCTAAAGGTTTGTGGAGAAGGCTCGAAACAGTGGAAATGGGCTTTTGGCAGAATTCTTGATAATGCCAGTGTAATAAGACCTAAATGGGCACCTACATCAAGAATAACTGCATCGTCTTTTAAAAGTTTTTGACAAGCGTTTAAAAGTCCTTGCTCGTATGAGCCATCCGTTGCCAAAAGGTATATGAGGTCGTCTCGTGGAGGATAATATACTTTATAACCATAATAAGAATATACATAGGGAGGCTTTCTGAACCATTCATTTTGCATCTGAAATAATTTATAGATGATTGGTCTTTTGAGATAAGTATTGATAGAGTTAACGATTTTTCTGGAAAATATCATAAATGTTGATGGGGTTTAATAAAAACTACGGCGATTATACCTATTCCAGGTAACTCCTCTATAGAATTATATTTTCTGAATTTGGTGAGCATGTACCATGGGTCGAAAATTGTTTCTTTTATATCGTATTCAATCCAGCGTGTTATATATGAATCGAACCAACCCTTTTTAGTTTCTCCAATGATTTCGATTAATTTAGGCTTAATTCCAATTGCGTTGATTATTCTCTTTTTTAATGAATCACCACTATAAATTCTTTGAAAAAAATATTTCTTTTTCTTTCCCTGTAAATTATAGGTGTCTGAATCCCTGTATTCCAATCTTTCTTTTTTTGCCACATGAGTAGTAATTATTAATTTTCCGCCAGGCTTTAATACCCGCCATATTTGTTTTATTACTTTCATGTCACCGACTCCTGCAATGTGTTCGATGACACTGATGCTTAAAACTATATCAAATGAATTACTTTTAAAAGGAAGCTTTAGGGCATCTAAACTATCAAGAGTTAAATTATGCAGATTTAATGAATTTTTAAATTGATTAGTTTCAGTTAAATCATGTTTATCAGGATTTATCATTAAATATTTAATATTTGGATTTTTTTTGGCTACATAAAGGCCAAACATTCTAGGAGACGATATATCCAAAATATTATGAACCTTTGATAATTCTATATTTTTTTGGACAAAGTCAAATTCGAAATACCTGATGGTTGAAATCGGGTGAATGAACAATTCAAAAGTTCGCTGAATACCTAAATTTTTATAGGACCGAAGTGCTGATATACGAGTAAATGTATCAATATTATTTGCTGGAATGGATTTGAGGCCGGCATAGAGTTTAAGGCTCATTCCGATCAGAAGTAATCTTAAGAGCTCGAAACTTTTAGTCATTGAAGCAAGCTTTTTATACCGGAGATTAATGAGTTGCTATCTAACCCTTGTGTTTCGAGCGCCTCCTGTCTAAAGCCTGTCTGAGGAATATTCTTTATCCCAATATGCTTTATTTTGTTAAAGGAAATATTATTTAATCTTAAAAATGACAAAAGGCTTTCACCAAATCCTCCTTTTATATAGTGATCTTCGATGATAATTAAAGGAATTTTCCTTTTTGAAGCTTGACGCAATTGGTTTTTGTCAAAATCAATAAGCCAGGGATGATTCCAGATTTCGACATTTATGCCATTTTCTTTTAAATTTTCGGCTGACTTTAGACATTCTCCCAAAACTACAGGCCCTATCCCGATCGCGAGAGCATCTTTGCCTTTTTTGAGTATATGTGAAACTCCTTTTTTTAAAGAAATGGGTGACGTTGCCAACTCAATGCGGGATGCGGCCATTGATAAACGAATATAGACAATTTTGCCTAATAAACCTTGGAAATATCTATTGAGGATGTTTTTTACATCTTGAGCCGAGACTGGCTGGTACATGGTAATTCCGGGTATATTTTTCATGCAGGCAATATCCCGAAATGCTTGATGAGACTTTCCTGGAGTGGCCGGAAGTATACCTGCCATATTACCGACTATTAAGGCTTTTCCACTTTCTGTTACTAAATTATAGATTTGCTCGTTGGCTCTGGCGGTGAGAAATGCGGCATATGTGGAGATTACAGGAATATACCCAAGTCGAGAAAAGGCTGATGCTGCTGAAACAATGTGTTGTTCCATAATCCCCATTTCAAAAAATCGTTTGGGGTATGATTTATGGAATGGGATGAAACCACAATCTTCTTCCAGATCTCCGTCGAGGACGACGATTCTTTTATTTTTTGAGGCTATTTCTTTTAGTCCTTCTGCAAAACCAGCAATGATGTTTTTTCCTTCGATACCTGTTTCTCCCGGTTCCCTCGGTATAGACTGTAGAGATGGGTTTATATTGAATGAAAGATTTTCTGATTTAAGAATATTTTTAATCCTTTTTAAAATTTCTTCGAGAGCAATTCTTAATAATTCTTTTGTTGGTGGTTTGTTGTGCCAGATATATTTAGCATTTTTTTTATTCAATATATTCGTGTGTTCCATATATGAAACCCCCTGGCCTTTGACTGTATGAAGATAGAGGAGTTTTGGTATTTTGGCTTTTTTTAATGAGTTAAAACCTTTGTAGATTTCATCGCTTTTCCGACCGTTTTTTTCAACTACTGCAAAACCTATTGAGGAAAGCGTACTTATTATGTCATTGTACTTAACAATATTATTGGTGTATTGATCTGTCTGGACTTGGTTATCGTCTATGACAACGAATAAATTGTCACAAGAGAAACTTATTGCCGAAAGAAAGGCTTCCCAGCATTGGCCTTCTTGTAATTCTCCATCTCCGACTAAACACAGGACATTACCTTTTAATCCCATTCTTTTTTTTAAGATTGAGTAGCCTACTGCTTTGGATAGACCCATGGCCAGAGAGCCGGTATTTGCTTCAATACCCAACGTTACAATATCGCAATGACCTTGAAGACCATTGAGTCTTCGAAGAGAGTCAAGCGATTCTATGGGAAAATAGCCTTTGGCGGCTAAAGTTGTATAGAGAGATGGAGCTGCATGACCTTTGGAGAGGATAAAGATGTCGCGGTGGGGATTATTTAAATTTTGTAGATCAAAGTTAAAAGAACGAAAATAAATTTCAGTTAGCGTTTCTATTATTGAAAGAGAAGCTCCCAAGTGTCCTGTGCCGGCGCGAGCTACAGATAAAAGCGTATTGTAGCGTATACAATCGGCAATTGTGTCAAGATACTTCTTTTTTTCAAGTAGCTGGAATGTATTAGCTCCTATATACCCTGTTTGATTAAGAATATTTTTCATACGGAGGTTTCTTTACTTTTGGCAGAATCAATCTGCCTCTCTTTAGCATATTTTCAGCAATTATCCAGTCCCATTCAGAATTTAGATCAAATCCTTCTGATTCATTAGTAAAGAAGGGCATGATTTTATCTCCTGATAGAGAATATTTTTCAAGAGGAAGGCGAGTCCAGGCAATTTCCAGACTGGCATTTTGAGCATAGACTTTGGGAAGGGAGGGAAATTGCTGGCTGTGCCATGGTATATCTTTTTTGTCAGGATTGACCATTACGGGATGGATGCGATTAATCTTTTTATCAACAATCCACATTTTAGCCGGATGTTGAGAGCAAATTTCAACTGCGCGAAGACTATCTGCATTGCCATCATCGAGAAATAGCTTCCAAGCCCGTTTTATGGTTTCGGATAACCTTCCCGGACTTGTGGGTCTTAAAATGGCAAAACAGTCTTCAATTGTGCCATTTTCATCATTCCGGAGTTTTTTCAGAGTGTAATGGAGCCATTCGATGTCAGGTGAAGTCGACTTGGCAAACTCGGAAGGACGCAAAAAGGGAACTTCTGCGCCATAATATTCTGCAATTTTGGCGTATTGTGGGCTATCGGTTGAGACTATTATTTTTTTAAATATTCCTGATTCTAACGCTCCCGCTATGGTGTAGGCGATTAGTGGATGGCCAGCAAGTTCATTTATATTTTTATCTTTAATTCTTTTAGATCCGGAGCGTGCGGGTATCAGAGCAATAATTGATGGAATTTTCATCATCTAAATATTCTCGGGGCTGTGCTTTATATAAACGGTTTTCCATTCAGAATAGAAGTCTAGGGCTTCTGTGCCTGGTTCTCGATGACCATTACCCGAATTTCTCAAGCCTCCGAAAGGCAAATGGGGTTCGCTGCCATAGGTCGGGCCGTTTACTGATACTACTCCTACTCTGGCGTGATTTATAAAATACTCTTCTTTATGAATACTTGCGGTATGAATTGCTGCGGTTAAACCATAGGGAGAGTTGTTTGTTAATTCTAAAGCTTGATCTAAATTTTTTACTTTATAGAGAGAAGTGATTGGGCCAAATAATTCTTCGTCATCATACTCGCTTTTTTGTTTTGATTCGAGAATAGTAGGAGCAAGAAAGTAACCTGGTCTATCGACTTTTCTATTTCCTCCTAAAATTAATTTAACTTTTCCAGACTTAACAACTCTGTCCATGATTGAAATCATTTTGTTTAATTGCTTTTCATTTATCACTGGTCCTACTTTGTAAGTTTTTGTTTTTTCTATAAAAAGCTTTTTGAATTGTTCGTATATTTTTTCGAAAACTATAATTCTACTTCCGGAAGAACAGCGCTGTCCGGCATTGGAAAATGCTGAAAGTATTGCCTGGTTGGCAGCTTCTTCTAGATTGGCGTCGTCGCAGACAATAAGAGGATTTTTTCCTCCCAATTCAAGACTTACTTTGACCAAACGATTTGCAACCTTTTTTTGAATATATTTTCCGGTTTCGACCGATCCGGTGAAGCTAATAAGATTTATTCTTCTGTCATCAAGCAGAGCACCTCCTATTTCCTCTCCGCTTCCTTGGATGACGTTGTAGATTCCGTCAGGCAGTCCTGCCTCTTTTAGAATTTTCCCAAACCAAATGGGAGTGTAAGGCGTATCTGAGGCAGCTTTTGCCACACACGTATTTCCGCAAAGAAGGGCTGGAAATGCTTTCCAGGTTACATTGGCAATAGGAGTATTAAAAGGAACTATTAAAGCGCAAACTCCAACTGGTTGTCTTATGGTGTATGCCCACCTATTTTCTTGTGCCGATGTGGTTGTTTTCCCATAATATCTTCTCCCCTCCCCTGCCATAAAAAAGCCTAATTCTATTGCTCCTTCTACTTCGTTTGTTGCATCTTTTAAAGATTTTCCCGTTTCCAGATGAACTATTTGGGCTATTTCATCCTTTCTTTTTTGCACCAAAATGGCGGTCTCGCGGAGAATGTTGGCACGAGATATTATTGAAGTTTGACTCCAAGATGAAAAAGCATTTAAAGATTTGGTAATTGCATATTTTACCTCTTGATTGGTTCCTTGAATTATTTTGGCTATTTTTTGCCCGTTTCTTGGATTTATTTTTGCAATTAATTTAGTATCTTTATTTCCAGTTTCTCTGTTGCCAATCCAGTGATAAATATTTGTGGGATATTTCATATTTTTACCAAGCTGTATAGCCGCCATTAACTTGAAGATTTATGCCTGTAACATAGATTGATGCATCGGAGGCAAGAAAGAGAAGCGGGCCGGCAAGGTCGGTAACTTTTTCTGCCATTCGGCCTAAGGGAACGTGTTGTGAATATTTTTTTACAAATTCTTTATCTTGATTATTAAATACTCCTCCCGGTGATAAGGTATTTACTCTGATATTATATTTGGCAAGGCGGGTGGAGTAGTGACGAGTAACTTGAAGGACCGCTGCTTTTGTGGCTCCATAGGCCCAGGGCTTGTCAAAACCGAGATGGCTATATAATCTTTCGTCTGGTGACTTTTCTCCATAGAGAGAGCCAATATTTATAATGCTTCCTTTCTTCTGCTTTTTCATATCTGGTGAAAAAACTTCTATGCAATTTACCAGACCTTGGACATTTACATCCCACATATTTTTATATAGCCTGTTCACCTCGGGGGAGTCATAGCCTGTTTCCTTCACCTCGAAGGAGTCCCCTTCGACTGCGCTCAGGGCAAGCCGGCCACCTTCGAGGTGCTTTGAGGGTGGTGCGTCAATGCCGGCATTGTTTACAAGTATTGTAACGCTTCCCAAATCTTTTGATATCTGTGTATGTAATTTATGAAGACGATTTATATCGGTGATATCGACGGAAAAGTAATAGTCAGAGGATTTTATGTTCGGCAGATCAATCGAAACTACTTTTGCTCCACCCCCTTTTAACGCTTTTATCCAATAAGGCCCTAGATTTCCTAGGCCTCCAGTAACCAGTGCTATATTGCCATCGAGTTTAAATAATTCAAGTGGTTTTTTCATTTATAAAGATGTTCGAATGCTATTGTCTCGTCCTCTTTGAGAGGTATTTTGACTTTTTTTCCAATTAGTTTTTCAATTTGATAGGGATGCAATCCACCGCCTGGTGATTTAAATGCTAAATCTTTACTTGTCAAAACATGTCCTTTACGAATATCTTTTGCGGCGACGATTGTTTTACTCATCTTGCGTATTGGATCTTTTTCTGATTCATACGTTTTTTTAACTCCATCTCCAAGTCCCACCTTGACTCTTCTTAAATCTCTGACCAATTTCTTCATGCCAACCGGCTCAAGTGAAAATATGTGATCTGTACCTTTCATGATTCTATTGAGGGTAAAATGTTTTTCGATAACTCTTGCGCCTAGGACATAGGCTGCTACAGACATGGCAATTCCGTTGTCATGAGCGGAAAAACCAATGATGTTGTCAGGAAAGAGACGTTGATATTCACTTATGACATGAAGATTTAGCTCTGAAAACTCGGCCGGGTATGACGCGGTGCATTGTAGAATGGCAAAATTTGGATTGATGGCTCTTACTACCTTATACGCTCTTTTGACATCATCTAGGGTCGCGCCGCCTGTGGAAATAAGCATTGGCTTTTGCCTTCGGGCAATATATTCTAAAAGAGGTATATTTCTCAAATCTCCTGATGCGACTTTATAAAGGGGAGTATCTATAGACTCAAGAAAATCAACGCTATCAAAATCAAATGGGGTGGCAAAAAAGATTAATCCTAAATGCTCGGCATATTTTTTCAATTCCTTGAACTGGCCTTCACCAAACTCGAGAGCTTCTCTGTGTCGGCCGTATGTTGGTCCGTATGCGTTTTCGCTGTTGTAAGGAGTATTATAAAATTCCTGGGTATAGAGTTTTTTATTATTTCGTTTTTGTAACTTGACTGCATCGACACCACACTCTTTGGCTGCTTTAAAGAGTTGTTTGGCTATTTCGATACTGCCCTGATGGTTATGGCCTATTTCTGCCACGACAAAGCAATCGCTTTCAAGGGAAATAGTTTTATTTTTGATGATTAGTTTAGGTTTGTGTTTTATCAATGATTTTTTATTTTTTGAACCAAGTAAAAGTCGCGGTTCCGATTATACCAGAGATCTAGGTATGAGATAAATCTTCCGCGGAGTATATTGTTCCAATCTCGTTTTGTACCAAAATATCTATTTTTCAAATCGATTATCCTTCTCCTTGCATTGATAAGAAGAAAAATAAATCTTGTTTTACTCAAAGGGATGGATATAAAAGAATAGATTAATTGCAACGGAATGACGATTATCGATCGCAATAATAGATATGTTCTGTAATATAGTAGAGTTGTTTGCCGATATTTTCTGCATAATACTGGATATTTCCGAGCATAAATTTTGTGTGATAATAAGGATCTTTTTTTTCTATCTTCCAACTCAAATGCCCCTGGATATTGATGGTAATCGCGGTAATGCAATATGGCGATATTTTTTGTATAGACTACTTTGTGACCAGCCAATAAAATTTTTGTGGTTAAATCTACATCCATTCCATAATCTGGAAATTTTTCATCAAAAAAACCCACTTTTCGGGCAATGTTCATGCGAAACATACCTTGATTTACATTTAATATACCAGCCTGGGAAATGCCTCCGATATATTCTTCGTCTCTATATGGTCCAGTGACGTCTTTGACTTTCAATCCGACCATACCTATATGGGGATTTTCATCTAGGATTCTCTCTGCCTTTTTGAGCATTCCTTTTTTGATAATATTATCATCACTAACCCAGCAAGCATATTTGGATCTAACTGTTTTGAAGAATCGATTGAGGCTTTTTGCTTGTCCAATTTTCGGATATTGTACCAGTTTGACCTTTTTATGATGACGTCTTAGAAATTCAACTGAACCGTCTATAGAGCCAGCATCCAAAACTACAATTTGTTCGAGAGAAATATCTGCCATAATGCTTTTTAAACATTTTTTTAGAAGCGATAAGCGGTTGCAGGTGCATAACGCTATAGTGAAATCTTTCATAATTTTAGTCTTAAAGGATTTATAAAATAAACATGGGCCTGGAGAGGTTTCCCATTCTTGGGAGATAAAATTTGATTGCGATAACCACAGAAAATAAAGCCTAAATTTGCAAGTAAATTATAAATATCACCAAACAATTTTTGTCCTTTATACAGAAGGACGAAGCTTACTTCCGTTTGGATGATTGCAGTTCTTTTTAATGTTTTTTCCCCTCCTTTTATTACCCTATCTTCATAACCTTGCGTATCAATCTTAACAAAAATTTTTGTCTTTAGTTCTTCCTTCCTGAATACATTATCTAACGTGTCTACTTTTACGTATTCTTTTTTTAGGTTTGCAGTATGGGGAAAGTTTTTCTTATGAGATATGCCCATTTGTAAGATTGAGGAGGAAGGGGCATATGAACTTCGATAAAATGTGCTTTTATATTTCTTATTTCCCAGAGCTATATTATATGTATAAAGATTTTTTATGTAATTTTTCTTCTTGACTAATAAATTGTAACTATCAAGGAGAGGTTCAAAAGCATAAATATTTGCTTTCGGATATAATCTGTAGGCATAATCAACGTATTCTCCTACATACGCCCCTATATCGATAAAAGTTTTAATTTCCTGTTGTTTTAGCCATAATTCTTGATCTAACGTGGGTATTTTATTTTTACTTAAAGGCAAGAAATTTTTAATATTTATCATTGGAATAATTAGAGTATTAATTCTACTAAATTTTCATCCTTCAACCCCCAAGTATTATCATTAAAAAGAAATTTCCCCTTCCCTCTTCTCATTTTTTCGATGTAATTTCTGTATTTCTCTGATGTCAGAAAAGGAATATCTTTTTTTCTCAGTTTATCTTGTAAAGTTATACTTTTGTCACTTGACCAGCTATTTTCGTGCTCTATGTGGTAGATACATGCGTTTTCTGGAAGTATAAACTGATTGCTACCAGCAAAGAATGCTTGATATACCAATAATCCATCAATTTTTACGCCGTGCAAAGGAAATTCCGGATAACCCCGAAGTGAGAACCAAGCTTCCTTCGAAAGTAATGTAAAATCACCGCATGCATTCGTGAATATTCCTTCCGATACTCTATTATTAATAGTCCTTCTAATAAAATTAATTATGGATGAGTCATTATTTGGCCGATATGCATTGAATGCATTTTTTTCACAAAATTGTAGCCTTTGAGAAACTGGCCATTTTTCATTGATATTTGCCGGAATATCAAATCTGATTGATCGCAATAAAATACCTCTATCTAGCTTTTTTTTGTTTAGATATTCTATGACTTTACTTGAAAATAATATATCTATGTTGGTTACCAGAATAAATTTGCCCTTTGCTCTTCTGATTCCAACATTTTTAGCAATAAATTGATAAAGTCCAAGTACTTTAGAATTCGGAAATCGTTTATGGATGGAGTTAGGTACTGTAATTATTTTTACTTTTGCATATGGATTTTTCTCTATCTTTGGTAAAACCATAGCAAGCGGGGGTTTGTTTCGTGGAGGATTCCATTCCACAATAATTAATTCTCCCGGAAGCTTATATTTTTCCAGTTGATAGAGTAAATTTGTATAAAAAATTCTCATTCTTTTGAGAAGCGTATTATCGTGATTATCATTTCTGGATGTAACAATGATACTTAAATTTGGATTTTGAATTATCATTTACCAGTCTGTAATGAATTTATAATATTTCGGAATATCTTTGACCCAACTCTCAAATCCAATTTCATGTTCATGTAGTCCGTTCAAACCCAGCGATTCATAATCTAAGTTTCTTAATTCTGCCCAATTTTGATTCGTATTTATTTCTGTAGCTTTTCTAGTATTCCACCATCTTTTTTGTTTTATTTTAAAAAAATAGCCATTTTTTTTATGGGTGATATATTCATTCATGCTAGGGGCATCAATGCTTAAGACTGCTGCCCCACGTGCTAGAGCCTCAAGATAAGTTAATCCTACTCCTTCTATCGGTCTTGGGGCAAGATAGATATTTGCTTCCTCGAGTTTTTGGTGATACTTTTCCTTCGGTAAATGCCGGGAGATTATTTCTACTTTAGTCTTTCCAAATTTAGATGGCAAATTAAAATATGCATAACTATTTATTCCAGGATCTATCTCCTTTTGAAAAATAAGTTTTGTGATAGCAATTTCCCGGCACAATCTTTCCAGAAACGCTTTATTAAAGAGGCCAACTCTATTCCAATAGAAAAGTATTCTTCCTTGATCCCATGAAGCTTTTTGGGTTATATGAGGGTTTAAATAATACTTTACACGCAGCGATGGTATATTAAACTTGGTTGCCTTCTCGTATACTTTTTCTGAGAAAGCTATTATTCTTAGATTTTTCGGCAAACTATTCCACCAAGAATTAGGGTAATCTTTAATATGGTCCCACATGGGGATCCATACAAGTTTAAGGTTTTCCTGCTCTAAAAATTCAGAAGGGGGTGGCCTTTGGTGAAAAATGATCGGTCTGGAAAGAAAAGATTTGTTTATATACTTTGGTTTAGTATTTCGGTCATCAGATGATTCAAATAAAATCTGGCAATACTTAGATAAAGGTTCTTTCACTAACACCTCGTGTGATTTACTTTTATCTAAATGATAAGAAAGCGCAAAAGCTTTTAACTTAGGTAGTCCTGACTTATAAATAGAATCTTTTTCTTCCTCTGCTTTATATATAAAATCGGTTCCTTTCAATATGCCATTACAGATGGTGTCTAAGCCCTTGTCTTTGCCGTATAGCAAATTCTTCTTCGTGCTTATATTAGCTAAAAAATGGGGCCATTCAACTTTCTCCTCGATTGATGTCAAAGGAATCATCCGTCTAAAGAAAAAATGGTAAGCATATTTTTTGGCTCTCAAAATTTTACTCTTTGACATTTTTGCTTTATACGGTAGTTTGGCCAATATTTTTATATAGTCTTTAGGGCTCTTTGCATCGTAGGTAATGCCTTTATTTCTAATCCATGCTTCTCCGGCGACGATGACTGGTATTCCCATACTTGTCAATTCAACACCTGTTTTTGTCCCATAAATCAAAACTGCATTGCAGTTGTAAATTACAGGATAGGTACTGATATTACTCTCTGGGGGAATAATAAAAATATTAGGAGGAAGTTTGGGAAAGTGTCTGTTTAATTCGTCTCCAACTTTCTGTCGGGAAGGTAATGTACCTCTGACTTCCGCTGGATGTACTCTTATAACGAGTTGGAGGTCTTTCCTCTCTTTAAAATATTTGATTGTTGCTACTAACCACTCCATCATGTTTTTAAACGCATTGGACTTATAGTGCAACTGGGCATCCCACATGACGTTGGTTAGAAGTCCGATTGTGGGTTTTTTGAAATCTATACCTAATTCTTTCTCAATTACATTGACTTCAAAAAGTGGGTTTTCATGAAACCAAATCCAGTCTTTGGTTCCTACAAGTCTACTTTTGAGGTAATCCGTTAGCTGTGAATCCATTTTTCTAGTCCAGCGCATACTTTCCCATTTATTTGTAGGTTCACTTAAAAGTGTATGGTGGTATGTATCGTTATGGCTAAATATGAAGCAACGTTTTCTGTATGCCGGATTCCAATTTACGACTCTTATTTTATTCTTTCTTAAGACTTCTCCAATAATACCCTGTGGAATATATATTCCATGATGGAAAACAGTGACGTCAAAATCAACCATCTTTATTAGACGTTCAATGGCATAATATGTAAGAAGTCCCGCATGAAAATATCGCCGAAGAATCTTTTCTCCGTATTCTTCGCCTGCTAAGTCTCCTTTGGCAAAATATCTTAGAGTTCCTGCTGTAGTGTGTTCTCCTATTTTTACTTCATTTTTCATAAAATTGGTGATTTTGTCTACAGGTAAGGAGGATGCTAATTTATACGATTGCTGATTTTCGCTCTCTGTGGTTAACTCACTATAACGATGTATGGGCAATCCAAGATTTTCATATTTACTAAGACCATATTTGTAGCAGCTATCGCACAATGATTTTCTGGGACCATAGTCTGCATATTCTTTTTGATCTTTGAAATCTTGAGCCGCTGCCATAAGACATGCAGGCAAGAATTTATCACATAAAAGCAAATGCACGTCTGCCTTACGTTCTTTTAGGGCAACAGCAAGTAATCTTTCCAGTTCGATTACTACTTTATGTCCTCCTGTAGATGTTGCTATTAAAATTCTCTGCATTATTTTATACTTCAATTAATTTTCTTAATATTAGATAGCATATATTTTATGGCACTTTTACTTTTGTTAATTATATTTGTTTTACTCTTTCGAATCATCTATCAAGCGAAATTTGGTATTCGACAGTCTGTTCTTATATCTGTAGTTTTCTTCGGAATAATTTTAACAATAATTACAGAACTTCTCAGTTTGATTCGTTTGTTAGAATTTAAAAGTATACTCTTGTTTTGGTTATCGGTTATTTTAATCCTAATTTACATTTCTAATCGACAACACTCACGTATTAAATTTTTGAGAGTGATTCTTTTCAATAAAATCAAATCTCTATATTTTTCAGTCATTAAATCACCATTTGAAATCATCATTTTTGCTTTTATACTATTTGTTTTATTAGTTACTCTTTTTCTCGCCCTCAGTTATCCTCCGAATACGGGAGACGTCATTTCTTATCATTTACCGAAAATTACGCACTGGATTCAAAATCATACTGTTGAATTTTATCCCACTCATATTTTGCGTCAATTATATACTAGTCCATGGTCAGAATACTTATTACTTCATTTTTATATCTTATCTGCATCTGATAGATTTTTTAATCTTCCTCAATGGCTTGGCATGGTTATTTCTCTCATCGGCATTTCACTTATTACTAAATTTTTTATTTCTGACAGAAATGCCCAGTTGATATCAGGCTTTATTCTTATTACGCTTCCAATGGGTATTCTTCAATCAACTGGAACAAATAATGACTATATATTATCAGCCTGGCTTGTCTGTTCTTTGTTCTTTTCTTGGCAATCATTACGTGACTATAGTTTTTTTTATCTATTGTTGGCTGGATGTAGTCTCGGATTAGCTATTTTGACGAAACCGACTGCCTATCTTTTTTTGACTCCTTATATTGTTTTATTTGGTATTTGCTCATTCAAAAAAATTAAATTTAAGGCATTCTTGTTCGTTATTTTTTTAATTATCGTTGTAATTTGTATAAATTCTTTTTTTTATATACGTAATTTCAAAACCTTTTCAAATCCTTTTGGACCGAATAGAGAGTTTTCAAACGATAATCTTCGTTATACGAATGAAACTCATGATATAAGATTTCTTATATCTAATCTACTTCGTAATACTAGCCTTCATTTAGGAACACAGAGTAATTTTCTAAACGACTTCTTTTACCACTCAGTACTTGAGACACATCGTTTCATGGGAATAAATACCAATGATAAGCGAATTACTTGGAGTAATACTACTTTCGGATATCAAAATATTGTATCTTCCATAGGGGCATCTGATGGAACTGCAGGGAATTTTATACATATATTTCTTTTTGTTATAAGTATTATTTTGATTTTGCCAACAGTGAAGCATATTAAAAGGACTAGGCGGTTCTTATTTTTTGGATATATTTTTGCTACAGCCACAGGTTTTCTTCTTTTTTCTTTTTATCTTAAGTGGCAACCCTGGCATAGTCGCCTTCACCTTCCCTTTTTTATAATGTCATCAGTCCCAATTGGTATAACTCTTTATTTGATGCCAAAAAAAATATATTTAGTTCTGCTTTCGATACTCATGATTACTTCTCTTCCTTATATAATCAATAATCAAGATCGATCTCTTCTCTATTTTGGATTTTCTAAATTTGATCGTTCAGATCAATACTTTAACCAAATGAGAAATCTAAAACAAATTTATAATGATACGGTAAAGGAAATCTCTTTAACTCGGTGTAAACATATTGGTCTATTTGTCTGGGGCGATGATCCTGAATATCTTTATTGGCTTTTACTGAATCACAAAAAGCAAAACTATAGAATAGAACATATATTAGTTCAAAACGTCTCTTCAATATTTTCGAGTAAAGACTCTTATAAAGATTTTGATCCTTGTATTATAGTTTCATCGAGAACTAAAGATGATGAAATCAAATATAAAGGCATCTTATATAAAAAATTTTGGTCACCGAAAACCACAGAGTATTACTATCCATCTTTGTATTTAAAAAAAGTATTGTAATTATTTTCTTTCTATTTGATTTTTCAGAACTATGAAGGGAGTATCTCGAATAGTGAAAGTATGATATTTGGCAAAATTATCATCAACCAGCAACTCATCTAAGACGGGTTTTCCGAAGACGAACATGGAGAAAAAGGCGTTTTTATTTTCGTATAAAGATGTATTTTGGGCAAAGACTATAAAATCTTTGGTGCGTAACCCTTCGGCAAATTCTTTTTGTTGGTCGGCAATTGATATGTAAGAGACGGGGGGATTTTCGATATCTACATTCTTGCTTATTCTTGATGATGTCCTTATAGGTTCAAATCCTCTTTGGGTTAAATAAAAATTTAGGGTATGGACATTTATATCTTCGAGCCAAAGGTAGGCGACCGTCCTACCGCCTAGATCTTTACCTATATCTCTCACTATTTGCTTTGCTTGATCGTGAAGCTGTTTATCAGTGGGAGGTTTATTTGCTTTTATGCGAATTGTAGTTGCTACTATAAATATCATTGAAAGAATAAGTAGTACTTTAAAAATATGTGATTCCTGAGCTTTTTTAAACTTCATGCTAGCGACAAGGAAAACTAATATAGAATATAAGCCTATAATTAAGGGAAAAAATGGTAAATATGCCTGATGGTCTCCAAGATTTTTCATAATACCCACAACAAATACATTAAAGAAAAATATCAATAAATATAAGAGAACTCCCGATTTAAAATAGAATGAATATTTTTGTTTAAAAATATTATTATTGAAAGTGACTTTCTTTTTATAAAAAAGATAGAAAAATATGAATAGTATTAAGCTGAAAAATAGAAAACTTATTATAATTTCCTTTGAGGTATACCCTAGCATAAATACTAATCCGGCAGGTAGAAAATCAATAAAAGAGCGTATTCTATCTCCGTTTATCGCCCAATTATTACTATACTGAAGGATAATAATTTCTATATTATATAAATAAAAGGGAATGGCAAGGGTAGCGAATGAAAATATAATAAAAGAACTTTTAGAAACTACATCGCGCCAATTTGCTCTTATATTTTTATCAGTAAAATACGTACCATAAACGGTAAGCGCTGTTAAAATAATTTGAGGTAAAGCATTTCCCCGTGACCATTGCGTTAGACCTAAGACAATCCCACAGATTAATCCAGACGATACTTTTGGCTTGAAGAGAAATGAGGATAAAAAGAAATATGATGCAGCTAAAAGGGTAACAAAGCTCGCATCTCTTCTTAAATCAATATAACCCCCCTTCCACCAGAAGAGTGATGCTGGTATAAGAGGGATGAGGAAAATTAGGTAAGATTGAAAATTGGATAATTGAAGGCTTTTTGTTACTTTATGTAATGAAAAAATGAGGATAAAAAGACAGATAAAATTGAGAATTATTAATTGTTGTGGATTTTTTTCTAAAAAGAATGCTGCTAAAACAGCAAAAAAGGACTGTAACCAAGAGAGAGGATATAAAGTGGCTTGATTTATACCTGCTATAAATCCCTGGGATCTAGTAATGTTCATAATTGAAAACATGTTCCAATATGCGCCGATCGAATCATAATATGGTAAACCTTGGGTGTAGTAACTTTTCACTGATATAAATGAAATTCCAAAGAGGATGAATATAATAATTGCTGTGGCAATAAGTGGATTACGAATCTTCGTCTGCATTATAGTCGGTCTCTTTTGGATTTGCGGATTAAGTGTTCTGATATCCGGACAACTTCAAGACCTTCTTCGTCTGTGACCATGAACTTTTTATTTAAGAGAACGGCGTCTAGAAATGCATTAAGTTCCACTTTCAATGGTTCTTCCTTTTTTATATAAAAGCGAGTCATATTTCCTTCGGCCATGCCACGAAAAACTTCTAGGCTTCCCCATGTACTTGGGGTGTAGTTGTTTTCGTAAAAAAATAAATCCTGGGTAATAAAATCTGCTATGAGCATCCCCTTTTCGCCGCTTAGAGATAAATCTCTTATTTTGGTTGGGCTTAGCCAGTTCTCAACCAAGACGCCGATAATTCCATTATTAAAGCGAAAAAGGCTAGCAGATAAATCTTCATGTTTTGAATGAATGAGTCTATTTGATTCTGAATAGGCACGAATTATTTTGTCACCTATCAGATATATCATGATATCAATGTCGTGTGTGGCTAAGTCTAAAACTACGCCAACATCAGTTACTCTTTGGGGAAATGGACCAATTCTTCTTATGGCAATCTGAAATATTTTTCCTAAAATATTTTCAGCCATGCGCTTTTTAACTTCCTTGATGACGGGGTTAAATCTCTCTACGTGGCCCACTCCGAGGAGAACATTTTTCTCTTTAGCCATGGAAATGAGTTTTTTACATTCGGAGACGGTTGCGGCTAGAGGTTTTTCGATGAGAAGAGAAATTTTTTTGTTTATAATGTCACTTCCTACCTGAAAATGGAGTTTTGTGGGAACGGCTACTATGACCGCGTCCAGTTTTTCATCGTCGACCATTTGGAGATAATCGGAATATCCTTTTACTTTATACTGAGCTGATACCTTTTTTAAGAGATCATTCGATACGTCAGCAACGCAAACCAATTCACAACGATCGGACTGGGACAGGATTCTGACATGGTTTATTCCCATAGTTCCGACACCGATTACTGCTAGGTGCGCTTTTTTCATTTTTTATTCCCTTTTAGGAGACATTATAAGGCAATACTTTAGTTACAGCAAAGCGCTGATTTTAAATTTAAGGTTTATAAGCTGAAGAAATCCTTTGATTCCCCGAGAAAGTACTTTGACCCTTGTTGGACGCATTTCTCTTATTAATACCGGCACCTCGGTAATAGCCAAACCATTTTTGTATACTCTAACTACTAATTCTGTATCAAAAGTCTCGCTTTCGTTTCCGCAAATTTTGACGATGGGAAGAATTTTTAATCTTTTGAATACTTTGATACCGTGAGTATCGGAAATGGGTAATCCGAAAAGTAGGCGGACCATTATGTGATAAATTTTTCCTCCTATATGTCTTATTGATGGACGCTTATCCTGGCTTTGAAATGCATTTTTGGTGGCAACGACTAAATCAAACTTTGGTATTAACTTCAAGGCTTTTTTTAAGAATTCGATATCTATCCAGTCTACAGAAAAATTGCAGACAATTTCATTATTGGCCAATTTATATCCGAGGAGAATTGCGTTTCCGTAACTTGGGAATGATAAAGAGATATAGCGGATGTTTTTATTTTTTTTAGCAAATCCGTTGATTATTTCTTTTGATTTGTCTGTACTTCCATTTTCGACGATGATAAGTTCATATGAAAGATTTATTTTTTTTAGATTGCTGATAAGATAAGACAAACTTTTTTTAAGAATTTTTTCTTCATTATGGACAGGGATAACTATTGATAATTTATTTTTATTTGGCATTCTCATTTTTTGTGATCCACTGAATTGTTTGTTTTAATCCGTCTTTAAGTTTGACTTGTGGTTTGTAGCCTAATATTTTTTGGGCTTTCCTAAGCGAAGGTCTGAATTCATCGATGTCTCCCAATCTTTTTTTAGCATAGACCGGTTTTATGTTTTTATGAAAAAATTTTAGTATTAGAGAGGCAAGTTTATTGATTGTAGTTACTTCTGTGGTACCAATATTTAAAGCATTTCCAAGCGCGTCTTTTTTTTCGGCTGCAAGTATATTGGCGCGGACTACGTCTGTAATAAACGTAAAACACCTCGCTTGATTTCCCGTTCCTTCGATTACAGGAGGTAATTCTTTCAAGAGCCGACTTATAAAGATCGAGATTATGCCGCCAGTGGGACCGTAATTTTGACGTGGTCCGTAGACATTGTAATAGCGGAGCGCAACTGATTTTACTTTGTATATTTTGTGCCACAAGAGGACCATTTTTTCGGCGGCAAGTTTTGTGATCCCATAAGGTGAAACCGGCTCTTGTGGATGATTTTCGTCTTGTGGTTGGTATTGAGGCTCTCCATAAACTGAGCCGGTTGAGCTGTAGACTAAAATTGTGTTTTTGGACCTTTGAGCTATAGCGTCAAGAATATTTAATGTGCCGTGAAGAGTAACGTCAATATCATGATGTGGATTTTTTATGGAGGTCAACAAGTTGCCTGCAGCTAGATGATAAACAATATCAACTCCGCGTCTCGCAATTAATTTTGTAACAATTTTTTTATCTGTAACAGTACCTTTTTGTAGTCGGTAATTTCTACTAAGCGTAGCATTCTGTAAATTTTTGGTAGAGCCACACGAGAAATCATCCAAGACTATGACTTTATTATCATATTTAAGTAATTCATCGACTAGGTGACTGCCGATAAAGCCTGCTCCACCCGTAACAAGTACTCTTTTTCCTCTAATCATGAATTATTTTTAATGAATGTATTAATGATTTTGGCAATTTTCATTAAATCGCTGTTGGAAAGTTGGGGATGAATGGGAATGGATAACACTTCTTTACATGCCTTTTCTGCCTGAAATAAATTTTTGGAATTGTGCTTTCGATATATATTATATTTGGTTATTATCTTCGGATAATAGATTCCTGTAGCGATGCCTTTTTTATTTAATTCGTTTGATAATTTATCTCTTAATGTTGATGGAACTTTGATGGTGAACTGGTGAAAGACGTGTTTTGTATTGTCGGACACATACGGAATTTGGACTCCGTAAAGAAGCTTTGACAAAATTTTTGCATTTTGGATTCTTTTATGAGTAAACTTCGCTATCTTTTTTAATTGCTCAATGCCAATTGCAGCTTGGATCTCTGTCATGCGGAAATTGTATCCTAGTTGTTCATACTGATAGCGAACTCTCATTCCGTGATTTCTAAGCATTTTTATTTTCTGGGCGATTTCTTTCTTGTTGGTGACTACCATGCCACCTTCGGCGGTGGTCATATTTTTGGTGGGGTAAAATGAAAAGCAACCCACATCTCCTATTGAACCAACCTTTTTCCAAACTGCACCCATTTTTACTTCGGCGTCATGGGATTGACAGGCATCTTCGATGACAAATAGTTTGTATTCTTTGGCAATGTAGAGTATTTTTTCCATATCGGCGGGCAAGCCAAATAAATGCACAGGAAGGATGGCCTTGGTTTTGGGGGTGATTGCCTTTTCAATAAGTCGTGGATTTAAATTAAATGTTTGGGGATTTATGTCGACGAAAATGGGACGGGCACCGACGTATAAAATTACATTTGCAGAGGCAATAAATGAAAATGGGGTGGTAATAACTTCATCTCCTGGGCCGATGTTCAAAACCAAAAGGCAAAGATGGAGGGCAGTGGTGCCAGATGAGGTAGCAACGGCATATTTACTACCTATAAACTTAGCGAATTTTTTTTCAAATTCTTCGACTTTTTGCCCTTGAGAAAGTTTTCCTGAGCGGAGTACCTCCAAAACTGCTCTTTCTTCTTCTCTTCCTAAAATAGGTTTTGATAGTGGAATCATAATAGATTTTCATTGCCACAATTTTTGCATTTAATTTTTATCCTTTTTTCATTCGAATCTTTTTTTCTAAGAGTTTCACCGCAAATACAGACGAAACCGACATTTCTTGCTGGAATTCCCATTACTAATGCCTGATCTGGCACATTTTTAGTCACTACAGAACCCGCGGCTATCATGGCAAACTTGCCGATTGTTATGTTGGGTAAGACTATAACTCCTGTTCCTAAAGATGCTCCTTTTTTTATTAAAATCTTTCCTGCCTGCCAATCCCTTTTATTTTTAAGCGATCCATCCGGATTGATAGCCCTTGGAATGCGGTCGTTTGTCAATATAACCGCCGGTCCTAAAAAAACACCATCTTCTAAGTTTGATCCATGATAGAGATAGCAACCATTCTGGATTTTGACATTATTTCCTATTTTGACGTTTGAATCTATATATACGGATTGACCGATGATACAATTTCTGCCAATGGTTACATTCTTCCGGATGTGTGAAAAATGCCAGATTATAGTTTTTTCTCCTATATGAGCTTTATTAGATACAATTGCAGAGTGATGTTTTTTTACCATAAGTATTCTATTCTTAATCCGATTCTAAATGCTGTAATTCTGATAATTTCGATCAAATCAAATGGCTCTTTGCTATTTTTAATATCTTCTAAAGTTAATTTACCGATTTCGTATAGATTATTCAGAAATTTTCCGATTAAACCAAGTTGTTTATTTTTCCCTATTTTGGGGTCTATATTATGTTTCTTGTAAATTCTTGCTAATGCCCTACCTCCTATAAAGCTTCGATTAATTAAATAAAAAAGCTTAATCTTTTTTTTTGGTACATGATGATTAAGAAAACAGTCTAGATCATAAAATACTTTTTGTTTATTTATGGGTATT
Source organism: uncultured Gammaproteobacteria bacterium (assembly GCA_964544585.1). GTDB lineage: Bacteria > Patescibacteriota > Microgenomatia > 2-02-FULL-39-11 > 2-02-FULL-39-11 > CAZJBV01. The sequence goes on along the minus strand of CAZJBV010000002.1, from coordinate 65,145 downwards.
ATTTTTCGATAGATTTCAAGTACTTCTCGTTCTTCGCCGAGCCAATCTTTGTCTCCTATCATGCCAAATTGAATATTAAATTTACCTGTTTTTTTTAAGACTACTTTCTTGATAATAAAATTACCACCTGAAATATTACAGGAGGTAGAAAAACCTGATTTGTTTTCATATTTCCTTGTTTCATAACTATCTTTATACCAAAAGGGTTTTGGAGTGGTATAATATGGATAAATTGGACCACCTAAAATGTCGGGATTATATTTGTTAATAACTTTTTTTATATTTGAAATGTAATTTTTAGGGAGGATAACGTCATCATCTAAATAGACTAAATATTTTCCCCGGCTGACATCAAATCCCTTATTTCGTGCATGAGATAATCCTTGCTTTTTTTCGACTATGTATCTTGCATTAGTTAGTTTTTTTTGGAAATCTTGGAATATTTTGTTTGTTTTGTCTGTAGAATTATTATCAACTATTATAGCCTCAAAATCTTTTTTTGTGTAAGATTGCTCTATAAGACTATAGAGGCATTTTTTCAATTCTTCCTCTCTATTATAGGTGCAAATAATGATCGATAATTGTGGGTTAGACATACATCTTTAATATTGGTTTCCACTTTTGGCTTATTTCTGTAATATCAGAAACATTAAATATATCGTTCTCATGAGTTTCGTAGTTGAAATACTGTTTTTTTGACAAAGAGTTTCTTATTCTTAACAAGTACGATAGTGTACGCGCACGAAGAAAGAGAAAAGGGTTTATAGTCTGGGTATTTTTCCTTGAAAGTTTTCCAATATAGTTACATAAGTTTTTTATAGGTGTCGGATTGGTAAAATATTCTTTTTCAATCCATTTTTGTAATGACTTATTTTTGGAATTTGGGTTACTTCCAATTATGGAATCGAGTTCCCTTTTTGCTTTTATACTTTTAATAAATTTGAACCAACTATAGCGAAGTAAAGGATGTATTGGCTTTGGCTCCAAAATAAAACTTGGTTTTTCCCCAACTGACGCCTCCAAAAGTGTCGTACTGTAGGATGAAACGACCACATCGCTTGCCAAAACCCAATTTCTTACTGATTCGTTCTTTATGATAAATACATCCGAGGGAATTTTTCCGGCTATCTTATTAATTATATTCATAAACTGTTGTTTCGTTGTAGCTGGCCGCGGTCGAAGTATGAATATGTAATTACTTTTTTTTCTATCCAAAAACCAATGTAATACTTCGTAGAGTGAGCTGTTACAAAAGGCTGAAAGACTTTTAATATTTTTTGTTGATAAGCCTTCTGAGGCAAATTTTTGCTTTTTTGTCGGGCTTAAGAATGCCCATCTATAATTTTCAGGAAAAAAGATCCATTTTTTATTTAAAGGGATTTTATATATTCTGGCAAGATCTTTTCTGGTTTTATAGATCCTCTTCAGAGGGTTGGAATAAAGCTCATATATTGGATTACTGTTGAAAAAAATATTTCTCTTTTTTACACCATGGTCTATTAAATATTGTTTAAATGACTTTCCCCATGCGTGATGGATAACTTTTTCTCTTGCCCATTTATCTTGCGGAGCTTTGATCAGTTTGTGTGCTTTGTAAAACATTTGTTCCCAGGCGAGGTTGATAAAGATTGCATCTTTCCAAAGATTGAGATACTCTTCTACTGCTAAATCTTTTGCTTTATAAAAAAATGGCAATAAGACAATGCGGGGATAAATTGTGTGCATATTATTTTCAGCATGTAAATAAATATGTCGTATTTCTACCGAAAAATTATATTTTTTTTCAAGGAAATATTTTGCTATTATGGCAACTTCCATTTCTCTGGCAACGTGTTCAATTAACCATAAAATATCGATTCGCTTCATAAATATTAGCTGAAACCACCATCCCAAATATATTTAGTTTGCTTTTTTTTATTTAATATTTTTTGCTTTAAGACTTTTATGATAGATATAACTTCTTTGCCGGGAACTATATTTTCTAAGCCATATCTCTTTTTTATTTTTTCTTTATCTGCCTTCCATTTTTGATAGCTTTTAATTGTACCGCTATGTGGAAGTATTGGGTGGTAGAAAAGGTGAATTCGGCAAAATCTGACGTTAGCGCCGCCACTTATTGCCTGGGTGAGAAAATCAATGTCTAGGGCAAATGATTTGCTATTTAGTAGTCCCACTTTGGCAAAAATATCTTTTCTGATAACAAGCCCAATGCCACATGCTCCGTATTTAAAAACGTCTGCGACATCTTTACCATAATTTGTGCCTGGATTGACATAAAACTTTCTCCTTTTCCCCTCGACAAGTCTTGTGCCACCGCATAATAGTACATCAACATAAGGATTTTCTTCCATTATCCTAACTGCCTTTTCTAATCCGCTTTTATAAATGATGTCATCGTCGGTAAGAAATTTAATATATTTACCTTGGGATAAAAGAATACCCTTGTTTAAAGCGTGAGCTTCGCTTTGGTCTTTTTCGGATATAAATATGTCTACCCAATCTTTATATTTTTTGATGACTGCTTTGGTATTATCGGTCGATAAACCATCGATAATAATTAATTCGTCATCTCTGCTTTTGATTTTTTTAATATACGCAAATGCTTTTTTCAAAAACTTGCCTCTGTTTTTGGTAGCCAATAAAAATGATATACGTTTTTTTATCATCGTCATTAATTTGCTCTTCTTGACATATTATATGAATCCACTAAATATTTCAAAAATACAGGTCTTTTGTTTCTATTGCTGGTTATAGATTACTATGGTATTTTATATCATGTAATGAAATCAGACATTCTGAATACGCGGCCAAACCTGGTTAATTATGATGAGACAAGAAATAATTTTTCTTGGCGGGATTGGCATAAAGAATTCTCTTTTTATAAGAGCGGACGGGTAAATTATGCTTATGAAATTACTGATTATCAAGTTTTAAAAGGTAACGGAAAAAAGTGGGCAATTATTACTCAACTTCCTTCTGGGAAAATTGAACGTATTACTTTTGCAGAACTTTCTGAAAAGACAAGCAGTTTGGCTAGTCATTTACACTTATCTGGGCTAAAAGCGGGCGATCGTTTTGGGCTCTATGCTGCAAAATCAATTCAATATGTTGTTGTTATGCTTTCAGCAATAAAGTGTGGAGCTATTGTTGTCCCATTGTTTCAGGCTTTTGGTCGGGATGCAATTTCAGATCGCTTGAACGATTGTACTGCTAATTGGCTTTATACGACTTCCGATCTTATTAAAAACGTCTCCTTTGCCTCTATTCCCTCTGTGAAGCATATTTTGACGGATAAAAATATTGATAAGTTTCATTCTAAGACTAATGGCTCGACCATACATTTTGGCAGTTTAGAAACGCCTTTTATCATTCACTATACTTCAGGTTCGACGGCAAAACCAAAGGGCGTACTTCTTCCTAATCGAGCTATGATCGGTCATCTGGTAACGGCAAAGTATGTTTTGGATTTAAAACCTACTGATTGTTATTGGAATACAGGTGATCCGGGATGGGTTACTGGCATGGTCTATAATTTCTTTGCTCCATTTTTATTAGGGATTGCCGCTCATATTTACCAGGGACCATTTCAGCCTATTGAATGGGTGAAGTTCATGTCTAAAATGAAAATAAATGTATGGTACAGCACTCCTACTGTATTTAGATTACTTCGTTACTACAACGTACCGCTTAACCGAAAGAAAGTATCAACTCTGCGGCATATTGTCAGCGCCGGGGAACCTCTTAACCCTAGTCTTATCGACTGGACAATGGAAAATTTGGGTATTCCTATCCATGATTCATGGTATATGACCGAAAATGGACATCAATTAATCAATAATTACCGTTGTCTGCCAATAAAAAAGGGCTCTATGGGAAAGAGCTTGCCGGGTATTTATGCGGCGATTATTGATGACAGAGGAAAGGAATTACCACGCGGACAAATCGGCCACTTGGCGGTTAGAACCCCATGGCCGGGGCTGATGAAAGCAATATGGAATAACCCAAAAAAATTTTCGGCTTATTTTAAAAATAAATGGTATATATCTGGTGATACGGCTTATCAGGATAATGATGGATATTTCTGGTTTCAAGGGAGGCAAGACGATATGATCAAAAGTGCGGCGGAACGTATTAGTCCCTTTGAAATAGAAAGTGTGCTGGTAGCACATCCGGGGGTGGCTGAAGCCGGTGTAATTGGTAAGCCAGATAAAATTTTCGGTCAGATTGTAAAAGCTTTTGTACTACTTAAACCTGGAGTGCGGCCAACGAGCGCCTTGAAGCGGGCTCTGGTTCGTCATGTGAGAGAAAAGTTGGCTTCATTTGAAGTGCCGCGGGAGATAGAGTTTGTAAAGAAATTGCCAAAGACAAGAAGTGGGAAGATTATGAGGCGGGTATTGCGCGCGAGAGAAACGAATACAGAAGCGGGTGATCTTTCGACTATGGATGTAGAGATGAATCCAGTGACAGTTCGTAATTGAGATATGGCAATCCATTTCCACCTTTTCTATCTGCTTTAACGTATAAAATATTTCGATTTCCTTGGGGAGGAATTAATTTTCTCGACTTATTATAAGAATCCACTAAATATTTCAGAAATCCGGAGTCTTGTTGATAAGCCTGAGTATCTTTAAATTCCAAGTGATAGATTAAATCGTATCGACCTCGAAGAAGTGTATTTGCTTCAAGACTTTGAGCGGTTTCAATCATATATGGCTCGGCAAATTTTAAGACAATATGACTATTGGTGGGAGCCTTTTGGGATACTTCTTCGATTAATCCTTGCCATTTATCCTGGTCTAACCTATTTTGAGCTGCGTTTGGTAAAATTCTAATTTTTATTGAAGTAATTATGAATATTAAAAAAAGAGGGGTAACTACCATGACAAACATTTTTTTTCTTCTGATATTCTTTAAACTTTCTATTAAGATTGGTTTAAAAAGTAAAACTATAGTTAATAGAGCAATATAATTTGCCGGAATTACATATCTACCGGAGATATTGCGTCCGGTTAGATAATAAATCATTCCGTGCAATACTATAGTTATTATCAAAGTTCCTAAAAGTATAAAATTTAATCTTTTTATATATTCAAAAAAATATTTCTTTTTGATTTTGAGATGTGCTTTTATCAGAATTAATAAAGTTAGAAAGAGAAGTCCTACTTGATAAATAATGGGCTTTGGAATAATAAATCCTTGAAATAATTGATAAATATAATTCTGAAAAAATATAAAAAAAGGAATCACATTATTCGCATTGGTTAAAATATAGCCGCGAGTATCTTGGGGAAAATTCAATTTTAGAAATATTACATAGAATAAGATTAAAGAAAGGCTTGCTAAGTGGGGAAATAAAAAATAATTAAAATCTTTCCAGCTCTTTTTCCTTATTTTTATTTGGGTAAAAGAAATGGCTGGGATAATAAGCCAGAAAATTATGAACGACTCTTTTGATAAGATAGAAAAAAGCATAGCCAAACTTGCTGTAATTGATCCAAGAAGATGTTTCCATTTCAAAGATGAATAAATGGCTATAAGTAAAAAAAGCAAGGCTTTTGGTTCGGCTGTTTTATGATCTGTCCAGGCATCCAGTGGATAGAAAAATAATCCTAGAGAAAGGAATAATGAGATGAGAGTTGGTATTTTTAATTCCTTAGATATTAGATAGAATAGACTCACACTGCCACTTAATATAATGATATAAAATAAACGCCATATATCTGCATTGTTTCCTCCTATGATGGCTAAAAGACGAAATGAGGCAATATCAAAAATATTCCAACGTCCAGTTAGCTGATACCAGTCGATGAAATATTGCCAAAAATTCTGTTTAAATGCACCCATCAGTCTTAAGCCAGAAGGGATAGATTTTTGGAGATTAGCATCATTAACTGTTTGCAGGCGGAAGATCCAGGTGACGTCGCTATTTAAGGGAATTCCTTTATTGGGAATAAAGTGAAAAAATATTCCTAAGAGAAGAAAAGCCAAAATTATGAATAGCTTTTGCAACATGATTTATAAGATTCATATCATAAAACTTTATTATAGTACTTGATTGTCTCTTCTATCCCCTGTTTATGATCCGTAAACATAAAATTAGGGAAAATTTTTTTGAATCTTCTATTATCCAAGATTTTTCTGGCTGCGCCATCCTGATATTTTGTATTAAAGACAATTTTCCCTTTAAAACCTATGGCTTCTTTTATCATATGGGCAGATTCTTTTATTGAATAGCCTTTATTTTGGGCTATATTTACTGGATAAATTAAATCTGTCTTTAATGTTAAACTTTTGCTAAGAATCCTGACAATGTCTTTTACGTACCCCCATTCCCTTATTGGTTTTCCCGTTCCCCAGATTTCAAAAATTTTTTCTTTATTTTTGTGCGCTTTAAGCATGCGGATGATCATGCCATTTAGGGCATGCGTTTTATTCGGATCTGTATAGTCGCCTGGACCAAATGAGTTTGGAACGAGGAAATTATATGTTTTTATGCCATACTGCATATTAAAACACTTTGATATAACATATAGCATCCGCCTTGAATTTCCGGAGGCAATGACACTGTCGTGCACTTCTCCCTTCCACCAGTCTGGTTCATAATGAATGTCAGCATCACCGGGGTAAGAGCAATTAGACAATGGGTTTATTATCTTTGCAAGCGGTGCATATTCTTGTACTGCTTTGTAGAGATTCAAAGACATTTCTGTATTGTCATAAATGATGTCAGCGGCGTGTATTGTTGAATAGTGAACGCTGCCTACATGAGAGGAAAGGTTAAAAATAAAATCCGGCTTTATTTTTTTTACGTATTTTTGGGTGATTTTTAGGTCCCTTAAATCAAAGCCATCCCTCCTTGATAATGGAATGATTTCTGAATTTAAAGCCCTTTTTTTTAACTCACTTATTAAGTGTTTACCGATAAAACCATGGCCGCCGGTTATAAGTATTTTCATGTGGTTGTGCATAAAGCAATTGCAATAGTATACTCTGTTTCGTGGCTTATGGAAATATGAATTTTTACATTAGACTTAACGAACGCCAGCGGAGATGAGTTTGCCCGAGATATTATTACTATATCCTGCATGGTGATTTCAGTAAATCCTAAATCATGGAGTGCTTTTATCGTTGCTTCTTTTGCGGCAAAAGTTCCGACCAAACTTTGGATATTGTTATTTTTTTTGAATCTTGTTACTTCTTCCGGAGTTAGAATCTTCTCTAAAAAATTATCCTTATATTTATTGAATAATTCAATTACTCTTTTATTTTTAACAATGTCTGTACCTACTGATTGGTTCATATGAGTTCTAATATATTTCTGAATCTGACTGCATTAGAAACCAAGAATCAAAATTCTCAAGATCAATGTTCTTATTTAAGATACGAATACAGAAATATCTCTGCTTTGCTACCTCTTTAAATCCCAACCTTCCGGTGATTTTAAAATTTAGTGTATTTGGTAATGCCCAGGTAGTGATTGAGGAAACAGACTTTTGTTTGAAAAATCTTTCAGCTTCTGTGTATGCTTTCCATAAAAGATCTATATTTTTAGTATTACTTACTTCAACGATGTCTCCAAATGATTTTTGAGTTTCAGGATCTTTGAAAATCTTGACGAAAACCCTGAGTTCATCTGATATATTAATTTGCGAATATTTGTATTCTGGGTTTTGGAAAAATCTCCAGGTATACCATTGATCATTTTTTAGGAAATAAAACTTTTCATTCCGTTTTGCCTTTATTTTATGATATTTGGATAAATTAAATTTCTTGATTCTTCCTTTTAAATTCTTTTCCATTTGGTATATAGTTTTGAATTTATAGTTCATTCTCGATAGAAGTCTTTGTCCATTGATATTGGATAAAGTCATTATGGCAGATGCTTTTTTTTCCTTTGCCCATTTCTCACAATTTAAAACAAGAAGTGCGCCTATGCCTCTATTTTGATAATGAGGATCTACAATTAAATCTAGGCCCTTTCCGACAATGACTATATCGTTATAATACTTAACTTTCTGAAGTTGTATACCAAAACCTCCAATATATCTTTTTTTATCGAATGCACCGAAATATATAGACTTTGGATATGAGTAAAACTGCCATCTAAAATAATCATTTGTTTTTTTGCGTGAATAGTAATTGTTCATACACTTGACAAAGATTGAAGCTTCCGCAAGGGGTAGTTTGCGAATCTTAATGCCTCTATTTAAATTCCTTAATTTTTGAATAAGTTTCTTATCGATTGACATGATTTAGTTCTTTTATTATGGAAGTAAATGAGGTCAAAGAGGGTATTTTGGGAATATCAAATTTTACCTTAAATTCCTGTTCAATTGCCATAATCAATTGAAGGTGATTGAGCGAATCCCAACTGCCAATATTTTCCTGCTTGGTGTTTTGAGTTATCGAATCTTGCGGGATATCTAAAACAGTCGAGAATATTCTTTTTAGCCTTTTAATTTTGTTATTTGTCTCAGCCATAATTCATTTTAGTAATTTTAGTCAATATGCAGTGTATCCAGTTTCAAAGTATCTTTCGGAGTATGATATGTTTCTTAAATACTTCCTTTTCCATGTTACTGGAAATCGATAGCTGTTATATCCTTCAATTGCATCATATTTTTTAGCTATCCGTGGAGGTTGCCAATATTGTGAAGTATAGAAAACACCTTTTAATTTGCGGTTAATCAGTTTTAAGTAGGCATTGACTTGAGGTTGAGTCATTTCCTGAAAGCTCCCTATATTTACGAGTACATCTATGGATTTATTCATACAACGCTCTAAATCTTGTGGGCCACCAAATGCTAGATCATAAGATAGCAATTGATCTTTAGTCCACGATCTTTGAGTTTGTAACTTTTCATATGAAAGTATTTTTTGTTTAGAAAATAATTTACTTAATCTTGTAATACATATAAGTAATGCTTCAGGAAGATCAAGAGCGATATACACACATTTTTTGTTTATAGACTTTAATACATAACCTAATCTACCCCAACCGGAACCCAAATCTACAAAGATAAGTGGCTTTGTGAAAATTCGTTTATCAATTTCGTAAATTGAGTAAAGATTATCAATTGATATCAAAAGATCCCAATTAACAACGATCCCTTCAAATTCATAAGCTAAACCTGAATCTATACCAATAGTAGATGGTACTTTCTTCAATAATTCAAACTTGTCCTTTTTTTTTACAATTTTATATAACATCCATAGCGCGTAGCGAAAATATCGTTTATTGGAAGGAAGGCTTTGAGAAAACATAGTATTGTATATTTGCTGTTCTGCTATTTCAATACCTATCTTGTGAAATTCTTTTTCAATCTGCCGCCCAATCTCTTTCCACATCGGAGTGGGTCTGAAAGGAGCTTTAGCTTTATCATTATCTTTCTTCATTTTTTGCAAAAGTATTAATTGGCTTTGAATAAGTTTGGAAGAATGTAAAAAAAAGAAATCCATTTTGTACCTACCACCCTTTTTTAATAGAATTGATTATATATTGTACTTGAGGCGGAGTTAAACCTTCGTGCACTGGGATGTGTATTTGAGTCTTATCGAATAGTCTTTGATTGGGGAGGTCTTTTCTTAACCCTCCAAAGATATCATTTCTATCAATACCTTGGTGGACAACAGAAACTGTTATGTTCTTTGATTTCATAGCTTTAATAAAATCATTCCTTTTTTCGACATGCATCCCAAATAGCCAATAGGCGCTTTCTCTGTCTTGACGATAGTCAAACAACTTAATGCCACTTATCTTTCCCAAACTTTCCCTATATTGTTTTGCTATTTTTCTTCTTTTTCTTAATCGTTTGTTTATAGATTCGAGATTGGCTAGGCCAAGGGAGGCTTCATAATCATTCATGTGGTACTTAAAACCAATTTCGTGGAGATTATACTGTCTTTCGCCCAAAATTGATGATTTATCTTTATCTCTGTCTATGCCAAACCAGCGCAGACGAAAAGCTTTTTGATAGAGATTTTTATCTTTAAAACAGATGGCTCCTCCATCTGCCGTAGTAACATGTTTTATGGCTTGAAAAGAAAAACAGGTTAGAGGCGAAATTGAGCCAATTGGCTTTTTTTTATATTCTGCACCTAAGGCATGGGCTGCGTCTTCAACGATAATGAGGTTATACTCATGGGCAATTTTTAATATTTCGTCCATATCACAAGGATACCCTCCCCAATGAACTGGAATTATGGCTTTTGTTTTTTGAGTTATTTTGGATTTTATGGATTCGGTATCGATATTTCCTGTCATATAGTCTATATCGGCAAAAACTGGTTTTGCCCCTTGATATAAAACGGCAAGGCCTGTGGCAATAAACGTTTGGGGTGGAATAATGACTTCATCTCCGCCTTTTATGCCGATGGTAGCTAGAGCCAAATGAAGAGCGCTTGTGCCGCTATTTACTGTCAAGGGATTTATCCAGCCTAATTTATTAGATAATGCAGCTTCGAATTCCTTGACAGCTTTTCCTTCGCTTATAAATGTTGAATCCAGCGTATGTTTTACTATTTTAGCTGCATTTTTGTCTATATAAGTATTAAAGATTGAAATCATATTTTTTTATAAGTCCATTCTAATGCCGACCAGAGCGCGTATTCCTTTCTTAGGTGTTGAAAAGCGCCCCTGGCTATACTTCGTTCGTCCATGGGATCGAGGATGGAGAAAGAAAGAGCTTCTTTATAATTGTCATAACTTTTTTTGAATGGTAGCGCAGTATCCAAAGATATGTGAACAAAATAAGTATTGGAGTTTAACAAATTTGCTGGTATTTTGGCCCTACTTATATATCTTCCTTTTTTTCTTTTTTTCTTTCCGTCCCAATCGATAGGATTATCCCCCGCAACCATTACTCTTGTGCCGTTTTGATTGTCTATGGCGAAATTTGGTGTTACCGGAACTCCCTTTTTATTTTGCCAAACAATTTCTACAAAAAAGGGTTCAAAGACGGGTATTTGAGTAGTCTTATTGCCTTCTCTGTTAATAATATTAGCCTCGATGATATATGCATTTCTATCGGTGGCGAATCTAACTGGAGTGAAATGTGGAGATAAAATACTTTTTTGGACATGAAGATATTTATCGACGCCTTTGTCGACTGTAGTGATTCCTTTAGTTTTGCCATTGACGAATAAAATTACACCGTTGGCTAATGATTCTATGGCAGACATGTCATGTGAAACGAGAAGGATTGTTCTTCCTTCTTTCTGAATTTCGCCCATTTTCTTGAGGCACTTTTTCTGAAAGCCAAAATCACCGACGGCCAATACTTCATCAATAAGGAGAATGTCCGGTTCAAGATGTGAAGCGACCGCGAAGGCAAGTCTAATATACATTCCTGAAGAATAATATTTGACGGGTGTGTCAATAAATTTTTCTATTTCGGCAAAATCGATAATTTTCTCTAACTTTTTTCTAATATCTTTTCCCTTCATGCCTAAAATTACACCATTGAGGTAAATATTTTCTCTTCCGGTTAGTTCGGGATGAAAGCCTGTACCGACATTTAGGAGGCTTGCCAGTTTCCCGCGAATTATGGCCTTACCTTCTGTGGGGGGCGTGATTCTGCTTAGAATCTTGAGAAGAGTAGACTTGCCGGCACCATTTTTGCCAATTATTCCAATTACTTCGCCCGGCATGATTTTGAAAGAGACATTTTTTAAAGCCCAGAATTCATCCTTTGAGTTATTCTTATTTTGACCCTTATTTAATAAGTCTTTTGGTTTATGGAAAAAGTTCATAATATCGTCTCGTAACGAATAATAAGGCATGATTCTGCCAATTTTGTATTTTTTCGACAGATTGTTTACTTCAATTATTGGTTCCATTTTTTTAGAATTAGACAATATCGGCGATAAATCTCTCGGTTTTATTAAAATGCCAAAGGCCGACGGCAAAGATAATGATTAGTGATAATAATGATATGGCGGCAAACTGGATATTTACTTTTGAGGCTGGATCGAAAATAAATCTTGCTCCTTCAATGACCGTAGTCATAGGATTTAAAGCCAAAATATATTTTTTCGCGGTCGCAACGATTGAGGTGGGATAGATGATCGGCGTAAAAAAGAATAATATTTGCACAAAAAAGGGTAAGATATAGCGGACATCGCGATACTTGACGTTTAATGAAGACATAAATAGTCCAATTCCGAGAATGGAAAAGGCGGCAAGTATGAAAAGAAATGGATAAATAATAATAAAATTTAACCCCGGTGGATAGCCTAAAATTATGGCAAATATAATAACTATAATTGTATTGATAATAAAATCTACTGAATTGGTTAATAATGATGCCAGTGGAAGTATAATTTTGGGAAAATAAACTTTTTTAATTATATTTTCATTTGCCAGGAGACTATCATTTATGCTGGTAAGTGATCCGGAAAAAAAATTCCAAAAAACCAGTCCTATGAGAACAAATAGGGAGTAGGGAAGATTGCCAGATTGGACTTTGGCCAGGTTTCCAAATAAAACTGTAAATATAATCATGCTAATGAGTGGCTGAAATACTACCCAGATAATTCCTAACAGGGTTTGCTTGTACTTAACTTTGAGATCCCGCCAGGAAAAGATATAAATTAGTTCGCGATAATCTAAAATTTCTTTTAAGTTGAAAATATTCCAGCTATTATTCGGGGTTATTACTACGGTCTGGATTTTATCTTTTTTCATTTTTTACTTCGAACATTATACAATAAATTATATTTCTAGGAATTGCTTGGCGAGATTTTCCCATGATAATTTTTGGGAAACTAAGCTTCGGGCATTGTTGGTCAGTTCGTCTCTCTTTTTTTTATTTGAAGATAATATATTTAGTTTTCGCACGAGTTCTTTCACGTCTCTCCTATTAAATCCCATGGCACTTTTATGACTCAAAATATATTTGGTACTTTCTGTTTTGGCAACTATTGTAGGCAAACCACAACCTAGGGCTTCATAGATGGTAATGGAAAAATCACCTGGCCAGACGCCAATGTCAGCGGCTGAATAAAAAGCAGGTAGTTCCTTGTTTGGGATAAAGGGCTTAAAAATTATATGAGGAGAAGATGGCAAGTTGCCGCCTATAATTAAAAGTTTAGAATTTTTCCTGTTTAATACGCGAAATGCTTTGATGAGAATATCTACTTCTTTATTGGGTGTGATCTTTCCTGCGTATAAGATAAGAATATCTTCTTTTTTAAGATTAAGAGTACGACGCACATCTAGCCCTCTTTTGGGAGAGTAGTTGAATATATTTGTATCTACGCCCAAACGAATGATGGGTATTTTTTCTCTTGGAATTTCTATTTCACTTCCCAGGAATTGTTGTTCATCATCACCCACGGCAATTATTTTATGGGCTTGTTTTTTAATTAAAGGAAAAAAATAAATCTTTAGGATGTAATGATAAAGTCTCTTTAATAAATTGGCGGAAAAATTAGTATTGAATGATGTGGCGTGAGTATCATAGATTAGCTTTGCCGAAAGCTTTTCTTTTAATTTGGCGATGCGATAGGAAGTCAAAGAATGAATGCCATGACAAAGAATTAAATCAGGATTTATTTTTTTAATAGTTTTTTCAAGACCGAAAAGATAGATGAGGTTTGTATGGGGAAGTTCAAGGGATTTTAATCTTATTATATTGATATTTTCTTCTGTCTTAGGTCCAATACCTACATATCTTTTGCCTAATACATTTCCTACGGACTCTTTAAAGTTGGGAAATGGGTAATATCTGTCAGAAGTGACGACTATTGTCTCATGTTCCATTTTTAAATGTTCTTTAGCCAAGAATGTTTCTTGATAGCCGATTTTGGGCTGAAAATAATCAATAAGGTGTATTATGCGCATAATTCTTCTAGTGAGCTGGTTGGCTTTCTAATTTCTTTACTATCTATATAAAGTCGACACCATAATTCGAATACAAACAGACTCCAGACGCGGAGATGCTCACTCCAAAGCATTCTGCCTTTTGACTGGTTATAAAAATCCGAAACTATTTTATTGACATACTTACTTCTAAATAAACCCCTTTTTTTTATGGATTCTGGTCGCAAGACATTTTGAATATGGGGGTAAAGCATGTCTTTCATGTAATTAATTCTGGGAATGGCAAAGCCAACTTTTTTCCTGTCTATAATTTCATTTGGAAGATACTCTCTGGCAGTCTCTTTGAGGATATATTTTCCTTGACCATTTAAGTATTTATATTTTGGGGGAATACGGGAGGCAAAATCTAGGAGATCTACATCAAGTAGAGGAACTCGTGATTCCAGAGAATGGGACATACTTGACATATTCATACCAGTGAGTAGGTCGTCACGGGTATATGAATTGAGGTCAATGTATGAAAATAAGTCAACCGGATTTTTTGTGGGAATTTCCCTTTCTATTTGGCTGAAGTAATTTTCCGTGTTGTATTTCCTTGCTTCTTTTTTAAAATTTGCTGAATAGAGTTTATCCTTTTCTCTTTCGGAGAAGGTAAAATAGAGAAAAAGTAGTCGCGAGAGGGGTGTAGGAAGACTTAGAAAACTGTCGGCAATTGTAATAGTTTTTTTCATACGATTTTCTAAAGGGATAGCTTTTAAGACGTCAATTAAAGTTTGGCGAATTTTGGTGGGGATTTTCCTATAAAAGCCGGCAAATTTTAGCGTATTTAAGACATTGGTGTGGTAGCCGGAAAAAAGTTCGTCTCCTCCGAGTCCTGACAGAGCTACTTTTACATCGCGACTTGCGTATTTGGAAACAAAGTATGTCTCAAGAGAGCCACCTGTGGGTTGATCGAAAAAGTAAACTATTTGGGGAAATTCTTTTACAAGCTCGGGTTGAGTGACCGTATATTCGTGGTGGTTGGTGGAGTACATTTGGGATACTTTTTGGGCGTATTTCCTTTCATCGAAATAGCTTTCCCCTTCTGTATATATACTGTAGGTTTTGAGCTTTTTGGTAGTTTTGGCAAGAAGAGAGACGACAAGAGAAGAATCTATTCCTCCGGAAAGAAATGCGCCGATGGGAACATCGGCAACTTTTGCTCTTTCAACTGCGGAAATTAACTTATTTTTTAACTCATTTTTTAAATTATCAAATGATAAGTGACTGTATTCAACGTTTCCTACCGGAAGAGAATAATACTTTTGTATTGATATCCCCTTTTGGGTAACTTTCATAAAATGGCCTGGTAATAGACTGTAAACTCCTTTTATAATGGTTAATGGTTGCGGTATGACAAACATAGAAAGAAAATGGTGAAGTGCTTCGATGTTTATCTCTTTCTTGACGAGGGTGGACGCAAGAATACCTTTTAATTCTGAAGCAAAAAAGAACGTTTTTCCGACTAATGTATAGTAAAGAGGGTTTACGCCAATTTGATCACGGGCCAGAAATAATTCTTGCCTTTTTTTATCATAAATGCAAAAGGCGAATTGCCCCCGTAATTTTTCGACACAAGATTTACCAAAATGTCGGTATGCTAAAAGAATCGTCTCCGTATCTGTTTTTGTTTTAAATGTGTAGCCTAATTTTTCTAAATCGTTACGTAAATTGCTATAATTAAATATTTCACCATTGAAAGTGATGACAAGATTTCCATCAGCGGATGCAAGAGGCTGATTGCCTTCGGGCCTGGGATCGATAATTGCCAGGCGTCTATTTGAGAGTCCTACATTTTTGTTTATATATTCTCCATGACCGTCTGGGCCTCTATGGGATAGGGCCGTGTCCATACGGTGGAGTAGTTTTCCATCAATATTTTTTCCTGAAAGATCAAATAATCCTGCGATGCCACACATATTTATTAGAACTTATTTCAAAACCTTATTTCTACTGCAAGTCCATATGTTCTGCTGCAATTGCCTGCCTGCCGGCAGGCAGGGTTCAAAGCTCCTAGAAGTATATTGCCATATACTCCTTCGTCGCTTTTCACCAATTTCGCGAGAACCTATGGTCTTTCGCTACGAAATCGGTTCTGAACTAAGTTCTATCCTTCCGGGCAGTCTCTAAATTTAAAAATGATAAAATCATCATTTTCCAATACTTTGGTAAATAGAGACGTATTGGAGACAAGAGAAGTTATTGCTCTTTCTACGCCTATGTCTTTTGGTAATTTGTGAGAGACAATAAAGCAGGTCCTATTTTTTCTAATTATTTCCAGATTTTCTTTAGGTTTTAGACTATCGGCGATTGCCAAAGAAGAAACCGGAGTCATAAGGCTTAAGAGACGAGGTTTTTCAAAGACGACTACGGTTTTTCTATTAAACTTGGCAAAATAAGAAAGGAACTGGCGGTTTTTGCTATCGGCAAAAAGATCATATTCTGGCTTTAAAACATGACGGGATTGAAGTGTCTGTAGCAATATCAAAACCGCAACGCCTAAAAAGGCTATTTTTCTTTTAAATTTGGTTAGTTTTTCTATCCCAAGAAAAAAGAAGATGATAATGATGGGGATTGAGGGGAGAAGGTATCTTACCCCTTGGCGAAAATCCCAAAAGAAAAGAATTTGGGTGTGAAAGAGAAGTAAAAATAAAAGAAGGTTGATGAGACTACTTCGCCGATTATATAAGAGGTAGTGGATTGCATAGATAGCTGCAATCATCGGAAATAAAAGGGAATAAAAGGTATTGAGGAAAGAAAAATGTTTTGTAAAGGGTGTTCCTAAGAAAGTACGGAATTCTTGAAAATAATAGATTACATTCTCCAAATAAGTGTCTTTTAGGGAAGAAAAGCTAAATCCGATGTTTGTTTCAGAGTAATAGCCTATAACTCCCAACCTCTGGTAGAGAATGATCGATAGAATGGCGATTATTAAAAGTCCGATTCCAACTATCCAATTCTTCCTTGCCACACTAATCGTATAGAGACTCAATCCTCCTGTTATCAACAGTCCTATTGGATGCGTAAGTGAGGTAAGTATGGCAACAAAATAGAGCAAGATTTCCAACGAGATAGATTTTTTGGACTTATCCGTTTGCAGTTTGTAAATTAAAAAAAGCATTAAATAGACGCATAATAAAAGGAGAAATTCTGGCATGATCCAAGTTTCGAGATAAAGAAATGAGGAGGAAGTTTGTAAAAATAGGGCAATAAATAGAGCAAGCATTTCGTTTTTAGCAGCTTCTTTTGTGAGAAAAAATATGATCAGTATGAAAATCTCAAATAATAAGACATTGAGAATTTTTAGGCTGAGGAAGTTAAGTCCAAATAAAAATATAAGGGGAGACAGGATAATCGGATAGCCGGGAGGATAAACTTGGGGTCCGATGAGTGGACTTTGGAGATTAAATATGTAGCCGGTGTCGGAATAATTAATTCCTTTAGCGAGGTTAACAGCATGATGAATATATTGGGCAAAATCGTCACCCCAATAGGCATAACCAGAAGAAAAACTGGAGATTCGCAAAAAAGAGAATAATATTACAAATATGATAAATATATATTTCATTTTTTTAATAGAGAGTTATAAAGATCAATGTATTTTGAAACTATTATTTTCCAGGAAAACTTCTGTTTTATCATTCTTTGACCATTTCTGCCTATAAGTTTTCTAGTTTTTTCTCTTTTTAGAAGATAATCTATTTTATCAGCAATGATTTTGGAATCTTCTTTGACTATGAAACCGGCAGAGTATTCCATTATCTCTTTTATACTACATGATGTAGTCAATATAAGTGGCAGTCCATGGGATGATGCTTCAAGAGCGGCGGTGGGAAGCCCTTCAAAATGTGATGTCATTGCAAAAACGTCTGCCATTTCATAAAGAGCTTCTTTTTCTTGTTCATTGACAAAGCCTGTAAAAATGGTGCTATCGAATTTATCGTGACCTTTGGCATATTCTTTTAAATATTTTTCTTCTCCGGCATCTGGACCGGCAATTATCAATTTTATTTTTTCATCTTTTTTGTGGACTTCTATAAAAGCATCTATTAAAAGCTCTAAATTTTTTACTTTATGAAGTCGACCGACAAAAAGAATAATTTTATGGTTTTTAGGGATTCTTAATTTAGTTATTAATTTTTCACCAAGGTTATTTTTTACTTTTAAAACTTGCGAGACGCCGTTGGGTATTATTGATATACGATTATCTTTTATGCCAAATTTTTTATACTGATAAAATTCTCTATCCGAAAGGGCAATAAAGTGATTTACTTTATTTAACATCTGGTTTCCAAAAATAGAAAGGAAGATATTTTTCAGTATATTTTTCCCGCGGAAAGAAGATTTGGTAAAACTGCCATGGGCCGAGAGGACAACGGGAATGCCAAATTTAGCGGCGTAATATGCAGCTTGGAAATTTAGAATTGAATAAAATTCGTGTATATGGACTAGATCAAATGAGTCAATCGAATCTTTATAGTTTTTGGCGAAGTTCGGGGCAAAATATCCATTATATATAAAGGCTAAAGTATTACTAATGTTGGGAAAATAGTGTATTTTTATACCATCAATAATGTTTTGGGCAGTTGTGACGCGTCTTTTCTTGGTATAGACATCGGTTGTATAGACGGTGATATCGTGTCCTAAAGATAGAAGTTCTTTTCCCAACTCATGAAGAGCCACGACGGGTCCTCCAAAGTCAGTTGCCGGATAATAATGTGGTATGACGTATAATATTTTCATTTAACTCCCAAAACGGCGACAAGATTGAGATCCCTATCCAATAAAACTTGGCATTTATATTTTTGACATATTGAGTCAACTATTTGTCTGGGAAATGTTTCTATAAGAAGAAGAAAATTTACACTGTCTCTATTTATATTTATATTGTTTAAATCTTTTGGTATTTTAGCAAAAGAAAAAGGATATTTTAGATAAAATTTAAGGGCGGGATTTAACGATGGTTTCAGTGTCAATAAGCTAACTTTTTTTATTTTTTGCTTCCTCATATAGGAATTGATTATTTCAGCTTGTTCCCAGGAAATATAGAAAGTTATTTCAGTAAAAGTAAAATAGTCTCTTATTTTAATGAAACTTAAGTAAGTATGTAAAGTCAGAATTATGGTTAGGATAATCAATAAAATTATTTTTTTCTGCCAAAAGAGATATAAAATTTTGGCGAAAAGGTATGCTAATATGGGAGAAAAATAAAATAACCAATAATCATGGATAAACGCTCCTTGGGGAAATAAAGCTATATGGATCAAAGGAAGAAATAAGAGCAGAATAATGAATTCCTTTTCTTTTTTGGCGAGGGATTTCCATTTTATGATAGTGAATATTAAGGCGATGATGAAGATCAGAATGCCTATTTGGCTAAATCCATTATTAGCGTGTTTTAGTATCTTATTCATCCAGACAAGAAATGAGACGTTTAAGGCAACAATGTTTGCACGGACTAAAAATTGAGAAAATAGAAAAGAGAGTGAACCTTTGACAATCATAAAATGTGTTAGAGTTATGATTAAGGAAGTTGCCATTGTTGCCGCGGTAAGAAGAGTTAATTTTGTTATAGTCTTGAATTTTATTAATTGCAAAAAGATTAAAATAATTCCGAAATAATAGCCGGGCCAACCGAATTGGGTCATAAGGAATAGGCTTCCAAGAAAATAGATGCGATTGGAAAAATAAAGAAATGTGGTTAAGAGGTAAAAAAATAAAACGGGAGATTCATGAACGATAACTTGTGAGTAATAAACAAAAATAGGGAGTGTGGCAAAAATAAAAAGGGATATGAAAGCGACGAATCCTTTTTCTATCTGTTTTACTAAATAGTAGTAAACTATAAGGCTTCCAAACGAAAAAATAATGGGGAGAAGCCGTCCGACCCAATGGTCAAATCCTAAAATTTTTTGGAAAAATGAGAGAAGCAAAGGAAGTCCGATAGGATGATTGAGGTAGTAATATGCTTGAGACATATCTTCAAAAGGGGCTTTGGGCATTGGCGCCAGTTTAGTCTTTAGTAGTCCATAATCAACATAAGATTTGGCTGCCTCCTGGAAAATGATGCTATTAAATTCGTGAGCTCCGTAGAATGGTTTTTTTAGATTGCGTGTTGTCAAAAAAAGAAAGAGGAGAAGAATGGAGAAAAGGAAAAGTTTATCAAGCCATTTCATGGATTTTTTATGTTATTAAAGAATTCTATTGAGTACAGTTTTGAGCGGTGTCGTTTTTACATTGAGATTTTCTCTTATTTTAGCCGAAGAAAGAACGGCATTCCTTAGTCTTAATTTCTTCCTATTATTAAAAAACTCTTTTAAAGTGACGGGAACTATTTCTCCATGTGTTAAGCGGAGAGTTCTTTTGACAATTTGGGCAATATCAAAAGGAGTAAAAATTTCACTGCCGGCGAAATGGTAAATTCCTGACATGTTGCTGTTGACTACGGCGTGAATCGTGTTTATAAGATCATCAATGTAAGTAATCGATAATCTTTGATCTGTAACGGCCTTGAGTTTACGGCCTTGCTGTAATGTTCTGGCGAATGTTTTAATTAAATCATTTTTATTATTGTTTGGGTTACCATATGTTAATACTGAACGAAGGATAACATAATTTTCCATGTCTTTTTTAATCATTTCCTCGGCAATTTTTTTAGTTTCTCCGTACCAGTTGATGGGGTGTGGATTGTCTTTTTCTGTGTAAAAAGGCTTCCTTCCGTCAAAGACGCATTCTGTGGAAAGATATATAAGTCTTTTATTAAATGCAAGGCATGCTTTGATAATATTTTTTGTACCGAGGATGTTTACTTTCCATGTTTGACCTATATTTTTTAGCGGTCGATCCGTTTCACAGGCGTCTATATGCGTTTTTGCCGCGAGATGAACTACTATCGGAGCATCGTTTTTACTAAAGAAATCATGGACTAGCCTACTGTCGGTAATATCCAACCTGTCGTGGGTAACTTCCGTGATATCAAATTCTTTTGGTTTAAGATTCAAAAATTGCGAGCCTATATAGCCGCTCGCGCCAGTGAGGATTATTCTCTTCTTCATTTTTCGATTAGCCAATTTTCTAAGACTAATACGTCCAATCCAGAATTTTTAAATGTGTTAAGAGCTATTTCTGGCGTACCGACTATGGGAAATCCGTGCAAATTAAATGAGGTGTTGAGGATCCCCCCCACTCCGGTTTTTCGTTTGAATTCTTGGATTATTTTTTGGTATTGGGGGTTCCAGCTATTTATGACTTGGGGCCTTGCCGTTTTATCAAAAGGATGGAGAGTGGCAATAATTTCCTCAGCATTCTTTGTGGTATCGAACGCTTCTATCATGTAAGGAGAAAATCGACCGTTTTTTAGATATTTTCTTATATCACTTTTAAGGATGGAAGGGGCAAAAGGCATCCAGAAGTCTCGTTGTTTGATGGCAAAATTAAGTTTTTGAATGACTTTTAGATCTCGGGGATCGGCGAGTATGCTTCTATTACCCAGTGCTCTGGGACCCCACTCGTCTCTTCCCGAAAATCTGGCAATTATTTTTCCTTTTAATAGGAGTTGTGATATTTGTTCTTCGATCCCCTGCTTAAAATACGCTGCTTTATTTTTCCATTTGGTACGAGTTATTATCTCTTCTATTTCCCTATCGTGCCATTTTTTGCCGTAGTATAAATCTTGTAAGGGATAGAGATTAGGTTTTAGCCTCTTTTGAACGCATGCTCTGATATAACCAATAAATGCTGCGCCAACTGGTGTTCCGCCATCGTCTGCTGCTGGATAAAAAAATGCATCCCTAACTTCTGAAAGCTCGCGAATTTTTTTGTTTGTTTTGACATTTAGGAAAGAACCTCCGGATAGAACTACTTTATGAACTCCAATTTCTTTAATGCTATTTTTGACCCAATTTGTGACTAATTCTTCAAAATAGGTCTGGGTCGCCCAAGCAATATTGTCAAAGCGTCTACCTACTAATACTTTTTGCAATTTTTTGGTGACGTCGTAAAGATAGGCATTGTAAGTATTTTGAAATTCTAAGGGTTTATGAGGATTTATGCGGATTACTCCTTTAAACTCGTCAATCAATCCGTCATCTTTTCCATAAGGAGCAAGGCCCATGACTTTATACTCATGCTCCCACCTTTTCATGCCTAAGAATCCGGTGATTTCGCTATAAAGATTGTTGGAAGGGCTGTCGTAAAAAGTGGTTTCGGCTATTCTTTGGATGGTGGTTCCGCGTCCAACTGATACTGTTGCACAAAGGCCATCGCCGGAACCGTCAAGGGTCAAGATAAGGGTTTCATCCTTCCAAGGACGCTGGTAGTAAGCACAAGCTGCGTGCGTCAAATGATGCTCGACAAATTGGATGGGAATATGGGAGAGTCCGCTTTGTTTAAAAAATTTGATCAGACTATTGGTTTGGCGAAATTGATGAAGAATTTTGACATAAGTTTTGGCAAAGAGATGGGAGTGAATGTAGGGAGCTATTTTGACTTGTAGATGGGCAAGGGGGTTGATATCGGCATAGGGAGGACCCACTCTGACAAGACAACCAATAGCAATATGGTTTGTGTCCTGGGGTTTTAATTTAGCAATTTCGTATACTTTTTGGATGGCAAGAAGCGGAGAACCAGAGTAATTTTTAATATTGTTTAATCGCTCTTCGGAGATGGCTGCCAAAACTATTCCGTCTTTTAATAAGGCTGCGCCGGCATTATGACCATCATGTATACCTAAAACTATCATTACTTCTTATTTTTTAAATACCAATCGATTGTTTTTTTGAGCCCTGTTTTGAATTTAGTTGTGGCTATAAATCCAAATTCTTTCTGGGCCCGGCTGGTATCCAATTTTCTTCTCGGTTGACCATCTGGTTTTGTCGTATCCCAGATAATATTTCCTTTGAATCCTAATATTTGAGTGATCATCTCTGCTAGCTCTCGAATAGAGATTTCTTTCCCTGAACCCAAGTTTACCGGATAGGTTTTATTATATTTTTCAGTGGCAAGGATTATACCTTTGGCAGCGTCTTCAACATAAAGAAATTCTCTGGTAGCCCGACCTGTTCCCCAAAGAATTAGTTCTTTCTTTTTTTTCTCAATTGCCTCAATAGTTTTTCGTACCATTGCTGGTATCACGTGAGAAACTTTGGGATCAAATTTGTCTCCCGGGCCGTATAAATTGACTGGGAGCAAATAGATAATATTAAAATTATATTGACTTTTATAGCTTTGAGCTTGGACGAGAAGAGCTTTTTTGGCTAATCCATATGGAGCATTGGTTTCTTCTGGATATCCATTCCAGAGATTATCTTCATTAAAGGGAACGGGCGTGAATTTGGGGTATGCACAAATTGTTCCGAGTAAGACGAATTTTTTTACTTTTGCCTTTCGAGCTTCTTCTATAAGATGAACCCCCATCAAAATATTGTCATAAAACATTTCAGCAGGATGTGCCATATTAAATCCAATACCACCTACTTTTGCGGCAAGATGGATAACTATATCTTTTCCTTTAACAACTTTCCGGCACAGATATTCGTTTCTCAAATCATATTCTTTCGATCTGGGGACAAAGACATTTCCCCCAAGGTCTTTTACTAATCTGGTGACGTGAGTACCAAGAAATCCAGCGCCACCGGTAATAAGAACTTTTTTATTGGTCCAAAATCTTTTATCCATGTTGTGAAATGAGTTCCTGATTAAATATTTTGTAGAGACCAATTGTACCTTTATCATGGAGCTTGTGTAAAGAGAGAATGGCTTTTGAATTTGTATAGCGACTAGCCACTTTTAATCCTTCTTGCATCTGTGCTGGGTAAAACTTTGACCCTTTAGAATCTTTATGGATGCGAAATGCGGCAAGATTATACTTAATCATTCCCGGAGTATATCGCCTTCCCAATCGTAACCACAAATCATAATCCATGGTGAATTTTAATTTCTGGTCAAATATATTTGATGCGCCTACTGAATTTTTCCTCCAAAATGTAGACGGTTGGGGTATGTAATTAAGAATAAGAAGAATTGATTGCTCTAAATTAGAAGCTCTGGCAATTTGCCAGCAAAAGTCTTTCCATAATTTGACTATATTTCTTGTCTTTTTCCCTTTATCATCAATAATTTCACAACCGCCTATGGCCCACATAATATTTTTTTCACTTTTAAAATAGGAAGCAACGGTGTTTAGTGCCTCCGGAAGATAGATATCGTCTGCATTGAGAAATCCGATTATTTCGCCTGTAGCCATCTTTAGACCTTTGTTGAGAGCATCTGACTGGCCAGAATCTAATTCCCTCTTCCAAATAATATATTTTTGATATTTTTTTAGGATATTAAGTGTTCCATCTGTTGATAGAGCATCGATGATGATATATTCTAGATTTTGATACTTTTGAGATAGGACCGACTTAATAGTCTCCTCTATCAATGTTCCTTGGTTGTATGAGGGAGTGATGATGCTAATTTTGGGAAGATTTTTTGTGATCATGCGAAGACTTATCTTTTATGGCTATCATTCTTATTAGGGCGGTAATTTCTTTTCTGATATCCTCTAAGTAAACATAGAGCCTAAATACAAGATAAAATAAAAGAGCAATGGATGTATAAACTACGGCGTCGACTCCTCTGGTGATTCCTAACATTTTGGCAATTTCGGTAGTGATATTGGGAAAGAGCTCGGCAATTATGGCCAAGCCAAAAACACAAGTCCAAAATATAAGCCCACGGAAAGATACTTCTTTGCTTTGGTACCTGAGTATCACCCTACTTAAGGCAAATATGAGAAAGAGGGTTAAAACAATTTGAGTTAGCGTCATAGTATCTAACTTAAAATTCTTATTATTAAACGAATTAAAACATCCGGAGCATCAGACAAACGTTGTCCTTTGGCTTTTGAATATTTAGTGTAAATTGCCTTTATCGGTACTTCACCATATTTTAACTTATTTTTATAAATTTCACTAAATATTTCGCTTGATACTTCCATACCGCTGGTGTGGAGATTGACTTTCTGAATTGCATTTTTACTAAATGCGCGATAACCAGACTGCGAATCGGTAGAAAATACGCCGCAAAGAAAAAAAGTAAGGAAATTGGCTATTTTATTTATAAAGATTCTCGACAGGGGTGCATCGCTACCATTCAACCATCGCGAGCCGATAACTACATCATTTTTGTTGACTCTAATTGAGTTTATAAATATAGGAATATCTTTGGGTTCATGTTGTCCATCAGCGTCCAGGGTAATGAGTAAGTCATAATTATTGATCTTTGCATACTCTAAGGCAGTGGCGATGGCTCCTCCCAATCCCCTATTGATTAGGTGTCTTAAGACTATTGCCCCATATTTTTCTGCTACTTTTCCCGTGTTATCTTCAGAGCCGTCATCTATGATAATAGTCTCTATCTTTTTTATGTCTTTTATTTTTGGAGGAATAGATTTAATTACTTTTCTGATAGTTGATTCTTCGTTGTAGGCCGGGATGGCTATTAATAATTTCATGCTGCCATTTTACGCCACCCATGTACCTCTAGTAAATAGGATTAGCAAAAATCCTAAAAGGAGGCTTGCGACAGTTAGTAAAATTATCTTTACGAAGGGAGATTTTATTGATCCTAAAACAATATAAAGGGGGAAAGCTATGAGAATGTATCTGGGCATACTGGAAAATGTTCCAGTCAAAGTAGGTACTAACACGGCAAGAGATGAAAAGATAATATAAGAAATTCTGACTCGTTTTTTCCAAGCGACGAAAAGTAACATGATGGCCAATGTAGTTGATAATAATTCGGTAAGGGGAATAAAAAACGATTCAATGGTGAAAGGAACTGAAAGAAGAATTTTTAGATAACGAAAAAATACTTGTGGAAGTAGGATTATGCTAGTACCACTTCTTTCGGCACCGAAGATCGGTTGGATATGCCAGAAATAGAGCCAGTCGCCGAAGGCTAGTTGCAAATATAACATATAGCTTATTAGTCCGAGGGGAACGAGATATAAAATTGGAGAAGATAAAAGATAAAAGATAAAAGATAAAAGATTTTTATTTTTTATTTTATTTTGATGATAATATTCCCATAATAGTGCGGGGAGTAAAAATATACCTACTAGACGGGTGGCACTTGCTAGCGCACCCAATATTCCTGCCAACCACCACCTTTTTTTTCGGGCGGCGTAAAAACTACCAATTATAAAAAGAAAAAATAAGCTTTCGGAGTAGAGTCCGCCAAAATAGAAAGAAGTAGGAAATGTCAATAAAAATATGAGAGTCCAAAACATTATTTTTGGACTATAGTCAAGAAGAATTAGTTTGGTAAATAAGTAAAGAGATAGCAAGAAGGCTAAATTGGAAATTATTAAACCTGAAATGATGGCGAATTTGTCTGAAAATAAATAAACAATTGGACTAATAAGGAGTGGGTATAAGGGGAAAAATACTTGAGTAAACTGGGCGCTATAACCTCGGGTGGCGATGGTAATATAGTGTACCCCATCAAAATTGGCAAAGCTCCATATCCAAGGAGGGAGTAGGGATGGAATAAGAAGCGCTTCTGAATAGGGAAAGCGGGGTGTAAAGGGTAAAATAAAAGTAGCCAAATAAGCTAGCAGGAAAAGTAATATTCTCCAGATGCTAAATACTAATAAAATCCGCTTAAACATATATCTTATATATTTTGATTGTTTCTTGGGCGCATTTATCCCAGGAAAATTGTTGGGCGTTTTTTAGACCATCAATTATTATTTCGTTAATTTGCTGTGGACTACTTGTTAATACTTTTATAATTCCTCTCTTTATGCTTTCGACATTTTTTGGATCGATTAAAACTGATTTGGGAGCCTTTATTTCAGAAAGACTTGAGGTATTGCTGACTACTGTGGGACAGCCGCAAGCCATTGCCTCCAATACCGGTAAACCAAAACCTTCGGCAAAAGATGGTTGAATGTATGCTCTGGAAAGATTATATATGTGTACCATCTCCTCGCTTGTTAATGAATGAAATTTGAGAACATGCGGTGGGGTTTGAAGATCAGTGAAGCCTTTGCCGATTAATACCAAATAAATATTGGAATAATCTTTTGCAATCTTCTGGAAAGCCATTAAAAGGCCATCTACATTTTTATTATAATTTCGATCTCCAACGTAAAGTATAAACTGATCTGGCAATGAATATTTATTTTTTGTTTTGGAAAGGATTGCTGAGTCTTTAATTTGCCTGAACTCCTTGCCTACACCAAGATAAATAACATTGATCTTATTTTCAGGGTATGGGATGAGTCTGATAATATCTTTTTTGGATGCATTTGAATCAGTTATTATTTCGTCTACGTTTTTTAAGGCAAACTTTTGCATTTGCCATTTTATGTTACCTTTTATGCCTTTAGGGAAATGCTCTGGAAAGACAAGAGGAATAAGATCGTGGACTGTGACAATTGTTGGTCTTTTTTTAAATAATGGAAGTGTAAGAAAAAAGGGGTCAAAATAGGGGTAGTGAACCAGGTCAAAGGAATTGAGGTTGGAATGATATTCAACCAGATCGATATCAATATTTTGTTTTTTGAGGGCTTTGAATAATTCTGTGGTATATTTTCCGGTGCCACGCATTGTATGGCCAATCAGGGGGGGCTTGATAAGTGCAACTTTCATGCCTTTTTATTTCCGCCAAAGGCGGATCGGCCTTTGACCGACATTTCCCAATATTTGATATAGGCTGTGGGAAATCGAAGAGCAGAAAAGAATGAAAAAACCAATCCCGGAAATCCGTCTATAAATCCTTTATGCCTTAAATATGTAGACAAAAACCATAATTTGGGCTTTATGAACATATAAATAATCGTATTTAAAAAGTTTAAAGAAACATTTTGGCTGGCAAATTCAGTCGCAAGGATAGTAGTGTAGCGGTTGAAATGATCCAGGTAATGAGAAAAATCTGGATAAGGGAAATGCTCCAAGGGGTTATGTAAAAAGCCAACTTCCCCAACGATAGCGGCTTGTTCATGGACTGATTTGGCTGGGAGTTTGCCTTTACCTTTTCTATAAAGCCGAAGAGTGTAGTCGGGATATTGACCTCCTTTGGTCAAAAATTTCCCTAAAAAAAAGTTTTTGCGGGGAAGCCAGAAACCATCAAACCGATTGTTGATCGTTTTGAGTATTTCTTCTTTTAAGGGAGGCGTGACTACTTCGTCGGCGTCAAGCTGTAATATCCAGTCTCCCCGACATGCGTCTATGGCCTTATTTTTATTAATATGAAATATGGGTGGGTTATCTGTTTTGATGACTCTTGCTTTGTACTGCCTGGCTATTTCTCTAGTTTTATCGGTGGATCCTCCATCAACGACTACAATTTCGGAAACCCAATCGGCAACGCTTTTGAGACATCTACCGATGTTTTGTTCCTCGTTGTATGTGGCTATTGCAACTGAAATTTTCATGAGTTTTGATTCCTCCACCTCGGAGGAGTCCCGCCCACAGCTACGCAGTTGCTGGCGGGCCACCAACCTGCCTGCCCTGCCTGCCGGCAGGCAGGGCGGCAGGCAGGTCCGAGGTGTTTTAAGTCAATTTTGTCTTAATCAGTTTGTTTATAGAACTATTTTTGAATTAAATTTTTAGAAAATAATTCGGCGACTATTTTTTCTTTTTGATCTTTTCTAAAATAGAGTTCATTCTCAAAATCGAAATCTCTTTCGCGGGGCATATTTACGGTAAATTCTAAACCTTCGTTTTTGAGATCTTCTAACTGGAAATAATTTTTGTCAAGGTAAGTGACAATCGTTGTGTTGAACTGTTCCGGTGTGACGCCAAAATTAGACCACCAATCTTTAAAGAGGATGACTTTTGGTTTGGTTTTGTCAAAATCGGCAATTATTTCCCTTTTAATTTTTTCATCGCGACTGTTGGCGGGAAGAAACCAAAAGTATTTTGATGCCTGTTGACCATTTATAAATAATAGTTCCTGGAGTTCAAAGGGTCCTATCCAATAATAATCATCTTTGGTAAGGAGTGTGTTTAGTATGCGTCCAGTTTGAGGTCTATCGTAAATAAGAGGAGCATTACCCATTAATTTATCATAGGCTTTATTCATAAAACTATTGCCCCAAAACATGGCGGCAAAAAGCCAGTATACTCCGCCAAGAATAAATAAGAAGGCAAAAATGCTTTTAAATGAAAAAGGATACTTTTTATCTAAATCATTTTTTATTTTAGAAAAAATATACATAGTGGTGGCGATGGTGAGCATGATATACACGGTGGCATGAAAATCGGTTTCATGAATATTGAGTGGCTCGCTTCTGGCGTTTGTATATATCATCATGCTAGTTAAGAGTAAAGTCAGGCCAAAGCGACGTTTTAGGAGAAAATAAATAATGGCGATGAGATTTCCTAGGGCTAGAGAAATGTTCATGGGATAAGAGAGATTGAATGAAGGAATTTGGGTAAGAAGAGCCGAAATGCCATCTATGGAATTTCTGGCAATTGAGATGGCGTATCGAACAGGGTGGTGTGAATGTATACCTGCAACCTTGGGGAAATTGTAAATATAATAATTTACGTTGTAATAAATTGAGGCAAAATAAAACTCAAATAATGATCCTGTTAAGATAAGGTATATAAAAAAGATAAGATAAGGGAAAGTGAATATAATAAGTGGGGTAATTATGTTTTTGGGGGTAAAGGGTTTATTATCCCTTAAATAAAAATAAAAAGTAATTAGTAATACAAAAGGAATAAAATAAATATAGGTGAGGGATGTAAAAAGAGACAAGAATGTAAGAAGAGATATTATCCATATATCTTTTATATCAAATCGAATTTGCATGAGATCCTTGCCAATCATAATAAGCATTACGGGAACTAGAAGGTGGCCGACGATCGTTTCTGACAATAACATTTGTCCCCACCAGTATGTACTTCCCAGGGCGATGAGTACTCCATAAAGAATAAAATAAATTGGATTTTGGTCTTTTAGTCTATTTTTAATTATAAAAAAGCTAACAACAAACCAAATAAATAAAATAAAAGAAAAAATAATTCGGAAAAATACGAAGCTTCTTTCTGTAAACATGGTAATAAAAGATGCTAGTACGTAGGCACCAGGGTTGTGATGGGTGAAAAAACCAATATAGGGAAGCTTTCCTTGGTTAATGAGGTATCCACCGAATATATTATCGAATTCGTCGGGAAACTGGGTGTGAATTGAATTAACTAAAAAACTTATAAAAATAAAGGCAAATATTAACAAAAGTTTTCGATGATTGTTTATCCACAAAAATATTTTTTTATGCATGTAATTTCTTTTTCTTTTTGAATGATCTAAATACTTTATAAAATAAGAATAACATGGATACAAGAGTAATTATATTACCTGCCTTTCGTAAGGGAGTTTCGGTAAATTTTGCTTCGATTTTGGAAAATCCTCGTGGGACGTTGATACCTAGAAATCCATAATAGTCGAAGATATTGGTTTTTATACCGTTGACTTTTATTTCCCAGCCAGGATAGTAGATATTATTTATGCTGACATGTCCACTCGTTTCGGTATTAACTTCGGCAAGAACTTTATTTGATGAATTTTTCAAAATTTTAAAAGTACCTTTGACGCCAACTAAGTCAATTTTGGGCCGTTTTACCTTTATTTTATCTTGACGGGCGGAAAGAGGGGTATATTCATCGTAGCTATTTGTAGTCTTTTCGAGTGTTAAATAAAAGGGTATATCCCAATCTAGAGGCTTATTAATGCGTAAGTGATTTCTGTTTCCATAGACTGCAAGGGAAATTAATAAGATTCCGAAAATAATTCCTATGCGAGATCTTGAAATGATAAATCCAGCCAATACTGATGCGGAAAATACTGTCAAGGGGAGAATACGCCAGGAAAAATCAATGATGGCAATTTTTTCTATTAATAACCAGATTGGATAAGATATTTCAAGCATCATAAATATGGATAATAAAAATAGTAATACATAAAATAATGCAAGCTTATTTGTTTTCCTCTTGATTATTTCCCAAACCAATACTAAAAGACTTATTAAGAATGCAATCCATTGAGCTATACCTACTTGAAAAGACATGCGACCAATTTTGGCGTCGAGTAAACCATATCCCCAGGGAGTGTAGAGAAGATCGCGAATGGTGAGAAATGTCTGTCCGCTAAAAACTTGTTTTATAACTTGCGGAAACATGGTTAAATTTCTTTCAAGAAGCGATGGTAAAAAGTAATAACTTGATATGGCAAAACCAAATGCAATAATAAAGAGTGTATTTAGAGAAAATATTTTTTTGTTGGTAGCATGCGGTAAAAAATAAAAAAAGAATAAAAACATGGCGAGAAAAATAAAGAGAAAGACCATGGCGTGAGAAAGAAGTATGGCGGCAAGTGAAAGAGCCCCTAAAGTGACATAAATCCAGGAAATACTTTTTTCCTGAACAATTTTATAGAGAGATAAAAATAAAAGTGGTATAAAAATAAAAGTGGTTGCGTCGCCTATGGCACCCCTAACAAAAATGTTGGAGAAGCGGTAGGGAGCAAAAAGATAGATAGTTGTACCCACCAAAGCTCCAAATCGACCGTAAAGCGCCTTTTGAAGAATATACATGGTTGTGCCGGAGAGGGCAAAGCCTAGAAAAAAAGTGATCTCTATTGCCTCAATAATAGAAAAGCCTGCCAGGACGAATGGCTCGGCAATAATCCAAGGCATATGATAGGAAAAAATAAAGAGAGGGTAACCCGCACCATTGAGGAGCCCTCCTACCCATCTTGGGGGAATATGTCCATCCTTGATGGCTTGATCCCAATAGTAAAGACGGACGACTTGATGGGCTCCATCGTGACTAGTATAGAATTCGGGCTTCCAAAGGTCTTTGAGGGTAAAGAAAGAGATGACAAAAATAAGAATAATAACGAAAATATCTTTTTTCATTTGGGCGATGACTTTGCGAATTTAAATTGATTGCTTGGGACGCCTAATTTAAATAGAATAAATTTTGCCAATGTTGCAAGGATCATTATTCCATAAACAACAGACTTAATAAAATTTATTGATGAAGCTTCTTTGAAATAGCGAACTGGGACTGCGATTTCGCCCATTTTAAAGCCGGCGGCGTGGGCAGAAATTAAAATTTCTTGGTCGAAGACAAAGTCATTGGAAAAATTCTTGAGGGGAAGTTTATATAAAACTTCTCTTTTAAAAGCTCTAAAGCCGGTGTGATATTCGGAAAGGTTTAGGCCGAGAATAATATTTTCGATAAGAGTCAGAACTCTATTACTGATGTATTTATATAATGGCATGCCGCCTGCCAATGCTTCCTGTCTCGAGCGGATTCTGCTTCCAAGCATGATATCTGCTTTTCCTTCTTTAATTGGTTTAATTAGGTCAACGGTTAGGGTGGCGTCGTATTGATAATCGGGGTGAATCATGACGACGATATCAGCATGCCTTTCCAGTGCATTTTTATAGCATGTCTTTTGATTACCACCGTAACCGAGATTTTTGGGGTGGACTACGACCGGGAGTTTTAGACGTTTAGCAATCTCAACTGTTTTGTCACGACTATCGTCATCTACGACTATGACCTCGGAAATGACATTTTTAGGAATATCCCAGTATGTCTTCTCAATCGTCTTTTCTGCGTTATAAGCAGGCATAACCACAATTACTTTTTTCATGATGTAATAGGTTTTTCTACTCTTTCATCTTCTATTGTTTCTATCTTCTTTTCCTCAAGATATTCTCTTTCTATATTGACAGAGTCTATATCATACTTTTTATTCCCAGCTCTTATATTCAAGGCGGCATATAAACCCATTTCTATGGAATGATCCATGTTGTTGTAGCGAAATGTGCCATTTCTACCTACTAGTTGCAGATTTTTGAATCTATGGAGATAATTTTTTAATGCGGCGACATCCTCTTTATATCCTATATGATAGACGGGGTACTCTTTTGGTACCCGATGAACGTATCCGCCGATTATGTCTTTAGGAGAGACAAGGCCAAATTCCTTGATAAATTCCTGGGATACCATTTTGATTAGCTCTTTGTCCTTTTTATTCCAGATTTTATCGCCCTCATTACAGGCAATTTCGAAGACAATTGAAGTTTTACCTTCGGGGGACAAAACGTTACTCCAGTTATCCATTTCCATAAAGCGCATAAAGGAAATATCTTTGGGATGGACATAGACCCATGTATCGGGAGTAATATGGGTTTTTCCTATAAAAAGAACTACTTGGACTTCGTCTCTATATTTTAACTTGTTGGTACTTTTTTGTGTTTGGGTATCTGGTTTCTGATCTAAGCGCTTCACAAAATCTGTTATGGGAATGCTGGAGATAAATTCGTCTCCTTCTTGTTTGTAAATTTTGCCGTTTTTTTTATACTCGACTCCCATAATTTTATCGTCTTTGGTGATGATTTTGGTTACCTCGGCTGAAAGAATGACTTGACCTTTGTGTTTTTCTATTCCTTCTTTTAGCTTTTCGGCAATTCTGCCTACTCCTTTTTTGGGATATGAAAATTCGTCGACTAGGGAGACTACATGGCGAGATTTGATAAAGGCGTCTTTGATGATGGTTAATATGCTTAAACCCCTGGTTCTTTGTCCTACCCAATCGACGCTTATCTCACTACAGTCTACCCCCCAGAGTTTTTCACTATATCTTTTAAAAAAGATTTCATAAAGTTTGCGGCCAAACTGGTTTATATAGCCGTCTTCCATCGTCTTTAGGGGGGGTGGGAATAGTCGGGCTTTAAGTCTTGCGGAAAAATAATCCACTACAGACATAAAGGCGTTGATTACTCCAATGCCAAGGAGAGCATTTTTGAGTTTGATGGGATAGAAAAAGAATGTTTTGTCAAAATAAATTCGCGTAAGTCTGGGTACTTTGATGACTTCATCCCCAAGAAGAGCTAGCATCCATTTATTGACCATGTCACTTTTGGTGTACCAACGATGAGGGCCTGTATCAAATTTAAAATCGCCTACTTTTATGGTGCGTGCAAGGCCGCCTACTTCAGACCACTTTTCAATAACTGTGACATCGAATTTATTTTTGGTTAGTTCAAAACCCGCGGCGAGGCCGGCAAGACCTCCGCCTAAAATAATTACTTTTTTTTGCTTATTTTTTTTCAATTTCTGGTCCTAAAATAGTCAATAGTTTTTCTGAGACCTTGTTCCAAATTTACCTCTGGAGTCCAGGATAATACTTTTTTTGCTCGATCAATTTTAAGGCAACTTTTTTTTTGCTCGCCTTGTTTGGCAGGGCCAAAAATTGGATTAATTTTTACTCCGACCATATTTACTAATTTATTGAAAATAGTTATGACGTCTGTTTCTTTTCCGGTGGCAATATTGACTAGGCCTACAAAATTGGAAGTAAGGGCCTTTATGTTTGCGTCGACGACGTCACCAACAAATATATAATCTCGGGTTTGCTTTCCGTCCCCATTTATGGTGGGGGGAATATTTTTGAGTAGTTTTTTACTAAAAATGGCAACGACACCGGCTTCTCCATCTGGATTTTGCCTGGGTCCATAAACATTGGCATACCGAAGAGAAATATAAGGAATTTTAAAATTGGAGAAATAGTATTGGAGATAAAATTCGGAGGTAAGTTTTGTGACTCCATAGGGGGATAAAGGGATTTTTGGTTCGTAATCTTCTGGGGTAGGAATGGTTTTGGCATCTCCATAAATGGCTCCGCCTG
Source organism: uncultured Gammaproteobacteria bacterium (assembly GCA_964544585.1). GTDB lineage: Bacteria > Patescibacteriota > Microgenomatia > 2-02-FULL-39-11 > 2-02-FULL-39-11 > CAZJBV01. The sequence continues at coordinate 30,584 of CAZJBV010000002.1, read as the reverse complement.
ATGAAGCAAAAATTACTTTTTTGATACCATTTTCTTTTACCTCCTCCAAGAGATTTATGAGTCCCAAGATGTTTATTTCTGCGTCAAAATGGGGATCTTCGACTGATTTTCTGACGCTTATTTGGGCTGCTTGGTGATTGAGGATTTCTGGCTTTTCCTTGGTAAAAATTGCTTTTAAGTCTTCCCTTTTGCGAATATCTATTTGGTAAAATTTAGCTTTGGGATTGATGAACTCTTTTTTCCCAGAGCTTAGGTCATCAACCACAACTACCTGGTGGCCTAATTTAATAAAGTCATCTACAATATTTGATCCAATAAAACCGGCTCCGCCGGTCACCATGATTTTCATAGTTTTGATTCACCCACCTCGGAGGAGTCACTGCTAAGCGGGGCCACCAACCTGCCTGCCCTGCCTGCCGGCAGGCAGGGCGGCAGGCAGGTCCGAGGTGGTTTAGGCTAGATAATTGTATCATGAATGAATTTTAGGTCCCAACTATCTTAAATGCGGGAGTGCCGTCGAGAAATTTAATTTCTTTTAGGGTACTAATATCTTCTGGTATTTCGTCTGGGGTTCCGACGATGAGAGTATTGGGGCTTTGGCTATCTTTTGACCATTCAATGTTGCGAAATTCATATTTTCCATATGAGCGAACGCTTCGCTCTATTTTGCTTTCGCTCCATTTTTTTTGATATACCGATGGATCGAACTTTTGATAAAAAAGAAAGAATATATAGGGTTGATCATATTTATAGGTAACGATGATTTTGTCGTATTGATTTTGCCTTTTTGAAACTTCTTCAACTACTTGTTTATAGCCGTATTGCCACCACGAGGAGTACTCTACTGGAGTATGAATATAATACATGCGGAGATAATAATAGAAATTAAAGATAAAAGATAAAAGATAAAAGATAAATATAAAATATCTAATATTTTTGTTAAGATTTTTGATCCACGTAAGAAAGAAAATTACACCAGCTGCGGAAAAAATCTGGTATGTAGGGAGATAAAAGATGGCTCGGACTGCATGGGGAGTACCAGTGGTGATAGCAGATGCCAAGGGGGAAATGAGAAACCATAAAAATAAGAAAGAAACGCTCTTATCCCTATGTTTGAGAAAATAGACAAGACCTAAAATAATAAAGGGGAAATCCCATAAATAGAGCATGCCCATGCCGGCCGCGTGGTGTCTACCGGGTGGATCACCTATCAAAAACAAAAAGTCAAAATTGAAGTGATCTAAATATCCTGCGAAAGCCTCTTTGGCATAAATTAGGCGACGGTTATGGAGAATTTTGCCAAAGTTATCATTTCTTTTCATATCGTACTCTAAATCTCTTATTGATGACCCCAGTCTTTCATAAGGATTAAAGAGAGTGACTGATCCTAGCCTTGCGGAGGTTGAGGTCAACTGATAAATAATTGGCAGGATTAATAAAATAATCGTTATGGCGCCTACTGCCGCCCAGGCTAAATTTTGTTTTATCGACTTTCTAAAGATGAGAGAAAAACCAACTAAAAGAAAAGGCACAAGAAGCCTGGGACTGTGATAGGAATACATGGAAAGAGCAAATGAAAATGATGCAATGAATAAAAATGGTCCCTTTTCTAATCCTTTGAAGAGAAGATAAATTCCAAATATAAACCAAAAGAGGGCGAGATTGGCTTCGAAGGCGATGCGGGAGAATTGGATATGCCAAGGCGAGAGGGCGAAAAAGATAAAAGATAAGAGATAAAAGATATAGGATTTTCCGGGAAATATTTTTTTGACAAGAAGGTAAACAACAAGTGTAGTTAATGTACCGAATAATGCAGAAATAAATCGGACTGAAAATTCGTTGAGGCCGAAAATTGCTACAAATGGTATTGATAAATAGGTATAAAGCGGAGGTTTGTAGTCTCCAAAGGAACGAATTGAAAGCGGGAGAAACTCTCCATATTCATCTCTGCCAGTTTTGAGGAGGCTAAATGCGTTGTAACCGAGAGAAGCTTCGTCCCAATCAAGGGAAGGAGGGTTTTGTCCGAGATGGAAAAAACGAAGGATAAAAGCAAGAAGAAAAATAGAAAGGATAATTATTTTTTTCATATTTTTTGGGCGATCTTAAAGACTACGTTCCCGTTTGGCTCTTTTATTTCTTTTATAATTATAAAGTCTGGTGGAAGTATTGCGTCTCTGCCCTCAACTAAAAGGACTTTGCCTTTTAACTCCTGACTTTGGGGGATACTAAAATAGATATTATCTAGTGAATGAACTGTCCAAAAACCAAACCAGTCGCGAGAGGCATCGCGTCTGAATTGGAAATCGTCTTGGCTATATGGCGTAAATAAAGCAAAATAAATATAGGGACGGCCAAGCGCTTCTGTTACATAAATTTTATCGTAGTTTTGCCTATTTTGGAGGACAAATCGAACCATCTCTTTATATCCATATTGCCACTGAGCGGGCCAGTTTACGGGATAATGGATAAGATACATGTGAAGAAAATAATATAGATGAAAGGCGATTACTATAGTCAGGGTAGTTATACTAATGGGCAGTATTTTTTTGCCAGATAGATTTTTAACCCAATAATATAGAGCCAAAACGCCAGAAGCTATAAGGATTTGATAGGTGGGAAGAATGGAAATGGTGCGCAGCGCATGTGGTGTTTCTCTAGCAGTTCCAGCTGGAACTGCCGCTATTATCATCCATGTGAAAATTAAAAGTGCGGCTTTACGATTGGTTTTTAATAGATATATTATTCCGATAATAAGAAATGGTAATTCATAAAAATAAAGAAGACCCAACCCCTCTATAGAAAGTCTGGGATTTGCGTCTGCCTGGGTAAAAAGAAAGCGAAGGTTAAAATTGTCTGTGAGATGTTTTAAAAAATCAAGGCTAAATAAAACTCTTCTGTTGTAAAGAACCCTGGCGATAACGTTCCCTCCTTCTCTTTCTATTCTTTCATTTGACGTTTTGACAGTTTCAAGGTTGTTGAAGATAGAGACTTCCTGAAAACGAATTCTACTCTCTCTATCTAAAAGATATTTGGCACTAGGTAATAGCAAAAATACCGAAATAATAATTCCGGCAATTGCCCAGCGCCAATTTTTGAAAGTATCACGCCAAAATAAGAAAGAGAGAATTATTATTAGAAGTGGAGAAATTATTCTGTTGGCGTTGAATGTATAAAATGCAAGAATAAAGAAAATTAAAGAAAGAACCAGATACCAACTTCTTTTTTTTTGGCAAATAAAAAAATAAATGGCAAAGAGGTTTAGAGTAGCAGCCATATTTGCTTCGAAGGCGGCGCGGGAAAAATGGATTCCCCAGGGTGAGATCGACATTATAAATGCGGCAATGAGGGCAATTTTTGTGTTTCCCAGGAGCTTTGATGTGAGAAGATATGCGCCAAGAACCAATAGAGTTCCGGAAAGAAATGAGGGAAAGCGGATGGCAAATTCATTTAAACCAAAGAGGGCAATTGAAGAAGCCGCGGCATAAATATATCCGGGTGGTTTGAAATCGCCGAAAGCAATAAAGCGGGCCAGGGGGAAGAATTCTCCGTGTTCGTCTTTGCCGGAAGTAAGAATGGAGTAGGCGTTGTAACCCAGGGAAGCTTCGTCCCAGTAGAGAGATGGAGGATTGGTGGATAGATTATACAATCGCAAAGCGAGAGATAAAACAACAATCAATAAAAAAAATATGACTTTCTTCATTCTTCTTTTCTTATAAGCAATCGATAAGCTACTGAATTATCCTTCCTTAAAATTTCTTTTTCTATATGAAAATCTGTTTCTATATCTGTAGTGTATTTGCATTCCCCGCTGTCTATGTAAAGAGCATTTTTTAATTGAGGTAGTTCCTTTGAAAAGGATGGACATTCAAATGTGGTGAAGAAAATCTTTTTTTCATACAGCCAGCCGACGGGACTATTTCTTATTTGACTATAGAGATTATGAAATTTTTGTGGATCCAACTTATTATAAAAGAAGAAATAGTAGTAGGGAGATTCAGGAGAGTTAGTTATAAAAATTCTATTATACTTTGATACTTTTTGAGTAACATAGGAGACAAGTTCTTTTGCGCCGTCGTTTCTGTAGAGTGGATTATGAACTGGAAAATGTTTAAAGTATTGATGCATGAAGTAATGGGTATTTAGAAAAACGAAAAAAACGATGAGGATAATAAATATTTTATTATTTTGGGCTTTTTTAATTGAGTAATATAAACCTATGCCGACTATAAGAATAAGGTAAGGAAGCATGAAGAAAGATCTTTGAACGTTGGGGGAATATTCGTAAGTAGTTGCGGCGACAAAGGGACTAGTTATCAATAAAAGCGCAAGAAAGCTTCCATAGTGAACGTCTTTAGAAAATAATTTATAGAGGCCATAGAGAAGGAGGGGTATTTCAAATAGATAGAGTAAACCCATGGCTGGTGCTGTATAGCGCGGCGGTAGTCCTCCCTGTGTAAATAGATAGGAAAGAGAAAAATATTCAGAATAGTTATTCAACATGGCTCTTATATATGTGACGACTTTATTATGATAGAATCTTGCTTGAGAAACGGAATTTGATCCTTCTTCGAAAAACATTTTCTGTTGCTCCATTATAACTTTTGTATCTTTGTGAAATCCTACTTGATCTAACCTTGTTGCTCCTCCGCGACTTAGGAAAAAATAGATTAGAAGTAATACTGTTATCCCAATAACACCCAGGAGTGAAAACAATTTCATTTTTTCTTGAGGCAATGTAAATAGGATAAATATTCCGATAGCCGGAAGAAGAATAAGGACGTATCCAAATGCCGCATGGTAGAAAAAGATAGAGAGGATAAGACTAAATAAAGAAGTTAGAAGAAATTTTATCCTTTTTTCCTCGAGAAAGTTGAAAAAGAGATAGTGACTCAATAGGATCAGAAAGAGAGAAACACTTGCTTCAGAACTTGCCCGGACTATACTTATGTGCCAAGGAGAGATGGTTATCACAAAAACTACAATTAAGGCATAGAGCCTTTTTCTGAGAAATTTTAGGGAGAGAAGATACATAAGAAAGACAGAGCCTATTCCAAATATGGCAAAAGGAAGGCGAATAGCTAGTTCGGTTAGGCCAAATAATTTTTCGCTCCCTGCCACAAGAAGAAAATTTCCTAAAGCTCTATCAAGACCGAAGGATTGAGAATAAAGAGGCAGTACCTTACCGGTTTCATCTTTGAGCGTATGCAATAAAAGATACGAGTTGTAACCAAGAGTTACCTCATCTATGTGGAAACCTGAAGGATATTCTGTCAGAAAAAAAAGTCGTAAAAGACTTGCTAAAACCAACAGTAATAGTATTAAAATGTTATTTATTTTAATCATTCACTTTTTTTTAAAGTTTCATAAATCCTGAATATGATTCTGCCGGCTTCATCTGGTGCATTGATAGTGATGCCCGCTTCTGCTTCTTCGGGACGGCCGATATAAAGACTTTTTTCTGGGATAAGGTTTTGGGAAAGGCGTTTTTTATCCAGATCCAGAGAGCCGATGTAATATTTACCAAATTTGATGAATCCTCTGTCGTCGGCGAGAATTATTTTATTTTGGAGCGCCTGCCTATATATATTTGGGTCCATTTTTTCGTAGACTGCAAAGGCAAGGGGCATACCAGTATAGAAATCAGAGAGAAAAATTTTATCATAATTGGACTGCCTAGCTTTGGCGTAATCCAGGGCGGCTTTATTCTCCCATCCCCACCAAGTGGCGGCATATACAGGGTATTCAAAATAATATCGGACAAGATAATTTCCAAGACTGACTATAAAAACTATAGATAATAAAATATTAAAAAGGGTTTTTCTTTTCAGGGCATATATCCCTAAAGCCACAAAGATAAAGGGAGCAGGAAGTATACTTAAACTTCTTATTCCAAATGGTTTGCCGGCAATGGCTGCGGGAATGGGCATGATTATAAGCCAGATAAAGAAAAAGATGGCAGCGGAGGCTTTTTGTCTGAACATAAAATATACTCCTATTAGAAATAGGGGTAATTCGGCAAGATACAGCATGCCCATATTGCCGAGGAAATATCTGAGGGATGTGTCGCCTGTAATAAAAAGATAGTTGGTAGAGAGAAGTTCTAAATAATTTGTACTAATAAAACGTACCCAACCTGTAGCTTTATTGTGGAGTGTTACCCTTGCCCAGAGGGGAAGATTTGAGGCATTGCGCTCTCGATTTATGGTTTCTATAATTTGAGACTCGTTGGTAGCGACGAGCTTTCCAATTCTTGATAGTCCTTTATCAAAGAGTGAAGCCTTGATTAGAGGCAGAGATAAAATAAAAATTATAATTATTCCAAAAATTAAATTCTTGGCAATTTTAATTCTTTCTGTTTTGTGGAAATACAATAAGTAGGCTGATAAGCCCAAGAAAAAAATTGGGAGGTAGATTCTGGGAGTGAAATAACTGTAGAGAGTGGCGATAAATAAAATACTTCCTAAAATTATAAATCCTAAACTCATGGGTTTTTTTAGGAAAAGCCAAATACCTGCCGTAAAGAAAAGTAGGCTCAGAGTGGATTCAAAAAAACCTCTGGAAAGATGGACGTGCCAGGGAGATATGGCAAAAAAGAAAGTCCCAAGAAGGGCAATTTTTTTATTAAAGAATATTTTGAAGAGGAAGTATGCTACTAAAATTGTAAGGGTTCCGGCGAGTGATATAGGTAAGCGGATTGCATAGGCATTTAAGCCGAACATATGAACAAATGGGACGAGAAGATAGACGGGAATTGGAGCTTTGTAGTCGTCAAAGGAGCGAAACTGCAAGGGATAGGGAGAGCCATATTCATCTTGGCCTGTTTTGAGGATGCTATAGGCATTCCAGGCAAAAGCCTGTTCGTCGCCGTAAAGTGTTTTGGGGAAATTTGAAATACTAAATGTCCGGAGAAAAAACGCTAGGATAAGTATGAGGATAAGAAATATTTTTTTATTCATTTAATCTCTAGTGTTTTCTTTATACTAGTTGTAGAGACGATATAATAAGCTGGTTCCCTGTTTGGATAATATACTATTTCGTCGGGCACTATTTTTGAATTAAATTCATCTGGTTCACCTATGTAGAGAATGTTTTTTGTGTAATCGAATGCTCCTGGAATTATCTCGAAGTGATATTTTCCAAAATCATTTACTCTTCCGAATCCAAACTCATCTTTTGGTGTGAGGACTATTTCTTTTTGTAAATTTTGTGGAGGATATTTAAGATAAAATACATAATAAATCCATAATCCTGCTCTAGTTGAAATCCAGATTCGGTCGTGTGTGTTTTGGTATTTATTCATTTTCGTTACTAATTCTCTTATGCCGTATTGCCACTCTTTGGCGTATCGTATAGGGACATGAAAAATATTTGAATGGAGAAAGTAAGCAAAATTAGATAAAATCAAGATTGTTATACCTGTAAGCCAAATATGTCTTCTTTTAAATATTTTCAGATAATCTCCTATAATTGCCAATCCTAAGCCTCCCATAATACTCACCAGAGGTAGCACAAGGTGAATACGTGGAGAAGCAGGTGCAAATCGTGTCAGAGCATCTGGTAATAATCCTAGACAGAGCCAAACGAGGAATAATTTATTATAACTATTTTTGGTACTTACTACATAAACAATAGCAACAAGAATAAGAATAGGTTCGATATATAGGAGAAGACCATTGCCAGGCGTATTGTATAGTTTATTGGGGTCGCCGGTCGTTAATAAAAATTTTGGTTCAAAATGGATCAGGAAGCTGTCTAGCAATGCGTGTGTATTGTCGACTAGCTTATTATGAAAAACTCTGGAAAAAAGGGTATTGGTGAGTGCATCCTCCTGTCGAAAGTTAATAAGCTTGGCTTTAATACCTTTGTCACCCCAGAGACTTACTCCGGAAACGCGAGACCAACCCCTTTCTTTGTCCAAAAGGTTTAATCCAAGAGGAATAAGAAGGATTAGGGCAAGACCGGCTCCCAAAATAAGGATTTTCTTTTTGGAGAAAAATTCTTTTCTGTAAATTATTAGGGATGCCAGAAGAAAAATGGGAACGAAAAGTCTGGTGGTGTAATATGCATAAGCTGCTAAGGAAAAAAGGATGAAAGAAATTGGTAGATAAATTTTATTTTTTATACTTTTGACTAAAAATAAAATCCCAGACAGTGCAATCGCCGTGGATAGATTTGTTTCGTGTGACATTCTGGCAAACTGGATGCTCCAGGGAGAAATGGCAAATATAAATCCTCCTAAAAGAGCTATTTTCCATCTTCCAAATAATTCTTTAGAGAGGGCAATAATTATCAGGATTGTAAGAGTACTAAATATGACGCTAGGAAGGCGGGTAGCAAATTCAGTCAGGCCAAACAAAAAAATAAAAGGAATTGTAGTGTAGATAAATAACCCTGGGCGAAAGTCTCCAAATCCCTTAAATGAAACTGGTAATATATTTCCAAACTGATCTTTTCCCGTTTTTAATATGGAATAAGCTTCGTAGCCAAAAAGGGCCTCATCGCTATAAAAGCCTGAGGGAATGTCGTCGATTTTGAAAAAGCGAACTGTTAAAGCATAAATAAAGATGAGGATAATAAAGGCAAATCTTTTTTTCATTTTAATGATTTTAATAAATCTTCCAGATCATTTGTTAGAGGAAGCACTTCTTTTGCCGCACGATCTATAAATATGATACATCTATCTATTTCAAATGAGGCAACGACTGCTTCATTTATGGGGACATCACTATTCCTTTCGTTGACTGAGATGAGATAGAAAGTTACTTTCGATTTTACTTTTAGACTTTTTCTATTTTTAGCAAGCTTAATATTACAGTGAGGAATATTGAGAATGTGTATTCCTTCTTTTTCAACTTTTGCGGAGGAACATGATGATTCTTCGTTTGGAGTTATGATATAGGTGTCGAAGTCTATATAAGGACATTGCAGGACAGACCACTTTTTAGGAACTCTAAGGGAAAATAACCCATTGTATAAAGTTAACTTCTTTGTATTATATATTTTGGGAGTGTGGAGTGGGGTAAGAAGGCCGATTTGCCCGAATGTATAATCTGGAGTAAATGGAGATCTACTTTTAGGGAAACTTATCCAATATTCATTGATCCCATCTTTTCTTTCTTGACGTTTTACTCCATAGAAGTCAAAAAGATAGTCATAGCCAAATTGATTACCATAATCCATTTCATAAACGATTGATACCTTCTTTTCTTTTGCGGTCTTTTTTATCGTTTTGACAATTTTTTGCATGGCAGAAAGATTGTCTCCGGGTTTTTTCGTTGTATTGTTAAATGATTGCACCAATAAGGAGACGGCAAAAGTTATTAATAATAAAGTTATTGGCGTATTTTTCTGGCTCAAAGCTTTGGCGCCGAGTGAGAGCAGTAATATAAATGGCGGCAATAAGCCAAAAAAATAATAATCAGGTTTTGGCCCGCTATATAATCCAAGTATGCCGAAAAAGCCAAGAAGATAAATAAGTATAATTTTGACAACTTCCGACATTTCTTTTGTCTTTTTAACAAAAATAAAAATTAGTAATAATCCAATAGCAAAAGTTTTTTGTAAGAATGAAGGACCATCATAAATAAATAACCTGCCTACTGTTTCAAATGATATAGAGATTGTGCTAAAAAAATTTTTAAGCAGGTTATGACCGGCATATATATCTTTCTTATCCATCAACTTAAGAATATTTTTAAGAAGATAGGCATCATGTCTGAGGTCAAAAATAATAAGAGGCAAGAGTCCAAGGGCTATAAACATAATGGTGAGGAAAAAAGGTTTTTTATACAATTTTCTTTTTAAAAGGAGATAAAGTAGTGCACTTATTCCTATAATTATGATGCTAAAGTGGCTCTGAAGTCCCAAAAAAATTCCTAAGCCCAGGAGGGTAAATCCTATAAATAATCTATTTTTTAATCCGATGAATAGTAATCCAACAAGAACTAATATCGACGAAGGTAAAAGTAGATTTACATTCCAAGGGATGCGATCAAAAAAGACGATTAATGGGGACACTGCAAAAATAAGAGTAAAAAAGAGGGCAGTGTCGTCGTCGAACAAAATTTTGATGAGGATGTATCCTGTGAGAGCAGAGATTACGCCTATCGAGGTAGAAAGATATGCAGCGGCAATGGGATCGAGTTTAAAAATATAAAAATAAAAAGCAGCAAGATAGGAATAGAGAGGGCCAATATGTATATCGCCTATTGAGGTTCTGGCTCCAATTAAGGGTAGATGATGGGTAGCAATAATATTTTTGGCAGGATAGGCAACCAAATTTTCCTGATCCCATTTAAATCCGGTGCCTTCGAGCAGATTTAAAAAGCGGATTAATATGCCGGCAAGAATTATAGTTATGATGATATATCTAATCCAGGCACTCTTCATGGTGATTTGACTATTTTCCAGACCTCTTTTCCATTTGGATAATATACTATTTCGGTGATACCCGCATTATTCTCTATTTCTTTTTGGGAAGCTATGTATATGCTATTTGGTAGGGGGCTATCTTTTATGCTATTCCAGTCGAACTCGGGAAGGAAAATATATTTATCGATACTGTTAATGTGTTCAAAACCGAAGCGATCTGCAATATTTGTGCGGACGACTTTTTTTTGAAACTTTAAAGGATCGTACTGGTTGTAAAAGAGATAATATATATAGGGCATGCCATTGACGTCAGAGACTAATATATATTGAGAGTCTTTTTCATATTTTCTGGTGGCAGCAAAAACCTCTTTCCAGCCGAAATTCCACACGAAAGTATAATCTTTGGGGAGAACGAGGAAATACTGGACAAAAAAATAGTTGATGCTAGTAATGTATATTAGAACGCTGAGTGCAGCAATAATTTTCGAGGTTGAAATTCTATACAAACCTAAAGCAATGAGTATAGAAGCTGGGAATAGCAAATGAAATGTTCTGTTAGATGACGGAGTAGCAAAGGTTAGTGAAGCGGGAATGATTGAGATGAGTATTAAAAATATAATTATAAACCTTGTCTCTAATTTTCTATTAAATAAATATGTAATTCCTATAATTATTAATATTCCTTCAACGAAATATAAAATTCCCATATTGGGGATCTTGAAAGGATAGGCTCCATCTCCTTTAAAAAAGAGATATCTAGGGTCAAAATGGGATAAATATCGCTCTAGTATATCTTTGGCGTATAGATAAGTATCATTATGAAAATAAAGAGTAACTTTTGGATTTTGTTGTGTTCCGTCTTGAGTAATCAGCTCCCATTGTTTTAATTTTACGCCTTGATCATAAAAAACACTGACTGTTTTGGCCCGGCCAAAAATAACGTTTTGATTTCCGATAAAAGAGACTAAAAGTGGAAATAAAATAATTACTCCAATAAAGAATGCGGCTAGTGAAACTCTTTTATTTTCTAAAATCCATTTTCGCGAGTAAAAAAGAAAAACAATAATAATAAGAGGCGTAACAATTCTTGTGCCATAATAAGCATAAATAGAAAGGGCAAACATTATGGATGAGAAAATTAGATTTTTGGGATTTTGGCTTACTTTTAGAAAAAATAATATACCTGCTTCGACAAAAAAAAGTGAGACGATAACCAGCATACTTGCGCGACTTTGGAGGATATGCCAGGGAGAGATGCTCATTGCCCATGCTCCCAAAAGGGCAATTTTTTCTGAGCCCTTTTCTTTAATTAATTCTTTGATGAGAAGATAGGCAATATAAACGCTGCCAATTCCGAGTACAACAGAGGGTATTCGGACTGAAAATTCGTTTAGGCCAAATAGAGCAATACCAGGAATCATGAGATAAGTAGGCAGGGGTGGTTTCCAATCTCCAAATGAGCGAAGGGAAACTGGGAGAAAATTTCCGTGTTCGTCTTTGCCGGTCTTTAGGATGGAATAGGCATTGTAACCTTGACTTGCCTCGTCAGAATATAGAGATGGAGGTATAGTGTCAATTCGGTATAGTCTGACGATGGCAGAAAAAATAAGAATAAAAATTAATAAAATTATTTCTCTTTTAGAAATTTCCTTTGATATCATAGAGATGTCCTTTCACATTTTGGGGAAAATGGACCATGTAATAATGGAGAAAATTTTGGTATTCATAAATAAATAAAAAAATGAAAAGAGCAATTGCAAATTCCTTCACCTGAAAGGAGTCCCTGCCTGCCGGCAGGCAGGCATTCCGGCCACCTTTCAGGTGTTTTAAGGCATAACATACAGTGAGCATACCCTTTGAAACGAAATAGCTTATTATTGGGGTGGCAAAATAAAATTCTCTACTTTCGGGAAGAAAAGGAGATAAAGAGGCAAGTAGAAGAATTCCGATTAAAATAAAAATAAGTTTAATATTTTTTTGAACTATCGTGGTGAAAAAACCGATGAAAAAAAATGGGATAAAAGCAGAAAGGCTTATCCCCCACTGCCGAACTCCTCCCCACCAAAATGTCGGATTTTTAAAAAATAATGTTTCCAGGGAAGAAAGGAAGAAAATATTGTTGACAAAGTCTGAAAGAGAAGAATCTCTTAAGTTTGTGCTCAGACGAAATGGCCAAAAGGAAGGATAAAAAAAATAAATAATCAGAGGTATTATCCCCAGTAAAAAAAACTTTTTTATTCCATGTATTTTTGATGCTAAAAATAAAATCGCAAGAATTAATGATAAAGAGATATTTACTTCGGATGCTATTCTTCCTTCCCATATTGTCCATGGAAGTAGGGAAAATATAAGTGCAGAAAGAGAGGCTATTTTTTTATTTTTAGAGTAATAAAAGACAATTTTATAAAGTAAAAAAATAGAAAATATTGAGGAAAGACTGGAAAAATACCTAAAAAAGATTGACCCAGTCTTTAAAGGTGATATGGTAGTTAGTTTGTAGAAATGGATTGTAATAGCATTTAGAAGAACTAAAATAAAGAATTTCTTCATTATTTACTTCTGCTCTTGGTAATGTTGAAAAGCGTCTCCCTTTTTAGATCCTGAATATTATCAATAACTATATCCCCAGCTTTTGTTTCTTGGGGAGAAAGGAAGAGATAGTTATTTCCTCCTTTTTGGCGCAGCTTGTGAACTATATTATTATCATAAGTTTTATAATCATAAAACGGATCGGACACGTCATAATCGGCGTGTCCAAATATAAACTTGCCAATTTGGGAATGAGTGGGATTTTTTTGATATGTTTTTGGGTCAATGTCGAGATAGTATAAGGCAAAAATGTATGGGCGCCAATATCTTCCAGATATAAATATGGTGTCTGCCCTTGCCTCAAATTTTTTTGCTTTTTCAAATACTTCTTTATAGCCGTATGCCCAATCTCTACTAGTGTGTTTGGGATAGAAAAAATAAAATTCGAATAAATATCTGGAAAGACTTGTAGCAGCAAATACCAATATGAGGATTATAAATGCAGATTCCATCACCTGAAAGGAGTCCCTGCCTGCCGGCAGGTAGGCATTCCTGCCACCTTTCAGGTGCTTGACGAGACTCGTTATTCCAAAGGCGATGATGAAAATAAGGGGAATGAGAAGTGGAAATGAACGAAGAGCGTGGGGAGAGGGAATGGTAAAAGAAGAGGCAATTGGGGCGGCAAGTAGTAAAGGAAGAATCAGTTTTAAAGACTCATTTCTTTGGTGAATGAGAGTATAAAGTCCAAATATTAAAAAAGGCACGGTCCAAAGATAGAGAAGGCCAATCCCCGATACTTTGTGGCGAACATTTTCTCCGCTATCAAATAAAAGAAAATCAGGAGAAAAGTGGGCAAAATAATTCCTGGCAATTTTTTCTCCATACACCCTATACCGGTGGTACCATACTTTACCTAAAAAATTGTTGACGGATTCTTTTTTATTTATCGATTCTTCGAGAAGTGTCGGGTCACTAAAAATGCTGGTATATCTAAATCTTACGAGAGCATCAGGATTCATAAATTGATAAATAACTGGACTTAGCAATATCAGCGTGATCGTCCCCCAGAGTAAATCTTTTATTGATAGTTGAAGACTTCTGCTAAAAAAAAGCAAATAGGAAATGAGAACGACGGGGACGATGATTCTTAGGCCATTATAAAAAGATAGGGAGAGAATAAGCAAAAAGACACCAATATAAAGATGGAGTTTTTTTTGTCTACCGAGGCAGAGAAAAAGGAGGCCAAAAATGAGAAGGGCAAATCCACCGCTGACTTCAAAACCTACCCTAGTCAATTGGATGTGCCAGGGGATGATACTTACTATAAACGCTGATAATAATCCAACTCTTGTTCCCAGAATATTTTTACCAAGAACATAAATTCCGATAATACTAATGAAGCCAAACAAAATAGAAGGAAGACGGATCGTTAATGGACTTACTCCAAAAAGTAGGATTCCCGGAATCAGAGAATATATATATCCAGGAAGTTTGTAATCCTGAAATGATTCGAAGAAAAAGGGTAGTTTGTGTCCGTATTCGTCGGCCCCGGTTTTGATAATTGAGTAGGCATTGTAACCCATCGCTACTTCGTCCCAATAAAGAGCGGGAGGATTTGTATCGACACGAAATATTCGCAGAATGAGGGCAAGAAGAAGAATAAAGATCAAAATAATATTTTTAACCATTATGACCCATCCGTCTTTACTATAAATAAAGCTTCTTCTCCATTGATGTACTTTATTATTTTTAGGGGATTTATATCGGGTGGAAAATCTTTTTTAGTACCGATAAGAAGTTGCTTTTTTGATAGTTTTTTTTCTTCCTCATAATTAAAATTTCGGAATAGATATTTGTCAAAGGAATTTCTTTGGTCGGCAAAACCACCGGATACGGTGCCACCTTTTTTAAGATATTCTTTGGGAGGATATTTTGAATAATATAGCCAGAAAATATAGGGCATATCTGCATTGAGCGAAACGGTGACATTTTCATAATTATTTTTTTCTTTTTCGGTAAATTCGACCGCCTCTCTTCTCCCATATATCCAGTATTTTGAGAGCTCGTAATTGGTGTGGACATAATACTGGTGGAGATAAAATGATTGATTTACAGAGAGGATTGTAGTAATTGCACTTAAGCTTGTTAAATAGACCCAAAGAGATTGCTTTTTAGCAAGCGAATAAATAGCAAAAAGTCCTAAAGCCGAAAGAATTTGGTAGGTGGGTAAAAATAGCTCTGTGCGGACCGCGTGGGGCGCCTGCCGGGTGACTGCACTGGGAAGTGGAACGATTAGCATCCAGATAAGAATCAAGAGTGTATATGGGCTACGGGCTTTTAAAAGTATGTACCCCAAACCAATAAGAATAAAGGGAAGCTCGGCGATGTATAAGAGGCCAAATCCGGGAGCGTGGTGAAGGGGGACGTCGCCTTTAATAAAAAGATAATCAAAGCCGAAATTTGAGATGTAGTTGTTGAACGCTTTTTTTAAAGTATCGTAGTCAAGATATTTAAGTCTTTGATTATGAAATATTTTTCCGGCTGTTTCGAATCCTGCTTTGGTATCTTCCAGCCTTTTTTCCAGGAAAACTTTTTCCAAATCTTTATCGTCCAGATACCGTGCTCCTGGAGTAAAGATGTTGGTGGCAATAAATCTAATTTGTGCCTCTTTTGAGCGGAGGATGGGAAGTACTGCCAAAAAGAAAGCTGCAAAGACGATAAAAAAGATCGTGATATATTTTTTGGAGGGGAGTCTTTTATTAAATAATACAAATAAAGTCAGCATAATAATTGGAGCAACGACGCGGGTGGAATGATAAGAAAAGAGGTCTAGACCAAAAAGTATTGCCGCAAGAATGAATATTTTAGGTTTTTTGAGGCCGATGAGAAAGCAGGCCACCGCGGCAATGGTAATCGCGTCTGAAATGTTTACTTCGAATGCAGCCCGACTAAACTGGAGATGCCAGGGGGAGAAACTTAGGAAAAGAGAAGCTATAAGGGCAATTTTTTTAGATTTTGTAAGTTCTTGGGCTAAAAAAAATGTAGAAATGACTGCGGCTGTCCCGAAAAAGGCTGCGGGAAATCTGGTGGTAAAGTCGTTTAGGCCAAAAAGGGCTACACCGGGAACCGTAGCGTAAATGTAAATTGGAGGTTTATAATCGTCTAAAGAACGAAAAGTAAGGGGAAGAAATGTACCAAACTGGTCTTTTGCTGTTTGGGAGATAGAGTATGCGTCGTAGCCTAAAGCTACTTCATCCCATTCAAGTCCGACAGGAATATCACCTAGTTTATAAAAGCGCAAAATTGCCGCAAGAATAATAATTGCGATGAAAAACCAGCGTCCTTTTCCGGTCATATTTTGTATGAGTTCTATTGTAGCAAAAGATTATCTTTTAAAATAACTGTATGTTTTCCTGGAGGAACAACTATGCCTCTGAAGGTGTAATCGACTTTATAAATTTTCTCTGCTGAACCATCTATGTAAGCTTTCCACGTAGGGTAGTATATATCGGTGATAATTAAAAGTCTTTTTTTGGAGGAATTTGTCTTGAGTGTTATTTGATTCTCCCCGTACTTAATTATTGATGCGGATTCGTTTTTGCCAATCGGGTCATAATCAATATTGATCGTCTCCTGCGTCGTTACCTTTGTTGCAAGTGAGTTGATATTCTCATATATTTTTTCAATCTCGTCCTGATCGTCCTTTGAAAAAATTACTTTGGAAACAAAGAATGCACGTGGAAAAACAAGTGTGTTTTCGTACACTCGAGTCTCCCCTTCTTTTTGGACAAGTTTTAAGAAAGTCTCTTTTCTTTCGTCTAATGATAAGATATATTTTATGCCCAAAAGATTGGTGATGGGAGAAGAGATATTGGTGGGAGTGATGATGCGATTGAAGGAGGCGGGAGAGATATCTGGTTTTCCTCTTTCCCAGGCAGAAATAAATTCTCCATATCTTTTAAGATAGAGGGGATCGTAACCGGAAACGTCTTGTAATTTATACATGATGGAAAAGTTTGGGGGCATGATGCGACGATCGATTGATAAGAAGCGATGGTTTTGACTATTTGTCCTTAAATAGTCAAGGATTTTGGTGTCGGGATAAAGCCATGAACTTCCGGAAAAAGGGGTAAATTTCCAGCCAAAGCGCAGGAGATCAACTATAGTAATAAATATAATCAAATAGATAGCAAACCTGGTGAGATGAACTTTGGTTTTAACAGTTAATATATAGAGAGTTATCGAAGAAAGCATAAATAACGCTGTGGGTAGTAGAAGATTTCTTTGACTTATAGTAAGGTGATTAGCAAAGATAATTATCCATAAAAAGAGAAATGTAAGGAAAAAGGCTCCTAAAATAGTCAATATTTGCTTTTTCGATTCTTTTTTGGCAATGTTTTTTAGAAGATGATCAAATCCAAGGGCTGCCAAAATGCTCAGGCAAAATACGGTGATTGAAAGTAAACGCGTTGGCTGTGATGTGGCAATTGCCGGAAGACCCAACTTGTAGGGAATAAAACTAACAAAATTTGGGAGAGAAAATAAAAGGGCTAAAAAAAGAAAACATCCGAAAAATAGAACTTTTTTACTTTTGATAAAGACAAGAGTGTAAATGGAAAATATAAGCGGTAGAATTCCGATGTAGCCAATAAATTCGCCATAATTCCAGACTCCCCAGTAATTTCCGGTTGAGGGGTTGCCAAAAAAATCGGGCACAAGAAACTGAATCAGGTTTTGCCAAGGAATAAACCATCCTTCTTTTGTATATAGTCCCTGATCAAATTCGCGGGCTGAGTGTAATATGAATTGGACAGTCGGCAGCCATTGGATTGAGGTTAAAAAGATAAAAGATAAAAGATAAAAGATAAAAGATAAAAAGATTTTGAATCTATCTGCTTTAAGGATAATAATTCTTGAGATAATATATGCCAGGATTAGCAAAAAAGAATAAAAGAATACTTGGAGGTGGCCGGCAAAGAATGAAGAAGAAAGTGAAAAGATAAAAATCAAACTCCAAATAAATTTTCTATTCTGTGAAGTTATCCTTTCGATTGAGAGCAAAATAAGGGGCAACCATAAAATGGTCTGGATTACCGTATTCCACTCAAGCCAGGCGATAAAAAAGCCGGAAAAGGAAAATGCTAGCATTCCTATTATACTGCCAGTTTTTGATACATTGAAATTGCGCAAATATAAATAGAGAAAAAATCCGGCGAGCAAAGGCTGAAGAAGAATTAATATTGCCCACGCCAAGGGAAATGGGAGGAGAAAAAAAAGAATATTCAGGGGATAAAATACGGCTGATTGGAAATTTGAAAGAAGCGGAGTTCCGGAAAAAGAATAGGGATTCCACAGAGGAAGTTGTCCCGTTTTAATTAGTTCCATAGAAAGACTTCGCCAGGGATACTGCTGTCTGACTGGGTCTGTAATGAGAAAGTTTTTAAAAGGCACTCCGGTAGTAAAATTATCCCAAATAACATCTCTGAATGGATGGAACATACCGACAATCGTATCCGCCGGAATAGGAATTTTACCTTGGAGAATAAGGGGGTAGAAAAAAAAGAGCACAATGACAGTGAATAAAATAAGGGGAGGATTTTTTTTAAAGAAGTGCATCAAGTTTTTCATAAAATGAGACTTTGGAATAATTTCTAGCCTTTTGTCGAGCTTTCTGTGCCATAATCAATCTTTTCTCCTCGTTTGTCAAAATAATATTGGTTTTTTCGCGTAACTCCCTTGTAGTGGTCCAGAGATATCCATCTTCTTTGTCTTGAATGATTTCTCTCTGGCCGCCTGCGTTAAAAACTATAGGAAGACAACCATGGCACATGGCTTCGACTGTAGTGATGCCAAAATGCTCTGCCCTTTCCGGGTTGAGTTCAAGGTTTTCGCCAAAGCCGGCCGCATGCCAATAAACTTTGGCTTTCTCATAAAGCGTCATTAAATCTTTGTAGGCCATGTTGACTTGAAAATCTACTGAAAAATTTTTGGCTTTTTCCCTAAGTGATTCGAGATACGTTTTTCCCGACTCTTCGGTCAGACCACCAGCAAAAGTAAGGGTTACGCCTTTATAGACACTTTTAGCACCATCTATAAACTCTTCTAAAAGAATGTCCTGTTTTTTATTGTGAAGACCGGTAAAGAATCTACCTACGCTTAGAATATTATTCTCTTTTGCTAATTCGGGTTCTTTTTCTACGTCAACTGGTGGAGGTAAAACAATGGCAGAAGTTCCAAGTCTTTTTTTTATTATATCAGCTACAAAATCTGAATAGCAGAGAACGCGCCATTTAAGAAGCTTTAAAATATTGGTAATGTTTTTTTCGGGACAGTGTGCCGGAGACTGGATTATAAGAAAATTTTTTCGTGCGGGACTCAAGAATACACTTCCATCAGTCATATGGAAGAATATATCGAAAGTAAAGAGACTTTTTAAAGTATTGAATAAATTTTTTGAACTAAATATTTCATTGGATACAAAATGTATTCTATCTAGGGAAATATTCAATGTAATCTTAGCTGAATTCTTTAGAGAATCCGATTCCGGCCAAAAAAGGTAGACTTCGTTTTCCTGACTTAAGTATTCGGCGATTGACAAAATATAGCGCTCGCCTCCCCCGGATATATCAAGGTATGGGGAATAAATTCCTATTTTTTTATTTTTTGTTTTTCCCATAATTTGGCGTAGGTAATAAATTGACTAAATGATTGGTAGATGCTTTCTATTATCCCGATTGTTCCAGCTTTAATGCCACCTTTATTGAAATAATAGTCCAAAAAAGTGGATACCATGACTCGGAAAAATCTCCACTGACTCATAGGTGGATGGTTGGCAGCAAGACGCAGATCGGCTTCAATTTCGGACCAGTCATTTGTTTTATTTATCATCTCTTCCAGGCTTCTATGGGAGTAATGTAATAATTCTCCCTCAAGCTGCCCGACTTGACCTTCGAAGGTAGGAGATTCGTGGAGAAGACCCTCCCAACTCATAAAATTTCTTTTATAAAACAGTCTGAGAATTTTTTCATTCCCAGGCCAGAGTTTACCAAGATAGTAATTAATTCTATCGATTTTATAAGCTTTTATTTGATTTGATGAGTTTACTACCTTTAAAATGCTTTCCTTTAACTTTTCAGTCACTCGTTCATCAGCGTCAATATAAAGGATCCATTCTCCCAGAGCTTTTTTAAATCCCATATTTCGTCTTTGGGAAAAACTTTTTCCTTTAAAATCAAATATTTTGGCATTGTATTTTTTGGCTATATCGATGGTTTTATCTTTTGAACCACTGTCTACAACGATAATCTCGTCGGCAAAAGTAAGAGATTTCAGGCAACCTGGAAGCATTTTTTCCTCGTTGTATGTAATGACGACTGCTGAAAGATTCATTATAAAATATAAGATCCTTTTCCCATTTTGCCGAGAATGATATCGAATGATGCAAGTCTTATATTTCTGTCGTCGGACATTAGTTTTATAATGATTTCTTTGAGGATATGCAATTTAGTCTTTGTTGGAGCATATTTTAGGGCAAAATAATAGCGATTTCTGGTCTGAAAGTAGACATGCAAGGCAGATCCAGGCTTATTTGATGAGAGAGCGTTTTTATGAAAAATATGGGTTTTGGGTTCGTACATTATTTTGAATCCCTTTTTTTTTGCTCTTACTGATAAATCAACGTCTTCATAGTAGACGAAATAATTTGGATCAAGAAGTCCAATTTCCTGAAAGACTTTATGGTGTACCATCATGCAGCATCCCGTGACGTAGTCGGTTTCGATACGATTGTTGAATTGGCCTCTATCAACATCGTCTACTCCCCTGTGGTGGGCGTAGACATTTTTCCAGTCGATCGTACCCCCTGCATACCAAATGACTCTGCCTAAATCTTTTTTTGTATATCTCTTGTGGTGAAATTCGTGTCCTTTGGCAAAATAAATTTTGGGTGAGACTAGGCCAACTCTTTCTTTGTCAAATGATTCTATGAGCACTTGAAGTGTATTTTGGGCAACAAAAGTATCGGGATTTAAAAAGAGGAGGTAATCAACTTTTTTTTCCATGGCTGTACGGATGCCAACATTGCAACCTTCGGCAAATCCTAAATTTTGACTGTTGTTGATTGTAGTTAAAGGTATTGTAGATATTCTTTTTAAAAAAGGGAGATTATCTTTGGAATTATTGATGAGTATAATTTGTGCGTTCAAAGACTTTAAATCTGCTTTATTTAGAGAAATAATGGCTTTCTCTGTGATATCCGGACTTTTATAGTGGACTATAATAATACCTAAATTTACCATTGAGTCTATGTCTGGAGCCTTTTTTCTAGTTTAAGTTTTAGCTTTGAGATAAGAGGGGGTTCTTTTTCCAATTGTTTTTCCAAAATCCAATAAGTTTCTTCTTTTGATCGAGCAGTCTCTTCGGCTTTGAATTCGTCCAGATCGATTCTGCCTTCGTTAAATCCTTCCAGTTCCCAGAGTTTGGCATAGATCACGCTGATGGAATAGCTTTGCAACAGCGATGCAACCAAACCATGAACGCCGTCTTTATATCCTTCGTTGGCAAAAAAACGACTGACGAATTCACGGGTACCTTCGTGGAGAAGATCCTTCCAGGAAAATTTTTTTCCTTCGAGATACATTTCTTTTGCTTGGATGGTAGTATACCTATTGAGTCTATCTAAAAACTGTTCGATTGTCTGATAGTTGTGGTGAACGATGGCATATTCTTCTTTTGCTTCTATGTCTATCCCCTCTCCGCGTGTGAGGGGGATGCTATGGATTTTGTCGCTCCAAAAGACGGCTCCTTTTTTAAAAAATCTGATTTGATAATCCGGCCACCACTGGGCGTGACGCATCCAACGGCCAAAAATAATATTTTTTCTAGGAATGCGAAGGAAAGATATGGTTGATTTCATATAAGAAAGAAGAAGTTCCGAGAGTAGATGAGGAATTTCTTCGTCTGCGTCAATTAGGAGGATCCAGTCGCCTTGAGCCTTGGTGAGTGCAAAGTTTCTGGCTGGTTCGACGAAACCAGTGTGAGGATGGGTGTATATTTTTGTTTTGAAATGCCTAGCTAAATCTAGCGTCTTATCTTTTGAGCCCATATCAACGATTATGATCTCCGAAACCCAAGAAGATAAAGACGAGAGGCAGCGCTCGATATTCTTTTCCTCGTTGTAGGTATTGATGACGGCTGAAATCATACCTCTATTGTAGCACTTTGCGAGAAAAACTTGTTTTTGAGGCTGATTTACTCTTTGGTCTTTTCTTCTGTGGTTTTTTTCTTTGTGTCTTTTGGTTTTTTGGCTTTGGGCTCTGTAATTATAGATTCCGGTCCTTTTGGAGTTTGGGGTTCTAATACTCTAAGAATTCTGTCCAGTTTGGCATTGAGGTTACGTAGCTCTTGTGTGAGTTGGGTATTACTTCTCTGCCCGCCTCCTCTATCGCCACCTGGTCGCTCTCCCCATCGTCTGTCTTGAAACTGGAATCTTGCCCCCTCGTTACTTCTCTTTTCGAAGCAATCACTGCAGTAAACTGGCCGGTCACCACTAGGACGAAATGGGACTTCGCAAACCCTTCCGCAATTGGCACATACGGCTTTGTGCATCATTCGAGGTCCTTCTTCTCTTCGCTCAAAACCACGTCCACCTAAATTTCTTCCTCGGAAGCCGCCACTTCTTCCTCCTCCTGATCGGAAATTTGGATTGAAATCTCCCATAGTTTTATTTATTTAATTTATAGGACAATGAGTATAGTCTTTTTACGTCTGAATAACAAGGCGACTATTATTTGCGAGATAAGCCTCTAAAGCCAATTCTATCTCTTTCTTCTTCCTGTCTACGTCTTTCTTCTGCGCGGATTTCATCAATAATTGGCCTTAATTTTTCATTTTCCATAAGGTCTTTACATTCTTTAAGTAAATTCTCATTTGGATGTAGTTCAAATACTTCGGCTAAGCCTATTCCTTCGCTAATACTCGGAAGCCCGATTTCAACCCACCTCTTTTTTTGTGATGGTGGCAATGGAGATTTTAAATATAACTCCAAGTAAGTGCGCCCCCTTTTTAAATAAGTATTTTCTATATCATCCACAGTTGGACGTATTCCTCCGCCCATTGGCGTTTTGAAAAAAAATACCCACATATTCTGGTGGTCTAGTGTTAGTTCGTTTATTCATAATGTTCTAATAATGCTTTGAGGGGACCCAGGTAGTAAGTTTTCCAGCCGTCGTCTATATCTTTTGCGCTGTTATCCGGGATATCTTCGTGAAGTAGACTTAGTTCTGTGGTTTCACCTTTTTTTGTCAGTGTAAAGGTCACTTTTGAAGGTTTCTCCCAGTCTCCACCAAACCATTCTTGAACGATTTTTTTGTTTTGGACAACCTCTATGTTTTTTCCATGGATATCTCCTCTCCAGAGAGTAAATTTTGTGCCTAGCTTTTCGTCCATATTGGCCGGTCCCCCGCCCCACTCATTAATCGTTTTGGGATCCACGAGTGCGTTCCAAACTTTCTCGGGTGAGGCATTTATTGTGTAGATTTGTTTTATAGTTTTCATAGTTTGATACTATCTAATGCTTTGGCAACTTTCAATGTCTTGCATGTATAAATGATTTGAATCATTTATCATTTTTCCTCGATTCAAAGAACGATTGTGGCCTATTAAATTTCCAAGGATTTTTGACGTTGCATTTTATTACTTCTACTGTTTTCCATACTTTTCCTGTTACATATGGTTCTTTTTTCAGCCATTCTTGAAGTTTTTCTTCTGAGGGAAAATCCATGACTGCCATAGAACCAATCATGTTGTTTTTTTCATCCATTAGGACAGCTCCGTACCACCTGGTACCTTCCTCCTCCATCTTGTCGCCAAGAGCAAGATGCGCTTGTCTTGCTGCTATTCTTCGCTGCTTAGCTTTTTTATCCTTTCCGTCTTTTCCAATCACCAAAAATTGCATGATCTGTCAGCATGATTATAGCAAAAATGATGTAAGTGTCTAAGGATTTTGTGGGTTTGTATTTTGTGTGGTTTCGGCTGGAAGATAATATATAGTCACATCAAGAGGTTTAGTCATAGCACTACATGTTGGATTTGGTTTTAATCCAAGTTTACATCCAACGGGACGGTAACTTGGTCGATCTATATCAATAAATTCTCCTCCATTTGCAGCAATTTCTTGTCTTCTCATCTTTTGCCATCTAGCTAGATTCCAAGCGGCACAGCGGTTTGGGGCACTTCCACCGTTACAGTATATAGTTCTTGCATCAGATTCACAGTTATTCATATGCATTGATCGTCATATTTTATCTAATTTATTGAAAATAACAAAAAATATATATTTTTTATATTTATCTTACTTCGTAAAAATATTCGTAGTAGGACATCTAGACGAAAAACTATATGGGAACTGGGTGGAATGGTTAGTTATTTGAGAGAATTTTTTGATATAGTGTTTCAGCGGCTATATCGACACCATTTGGCCAAGTTATAGTACCTGATGTTTGATCAACATATGCCTTTCGGAAAAATTTTTCATCCTTTAATGGTTCAAAGACCTCACCCCAAAGAAAAGATTGAAAGTTCACACTTCCTTCGCGATTATTATCGAAACGTATATAGTAAGTATATTTTTCCTTGTATTGTATTTCTTTTATTTTAGGCGTCATACTTATTTCAAAGGGTCAATTTTCTTTAACTTCTTATGTTCTTCTGCTAACCTCCAATTTTCTGCTAATTCTTCTTTATGGTTTTGCATCCATTCCTTAACTAACTTCATAGCTCGTGGTGGCAATTTTCCATCCATTAACTTGCCTGTTGTAACAGAAATTTCTCCTTCATAATATTGGTAAAAACTAATTACCTCATTTTAATAGTTTTTATAAGTTGCAAAAAGAGGGGGGCGACTTCGGCTTTGGAGGTTTTGTAGATAAAGAGGCTATAAAGCGTTACACCAGATATGATTGCGAGAATGACTCCAAAAAGGGAGGAACCGATCGTTGCAAGTGGAATAGACATTGAGAGGGCCATTATGATCGTCCCGATGGTGGGTTTTAAGAGTGGTTTAATAGGTGAGTAGGGAGTGTATCTTCTAATAAGAAAAATGGGTAAAAAGGCAGTCAGGGAAATGATAAATGAGCCGATGGCAAAACCATTGAAGCCTAAACGGGAGACTAGAATCGGGATAATCGCCCAGGTAAGAAAGGTCCAGACTAGCATTAAAATAAAAGTTGTCTTTACTTTACCCAAAGCATTTAGAGCCTGGACCAGTGGGCTTGAGAGAGAGGCTAAAATGGCATTAACAGAGAGTAAATAAAAGGAAAAAAAGGCAAACTGCCATTTGGAAAAATATCCGGGGATTACTAGGGCAACGGGTTTTATTAGAATTACCATGGCCACAACTCCCGGAAATATAAAAAGTGCGGTAAAAAAAGTTGTTTTTTCAAGGGCTTTTCTTAGGACTTCCTTGTTGTGTTGTATGCGAGAATATACGGGAAAAGAGACGGCGATGATATTGTCCATAAATTGTCTCAAGGGCACCTCCGACCATCTTTTTGCCCAACCAATATAGCCAATTTCGGCTTTTATAGGGATGACTTTACCTAAGTATATTGTAAGTAAATCGTCTTTGACGAGGGCTAAGATTGCGCCTGCCTGGAGGGGTATACCAAATGAGAGAAGACTCCTTGCTGAGGATCTACTTATGCCAAAACCCAATTTCCAGGGAGACAGGATATAAATTGCCACAACGCCCACTACTCCGCGCACCAGGGCTGCATATGCAAAGCTTGTAAGCCCAAATCCTCTCCAGGCCAAAAAGACGGTGACGATATTGAAGGAAAGTACCTCCAGAATCTGGGGGACTACTTTTCTGCCAAATTCCAGCTTTCTTTCAAGAATGACGGAGGGAATAGTCTTTAATGAAGAAAGAAAAAAGGAAATAAGAAGAGCTCGTAAGAGAAATATGCCTTCATTGGTCAAATTGAAAAAGCTGCCGATACTCTCGGAGAGTAGAAGAAAAATTAAGACAGAGACTGAAACGAGAAGTTGCTGGATGGTAAATGTAGTTTTATAATCCTCGGAGCCGGGTTCATCTTTTTTCTGAATGAGGGCCGATGCCAATCCTATATCGGCAAAATAGTTGAGAATGTTAATAATAGCAAGGACTATATAATAAATGCCAAAAACACTAGGAGAGAGAAGAATGGTTAGAATAAACATGGCAATGAGAGAAACAATTTGGAGAAAGAAGGTACGAGCAATGAGGGTAGCTACACCAATGATTGATTTTTTCTTTACGTCTTGAATATAGGTTTCATCCACATTCCAATTATACTAAAATTTCATCTTATTAGATGTTTTCCTGGCGCTTCTTGGGTATAGATGGTTCTTATTTTAGGGTTTTTAAAAAAAACTTTGACTGCCTCTTCTCCATTTAGGGAATAACGGTTTTCGGGAGTATTGAGGACATACACAGTACTTTTTTCATTTGGATATTTTTTTTTAATTTCTGTGATTAGTCGGAGGCTGTTTGCCGCTCTTTGGGGAGCCCAATGAATTAGTTCGTTGAATTTGATGGTATTAAAAGAAGAGATAACCCAAGTAAGGAGGAAAAGGGAAAGTAGGGAAAAATTTAGGAGGCTAAAACGGCTGATAAAAAGGGCGTAAGGCAAAAGAAGTCCGATGAGAGATATCTCAAGATAATAAGAAAAGCTGTGTTTTGGGAAAAAAATAACGGGAGTAAGTCCTAGTAAAAACCAGGAGAAACCAAAGAAGAATATTTTGGGATTTTTGTAGGCTCCCAGAAGATAAATTATGAGGTTAATAAAAAAGGTAACTAAAAGGATGGTGGTAAAAGAGGGAAAATCTTTTATAAATTGAGGGTTTATTTGAAAGAAATTTAAAAATTGGGCTTTGATTTCGTCGGGGAGATTAAATGACCAAAGAAAATAAGCTTTGGCATTATGAATTATATTAATGCCTATTGACTGAATATAATCGCCCTTTGTAGGTGGTGCAAAGAGGAAAAAACGAAGGCCTAGATAGAAAAGAGAGAGTAGACCGAATGGGACTGCCTTTTTGAGATTTTTACTACCTAAGATTAATTCGTAGGCAAAGAGGATAGCCGGGAGAGTAATGACTAATTCGTTTGTCAAAAGGCCTAAAGAGTAGAGAAATAAACTCACCATTGTAGGATTTCCCGATTCCTTCACCTGAAAGGAGTCCATCCGGCCACCTTTCAGGTGTTTTGGGGAAAGATAAAAGATAAAAGATAAAAGGAAGAATGTGGTGCCCAAGACAAAGGCG
>CAZJBV010000002.1:0-3283 GCA_964544585.1 uncultured Gammaproteobacteria bacterium | reverse complement strand
GGAAAGATAAAAGATAAAAGATAAAAGGAAGAATGTGGTGCCCAAGACAAAGGCGTAGGTGGATGTCCAATACATGGGGATAAAATGAATGGTAGATGTTGAATATAAAAAGGTAATGAGAAGTGAGGTGATGGTCTTTTTAGTAATAATTTTGCTTACCAGATAGGCTAAATATGAATTGAGAATGATGGTAAAAAAAGTTAGCAAATGGAAGGGTAAAACGTTGAGTCCGAAAATGCTCCTTAATAAGAAAAATGGTATTTGCATTCCTAGGGGGCGATAATAAATAATCTTCGGATTCGGGATAAAGAAGTTTGCAGGGTCTTTACTGATACTCAGCGTATACCAATCGTCCTGGAAGAAATAGGCGGTAAATGCATTTTGGTAGAGGAGCCAAGAGGTGAGTGTGATTAGAAGAAAAAATAAAAGAAAGAGGGTCTTATTTTTGGTCATTGATTTTGGGCAGTTTGTAATTGAGCATGAGCTGAGTATACAGAGAAAGGTAGCTTCTGGTCATTTTAAAAAGTTTAAAACTAGAGACTCCTTTGACTCTATTGGTATATACGGTCGGCACTTCGCCTAAACGAAAACCAGCAAGATGGGCTTTGATGGCAAATTCGGGAGAGATGCTAAATCCTGTAGATGTCAGGGTTAGTCTTCTAAATATTTCTTTACGAAATCCCCTAAATGCATTGGTGATATCGTGTACCGGAATACCAAATAAGGCTCTAGCCAAAATTGTACCCCAAGAGCTCAAAAATGCTTTTAGGGGATCCAGATTCCCCCTTGAACCGCCAGGCATGTAGCGGGAACCAAAAACTATATCGTATCCTTCCGAAAGTTTTTTAATGATGTCACCATAAGTTTTGGTATCGTCGGCAAGATCTCCCATTGTCCAGATAATAAAATTGCCTTTTCCCCTTTTTGTCCCTTCGATGAGGGCTTTACCCATTGTATTTCCCTTTTCAACGCTATCTTTATTTCGATGAATTGGAATTACGATACCTTTATATTTATAGGCCAGGCGATCGAGTATTTCTCCTGTGCCGTCTGTACTTCTATCGTTTACGGGAATTACTTCAAACAGGAGGCGATTTTGTTTTCCATAATTTACTACTCTTTCGATCATCTTTCCGCAATTTTTTTCTTCATTATGGAAAGGAATTACAAAAGACACTGTCATCGAAGTCCTCGCTTTTCGAGTTCTTTGAGAGATTTATCCAATTTGTCTTCTGCTACTTCTTTATCGCTCCAGGCAATCAGCTCTTTTAGCCCATTCTCTAGCTTAACAGTTTGTTTCCATCCAAGAAGTTTTTTTAATTTGGTATTGTCTGCATAGCAGTGGCGGACGTCGAGTTTTCTTATCTTATAAGTGATCTCTGGCTTAATATTACTTTTATATAATCTAATGAGAATTTGGGCAACTTGCCTAATAGGCACTGGAATCCCAGTACCAACATTGAAAATCTGATAATTGGCGGCGTTTTTTGTAAGAGCCAGGATATTGGCTGAGGTAACATCGTAGACGTGGACAAAATCTCTTGTCTGGAGGCCGTCTTCGTTTATGATTGGTGGTTTACCATTTTTAATCCTACTCATAAAAATGGCGGCGACACCATTGTATGGATTCGAAAGACTCTGGCGAGGGCCGTAGACATTGAAGTATCTCATGGCAACGGCTGGAATACTATAAGCGCGGCCTACGTTTAAAACCATTTCTTCTTGATTTTTTTTGCCTATGGCATAGATAGAGTTTGAATGCTGCTCTTCTATTTCTGTTGTCGGAACTGGAGTGACGATATTACTGCAATTAGGACAATAATTATTAAAGTCGCCCTTTAATAATTTTTTTTCATCTCGTAAGGGCGGGCGGATAATTCCGCAGTTAGGGCATTTATAACTTCCTTCTCCATAAGAGCTCATGGAGGCGGCGACGATCATTTTTTTGACAGAATGTTTTTGATTGGCCAGTATATCCAAAAATATAGCAGTACCAAGGCTATTGACTTTGACATAATGTTCTATTTCGTACATGCTTTGGCCAACACCGACGGCCGAGGCAAAGTGATAAACTGCGTCTATCCCAATGAGCGCCCTCTCCCAGTCTTTCCTTTGAGTGATATCTCCTTTAATAAACTGCGCCTTTTTGTTGAAATATGAAGGTAATTTACCGGTGGGATGGATTTGTTTATAAAGGTTATCGAGGACGCGGACTTTATAACCTCTTTTTATAAGGCCATCGGTCAAATGGGAGCCAATAAATCCTGCACCACCGGTAATAAGTATATGTTTAAACATAATTTTTAAATAATTTGATATTTTTATAAATCCAATTATAGAGTTTTTCTATACCTTCTTTGACTTTTATTTTTGGTTTCCAGCCGAGTTCTTTTGCGATTTTAGTGATATCACTAATATAAACTTTTTGATCACCAGGACGCCATGGACCAAATTTAGGCTTTATTTTGCGACCGAATAGATCTTCCAAGATCGGCTCGAGTTCCCGCCAAATAGAAATGGTATGATCTTTTCCTCCGCCAACATTGTAAATTTCTCCACGGGCCTTATCAATTTTTTCTATGGCCATTTCATAGGCCTTGCTAAGGTCGTCGATATACAAAATGTCTCTCACTTGCATTCCGTCGCCATAAATAGTGATTGGTTTGTTAAATGTTATGGCCAATATAAACCAGGCAAGCCATCCTTGATCCTCTACTCCAAACTGTCGAGGTCCATAGATGCAAGATTGGCGAAATACTACCGTGGGGATGCCGTATATCCTTTCATAGTCGCGGACGTACTGGTCGCCAACACCTTTGGAGCAACCGTACGGTGAATGAAAATCCAGATTCATCGATTCAGGAATTCCGCTCTCGAAGTCTCGATAAGCGTAATGATTGCCTTTTTTAATAATTTTAATTTGCTCCATACCTCCGTAAACCTTATTGGTCGAAGCATAGACTATTATTGGTTTAGTACCAGATAATCGGGCGGCCTCGAGAACATTGAGGGTGCCTAGGGCATTGGCTTCAAAATCAAATCTGGGATTTACAACTGAGGTAGTGACGGCAACCTGGCCGGCTAGGTGCAAAATGACATCTTTATTTTGGACTGCTTTTTTTACTTTGTCATCGTCTCTTATATCTGCAACTATGATTTCGATATTGGGATAAAGAACCTTTAGCCATTTAATGTTTTCTTTGGCTCCGAAACGCGAGAGATTGTCAAAAATTGTGACTTTATAATTTTTGGCGGCAAAATGTTTTGCGAGATTGGAACCGAT
>CAZJBV010000001.1:193772-204959 GCA_964544585.1 uncultured Gammaproteobacteria bacterium | reverse complement strand
TGTTTCAATCTTGCCAATATTATAGCCCGAGCTATTTCATACTCAATTCTCGTTTCTTCCAAAGCTTTTCGGAACTTTGGATCTTTCAAAAGTATTTTTTTATGAGTTTCCCAATTCATGTTAAATATAAAATATCACAATTTTGTTATATAATCAAGTTCTTAATTTATATTCCTTCAGTCTCTTTAAAGCAATGTCTATTTCTTTCTTAGGAGTTTTCTGTGTTTTCTTTTTAAATCCATGAAGAATAAGGAATGACTTTTGGACTATGGCAATATAGAAAAATCGAAGAGAAGATTGTCCTAATATTCGCAGTTCCCAAAGAGGTGTTCCAATTATTTTTTTGGTATGAGGCATACGGAGAAACGGCCCGAATTCAGCTAGAAGCTCAAAAGTATTATAGACGTGAGATTTTATCGTCTCCTCAAGATTATCAATAAACTCCTGTATCGGTTCACTACCAGAAGAAGTTGAATAATACTCAATCTTCCATCTATCCATAATTTTATTCTAACATCTCTTGCAGATCTATTTTTCACTTTTTCCCCTTGACATTGTACATTTCATATGTACAATAAGATTATATGAATGTTGTTCAAAGCACCACACTTCGAAACAATCTTTCTGATGTCATAGAAGAAGTAAGTAAAAAAAGAGAATATATGCTCGTAGCCCGACGCGGCAAGATTATATCAGCACTAGTTGACATTGAATTATTTGAGGATCTTTTGGCCCTTTCCAATAAAAAATATCTTCAGAGCATAAAAAAAGCCCGTGAAGAATATGAAAAAGGTGATATTTTGACGCACAGCGAAGTATTCGGCGAAATCGAATGAAGTTTCAGATCCTCTACACTAAAACAGCCTCGAAAGATATTCAAAAATTAGATAGAATCGTCAAATCTCAAATAAAGAAAAAGATTGAAATCTACATCAAAAATCCTCTTCACTACGCCAAAAGACTGACAGACCCAAGACTTGGCACATACAGATGGAGAATAGGAAACTACAGAATAGTTTTTGACATAGATCGCGAAAATATAATAGTATTACGCATCAGACACAGAAGGGATGTCTATAAATAGATTGCCCAAAAACATCCAGGAAAAAATAATAAATAAATCCTAACCTCCACTCTTCCTCTTGTAATTATCATAATATTCATTTTTAATAGTATTAATGAAAAATCCCAAACTAGTAAGCATAGCTCTGAAAGTATTTGGGCTTTGCATGGTCGTTATAGAATTAGTGATTTATTTTTCAAAAGAGGAATTTAACCAACTGAGTTTTGGTTGGATGATTTTTGGAGGACTTCTGATGTCTTCTTTAGGAATTGCGATGTTATGCTTTGTAGTGGCAGGTATAATCGATGATATGGCAAAAAAATCAGTATGAACAATTCAGATCCAAAACAAAATAAAAAAATATATAGAGGAGCTGCAATAGCTATTGCAGTCATGATGTTTATCTACATACTTGTAGCAATTGGTGATTTGATCATAAAAGGATACTCAGACCTGCCATCTTTCCCTTTTATTTTGGGTGCAATTTTGTGCGGAGCGATGATCGGATTGTATATTCAAGAGAGCAGGAAATTAAAATAGTTCCACTCTCTATTGACTAACAAACAGGTATTGACTACGATCGATATATGGATCCTGCCCAAAACAATCAATCACCCAATGTACCCCCTTTCCAGCCAATAAATCCTGTTTCACCGCCACCCCCAGTCTCTCAAGCAACCTCCTCACCTCCTCCAGTAACAAATCAACAAAACTCAACTACGTCTTTAATTATAAAAATATTAGTAATTATAGTCATTATCGCTTTTCTAGTAGTAGGATTATTAGGTATCGGAACCTTCTTTATGTTAAAAAATAATTTTAAAGCTGCAACCAATTTGAATACACCTAAACCTAATAACTCTTCTCAGACAAATACTGCTCAATCAGCCTCTGATACACTTTCGGCAGCGCTAAATAAAACAATTGCTGCCAAAACGGCCTATATTGACTACAAAACAAAAGTAACAAGTCATGTATCTAGCGCAAAAACAGGCATCACTCAAACACTGAACAACAATGCCGATGGTTATATAACAGGATCAACAGACGGAAAGACATTCTCCATGGAAATGAGGATTTTTTCCGACCTTGCCCCTGATAAATCAGTAAACGTTTCTGTCCTTAGTACCGAGACTGGAGACTGGTATATAAGAAACGCCCAAACAGCCCCAAAATGGCAGAAGCTCTCAAAAGAACAGTACAAACAGTATGAGTCTGGCCCAGTCGACGCCTCTCTTTTTGGCCTCAATATATTAGGAACAATCTTTTCAAACAATCAGGCTCTATTCAAATCCATTGACAAAAATACCATTGCCAGTCTTGGAAGTGAACAAACTGACGGAATTTCTACGAATAAATATCGTGCCGATATAAGTACTCCAGATTACATAAGTGCACTCGCCAATGATAAAGATCTTACTCCAAAAGACGCAGACGATTCAAAGATAATCTTAAAAGATGCAATCATCACGGTTGTTTATTATGTCGATCCAGCTTCTGGATATGTCAAAAAACTTACAGTTGATGGGAAAAAATTAACCCAGATTCCTACTCCAGAATCTCAACAGCTGGGTCTTTCTACAACGCATGATATTATGCTAAATGCAGACATCTCAAGAATAGGTACACCGACAAATATCACCGTACCGGGACAAAGTGATGTTTTAGGTATCAGTACTATAAATCTTAAACCACCTTCTCTACAATAAGAGACATCCAACTCACTCTTGCGCACCCAATTTTCATAGTGTATAATCCCTATGTTTCATAAAGAAACTACCGCAGGCATGTATGCGGAGTTTCATTTTTTGTCCGAAATTTTATAAAAGTTCAACCACATTTATAAGGAGAAAATACTATGGCAGCTGGTGTATTCAAGAGGACCAAGCCTCATCTTAATATCGGTACCATTGGTCACGTCGACCATGGCAAGACTACTTTGACTTCGGCAATCACCCACGTTTTAGCAGGAAAAGGTCTAGCCAAAGCCCTAAAATACGAAGAAATCGACAATGCCCCAGAAGAAAAAGCCCGCGGAGTCACCATCAACATCCATCATTCAGAATATGAAACGGAAAAAAGACACTACGCACACATAGATGCCCCCGGTCACGCAGATTATATCAAGAATATGATAACAGGTGCCGCCCAAATGGATGGCGCCATTCTTGTCGTTTCTGCTCCAGACGGCCCAATGCCGCAAACTCGAGAACATATTCTTTTGGCCCAGCAAGTAAACGTTCCAGCTATCGTCGTTTTCATGAACAAGGTCGATATGGTCACCGACAAAGAACTCCTTGATCTGGTAGAAATGGAAATAAGAGAGCTTCTAACCAAATATAAATTTCCAGGTGACAAAGTTCCTGTTATTCGAGGAAGTGCTCTAAAAGCTCTCCAAGGAGACGCAGAGGCAGTTAAAAGTGTCGAAGAATTGATGGCCAAAGTCGATGAATACGTTCCGGAGCCAAAAAGAGATCTTGACAAACCATTCCTCATGCCTATCGAGGATGTCTTTTCAATCAAAGGCCGAGGTACAGTCGTTACCGGCCGTGTCGAAAGAGGCAAAATCAAAGTCAACGACGATGTCGAAATCGTTGGTATCAAACCGACACAAAAATCAGTAATTACCGGTGTCGAGATGTTTAGAAAGACACTCGATGAAGCACAAGCAGGAGACAACGTCGGACTTCTTCTTCGAGGTCTCGAAAAACACCAGGTCGAAAGAGGGCAGGTGGTTTCCAAACCAGGTTCCGTCACGCCTCATACAGAATTTGAGGCCGAAGTATACGTTTTGACCAAAGATGAAGGTGGTCGACACACACCATTTTTCACTGGATACAGGCCACAATTTTATATCAAAACAACTGACATTACAGGTGAAGCAACACTTGTCAAAGGCGTCGAAATGATCATGCCCGGCGACAATGCCAAAATCACCGTCAAATTGATCGTTCCGGTAGCACTCGAAGAAGGTCAGAGATTTGCCATTCGTGAAGGCGGTCACACAGTCGGCGCCGGAGTAATCACAAAGATAATTAAGTAAACCCTGTCAGAAGTTTAACAAACAATGCCAAAGGGAAGAATTCGCGTACGTTTAAAAGCATACGACAGCAGGATAATAGACGATAGCTGTCAAAAGATTCTCGATACAGCCGTCAGGACTGGCGCCCGAGTCGTGGGTCCCATCCCACTTCCGACTACTAAACACCATTATTCCATCCAGCGCTCGCCTTTTACTGATAAAGACAGTCGCGAAGCTTACATGATGAAGATCCACAAAAGGCTTATAGATATAGTCGAACCGACGGACAAAACGATAGATTCATTGATGCATTTGGAACTTCCTGCAGGCGTCGATGTTGAAATAAAGATGTAAGCAAGGTATAATAAAATCTCTCATGTTGAAAGACAGAGAAAAGTTAAATTTTTATATTTAATACTTTCTCGGATAGGAACTAAACAAGCCCCCATCCGGGGCTATTTTTTTTAGTCTTTTTTGCTGTTTGCGAAAACAGCTTAAAAAGACTTATCCGTCCGAAGCGCTCTTCGACTGCGTGGATGTAAACCACGAGGCGAAGTAAGCGG
The DNA here is from genome assembly GCA_964544585.1 of uncultured Gammaproteobacteria bacterium. GTDB lineage: Bacteria > Patescibacteriota > Microgenomatia > 2-02-FULL-39-11 > 2-02-FULL-39-11 > CAZJBV01. The sequence continues at coordinate 200,311 of CAZJBV010000001.1, read as the reverse complement.
AGGAGGATCGGCACGGATAAAAGAAAAACTATATGATTCAAGCAATTTTAGGCCAAAAAATAACCCAAGACCAATCCTTCACAGAGGCAGGTCTCCGTATTCCGGTGACCCATATTATTGCCGGTCCCTGTCCCGTGGTTTCGACAAAGACCGCCGACCGAGATGGATACGACGCGCTTATACTCGGCTTCGGCCAAAAGAAGCCCTCACGAATTACTAAACAACTTTTAGGCATAGCAAAAAAAGCGGGGTTGGACAAAAATCCACCCCGTTTTTTACGCGAAGTTACCGCCTCCGATCTCAAAGTAGGAGATATTGTCAAAGTAGGAGATGTTTTTACAATTGGTGACAAAATTCAGGTCACCGGTGTTTCCAAAGGCAAAGGATTCCAAGGTGTCGTCAAGCGCCATCATTTCAAAGGGGGCCCGAGAACCCATGGCCAGTCAGACCGCGAGAGAGCTCCCGGCTCCATTGGTCAGACGACTACTCCCGGCCGAGTCTACAAAGGCAAACGCATGGCCGGAAGAATGGGAAATAAGCGCACCACTGTGAAAAACCTCAAGGTTATTTCAATCGATCCAGAAAAAAATTTGCTCACCATAAAAGGTTTAGTTCCAGGAGGAAGAAACAGTTTATTAATTATTCAAAAAATGATTTAATATGCCAAAAGCAGCACCCAAGAAAAAAACATCTCTTTCAATATCTGTAGTCGACATTAGCGGGAAATCGGCAGGCAAAATTAGCCTTCCTAAATCAATCTTTGCCGTCAAAATAAACGATATACTTTTGGCCCAGGCAGTCCGAGTATACAGAGCAAATAAAAGGCAAGGTACCCAATCTACCAAAACTCGCTCGGAAGTTTCCGGTTCCACCAAAAAAATATACCGACAAAAAGGTACCGGCCGGGCTCGTCATGGCGACAAAAAAGCTCCCATCTTTCGCGGCGGAGGCATTGCCCACGGGCCAAAGCCCCGAGATTTCTCCCTGACTTTTCCTAAAAAAATGAGACGATTAGCATTATTTATGGGCCTAAGTCAGGCACTAAAAAACCAAAATGTTTCCGTCATAACTGGTCTTGAGAAAATAGCCCCTAAAACCAAAAAAATGGTCGAAGTATTAAAAGCCCTCAAAGTTCACAACGACAAAAATCCTTTTAAAATATTACTCGTCACCCCGGGAAAAATAGATTCAATTAATTTCGGCGGAAGAAATATAGAAGGCGTATCCATTAGGCAAGCAAGTCTTCTTAATGCATACCAAGTCCTCAATAGTCAAAAATTAATTTTTACCAAAGATGCCTTACCAAAATTAGAGGAGACGTTTCTCAAAACTAAATAGTAGTATGTCAAAAAATATTTTAATTAAGCCATTGATTACAGAAAGATCCTTAAAAGACGCAGAAAAAGGAGTGTTTACATTTAGGGTCGAAAAAAAAGCAAATAAACCAGAAATAAAAAGTGAGATAGAAAGCCATTTCGGCGTACACGTCCAGGCAATAACAACTGCAACAATAAAAGGCAAAAGTCGATTTGCCGGGAGACGACGAACAAAAGTAGTCAAACCAGACTGGAAAAAAGCAAAAGTGAGACTAAAGTCAGGCGAGAAGATTGACCTATTTGAAATTTCCCCTAAAGAAGTGGTGAAAAAATGATGAGCACTATTATTACTAAGATCGAACCCGAAAAAAGCCTGATTACTCTTCTTCCGAAGAAATCCGGCCGAAACAACACGGGAAAAGTTACAGTCAGAACCCAAGGCGGAAGGCATAAAAGATACTATCGCGAAATTGACTGGAAAAGGGAAAAGCGCAATATTCCTGGCCGCGTAGTCGCCATCGAATACGATCCAAATAGAAATGTAAATCTTGCTTTGGTTTACTACCAGGATGGTGACAAAAAATATATGACCCTTCCTGTTGGCCTAAAAATTGGCGAGACGGTTTTAGCCGGAGAAATGGTAGAAATAAAAATTGGCAACGCTCTCCCTCTTTCCAAATTGCCTCTTGGGACTATAATACACAATATTGAGTTGACCCCGGGAAAAGGAGCACAAATGGTTCGATCGGCAGGCGGTATGGCCACAGTTGTTGCCAAAGAAGGCGGCTTCGCACATATAAAGATGCCCTCAGGCGAGCTTCGCATGGTAAAAGTAGATAGTTACGCGACAGTCGGCCAACTCGGAAATATCGATTGGAAGAATAAAATTGTCGGCAGCGCCGGACGCGCACGTCATATGGGAAGAAGACCCCAGGTTCGAGGTACAGCCCAGAACCCGAGAAGTCATCCTCATGGAGGTGGAGAGGGAAGATCAGGTGAGGGTATGCATCCAAAGACTGCACAAGGAAAGCCGGCCCGCGGTTTGAAAACGCGAAAACATACGAAATACAGCAATAAAATGATATTACAAAAGAGCAAATAATGGGCAGATCCAGTAAAAAAGGACCATACATAGATCAAAATCTTTTGAAAAAAGTTTTAAAAGGAAAACAGGCAGGAGTAAATACTCCTATTAAAACATGGGCCAGAGATTCCAGCATCCCGCCGGAATTTGTCGGTTCAAGAATCTCGATCCACAACGGCAAAAATTTTATTGACATTCTGGTGACCGAAACGATGGTCGGCCATAAACTTGGTGAATTTTCCCCGACCCGTAGATTCCACGGCCACGGCCAGGTTACAAAGCGGGTCTTAGAAAAGACATAAAAATATATGACTTCAATTTTTACCTCAAAATATATTCGTCTATCACCTAAAAAAGCAGAAGTCTTTGCCCGGACGATAAAAAAAATGAGCCCGCAAAGGGCTCTCGAAACTCTTCTATTGACTCGGGAAAAACAGGCAGTATTATTTTCAAAAATTATAGAAGGCGCAATCGCTGATGCGGTAAACAACAAAAAACTAAGTCGCGACAATCTTATTTTCGAATCGATCCAAGTAACCAAAGGACCAGCATTCAAAAGATGGAATCCAGTTGCCCGTGGCATGGCCCATCCCATTAAAAAAAGAACATCGCATATAAAAATAGTACTCGGCCAGAAAAAAATAGAAAAACCAAAAGAAGAATCTATTAAAAAATTAATTAAACGCTAGACCTACCTGCCGGCAGGCAGGCGCTAATTAACTAGACGCTGATTTATATGGGCAGAAAAGTAAATCCCAAAAGCTTTAGACTCGGTCCCCTTTATACATGGGATTCCCGCTGGTTTGCGGCTAAGGCAAATTACAAAGAACTCGTTTTAGAGGACGTCAAAATTCGTCGTGCACTTTTTAATAGACTCAAAGGTGCAGGTCTTGCCCAGGTAGAAATTGAAAGGTCGATAAATAAAATAGATATTACACTTCACGTAGCCAGACCCGGTGTAGTCATTGGCAGGGGTGGACAAGGGATGGAAGAAGTAAAAAAATATGTTGAAAATATACTCGTCTCATTCAATAAAAGGCAACAAAAGAAAATGAAACTTGATATTAAAGTACAACCATTAAAAGAGCCCAATCTCAATGCATTTTACGTCGCCTCTCAAATCGCGGAACAACTACAAAGAAGGCTTCCTCACAAAAGGGTCGCCAAAACAGCCATAGAGCGAGTTATGACCGCAGGAGGCAGAGGAGTAAAAATTCTCCTATCAGGTAGGATCGCCGGCGCAGAGATTTCTAGAAGAGAAAAATACACTGAGGGGACTATCCCCCTATCTACAATTAGGGAAAATGTCGATTTTGCCGAAGTACCATCCCTGACGAAATCTGGATACATAGGAGTAAAAGTCTGGATATGCAAGTAAAAATTAAAATTTAAAATTCAAAATTTAAAATTTGAAAATATGTTAGTTCCAAAACGCGCAAAATACAGAAAACAATTTAGAGGCAGTATGAAAGGCAAGGCACAGGCGGGAGAATCCATCGCCTTTGGAGATTTTGCCTTGAAGGCAGAACAAAATGGTTGGCTTTCGTCTCGCCAGATCGAAGCCGCCCGAAGAGTAATGACGCGCTACACTGCCAAAGGTGGCCGCGTCTGGATACGCATTTTTCCCGATAAACCAATTACAGATAAACCACCAGAAGTAAGAATGGGTGGAGGAAAGGGAGATGTCGTCGAATATGTCGCCGTCATTCGGCCGGGACGGATTCTCTTTGAAATGGGTGGATTGGATATATTATTAGCCAAACAAGCAATGGTAGAAGCGTCAAGAAAACTACCCATGAAAACAAGATTTATTACCAAATAACTTGTACTGAGTTTATCGAAGTATGAAACGTAAAGACTTTCAAAATCTAAGGCAAAAAGAGGAGGGAGAATTAAACACCCTTCTTTCCAGTTTAGACAAAGAAGTCGTCAAACTAAATTTGAATATTAAAATGAGAAAAGAAAAAAATACTTCGGCGATTGAAAGTAAAAAAAAGGATATCGCCAGAATATTAACTATCTTAAAAGAAAGGCAGCTGAAAAATGGCAAAATTTCTTGACGGAAAAGTTGTCAAAGTAATCGGAGAAAATACAGTCAAAGTGGATGTAATTCGCATGTACGAACATCCTTTGTACAAAAAAAGAATCAAGAGATCCAAAAGATATATAGTGCATTACGAAGGCGAGGCTCCCAAAGTGGGGACTAAAGTAAAAATCATCGCCACAAGACCTATATCCAAAAACAAGCATTATAAAATGGTCACTAAATAAATATGGTTCAGCTTCGTTCACTTTTAAATATCGCAGACAATACCGGAGCCCACAAGCTCTCTGTAATTCAGGTCGCAGGCCGCGGCAATCGAAAAATTGCTTATTTAGGAGATATTGTCAATTGCGTTGTAAAGACCGCAGATCCAGAAGGAATGGTAAAACAACACGAAAAAGTAAAAGCAGTTATCGTCAGAACAAAGAAAAAGTGGAGACGAAAAGATGGTTCATATATCGGCTTTGGCGAAAATGCCGCAGTAATAATTGACAACGAAAAAGACAAAAACCCCCGCGGCACACGCATATTTGGTCCTGTTACTCGCGAACTAAAAGATTTGGGTTTTGGAAAAATTGTCAGCATGGCAGCGGAGGTCTACTAATGCAAAAACTTAAAAAAGACGATTTAGTCATCATCACAGCTGGAAAAGATAGAGGTAAGCGTGCTAAAATAGAACGCTTTGTAGGAAAAACCTCGGTTCTTCTTCCCGGACTCAATATTTTCAAAAGACACTGGAAGAAAAGAAGCGAAAAAGACCAAGGTGGGATAAGAGAAGTTCCCCGTCCTGTTCCCATCGGAAACGTCGCTCTTATCTGCCCTAAATGTGGCAAGCCCACCAGGGTAGGATGGAAAATTGATAAAGATCAAAGACTAAGAATCTGTCGAAAATGCAACAAAACCATATAAAAATATGATGCCAAGTTTGCAAAAAAAATATCAAGAGATTATCCCGACTCTAAAAAAAGAAATGGGACTAAAAAATATATTTATGGTGCCGAAAATAACCAAGATTGTAATAAATATTGGTCTGGGTGAAGCCCTTACCAATAAAAAATCTCTCGATACTATGACTGAGGAATTAAGCCTTATTACCGGCCAAAAGCCGATCAAAACGTATGCCAAAAAGGCTATCTCGACCTTCAAACTGCAACAGGGTCAGTCAATTGGATTAAAAGTAACACTGCGCGGAGGCCGAATGTACGCCTTTTTAGACAAAATCATCAAAGTTGTTTTACCAAGAATTAGAGATTTTCGCGGAGTCGGAGACAATTTTGATGCTAGAGGAAATTTTACCATCGGCTTTACCGAGCATATTGTCTTTCCGGAAATTGATTATGCCAAAGTTGATAAAATAAGAGGTTTCGAAGTTACATTAGTCACTACCGGAAAAAATAAAGAAGAGACAAAAAGGTTGCTAACATTATTAGGAGTACCATTCAAGAAATGAAAAATTATAAATATTCACATTCAATTTTAAATTTTAAATTTTAAATTTTAAATTTGAGGAGGCGAAAGCCGACGATTATGGCAAAGACGTCTGATATTGTCAAATTCAAAAAGAAGCAAAAATTTAAAGTGCGCCACAGAAATCGCTGTAATCTTTGTGGAAGGGCAAGAGGCTACCTTCGGACATTTGGTCTTTGTAGATTGTGTTTTAGGTTGCTGGCGCAAAAAGGCCAACTGCCCGGAGTTATAAAAGCATCATGGTAACTACAGATCCTATTGCCGACATGTTAATAAGGATAAAAAACGGATATCTTGCTCGGAAAACCGAGGTAGTAATTCCTTTTTCCAAAGTAAAGGAGAATATATTAAAGGCTTTAGAGATTAAAGGCTATATCAAAAATGTTAAAAAATCTGCAGTCGAAAATAAAGCTCAACTAAAAGTAGAACTAGTCTATGACAAGAATAAACCGGCATTAACCGAAATAATCCGTGTAAGCCGCCCGAGTGTCAGGGTCTACACCCAAAAAGATTCTATTCCACGCATATTAGGGGGCTTAGGCACAGTTATTGTTTCGACTCCGCAAGGAATTATGACCGGAGAAGAAGCAAGAAAAAAAGGACTCGGAGGCGAAATAATCTGTAAAGT
>CAZJBV010000001.1:3998-193672 GCA_964544585.1 uncultured Gammaproteobacteria bacterium | reverse complement strand
TGACCGGAGAAGAAGCAAGAAAAAAAGGACTCGGAGGCGAAATAATCTGTAAAGTCTGGTAATTAATATGAGTAGAATTGGCAAAAAACCTATAACCATTCCTACCGGAATCACAGTTACACCGAAAAATGGGGTAGTTGAAGTAGTGGGGACAAAAGGCAAATTGGAAGTAAAATTAAGCAACGAAATCAAAGTCAGTCTTGATAACAATGAACTAACAGTAATCACCAAATCAAAAAATCCCCAAATTTCGGCCCTTGCAGGTTTAAACAGAACCCTTATCCAAAATGCCATAACCGGAGTAGGAGAGCTTTGGACCAAAAGCCTCGAATTGGTAGGCGTAGGATTCAGAGCCCAAACAGACGGAAAAAAATTAACACTTTCATTAGGCTTTTCTCATCCCGTCATATTCACGGCTCCAGAGGGTTTAACATATAAAGTGGTGGAAAATACTATTATTATTGAGGGTCCGGATAAATATTTAGTAGGCCAAGAGGCAGCCAAAATTCGCTCCGTTAAAAAACCAGAACCATACAAAGGTAAAGGAATTAAGTACAAGGACGAAAAAATTAGAAAGAAAGCAGGCAAAGCCAAAGCTCTCGGTGGTGCACCAGCGGGAGTGGCAAAATAAAAGTATGAAATCACCAAGACAAAAAAAACAAATTAGAAAAATTCGCATCAGAAGTAAAATCAAAGGCACAAAAAATCGCCCGAGGATAAGTGTATTTCGCTCGAATAAATATATTAGCGCCCAGGCAATAGATGACGTAAAGCAAATTACACTTGCAAGTATTTCAACCACGCAAAAAAAAGGCAAAAAAATAGACACCGCGAGGCAGGCAGGCAAAATGCTAGCCGAAAAGATATTAAAATTGAAAAACAAAGAAGCAATTTTTGACAGAAACGGCTATAAATATCATGGCAGAATCAAAGCATTCGTAGAAGGATTGCGAGAAGGAGGATTAAAGGTTTAAAATATGGACAGCGCTAAATATACTACTTCACAAGTTGCGCCCGAATTTATCGAGAAAATCGTTCAAGTCAATCGGGTCTCTAAAAAAACAGCCGGAGGAAACAGAATTGGTTTCTCGGTCTTGGTCGTAGTCGGAGATAAAAAGGGAAGAGTAGGAGTGGGTCTAGGGAAAGCTCCAGACGTCTCGGCTTCCGTCAGAAAAGGTGCAAATTATGCCAGAAAGCACCTTATTACAGTCCCGATGAGGAAAAAAACTATCCCTCACGAAGTCAGAATAAAAGTTGGCGCCGCCAAAATTCTTTTAAAGCCCGCCCCTCCTGGGACCGGAATTCGCGCCGGAGGCGCAGTCCGTGCAGTCATCGAAGCAGCTGGAATCGAAGATATTGTCTCCAAGATCCTCGGCACAGACAATCAAGCCTCAAATGTGTACGCCACTATAGAAGCATTAAAGACATTAAGAAATGTAAAGCATGGAACTAAATAAATTACCAAGACTAACCACCAAAGCAAAAAAAAGACTCGGCCGTGGTCATGGATCTGGTCGCGGAAAAACCGCGGGTCGAGGCACAAAAGGCCAAAAAGCACGGGGAAAACTATCCCTCTATTTTGAAGGCGGCCAGCAGCCGTTAATAAAAAGGCTTCCCTTAAAAAGAGGCAAAGATAGAAATAAACCATTATCGGGAAAACCATTTATAGTCAATATCAAATACTTAAATATTCTTCCCAAAAATACAATCGTCAATAGAGAAATACTTATCAAACATGGGATAATAGAAAAGGAAATTGAAAAAATAAAAATATTAGGAGACGGGGAATTGAAAGTGCCTTTAAAAATTTCTCTCCCCACCTCCAAAAGCGCAGCTTTAAAGATAAAAAAAGCCGGCGGCTCAATAGTCTAAGATGGAACATATTTTATCCACACTTCGTCAGGCGTTCCAAAATAGGGAAGTTAGAAGAAAACTTCTTTTCACCGCGCTTATCTTTCTCATCTTTCGCATCTTTGCCTTCATCCCCATTCCCGGTGTCGATTTAAATAAGCTCCAAGCTCTTTTTGCCCAAAGTGAATTCTTGGGCCTTCTTAATATTTTCTCCGGAGGTACCCTGGCCAATTTTTCCGTCATGGCTTTGGGATTAAATCCTTATATCAACGCCTCAATCATCATGCAGCTTATGACAATGGTCTTTCCTAAGCTAGAAGAATTATCAAAAGAAGGTGAGTTTGGCCGAGAAAAAATAAATCAATACACTCGCTTTTTAACCGTACCCCTGGCAGCCCTCCAGTCAGTCGGTATGTATGCCCTCCTTAGAAGCCAAGGAGTTATAGGCAACCTTCCCCCGACGACACTTTTAGCTATGATCATTACCATGACCGCAGGCACCATACTTCTCATGTGGTTTGGAGAGCTCATTTCCGAATTCGGCATTGGCAATGGTATATCGCTCCTTATTTTTGCCGGGATTGTCGGTAGACTCCCAGTTGTAGCCGCCCAGACGCTAAATATAGCTAGCGATCAACTTTTTTTTACCATCGCCGCCTTTGGCGTGGTTGGCCTTCTTGTCGTTGCCGGGATTGTCTTTATAAATGAAGCAGTCCGCCAGATTCCCGTCCAATATGCCAAACGTGTTAGGGGAAATAGAGTCTATGGCGGACAGGCATCCTATCTTCCTCTGCGCCTAAATCAAGCAGGAGTCATCCCCATCATCTTTGCCGTATCGATAGTTCTTCTTCCTACACTCATCGGTCAATTTCTCGCCCAATTTCCCAATCCCATCGTGTCACAAGTTGCTACTTCTCTATCAATTGCCTTTAATGCCAACGGATTGATCTATAACGCAGTTTATTTCCTTCTTGTCATTGGTTTTACCTATTTTTATACCGCCGTCACATTCAATCCTCAAAAAATTTCAGGTGAAATTCAAAAATATGGCGGCTTTATTCCTGGTATTCGTCCTGGATCTCCCACTGCTGCCTATCTAAATTACATTTTGACCAGAATTACACTCGCCGGTGCCATATTTTTAGGCTTTATTGCCATCCTTCCATCTGTTTTTCAAAATTTGACTGGAATTGCCCAGCTGACAATCGGCGGAACAGGTATTCTCATCGTCGTTTCAGTAGTGCTTGAAACGGTCAAACAAATCGAAGCCCAGTTATTAACCAGAAGTTACGAAAGTTTTCTCAAATAATGCATATAGTCTTTTTCGGCCCTGAAGGTTCAGGTAAAGGCACGCAAGCCAAGCTTTTGGCAGACAAATTAAATCTTCCTCTTATCACATTCGGAGACCTCGTCCGAAATGCCGCCAAAGATGATAAAGGTATGATAGGCAATTCTGCACGCAAGGCTCTCACCGAAGGAAAATACTTACCAGATAGCGAAGCTTTCGTTTTATGGAAAAATAGATTAAAAGACAGTCAGGCAGAAAAAGGTTTTATTATCGATGGTTTTCCCAGAAGTATAAAGCAAGCAGAATTCCTGGTAAACAATGTCAATAAATATGGCTACAACATCGACCATTTTATCTATTTAATGTTGTCAGATGAGGAAGCAGTTAAAAGGCTCGCTAAAAGAAAAAGAAAACTCTTTGCCGGAAGCAAAATAAATCATGACGACCCCGAGCGCGTCAGAGGCAGACTCGCCGAATACAGAAAAAAAGAAAAAGAGATTCTTGACTTCTTTGGAAGACAAGATATAGTCAGAAAAATTAATGGCGAAAAATCCATAGAAGAAGTTCACCAGGATATCCTCAATCAAATCAAATGATTCACCGCAAATCCCCACAAGAAATAGAAATCATGAAACAGGGAGGGCGAATCCTCAAAAGTACACTTTCCAAACTTCTCCAAATGGCCAAACCAGGTACCTCTCTGACGGAAATAGATCAAAAAGCAGATGAAATTATCAAAAAGGCAGGCGCAGAGGCCTCATTCAATAAAGTCCCAAACTATCACTGGGCCACCTGCTTATGCGTAAATGACGTCGTTGTTCACGGAATTCCGACAAATTATAAATTAAGGCAAGGAGACATTATAGGCATAGATTGCGGAATATTTTATAAAGGGTTTCATACCGATAGCGCCTGGACGGTATTAGTTGGAAACAAGGAAGACACCAAACACACCGGGGGTGTGCAGCACACCCCCGGTGTGAAGGAACCGGAAATAATAAGTAAAAAAAGATTTCTCGAAACTGGCAAACGTGCCCTCAAAAATGCTCTCTCCCAAATCAAACCCGGCAACCGCATTGGCCACATCTCGCAGGCTATTCAGGATACGATTAAAAGTCATGGATATTCTGTTGTGAAGAGCTTGACCGGTCATGGTATAGGCAAGAATCTCCACGAAAAACCGGAAATTCCAGGGTTATTACGGGGAAAAATTGAGGATACTCCCAAAATTATTCCTGGAATGGTTTTAGCTGTGGAAGTTATATACAATATGGGTTCACCCGACGTGATTTATAAAAATTCAGATGGGTGGACAATAGCCACAAAAGATGCTAAAATATCAGGACTTTTTGAGAGTACCGTCGCAATAGAAGACGACGGAGTTTTTCTTTTGACCTAAAATGGTTCATCAAGGAAGTACGGAAGTAGAAGGCACAGTTACTGAAAATCTGCCTAATACTTTATTTAGAGTGAAGTTAGATGACGGTCGCATAATACTCTGCCATCTCTCCGGCAAAATGAGGATAAATTATATCAAAATCCTTCCGGGAGACAGAGTCAGAGTAGAAGTGACACCATACGATCCAAATAAAGGACGAATAACGTATAGAATAAGATAATTTTATGAAAGTAGCTTCATCAGTCATGGTTCGATGCAATAAATGCAAAATTGTCAAACGACGTGGTCGGATATTTGTTATTTGTGAAAATCCGAAACACAAACAGAGGCAAGGATAAATTATGGCACGTATTGCAGGGCGAGATCTACAGGAGACAAAGCGAGTTGATATAGCGCTGACTTATATCTATGGCATCGGCCGAAGTAATGTTGTCCCTCTTTTGCAAAAATCCAATGTTGAGGGAAGTAAAAGGGTTAAAGAACTAACAGAAGAAGAAATAGGCAGAATCCAAAAAGCCCTAGAAAAAGACTATAAAGTAGAAGGAGATTTGAAGACAGAGGTTACAGACAACATAAAAAGACTCAAGGAAATTGGTAGCTACAAAGGCATCAGACATTCTAGAAATCTACCCGTCCGGGGTCAAAGGACCAGGTCCAATGCCAGAACCAAAAGAGGCAAACGCATGACAGTTGGAGCTTTGAAAAAAGAAACCAGAGCAAAACTTACTGAGGGAGGAGCAGCTCCGGGAAAGGAATAAAAAACTTGTGGTGAGCGAATTTAAACCATGAAAGACACCAAAAAACAAAAAAGAATCGAAAAAGGAAAAGTCTATATTCAATCGACATTTAATAATACATTGGTGACAATTACAGATGAAAAAGGTAATACCGTCGGTTGGGGCTCCGCAGGCCATGTCGGCTTCAAAGGCACGCGGAAATCCACTCCATTTGCCGCCACCACCGCCGTAGATCAAGTAGCCAAAAAAGTGATCAATCAATATGGTTTACGGTCTGTTGATGTTTATGTCAAAGGACCTGGGGCGGGACGAGACGCAGCACTTCGTGCCCTCAAAAATGTCGGTTTAAATATCACCATGATTGCAGATATAACGCCAATCCCGCATAATGGGGTACGCCCAAAAAAGAAACGAAGGGTATGAAAAATTATAAATATTTACGTTTAATTTTAAATTTTAAATTTTGAATTTTAATTTGAGGAGTCCCGCTCATCGGGACGACGATTATGGCCAGATACAGAGGACCACAAAATAGACTTGCCCGTAGAGAAGGAACAGACCTTGGACTTCAAACAATTGGTACTTCCGCACATAGTGAGTTACTAAAAAGACTCAAAATCTCTCCTGGCCAGCACGGTCACAAGGGGGGAAGAAGGAAATCATCTGATTACGCTCTTCAGCTTCGTGAAAAGCAAAAGGTAAAAAGAATTTACGGCCTACTGGAAAAGCAATTTGCCAGGTACTTTAACAAGGCGACACGCAATGTAGGTAATACGGGCGAAGAATTACTTCGCATACTTGAGACAAGACTTGACAATGTCATCTACAAGCTAAATTTTGCTCCAACCAGAGCATTTGCCAGACAAATAGTTACCCACGGACATGTCATCGTCGACGGAAAGAAAGTAAATATTCCTTCTTTTTCAGTAAAACCTGGTCAGGTAATAACCATAAAGCCAAAAATATTGGAAACCCCAATTTTAAAAAAACTGATGGAGGCAAAAGATGTCATTATACCCTCCTGGTTGGAGAAAAAGGGACCAGCAGGCAAAGTTGTCCGCCTTCCCGAAAAAAATGACATCAAAGAAAACATTAGCGTTCAACTCATTATTGAATTTTATTCTCGTTAAGGAGGCTTTATAAAATGTTAGAACCAAATTTCAAAGTAAAGGGAGAAACGTTAGATTCATCCTATGGACTATTTAATATCGAACCATTAGAACAAGGTTACGGCCACACACTGGGCAATAGTCTTCGCCGAGTCTTACTAAGCTCCCTCAAAGGCGCCGCCGTAACCTCAGTAAAAATAGCAGGTGTCAAGCATCAATTTACGACTATCCCCGGACTTAAAGAAGACGTCATTGAATTAATTCTCAATATCAAAAAACTTCGCCTAAAACTAAACAATAGTGATGGTGCTACCCTTAATCTTTCCCTCAAAGGACCCAAAAAAGTCAAGGCTTCTGATATCGAAGAAAATTCAGACGTAGAAATCGTCAACCGCGATCTCTATCTTTGCGAGCTGACTAATAACAAGACCAAACTCGATATTACTCTCACAGTTAAAGAAGGATACGGCTATGTTACCTCAGAAGAAAAAGAAGAGGAAAAGGAACTGGGAGTCATTCTTGTTGATTCACTATTTACTCCCGTGATTAAAGTAAATTATAGAGTAGAGGCTACACGCGTAGGGCGAATGACCAATCTCGATAGACTCATTCTCGAAATCTGGACAAATGGGACGATTACACCTGATGCGGCCATCAAGGAGGCAGGCAAGACTCTCGTCTCATACTTTTTACAAATTTATGAACCCAAGGCAGTCGTTTCCGAAGGCGTTGCCGTCACTCCCTCAATATCAGATGAAATCCTCAAGATGACACTTGAGGAGCTCGACCTACCTACTCGTATCGTCAATGCACTCCACATAGGCGGAATTGACACGGTTGGTCAACTCCTAGGCACACCAAGAAAAGAACTAATGAAAATAAAAAATCTTGGCGCCAAATCAATTTCCGTTATCGATGAAATTTTGCGCGCCAAAGGTGTTGCCCTAAACGTTTAATATGCGCCATCAAGTATTTGGTAAAAAATTAAATAGAGATATCAAAGAACGCAAGAGCTTATTCAAAAATCTTGTAAGCGGCCTTGTGGACAAAGGCAAGATTGTCACCACAGAGGCCAAAGCAAAAGCGCTAAAACCACTTGTAGATAAACTTGTTAGTATTGCCAAAAAGGGTACGCTTGCCTCCAAGCGTCAATTACTTGCTTTTTTTCAAAGACGCGAAGTTGTCAACAAGCTAGAAGACACCATAGCTCCCGCATTTAAAGACAGACAAAGTGGCTTCACCAGAATAATCAAGAAAGGTGAGAGATTGGGCGATGGTGCCAAGGAAGCCGTCATGGAATGGGTAGACCTGCCTGCCCGTCCGGCAGGCGGGCCTGCCGGCAGGCAGGGAAAAATAGAAGTTGCGCCAAAAATAGAAAAGCCGGAAGAAAAGGCCAAAGTACAAAATGATAAAAAGTAGTTCTAGTCTCACCAAACCGACAAAAATAAATGACATCAAAAGAGACTGGCATCTTATTGATGTGGATAACGAGGTTTTGGGAAGAATCTCAACCAAAATAGCAAGTCTTTTGATTGGCAAAAATAAACCCTATTTTACCCCCAATCTCGATTGTGGCGACCATGTCATTGTCATAAATACGGCAAAAATAAGAGTTACAGGCAGAAAGACAAAGCAGAAAATATATGATAGCTATTCCGGATATCCGGGAGGGAGAAAAGCCCTTACATTTGAATACGTCTTAAAAACAAATCCCAAAAGAATTATTGAAGAATCGGTTTCCGGCATGCTCCCCAAAAATAAATTAAGAGATAGCATGATGAAAAGACTCTACGTATTCGTCAATACCAACCATCCATACCAAAGTAAATTAAAAGCAACAAACTAAACTATGCCAAAACAATAAGACACCTCGGGGGTGGCAGGCTGATCCCGCTTAGCGGGGGAAGCCATGACTCCCCCGATGGTGGAGGAAGCAAAACAATGCCAAGACAAAAAATAGAAAAACCAAAAAATCAGGAAATAAAAACAAAATCAGAAAAAAAACCCGTCTTTTATCAAGCTGTCGGTCGCAAAAAGGAATCAACAGCCCGCGTCCGTCTGTATGTCGATGATGATGTTAAGCTAAATGACCAAATCCTCAAAAAAGGAGAAATGTACGTCAATGCCAAGCCCGTCCAAAAATACTTTATCGGCACATACTACGAAAAGCTGTATCTTCAACCATTAGAAACGACCGGAAATCTAGGTAGATTTGGAGTTTCGGCGAAAGTATCAGGTGGTGGCCTCAAAGGTCAGCTTGGCGCAATCATCCTTGGGATTTCACGGGCCCTCGAAGAAGTCGACAAAGAAAAATATAGGCCAATTCTCAAAAAACACGGCCTCTTAACACGCGATCCCCGAGAAAAGGAACGCCGCAAAGCCGGCTTCGCCCAAAAGGCCAGGGCCAAAAAGCAGTCACCTAAACGATAGAAACTTTTATGGCAAATCAAGCGGAGACCTTGTATAACGGATTAAGCCAACAGGCAAGAGATAAACTTGCTTCAGATGTAGGACTCATCCCCCCGCTTCCTGATTGGCATGATTTAGGCAGGAAAGAAAAAGGTATACTTTTCCAATATCTTACCCAGGGAACAGGAAGACCAAAATCTCATCGTTCAAATGTTACACCAGAAGATAAAATAAGAAGGAGACTTATACCTAGAATACATCCAAAAGCAACCACTGTAAAAGGGTGGAATTATAAACGTATACGTTAAAAAGTCATTTCTTGTTATACTTCACTCACAGTGAAACTCCAAAAACTACTCTCATCGCCGGCTTCGCCCACGCCGCCACCTGCAAATAAACATGCCTACAAACTTTCCCAAAATTCTCTCGCGCTCACGATCTTTACTCCCTTATAACTTCCTATATTTAGTAGATGCCTATCGCCCGACACTATAAAGTCAGCATCCCCTTCGATCGCGCATTCTATTATCTTGTCATCATCAGCGTCTTCTATGACCACTCTGATCCTTTTTTGGGGATCCACCACAATACAAATAGAGGTCAACAGCTCCTCCACAAGATTAAGTTTGTTAGGAATATATCCAAATTTTACCCGAAGAACTCCACGCATTTCTGCCATAATTTGTGGGGAAATAATAAGATGCAATTCTTCATTCTCTACCGATTCCAACAACTTTCTCGGTAGACTACTTTTAAAATGAAGCGCGGAAATATAGATATTCGTGTCGAATACTACTCTTACCATCAAGACTTATTTCTACTTGATCGATAATCTTTCACTATTTTTTCTATATATTTCTCTTTAATTCCTAAACGTCTTGCTTTCTTTTCCGCGTAGTTAAAAAGCTCATCCCAGCGAGCCCTCCGCAAAACATAATTTCTGATTGCCTCACGAAAAAGTTCGCTTCGTGATCTTGCTTCTTTTTCTGCCACACGATCAGCAAGCTTCAATAATTTAGAAGGCAAAGATATATTTACAATCTGTCCGTCCATATATACAAAGTTTATACAATATTTACACAAACGTCAAATCAAAACCCAAATCTTGTTTCCTTTATAAGTAAAATTCCCAAAAGAATACTAAGTATACCTGCTCCTACTCTAATCCACGATTCAATTGCCTTAAATTTTCGCATACTAAAATACACCGGCAGTCCAATAACAAAACTCATCCCCATCATTCCTGCAATAGATCCAATACCAAAGACAATTATATAAATCAGTCCCAAAACTATCGAATTAATCGAAGTCAAAACCAAAAGCATCAATGCTCCACTGCCAGCTATTCCATAAACAACACCAATTAGAAACGATCTGTGATGTAAACCGCTATGGACATGACTATGCTCTAAACTTTCATGTTTATGCTTATGGATATGTATTGACGATCCTACAACAATAGCCCTTATACCCAAAATTACAAGCATCACTCCCACCAAAGTTTCGAAAAAAAGCGACACATTTTTTGGAATATTTATTCTAAGCATTAGAACTACCAACCCTATGACAAAAAGAATCGTCGTATGCCCAAGTCCCCAAAACATCCCCACCAGTGAAGATTTCCACAGATTTTTATATTCGGTAAGAAGCGTCGTCACCGCCACCACATGATCTGCTTCCATCGCATGCTTAAGCCCCAACAAAAGCCCCAATACAAGTGTAATTCCCAAATTATTCATTGCATCTTCCAATATTTTCCAATATATTGCAATATATTACAAAAAATTGCGGTCCCTTATTTCTGTTTTATGATAATATAAAATAAACATATATTGCTTTTTGAATAGAATTGTTTATGCCAAGTAAATTCCAATCCAAAGCCCGTATTTCTCCAACTACGATTACAATCATCACAATTGTATTACTAGTTCTAGGAATTATATGGAACCTACTATTTATAATTGGCATAATTATCATGTGGCGATTTACCTTCTGGCCCAAATGGCTTAAAATACTTCTTACTCTCCCCTTAGCATTATTATTAGCCTTGTCATTTGGTGTTGTAACATATCTCTTCTTTATTAAACCAATTCAAATAAAGGGAATCGCGATGAATCCTTCTTATAAAGATGGTCAATATTATGTGGCTAAAGTTGTCTACTCTAGTGATACGATCAATCGATATGATGTTGTTGTATTTCAGGCACCTGATAATAAAGATATCGACTATTTCAAAAGAGTCATAGGATTACCAGGTGAAAAAGTGATGATTCAAGGTGGTCAAGTATACATAAATGGTAAAAAATTAGATGATAGTAAATACCTCCCCCCAAATATAACGACAATGGGGGGAACTTTTCTTCCTGAGGATAATGAAGTTACTATTCCTTCCGGTCATTATTTTGTCTTAGGAGACAATAGACCCAATAGTGCCGATTCTAGATTTATAGGATTTATTCCCAGAGAAAGTATTACTGGCAAAATTACCTTTTGTTATTGGAACTGCAATTGATTCAATTCTTGAAGGATCCCCCCCGCCCCCACCCGCGCAGAGCCTCCGTGACTCTTCTTCTGTGAATTCGTATTCTGTCGACCTTTTTAAAAAAATCCGAACTCGCTTTAAGTCGAATCGGTAGGCGCGCTACGCGCGCCATCTTATCCGCTCGGCCTTTGGCCTCGCTCTAGTATTTTTTGCAAAGACAGAAATGCGCGCGATTTTTATTTATTATAGTCCGCTGACGCGGACAGGTAAAGTAACAAAAACACAAATGTTTTCCTTGGCCCAACCCACCCATCCGCGGAAAACTAACTTAACGCTCCCTTTAAAAACATATATCTATACGCTGGTACAAATTCCCATCATCCCTCCCACCCAATTAAAAGGAAGCGGCACCCCCGCTTTTGGGCGAGAGGGCTCCCTAGGGGGAGCCTTTCCCATATTAGGGGTTTTCTATTTTCGCTTTACAGTCTCTACCACGGCGAGGAGCGAAGAACAAAATAGCCTTCGGCCGCTCCTCGCCTCCCCTTTTTCTGTTTTAGTATCTCCTGCCGTTGCGGGGGTATTCCGCTTTTCGCCCCCGCCTTTATTATTTGTACCCCTTCTGCTTCCCACCGCTTGCTCGCTCTCGAGAGCTCGCTACGCTACTGATTCCGATGGCTCGAGCCGAGTTTTTCTATAATCCGAAAATATTCCTCTCGGCTCTCGCGTTTGTCGGGCTGCCTATCCCAGATTTTCTTTTAGCTCCCTACTTGAAAGTTTTTCTGACGGCAGCCCTCCTTTAAGGGAAATTATCCCCAACAGGGCGGGGGCGGCGGAGCCGCTTCAAAGGTTAAAAAATAAAAATATAATTTACGAGTTAGGACTTGTCGTATCTATATTAATAATTTCAAAATTTCTAAAATCAATCTCAAGACTCTCTCGTTTTTGTGGATCTTGGCTATGTCCATTTGCCTGAAGAAATATACTGCCGAACGATTCTATTTGAATTAAATCGTCATATAACTCTTTAGTTGAGGTAGCGGCCAGTAATTTATTGCCATCAAGAATTAGTTCTAATCTAGTGTATCCATCTTCTAACCTGTTATCTATATTTTCTTTATCTACTCCTACCGAGGGTGCAGGTCTGGTAGGGAGCGTTACAATCTCTAAGCTACCATTTGATCTAACATACACTAATTCAGAAGGTTGAATAGAGGGAGATGCTCGCAAATGTATTCCTAGCCAATCCTGATCATCAGATTTATTTACAAATTTGTATTCGATTCTCAGCTTTAAATTTTTAATAGGTTTGGAAAGTTGAATCGGCATTATTGCCCTAAGTCCCGTTAATTTCCCATCAGATATAGGTATGTGGTTTTCTGGAAAGGGCTTATCAAAATTCTGTTCTTTTATTGATAAATATAAAGAAAGTCCATTTCCAATTTTTTCACCGAGGTCATTTATATTATCATATTTTTCTGCTTTAAAACCCTGTATATCAAACGGGAGTCTATTCCTATCTTGCCCTGTCACTATAATGACATTTTTGTTTAGTTGTATTGCAATTCCTAATTCCATCATAACGTTTGCATTAGCATTTGTTACATCGGCAATAAAGACATCTGACTTCTTTATCCCTAAAACAATCTGTTCGTACAGTTGCTTGTTTCTACCTATGAACATTTCTCTTTCTGCTTGAGCCTCATCTTCTTTAACTATAAGGGGGCCGTCATTAATTTCCCATTTACCAACGAGGTTTTTCTTAATGGGTTCATAAAGTTCAGCAAAGGATGTATCCCAAGGACGGGCTATAAAAAGTGATGGTTTGACTTTCGAAAATAAGTCCATAATTGCTTTATCAATTCTATTTTACCTTCTACTATAGGGAGATTTATTGATTGGCTTAAGAGAAATATTCTCTTCCGATGTTTTAGATCTTATTGCCCCCTCCGTTCTACCTAATGCATCTGCAATTAAAGGGGTAGGTGTATTCCTTTTAGCCAAATTCTCAAGACGCTCAACTTGTGATTCTGTCCACTGCTCTCCTTTATGATTTGGTTTTGATCCTTTACGATGAGTCATATTTTCATCACCCCCTTTAATCTTCAGGTTAAATTTTAACCACTTGACTTTCGATTCATTTTCGATTAACCTAATTGTATAGAATTATTCTTGAGCTGTCAATATCTATGATTACAAAAAGACAAAAGCAAGTTCTGGAATATATAAAATCCTACAAAACTAAACATGGTTATGCTCCTTCTTTGGAAGAAATAAAGAAGCATTTAAGGCTATCCTCTGTTTCAACAGCCCATCATCACGTCAAGGCATTAGAAGATTTGGGTTTGTTAAGAAAAGAAGAAAATCAGCCTCGGGCAATTGATGTGTATGATGAGATGCAAATGGTACAGATTCCTCTGCTTGGCACTATTGCTGCGGGACAACCAATTTTAGCTATTGAAGATAAAGAGTTTATAGCAGTACCAAAATCAAAAATACCGAAAAATGGTGATTTCTACGGCCTACGTGTTGCTGGACAAAGTATGATTGATGAAAATATTGATCATGGAGATATAGTAATAGTAAAAAGCCAACCTACAGCCGATAATGGACAAAAAGTAGTTGCATTAATAAACAATTCAGAAGTAACTTTGAAAAAATTATATAGGGAAAGAGGAAAAATAAGACTTCAGCCAGCAAATTCAAGTTTAGATCCATTTTTTGTTGATCCAGAAAATTTAATTGTGCAAGGAATTGTTATTGACATTATTAAAAATCTCAATACCAAAACTAATTTACCTCCAGAAACTGAAAATAAAGTTAGTCCATCCGAATATATTGAAGAAAATCAAATTCTTTGTGGTGATGCTATAGAACTTCTAGATAAGGTGAAGCCGGATTCAATAGATCTAGTTCTGTCGGATATTCCTTATGGAATATCACTGGATGAATGGGATGTTTTACACGCTAACACAAACTCCGCCCTTTTAGGACAATCACCTG
Source organism: uncultured Gammaproteobacteria bacterium (assembly GCA_964544585.1). GTDB lineage: Bacteria > Patescibacteriota > Microgenomatia > 2-02-FULL-39-11 > 2-02-FULL-39-11 > CAZJBV01. Next base: position 179,397 of record CAZJBV010000001.1, on the reverse strand, counting down.
CACAGATAGGCAAAAAGGCATTTCGGAGAAGAGGAAAACCTATTAATGGGTGGTCAAGCGCAGACAGAAATATCCCAAAAGAATACCAAGAATGGTGTTATTCGTGGGCAAAAAAGCTCTACCCTTCTTTAAAAGAAGGCGCAAGTATATTTATTTTCGGCGCAAGAAGAACTCTGCACAGGGCAATTATAGCTCTTGAAGATAGTGGGTTTCTGTTAAGAGATATCCTAGCTTGGGAAAAACCAAATGCTCATCACAGAGCTCAATATATAAGTGAAATTATTAAGAAAAGAGGATTGGTAGAAGAAGCAAAGGAATGGGAAGGTTGGAAGGTTGGTAATCTCGCGCCAAAATATGAACCGATTGCCTGGTTATTTAAACCCTATGAAATTACAATTACAGATAATGTACTAAAAAATAAAGTAGGAGCCATGAATATAGATGCGTCTTTAATCAACGGAAAATCTCCGACAAATATTCTACAGTTTGGTTTTGGCAAAGGCGAAGGAGGACTACACGAAGCACAGAAGCCAGTGGAGTTATTAGAATATTTAATTAGGCTTGTAACAAAAGATGGTCAGGTTATTATGGATCCATTTCTTGGTTCCGGTTCGACCGCTATTGCGGCAAAGAATCTTAATAGAAAATATATTGGTTTTGAAATTTCCAGTGAATTTTGCGAGATTGCCAAAAAAAGATTAAATGGAGCTTATGTTTCTAATCCAAAAAATGGTAAAGTAAATCAGGAACCTCTATTTTAATCAAGCCATTCTTGTTATTTGATTAATTTTCTGATCAAGTTTTTCTGCTTTTATTAATCTCTCAATAGCCTCGGTATGTGATAATGATTTTATTGTTTCAATTTTACCTTCAATATATGCCACTTCTTCTTTTGCAGATTCTTTTAGTAAATCAAGCTCAAGTTTTTTAATCGCTTCTAGCTCTTTTAGACTTTTATTTAGGATTTTGCAAAGCGTCTTATCAATTCCCTTCCAATAAGTTACTGCTCCTTTTGCACCTTTTAATTTCTTACTAACCAACCATAAGGGTTTATAGTTGCACTGGTTCGACTTATTTTGAGAGAGAATAAAATATAGGTGGATATAGGAAAATAAGGTAACATTTCTACCAATAGCTTGTCTATAAATTTGACTTTTACTTTTAGGGTATTGATAAAGAGGAGATACCAAACAAGCGAAATCTTTACCGTTCCTCCATTTATCTAACGCTTCGACCTTAAAATCCTTCTGATTCTTAGCAGTTCGGCTTAACCGAAAGACCTTTCCATCTGCAACAAGAGTGTAGTCTTTAGTTTTACCCTCAACATCTGCCGCATCTGCTCTTTCTTTAATAACTTTGGAATCTATTCCGATGAATGTGAACGCTCTTGCAAGTAACATATCTGAATATTTTGAATATAATTTTTCTTCCGTTGAATCGTGATTAAAAGACTCTGGGATTACGCCACATTCAAGTAGGCTTATTTTTATATCTTCCAACGATAGTTTATTAACTATCTCCTCGAGTTTAGTCGCATAATCAGTAAAGGTTAATCCACCTTCTTCGATCATTCCGGTGATAAATTTAATTATTTCTTTTCTTCTCATGCCTTTTTAATAAAGAAATTAACCTCTTTCTTGTATAACTTCGCAAATTGTTTTAATTGAACGATGTCTATTCTTCTTTGACCTGACTCTATTTTTGAAATATAAGATTGAGTTTTTCCAAGTAACTTAGCCACCTCTTCTTGCTCAAGAGATGCTTCTTCTCTGGCTTTTTTAAGTTGACTTACTAAATATTTATGATCCTCCGAAAAAATAGATTTTTTCATAGTTGAAAATAAGATACAGTATATGATATATTCCAAAATGTAATATGCCAAATTGGAATAAGCAAACAGAAATAACAAAAGTTCTTTAAAATTTTTGCGTTTTTTGCAGTCCTACGGACTGGTTCGGCCGACAGTTTAAGAGCTTCGGCCGAAGGCCGAGCGGATAAGATGGCGCGCGTAGCGCGCCTACCGATTCGACTTAAAGCGAGTTCGGATTTTTTTAAAAAGGTCGACAGATAGAGAGTCCGCGAAGCGGACGGAAGGTTGGGTCTGCGCGCCCCCACTCGCGCAGACTTCTGCAAAGCCCTGATTATATTCTGGGACAAGCCGCCGGTTAAAAAGAACAAAAAACGAGGAACGCAAAAATTTTGTCCCGATATATCATCGGGACTGCTCGCTTCGCTCGCAAAAGAACTCTTCTTATAAGAGGAAAATAAAAAATGAAATACATTGCTTACTGTAGAAAATCCAGAGAAGAAAAAGATAAACAGATTTTATCTATCTCTGCTCAAATTGCCGAGCTAAAAGAATACGCTAAAAGAGAGCATTTGGAAATTACCGAATTTGTTGAAGAAGAAAAAACTGCCAAGATTCCGGGCAGAGAAAAATTTGCGGAAGTTTTGAAGAAAATAGAAAAAGGTCATATACAAGGGATTATTGCGTGGCATCCTGATAGATTAGCTCGTAACTCAATAGATGGTGGGAAAATAATTTACCTTTTAGATACCGGGAAATTGAAGGACTTAAAATTTCCGACCTCTTGGTTTGAAAATACTCCCCAGGGAAAATTTATGTTAAATATTGCCTTTGGTCAGAGTAAATATTATGTGGATAATTTATCTGAAAATGTAAGACGTGGGTTAAGACAAAAAATCCGCAATGGTGTTTATCCTGGCAAAGCTCCTTATGGGTATATTAATAATCCTAAAACCCGTGGGATAGATGTAGATGGAGAAAAACTAAAAGCAATTAAGAAGGCTTTTGAATTATTTAGCGAAGGCGACAAAACTTTTACTGATATTGCGACCTTTCTATATAAGTTTGACCTTAAAAGAAAAATTGATAAACCCCTACATATAAATCAAATCCGCCAGATTTTATCAGACAGATTTTACATAGGCATAATGTATTACAACGGAGAATATCACGAGGGTACTCATAAAACTATTATAAGTAAAGAGTTATTCCAAAAAGTCCAGCAAGAATTAAAGTTTAGGGATAGACATAAAAAAAGAAGATATAATTTCCCCTTTATGGGTTTAATGAGATGTGGAGAGTGTGGAGCAACTATTACCGCTGAATCTCATAAAAAATTCTACAAAGGAACAAATAGAACTGTTGAATATGTTTACTATAGATGTACTAAAAAAATTAAACCCTGCAATCAACCTTACATTTCAGAACCAGAGCTTGAACAACAATTTAGAAAAGCCATTGATGATGTTGCATTACCAGAAAAATGGGCTAGTAATTGGTATAAATGGCTAGATGAGGATGAGAAATTAGAGACTGTATCCATTCACGATAATACCCTAAAATTAGAGCAGCAATTAAAAGATATTGATGTAAAACTTAATAAACTCTTAGATGGTTACTTAGAAGGAATTATTGACCCCGAAATTTACAAGACAAAAAAGAACGAATTTTTCGAAGAAAAATTAAAAATAAGTGAAGAATTAGAACAAATAAAACAAAATGGTTCGAGTTGGCTCGAACCTTTCAAAAACTTCATTGGTAGCGCACTATCGTGCGCAAAAATCGCGCGCGCAAAAAATACATCCCATGATCTGTCGATCATGGCAAAAACTGTCGGCTCGAACTTCTTTTTAACTGATCGGCGGCTTGTCCCAGAATATAATCAGGGCTTTGCAGAAGTCTGCGCGAGTGGGGGCGCGCAGACCCAACCTTCCGTCCGCTTCGCGGACTCTCTATCTGTCGGGGTGGCGGGAATTGAACCCACTACTTCACGCACCCCATGCGCGCGGTCTACCGATGACCTACACCCCGTTTTGAACTATTGTATTCTAGCATTATCTATGTAAGAATAAAAATCGATTCCTGCTCAAAACATTTTCCACATTTCATTAGGAGGCCCAATGACAAACGACCAAAAATTCCAAGCAATTAAACTGGCGATGGAGCAGATAGAAAAGCAGTACGGCAAAGGATCTATCATGAAATTAGGCGAGTCAACCCAAAAACTAACAATTGATGTTATCCCCACAGGTTCTATTGCCGTCGATCTTGCCCTAGGAATAGGAGGCTTACCTAAAGGGCGAATCGCCGAAATATTCGGCCCCGAGGCATCCGGAAAAACAACCCTTGCTCTGACTGTTATTGCCGAAGCCCAAAAGCACGGAGGTGTAGCCGCCTTTATTGATGCCGAGCACGCCCTCGATCCCGTCTGGGCAGAAAGACTGGGTGTCAAACTGGAAGATCTTCTTATTTCCCAGCCCGACACAGGCGAGCAAGCCCTAGAAATTGCAGAGACATTAATAAGGTCTGGGGGAGTTGATGTCGTCGTTATAGATTCAGTCGCAGCTCTAGTCCCGCGAGCCGAAATCGAAGGCGAGATGGGTGATGCTGTCATGGGTATGCAGGCCCGCCTCATGTCCCAAGCACTTCGCAAACTCACAGGCGTTATCTCCAAGTCCAAAACAATTTGTCTTTTTACCAATCAGCTGCGCCAAAAAATAGGCATTATGTTTGGCAATCCCGAAACGACTCCCGGAGGCTTGGCCCTCAAGTTTTATGCCTCAATTAGGATCGATATCAGGAAAATAGAGACTCTTAAAGATGGGGATCAGGTGGTAGGAACACGTCATAGGGTAAGAATAGTCAAAAACAAAGTTTCGCCTCCCTTCAAAATTGCAGAATTCGATATCGATAGTAGTGGTATATCCAGAGAAGGGGGTCTTATCGATGTTGGCCTAGAATATAGCATTATCACCAAATCCGGCGCTTTTCTAAAGTATGGGACGACCATGCTCGGTCAGGGTAGAGAAGCAGCCAAAATGTACTTAAAAGAAAATCATAAATTAGCCCGCGAAATTTTGGAACAAATATATAAAGCACATAAAACCGGCCACGCCAAAGAAAAAACAGGTAGAGAAAAATCTGATTAATGGATCAAGATCAATACCAACTTCTTATCGATAAAGCCCTAAAACTTTTATCAATTCGCCCCCGTTCCCAAAAAGAACTCTATGGCAAACTTTTTCAATATAGTTTTAAACGCGGTATCGCCAAAAAAACAATCGACAAAGTCATTACGGACTTGGAAGAGCGAAAATTAGTTTCGGATAAAGCTTTTATTTCATGGTGGGTCGATCAAAGAGACACTTTCCGACCCAAAGGAAAAATGCTTTTAAAACAAGAACTTCGCCAAAAAGGCATCGCGACAGCCGATATTGAAGAGTTTTTCTCTGTAAATAAATTGTATCGCAGCGAATTTGAAAAAGCTCTCACAGTCGCCCAAAAAAAACTGAATTTATATAAAAATCTCCCAAAAGTCGAACTAAAACAAAAACTGGAAGGAGCCCTGGCAAGAAGAGGTTTTGACTGGGATACTATCTACGATGTAATTGACACTATGATCAAAAAAGAATAAAATAAGACAATAATTAAATAGTTTATTAGTGATGATAAGAAGACGGCTTTTCGCAGAATCAAAAGACCCAAGAAACCCTTCAACGGGTCATTTTTTAGTGCAAAAGTAATCTCCTCATCGATCTAAATCTGCTATTTAATTCCAATATTGATTTATTTATAAGGAGTCTATATGGATATTCTTAAAACCATTCTCAAAAGATTGGAAAATATTGAAAGTAGGCTAGATAAAGAAGAAAAAGTCGTCCAGCCAATTGATAAAAAAGAGGTTGTCAAAGAAGTTCCAGATGTAAACCCCATCTTACTTCAAGCCAAAGACGAGGCATTCAGAATAAGGAAAGAAGCCGAAGAAGAAGCGCGAAGACTCAGAGAAGAAGTTTTGAGTATTGAAAGACGCGTTTTACAAAAAGAAGAAAGTGTTGATAGTAAAATGGGGCAACTGGAACGAGAAAGCCGAGACATAGAATACAAAAATTCAGAGATAAAAAAGCGCATTGAAACTTTGGACAGAACTAAACAAGAGCTTCTCTTAAAGCTCGAAAAAGTCAGCCACCTGACCCGCGACGAAGCCCGCGATCTTATTCTTCGTGCCTGGGAAGAAAAACTAAAAGAAGAAATCGCCAAAAAAATACGCGAGGCAGAGAGTCAAGCCAAAGAAGAAGCGGACAAAAAAGTCCGCGAGATTCTAATAGAAGCCATGCGTCATGGTGCCACAGACTACGTTTCTGAGTATACAGTATCCACTATAAAACTTCCTGATGAAGAATTCAAAGGCAGAATCATAGGCAAAGAGGGTAGAAATATTAGAGCTTTTGAAATGGCCACGGGTGTAGATGTAGATTTGGACGAAGAAGGAGTCATCAGATTTTCCTCATTTGATCCAGTACGCAGGGAGATAGCCAGGATTTCACTTGAAAGACTTATGAAAGATGGCAGAATCCAACCGGTAAGAATTGAAGAAATTGTCACAGAAACGAGAAAAGAGCTCGAAAAAATCATGTTTGAAGAAGGAAGAAAACTCTGTCAGGCAGTAGGAGTCTATAATTTGCCACAAGATAAAGTAGCCCTTTTAGGCCGCTTCAAATATAGATTTTCCTACGGCCAAAACATGATATCCCACACCCTCGAAGAAACAAAAATCGGTATAGCACTAGCCCACGAACTAGGCGCAGACGTAAACGTCGTTCGACTAGGATGTCTACTTCATGATATAGGCAAAGTAATTACAGACAAAGAGGGCTCCCATGTCCAGCTGGGAATTGAACTTTTAAAGAAAAACAATATGCCTCAATCAGTTATTGATTGTGTTGCCGCTCATCACGAAGACATCCCTTTTCCCTCTCTTGAGGCAGTCATAGTCTACATTGCCGATGCCATTTCCGGCGCCCGTCCCGGAGCCCGTTATGAAGATTACGACCAATATGTCAAAAGATTAAAAGATTTAGAAGACATAGCCAAACAACATCCAGGCGTCGAAAGTGTTTACGCCCTTCAGGCAGGAAGAGAAATTAGAGTCATCGTCAATCCCGGAATTATCGATGACGCAGGTGCTACAGTATTAGCTCACAAAATTCAGGAGGAGATAGCCGCAAAATTCCCGACCTTCCCAGGCCAAATAAAAATTACTATTATTCGTGAGTTACGGGTTGTAGAGACTGTCCATTAATAAACTATACCCTATACCCTAACTTATCTATACCCTAATATTTCTCATCCTGACAATCTTTGTTACGGATATAATTGATTTGATATAGTTTTTGGGGCTTGACAGCGCGACATATTTACCATACATTTTTAATTAGATTGTCAAATCGATCTGTTCAAAAGATCGCATAAAATCTCCTGCCCGGAGGAGGTGAATTTCTAAAAAATGACCAAGGCAGATTTAGTCGCCCACGTCGCCAAAAAGGCTAGTCTCACAGCCAAAGCAGCCAAAGATGCAGTCAATGCAGTCTTTGGAGCGGTTACCGACTCGCTTAAAAAAGGCGACAAGGTTGTCGTCACCGGATTTGGTACTTTTATGGTCCGATCTCGAGCCGCCCGCAAAGGGAGAAATCCCCAAACAGGCGCTCCTATAAATATTCCGGCCAGAAAAACTCCGGGTTTTACGGCAGGAAAAGCGCTCAAAAAATCTATTCGCTAAGAACTCAAAAAGTTTTTTATAAAAAGAGAGTCTACCTTTAATTGGGGTGCTCTCTTTTTATGTTAGAATAAGAAACCCTTATGATTGCGATCAGTGTTTCCCATCTAAAAAAATATTATCCTGTCTACCAAAAAGAACCTGGACTCATAGGTTCACTCAAGTCTCTCGTCAATCGCAAATTCTACGACGTCAAAGCAGTTGACGGCATTTCTTTTGAAATTCAAAAAGGGGAATTAGTCGGATTTATTGGCCCAAATGGCGCAGGAAAAACCACAACCTTAAAATGTCTCTCTGGCCTTCTTTATCCCAACGGTGGCAAGATTTCAGTTCTAGATTTCAATCCATTCAATCGTCAAAAAGATTTCTTAAAAAAAATCTCCCTTATTATGGGTCAAAAAAACCAGCTCTGGTGGGATCTACCACCCATGGACTCATTTCTCTTAAATAAAGAAATCTACGAAATAGAAGAAAATGAGTTTAATAAAACCCTGACAAAACTTACTTCACTTTTAAAAGTCAAAGATTTGATCAATGTCCCGGTTAGAAAATTATCACTAGGAGAAAGGATGAAATGCGAACTCATCGCCTCCCTCCTTCACAGTCCAGAAGTCATTTTTATGGACGAGCCAACCATCGGTCTCGACGTCGTCATGCAAAAGACAATCAGGGATTTTATTAGAGACTACAACAGGGAATACCATGCAACCATTCTTCTAACCTCTCATTATATGGAAGATGTCCGCCAACTTTGTAAAAGAGTCATCATCATCGACCACGGCAAGCTCATCTTCGATGGACTCCTTGAAAATATAGTCAAAAAATTCGCCCAAGAAAAATTATTATCGATCACTTTTGAAAAAGAAGTTTCGCGATCCGAATTAGAAAAATTCGGAGATCTGAAAAAATTTATCTTTCCCCATGTCGAACTTGCCGTTTCTAGAAAAGATTCAAACAACATTGCCGCCAAACTTCTGGAAACTTACCAAATCGACGACCTCAACATCACAGAACCAGACATAGAAGATATCATAAGAAGAGTTTTTGCTGGAGAAAAAGATAATTCAAAAGTGTGAACCCAAATTTTAGGAGCGCAGCGAAGGGCTCCTGTTTACGGGAGAGACGAGCACCTCAAAATTTAGGGTGAACAGTTTTCATATGAAATTATTTTTACAAATATTTAGAAATTCAGTCTCTGAGGTAACCGCTTATAGATTAAATTTTACCCTATGGCGCTTCCGCTTACTTTTGCGTCTTTTAATACTTTTCTTTCTCTGGCAGGCAATTTATTCTTCCCAGTCAAACGTCTTTGGTTATTCCGAAAGCCAAATGCTTACTTATATTCTTCTTTCTCAAATTGTCGCAACTTTTATATTTTCCTCAAAAACACAAGAATTTGGCGAACTGATTTATACCGGAAACCTTTCAAACTGGTTGACAAAACCGATTAATATTTTTAAATACTTGATCGCCCGGGATATAGCCGATAAATCACTCAATTTCATTTTTTCTGTAGCAGAAGTCTCCTTAGTTTTCATTATCTTTAGTCCGCCCATTTTTATTTCGCAAAGCGTAAATATACTTCCCTGGGTTTTTATCTCAATAATTTTAGGGATCATTATGTATTTTATGGTGAGTTTCTTATTAAGCCTCGTCAGTTTCTGGACGCAGGAGTCCTGGGCCCACAGATTTTTATTTTTTGTTATTTCCGATTTTCTCGCCGGCGGTCTATTTCCTTTGGACATTCTCCCCCAAAATTTATATAAGATTCTCTTGTTGACTCCCTTTCCCTACATGATGTATTTTCCCCTTAAAATTTATATCGGGGGACTTTCGGGAAATGAAATCATTACTGGATTTACTGTTTTAATTTTCTGGCTTTTCATTTTCTATTTCGCCTATAAATATTTATGGAAAAAAGGTCTCAGATTATACACAGCCGAAGGAAGATAATCAATGGCGAAGACCCCTTTTTTTAGGAGCGCAGCGGCGGGCCCCGCAATCCGCCAGCTGGCGGAGGGCAGTCGAGCACCTCAAAAAAACGGGGTCGAGCCATAAAACTATGAACAAATATATCTCGACCTGGTATTTGATGAGTCTCAATTCTTTTGCCTCAATGCTCGTTTCCAGACTGGGAGGACTTCTTTTTCTTCTAGGTAAAACCCTTCGCTTTATTTTCTTTCTGATTTTTTTACTGATTATTACTCAAAAGCAACAAACGATTGCAGGATATACACAATCTCAAGCTATTCTCTTTTTCCTGACATTCAATGTCATAGACACTACTTCCCAGTTTTTCTTTCGCGAAGTTTACCGCTTTCGCCAGCTGGTCGTTTCCGGAAATCTGGACCTGGTTTTGATAAAGCCAATCAGTCCTCTTTTTCGCTCGCTTTTAGGAGGTGCAGACATCTTTGATCTTTTTATGATCATCCCTTTTATTGTTGCCACAGCTTGGGTTGCCCTCCTCCAGCATCCGACAGTCATAGACAGTATTCTTTTTATTCTCCTTATTTTTTCAGGTCTTGGGATTGCCGCAGCCTTTCATATTCTCGTTTTAGCTCTTGGAATACTAACTACAGAAATTGACCACGCAGTCATGATCTACCGTGATCTGACTTCAACAGGTCGGATCCCAATTGATGTCTATCGAGAGCCAGTTCGCGGATTTCTCACATTTATAGTACCAGTTGGCATCATGATGACAACCCCGGCAAAAGCTCTCTTAGGACTAGTTTCGCCTTTCGGAGTAATTTTTGCATTTGCTGTTTCAGGGATATCTATTTTAATAAGCCTCTTCTTCTGGCAATTTGCTCTGCGCCGCTACACCTCCGCCTCGAGTTAAGCTACTAAATACAGGCAAATGGGTGAGGAAATGGAAATAGTCTAATACCCCAAAAATATCCTGCAAGCAGATAGAAGATTTCGATCAAAAGAAAAATAATAATTGTTACTTTAAAAAATCTTACTGTAGTTTTCTTAAAAATAAGCTTAAACACAGCGTACACAATAAGACTAAGAATAAAGAGGGCAACAAACGTAAACATCGCTCCCGGTAAAGAACCTAAAATTTCACAGTCAAACCAATTATATCCAGCAAACCCCTCTATGCGCTGTGGAGGCAATACTATAACGGTCTTCTCATAATCCATAAATGAATAGTAGCATATGTGGTGGAATTTACTAAGATTTGGTAAAATTGGCCTACAAATGAAATACTTTATCCAAACTTTTGGCTGCCAGCAGAATGTTTCGGATTCAGAGCGTATTGCCGCCATGCCTGAAGCCCGCGGCATGGAAAAAGCAAAAAATATTGATGCCGCAAATCATATCATCATCAATACCTGCATGGTCAAGGAAATGGCGGAAAACCGCGTCTATGGTCTTGTCAACAATTTGACCAAAAAAAAGCGTACTACAGGCATGCCCGAAAAAATTGTCGTTACCGGCTGTATGGTCGGAATGGCCGCAAGAGATAAAACAGGCAAATTTTTAAAACTCCTAAAAATAAGAATGCCCGAAGTTGACGAGTTTTTGCCCATTGAAGAAGTAGGCTTCGACCATGCACCCCTTCGCACAAATGCCCTAAATGCCTGGGTCCCAATTTCAAACGGCTGCAATAATTTTTGTACTTTTTGCGTCGTCCCTTTTACTCGCGGCCGCGAAATAAGTAGGCCATACAATGAAGTTATAAAAGAATGTCAAGAACTTGCCAACCACGGCTACAAAAAGATTACCCTCCTTGGTATGAACGTCAATTCATACGGTGCAGATCTAATTTTAGGTTCCGAAAATATTCATGTAATGAGAGATATTAAAAACACATATTTTGATAATTCAAAAATTAAAAATTTAAAATTGAATGAAAATTTAAAATTTAAAATTGAAAATTCCCAAATAAAACCAATTTATGTTAAACACCTGAACCGATACCGCATCCCAACTCTTTTTCCTTATCTGTTAAAAGATATCTGTAAAATTGAGGGAATTGGGGAAATAGATTTTATGTCTTCAAATCCCTGGGATTTTTCCGAAGTATTGATAGACGTTATCGCCCACAACCCAAAAGTGACAAGATCAATTCATTTGCCGGTCCAGTCAGGAAGCAATTCTGTCTTAAAACGCATGAACCGCTGGTATACTAGGGAACAATATTTAGATCTTGTAAAAAATTTAAAATTTAAAATTGAAAATTTAAAATTGAGTACTGATATTATTGTTGGTTTCTGCGGCGAATCAGAAGAGGAATTTTTAGATACAGTTGACCTTGCCAAAAAAGTCGGTTTTTATAAAGCTTACATTTCCATGTATTCAGACCGCCCCGCAACCGCCGCCCACAAAGCCTTCAAAGATGACATTCCTCACAGCGAAAAAAAATCCCGCTGGCAAATCCTCGAAAACCTCATCAACAAACCCAATCTTGCTAAAGGAAATTTAAATTAATATAATTAGCCCAAAGACACCTCCGAGGTGGCCCGAAGGGACTCCTCGGACGGTGTAGGGAGCAAGAAAAACTTTTATGAACAATAAATGTCCCAAATGCCAAGGAGAAATGGAAGAAGGTATACTTATTGAATTCACAAAAGGTGGAGGTGGAAGCACTAAATGGGGAACAGAAATCGACAGATTTTGGGGAACTATTGAAAATAAAAAATCAGTAACCAGTTATCGCTGCAAATCCTGCGGGTTCCTCGAAAGTTACGCCAAGTGAACAAGCTCTTAATTATCTGCGGCCCGACAGCAACTGGCAAAACAGCTCTAGGCGAGCATTTAGCTAAAAAATTTGACGGTGAAATCATTTCCGCCGACAGCCGCCATGTGTATAAGGGAATTGATATTATTACAGGAAAGGACGTGCCCAAAGATATCCCAATTCATCTTATTGATGTTGCCGAGCCGGATTATATCTTCAACGTCGGCGAGTATCGTACTTTAACGCTAAAAGCTGTAAACAACGTCTCAAGAAGCGGCAAATTGCCCATTATCGTCGGCGGAACAGGATTATATGTCCGTTCCATTTTAAAACCCCTCGAAGATATCAATATTCCTCCCGATAAAAAATTAAGACAACAACTTGAATCATTGACTAAATATTCGCTGCAGCGTAAAGTTAGTCAATTAAATCCTGATTGGTGGAAAAAAGCAAATCATTCCGACAAAAACAATCCAAGGAGACTCATCCGAGCCATCGAAATTGCACTATCAAAAGAAAAGAGGCAGGGTATAAAATTCCTGAAGTTTGACACCCTCATAATTGGACTTACTGCATCCAAGGAATATATAAATAAAAAAATTGATCAAAGAGTAAATAAACGCCTGAAAATGGGTGCATTGGAAGAAGCAAAAAATATTTTGAAAAAATATAAAAATCCAAATCTCCCCGCAATCACCTCTACTGGTATTAGACAATTAAAAGAATATATCGACGGGAAAGAATCTTTGCCCGAGGCGATAAAAAAATGGAATCTTGCCGAGTATCAATATGCCAAGCGCCAAATAACCTGGTTTAAAAAAGAAAAAGATATTAATTGGTTTGATATCGAAAATTCAGATTTTATTGCCAAAATAGAAGCCATGGTTCTAAAATGGTATACTCCATAAAATGCCTACTAAAGTAGAAGTTTCATATAAAACAATAGTCTTTATCGTTGCTTTTCTACTACTTCTCTGGTTTTTATATCAGGTAAGAGAAATTATTTCTTGGATATTTGTCTCTTTTATTCTTATGTCAGCCTTAAAACCCTGGGCAGAAAGTCTCGAAAAATTTCGTGTCCCGAGAGCTTTATCAGTCATGATCATGTATATCCTAATAATTGGGATTCTAGCTCTTGCAGTTACCACCCTCCTTCCTCCATTTGTTGTTCAATCTGCTCATCTTATCGAAAGACTTCCTGGATTCTTAAATCAAGTCATACCCTTTATAAAAGTTGATCAACAGATTATGACACAACAGATTACTTCTATAGGAGAAAACGCCATTAGAGTTACAGTAGGATTGTTCAACAATATTCTCGCGGTATTTACTATCTTCGTTATCGCCTTTTATTTAACCATAGAACGGGGGAGACTCAAAAATCATCTTGATCAATTCATGGGTGAAGAAAGCGCAGATCCCTTCGTCAAAGTCCTTTCAAAAATCGAAGAGAGACTTGGAGCATGGGTCAGAGGACAATTTATTTTAGCCGTAACCATCGGAGTAGTAACTTACATTGCTTTATTTGCCTTGAAAATCCCCTACGCATTACCCTTGGCTCTTCTTGCTGGTCTTCTGGAAATTGTCCCAATTATAGGCCCCATTATTGCCGCAATTCCGGGAATTTTGGTTGCTTTCACTATCTCTCCTTTTCACGCACTCATCACCACAGGAGCATATATCTTAATTCAGCAGTTGGAAGCAAATCTGGTCGTCCCCTTTGTAATGAAAAAAGCAGTGGGTCTGCCTCCTCTTGTCACAATTATAGCTTTAATGGCAGGAGCAAAAATATCAGGTATCGGAGGTGCACTTCTTTCCATCCCGATTCTCGTCACCGTCGAAACAGCATTTTCCCAATATCTCAAGTCACGAACTCACCCTCAAAAATAATCCCCCGCTTAGCGGGGGAACTATTTAATCCTGCAGAGGCTCATAAGCCAGATTCTGTTTAAATGACCATTTCTCTCGACTGATGATAAAAGTCATCCTGTCGTCCCGCTGAGCGGGATGCTCTCAATCTTTAGATCCCTGTCCGCCTACTGGCGGATCTGGAAGACATCAGTCTTTGTCGATCTAATCGGAGATTGCTGCAAGTGGGATTGCCAACAGGAACGTTAATTTGCGAAGCAAATTTTACGTTCCCTCGTTTCACCCAGCTATCATGCCTTGCGGTTTAGATAACTGCTCGTCTCTGTGGCTCTCTCATCCGGTCAATTCCGGAATCGTCCCCGACTCCTTTCGGCGTCGAAGCACCAGTCCCAATTTAATCGGGATAACGCGTTGCCGCGATTCCTCTGTCTACAGCAGTCTGGACTTTCCTGAGGGTACCGTCTGGTACCCCCCAGTCATCCGGCCTCCGCAGGATAAGTATATTATACCATTTTTTCTAAAATTTCGCTGTATAATAATGTCAATGATTCTTGCAAAATACAAACTCCACATTATTTCTTTTCTAATTTTTCTTTTTACTTTCCTCTCATTTCTGCCCACCATTCATGATCTATCTTTATCAAATAAACTCTACGATCAAAATCGGGAGTTCATATTGGAACACAACTATTACTGGCCAGATTTCAATTTGTATCTTTCAAAAATACGCCAGGGACAGGAAGGCAAACTATTTCCCAAAGAACTCTATTCAAGCGAACCCCATTCAGGGTCTCTCATCCAAATCTTTTATTCAATTTTAGGAATGATAGGAAAGATTATTGGCCTTGATCCCAATTTTTCCTACCAGCTCGGTAGACTTATGCTCACCCCAATTCTTCTACTTGTTATTTTCCTTCTTACAACTCATGTATTTAAAAATAGTCTCTGGCAAATTATTGGATTTATAACAATTGTTGTTTCGAGCAGTTTTCCAAAATTTACCACAGGCGAAGGAGGGCAATTAATTGTCCAAAGATACATGGAATGGTGGTCAAATATCGATAGCCTCCAAAGAATTGCCTTTATCCCCCATATCCTTTTTGGCCAGATAGTCTCATTTCTAGTTTTTTATTTTCTTCTCAAAAAAAATTGGATCGTGACGTCAAAAGACATATTAATTTATGCAATAGTTGGAAATATTTTAGGCCTAATTTTCCCCCCCAGTCTTATCACTCTTAATTCGGTCATCATTCTTTTTGCCATTATAAAAATTATCAAAACACGAAATTTATATCCTCATTTATATCTCATTTTCTTTGTGCTGGTCAGCCTTCTCTCTCAAATTTATATCTGGGATTTGACCCGCCAAATCCCCTGGATTGCCCTCGTCCATGTCCACAGAATAAATCATATGCTCATTCCCTTTACCGAATATTTGCTGGCTCTTGGCCCAGTTGTCATCCTTGCGTTTATCGGGATCATAGTATCTCTTTTTCAAAAAGACAAAAAAATGACTCCTTTTATCCTTTGGATCGTAGTTTCATTTTTCTACTCTATAGTTTTTACTCATTATAAAGAACAAAGCCCGCTCCGATTTACCCAAGGGGGCATTCATATTCCATTAGGCATTTTAGGTTATTATGCAATCTTTCAATCGTTAAAAATTTTTCCAAAAACGATTATCTATCTATTTCTCATCCTTTATTTTATCGAAAATTTATTTATTTTGAAATTAAGTTGGGATTGGCAATATATATTCAATGTCGCTCGAGCCCGCGCCAATATTCCCCCAGTGGCCTACCCACCCCAAACAGTTCATCCCCTCAAAAAATGGATGGATGCAATGAGATTTTTACGTGAAAACACCCGCCGAGACGACGTCATAGTAGCCGAAATTTCGGCTGGAAATCATATCCCAGCCTACGCCGGAAATACAGTCTATTTTGGTCAGGTTAACACATACGACTACGATAGAAAATATGCTCTAGTACAAAAATTTTTTACTGGCCTCATGACATGGAATGAAGCGCAAGTGTTTTTACGTACAGGACGTATTCGTTATATCTTCTTTGGGCCACAGGAGAGGGAAAGGGCTAGCAACAAAAATCTCGCAGAATTTTATCCCTTTTTAAAACCCGTCTATCAAAACGATGCAGTCACAATTTACGCATGGTATTAAATTTTCTAAAAAAAATAGGACTTTTCATCATTCTATTATTTATTTTCGCTAAACCCGCACTTTCCAAAGAACCCACTTTTCTTATCATCAATCAGGTTAGGGGTGACGAATCATGCTGTCAAAATGGAAGTACTGATATATTAAAAACCATATCAAAGGATAAAGAAATTCAGACTCTTCCCACAGCCTGGGCCCTCCGCTTCGACGCTTTAAATGAAAGATATATTTCTCCCATCAAAGATGACGAACTCGGTCTACTTCTTGAAATTACTCCCTCTCTCGCGTCAGCAAGTGGTGTGGATTACAAAGGCTTTCCCGATGGTAGCAATTGGAATAGTGCCAAAAATACATTTCTTATTGGATACACGATCGAAGAAAGAAAAAAACTCATCGATACACTTTTTACTAAGTATAAAAATATTTTTGGCACATATCCAGAATTTACAGTTGCTTGGATGATAGATGCTTGGTCACTAAATTATATCCACGACATTTACGGAGTAAATCTTCACGAGCTTACAAAGGAACAATACGAGACAGATTCTTATACCTTATATGGCGGAATGTTCAATTTACCCTATTATCCATCTAAAAATCATCCTCTCCTCCCGGGTTATGATGAAGATAAACTGGATATTATTATTGTTCGTCAAACCATTTCCGATATTCTCAAAAATTATGGTTCGTCCAAAGCCTATTTTACTTCTCAACCAAATGACTACCTCTCAAATCCAAAAGCAGAAAAAAACTATTTTGAGAAGCTTGTCAAAGAGATAGTAAAACAGAATGATGGATTTGGACTAATAGGTTTCGAAAACTCTTTTTCCTGGGATGACTATGGTAAAGAGTATATGAGACAACTCAACTACTTGAAAGATCTGAGGGAAAAAGAAAAAATTGCCATCCTCCCCATCAGCAAGTTTATCGAGATTTTTCAATTTCAAAACAGCCAAAACCCGTCTAGAACTTTGGAAAATAACTCCGTCTTCTGGTACTTTAGCAAAACATATAGGGCAAGAGTCATAAAAAAAGAAGATCACTGGATCCTCGATGATCTACGCATTTATGCCAATCTAAACGATCCATACAAAGAAAATCCAGCAAGATTAGATTTTGCCTACTGGATTGTTCCCTATATTTTAGATAATTCCCAATTCAATTTCGGCATTTCATTAGACAAAACAAACATCGACACTAAAGTCCATTTCGGACCCCATTCGATCACAATTGCTAAAAGCAGAAATCCTTCATTCACAAATGGCATGTTATTTGCCGATCTTTTGAAGAAACGAAAGAAAGTAACTCTATCATTTCCTAGGCACCCTAAACTCTTCCTCAATCCAACCAGTGGATACATCGAAATGGGATGGGATATAAATGGAAACGAAATTCCTTTTTTGCAAATACTAGATAAAAAAGATTCTTTTGAACTTATTCCGGGAATAAAAAACCAAAACCTTTTGTCAAATCTCGATTTTCTTTTCCAGCCTGACAAAAGCCCATTAGAAATGGATCCCAAAAAAACTATAGTCTATTGGAATAATACCAAAGCCATAGCCGGAAGAAACCCAATCCGAATTTTTATCCTCCCTAGAAATAAATTTAGTCGCGCAACTCAAGTGGAAAAAGTAGACATTAAAGGAAATGGTTTATCTTTCCAAAATTTTTCTTACCCAACCGATTATTCCTATAGAATTTCTCCTTGGTTTATCGACATTAGTTCCGATAAAAGTATAAACACAGAAATTTATATTAGTCTCGACGGAAAGATTCTCGCCAAAAATATTCCCATTTTCTTCGCCCCCGACTGCCAATATAATATAAAAAGCTGCCTTTTAAATCCTGCCAATCTTCTCTCTTATATCGATGCCCTCTTTGACGAGAAAAAAAGATCCATTTTAGAGTTTCTGAAAACTAGACGCTAGATGCTGACTAACTATACCCTAATATATGCCAAAACCCCCGATTAAATCGGGGGTTTAAATTTCAAAACTAATTAGTCTAATTAGTCTAATTTAACTAATACTTTTATGCGGCTCCAATTTTATACATTCCAGTTCCGCAGACTGGACACTTTCCTTTCATCGCTGGTTTTCCATTTTTCATCGTTACCTTGACTGCATTCGGATCATCTCGCTTTGCGCGGCATTTCACACAATACATCGTTGCCATTTATAATCACCCCCTTTGCTAGAAACAGTCCCGATTAATTATCGGGATACTGTTTCTTGCATCCGCCATGGATCGCTCTTCGAGCCGTGTTCGAATAGAACTGCAAAGGCGAGAAGTAAGATCCGGCGGACAGAAACATTTAATCATATTCAGCTTCATTTCGTGCGTAAGAGAAATACTAGCACAACTTGGAAGCTAAATGCAAGCAAAGCAAAAATAACAATCTTAAATAAGTCACGACCAACATAATCATACTGACCGGCCAATTCTTGTTTCGGCGCCTCCGAATAAGTTATATCTGCTGGTGAACTTCGACTTTTGACTGGAGTGTATTGAAATGTGAAATCTTCTCTTTGACTCAATCGATGCTTTTCGGCAAGCATCTTTTTCTTTTTTGTTTTCCTAGGCATAGGATATTTCTCACTATTATCATATTGACACTACCTTGTAAAGTTTCTACAATGTGTATACATAGTTTACTCAAAAAATGTGGGAAATATCGAAATTCTTTTTTTGGGCGAAATAGCCCTAACCATTAGCTTAATAATTGGAGGGTTTTTTTTATATAAGACAATAAATCATTACAGAAGACTCATAATAGGATCAAACAAAACTAATTTGGAGTCTCTACTGGAGGAGATAATAGCCAATAATGAAATTACAGCAAAAGAAATCCGGAATATTAAAGAAGAAATTGAAAAAGTAAAAAAGGATGCCAGGCTTCATATCAAGAAAGCATCCGTTTTACGTTTCAATCCCTTTGGTGATACAGGTGGAAATCAAAGTTTTATCATCGCTTTACTCGACGAAGAAGGTACAGGTATTGTAGTTACCTCTCTTCATACCAGAGGTATAACCCGGTGGTATGCCAAAAATGTTAAACAGTCAAAAGGAGTAAATCACGAATTATCAAAAGAAGAAATAGAGGCGATTAAAAGCACAAAATGAATAAGAAACTACTCATCGTCGTTTATCTAGGTCTTTATCTTATTTCAACCGGCATTACTTATGCGGTTTTAGGAAGTAAAGGCACATTCCCAGAGACAGTCGATACTACTATCTCAACTACTCCCGGGAAAAGAGCAAAGTTCAAAGTAGACCCCTCAATCCCCCGCGACCAGGTCTGTCCCCTCAACGGCGCCAAATATACCAAAAAAGAGTCAGACGTCTATGACAAAAGGCGGCCCCTTGCTGTCATGATCGAAAATAGCGAAGATGCCCGTCCCCAATCATCCCTTTCTCGCGCCGATATAGTTTACGAAGCTCTCGCCGAAGGTTGGATTACCCGTTTTATGGGCGTATTTTATTGCAACACTCCCTTTGAAAATATGCCCATCGCCCCGGTGAGGTCAGCCCGCACCTACTTTATTGATTGGGTATCAGAATACGATGCCCTCTACAATCATGTCGGGGGAGCCAACAGATTAGGTGACAATGCCGCGGCAACCGATCCTCGCGCCGATGCCTTAGGCCAGATCGATCGCTATGGCATCAAAGACATGGACGAATTCGGCATCGGTTTTCCAGATTGTTATAGAAATCCGGATAGGCTAGACCACCCCGTTGCTACCGAGCATCAAATGGTCTGTTTCTCCGAAAATCTCTACAAAATTGCCGAAAAGAAGAAGTGGACCAATGTAGACGAAGATGGTATTGCTTGGGATAAAAATTTTGTCGAGTGGAAATTTAAAGACGACGCCAATTCTTCTGAATTCGGCCAGGTCAACAATATAAAAATAGTCTTTTCACCTGGATATACAAAGTATGACGTCGAATGGAGATTTGATCCCAAAACAGACTCATACACCAGATACAACGGAGGTGTAGTCCACACTGATCATGAGTCGAAAGAAAATATCATGGCCAAAAATATCATCGCCCAAATTACAAAGCTCCAAGGCCCCGTCGATGCCAATGGCCATTTTCTCTATACCACAATTGGCTCGGGAAAAGCCATCATTTTTCAGGATGGCCAGTCCATAGTCGGCACCTGGTCAAAGCCGTCAAGAATATCGAGGACCAGGTTTTTTGACGCCAAAGGTCAGGAAGTCTCATTTGATCGAGGACTTATCTGGATAGAATTAGTTTCAGACCAAGAAAACGTTACATATTAATCCCGATTTAATCGGGACTGCCCGGAGGAGGATCATGTTAGAAGATCTAATTATCTCAAGAGTCCGGGTGAAAATACTCCAGCTTTTTTTCCAAAATATTGGACAAATGTATCATGTTCGAGAAATTGTTAGACGGGTAGACGAAGAAATAAATGCCGTCAGACGTGAACTTCTCCATCTGGAAAAGGCAGGTATCCTCCAAAAGGACAGGCGTGCCAATAGGCTATTTTATATCCTCCGCCGCGATTATCCCCTCCATTTTGACCTGCTTTATCTCACTGCCAAAACGACTGGTCTTGGAGGAGGTATTCTCAAAAATAGGGTAAAGATAGGAAGACTAAAATACGTCTGTCTCTCAGGAAAATTTATCAGAAATTTACCCCGGACCCAAAATGAAGTAGATCTTTTAGTCGTAGGAAAGGCAGTCATCCCCGAATTAGCCCAATTGATCAGACACGAAGAGGGAAGGCGAAATGGAGAAATAAACTATACAGTTATGACCGAAGACGAATTTGAGTTTAGAAAAAAAAGAAAAGATCCTTTTATCTTGGGTATACTAAACAGTTCCAAACTCATGATTGTAGGCGATGAAGAAGAACTGATTCACTAAAAAAGGGTATAGAAATTAGCGTTTAGGGTATAGTTATAAAAAACTAGACGCTATACCCTTACAAACTATACCCTTATAAATTTATGACGCAAAAAATTATAAGAGCAGGGCATAGTCTGGCTGTGGTAATACCATCCCGGGTGACCAGAGTTATGGGGATAAAAGCTGGAGACAAAGTTAATCTTTTTGCCAAACCAGAAAAAGGTCGTATTACATTAACATTCCAAGGCACCCTTCAATTACCTCTCACACTGACAAAAAAACAATTGTCCTAAAAACATGCTAACGAGATATATTATTTGGATCATCCTTTTCTTGACAGTTTTGGCCGCCATTATTGATATTCCCAACAATTTAACTCTCTTTAACTACACCCTAAATTCCCCCAATATAGATTTTTCAATTGGCCCTTTTACTTTTAAAAAAGAGATAAGCACTCACTACGGACTCGATTTATCCGGTGGTACACACTTGGTTTTAGAAACAGACATGAAAGATATTAATCCATCAGATCGCGATGATGCTCTCGTAAGTGCCAAAGAAGTGATCGAAAGACGCGTCAATCTCTACGGCTTGACCGAACCCATCGTCCAGTCCGCAAAAGTAGGAAATTCGTATAGAATTATCGTCGAATTACCAGGTGTCAAGGATACCGGACAAGCAGTCGATCTCATCGGCCAAACAGCAGAACTTCGCTTTTGGGAGGAAGCTACCAATGCAGCCGAAATTGCCACCACCTCAGCTTTTACCAATGTCTGGACAGTACCTACCAAACTATCTGGAAAAAATCTGAGAAAATCCCAAGTCACAATCGACACAACTTCGGGAAATCCCGTCGTCACCCTCGAATTTGATAAAGAGGGCTCAAAATTATTTGAAGAATTGACGGAAAAAAATGTCGGCAAAACCATCGCCATTTTTTTGGATAATCAGTTAATTTCCGCGCCGTCTGTAGATGAAAAAATTATTGGCGGCAATGCCATTATTAGAGGTAATTTCACATCTGCCGAAGCAAAAAATCTTTCAATTGCCCTCAACGCCGGAGCTCTCCCCGTACCCATAAAGGTTATCAGTCAAACAAGTATCGGAGCTACTCTGGGTCAAGAGTCGATTCAAAAGAGTATTATTGCAGGTATAATTGGTGGGTCTTCCATTGTAGCCTTTATGCTTTTTATGTATCGAAGATTAGGCCTTGCCGCTACCCTTGCTCTTATTGTCTATACCCTCATTACCTTTGCCATTTTCCGCCTCGTTCCCATCACCCTTACCCTTGCTGGCATCGCTGGATTTATTCTATCAATAGGTATGGCCGTTGATGCCAATATTCTCATTTTCGAAAGAATGAAAGAAGAAATTCGTTGGGGAAAAAATAAAGAGACAGCCCTCAAATTAGGTTTTGAGCGCGCCTTTCCCTCAATCAGGGATTCCAATATTTCTTCCCTCATAACCTGTGCGATTTTATATTGGTTTGGTACAGGTATCGTCAGGGGTTTTGCCATAACCCTGGCAATCGGCATCATGGTTTCACTTTTTAGCGCCATCACCGTCACCAGGACATTTTTAAGATATTTATATAAATAATTAAATGATAAACATTATCGACAAAAAGTGGTTATTCTTTCTAATCTCGGGATTGACGATTATTCCTGGTTTAATAGCTCTCTCTCTTTGGGGATTAAATCTCTCCCAGGATTTTACCGGCGGAAGTCTCATCGAACTAAAAGTAGAAAAGGCAAAACCTAATGATCTTAAAAATCTTGCCCAAAAGGCAAAATTAAAAGTTGTTAGTATCCAAGAGACACAAAAGGGAACTTTCTTGATAAGAACAGATCCGATAGATCAAAAAACAAATAAATCGTTTCAGAAATCAATAACTAAAAAATATCAAAATATCGAGGAACTTCGTTTTGAGACGATCGGGCCGACCATTGGACGCGAGACTACAGAAAAGGCCATCCAGGGAGTTATAATAGCCTCAATCGCCATCATTGGATATATAACTCTGGCATTTAGAAAAATTCCCAAAGGATATTCCTCATGGAAATTTGGCATTTGTGCAGTTGCCGCCCTTATTCACGATATATTAGTAGTTGTAGGAGTATTTTCTATATTTGGACATTTCGGAGGTGTGGAAATTGACAGCCTTTTTATAACAGCCCTCCTTACCATCATGGGCTTCTCAGTCCATGATACGATCGTCGTCTTTGACCGAATCAGAGAAAATCTCATCAAAATGGCCGGCAAGTCATTTTCAGACATTGTCAACGAGGCAATCCTCCAAACACTAGCCCGTTCCCTTTCTACCTCCCTCACCGTTTTATTTACACTGACAGCCCTTCTTCTTTTTGGTGGAGAATCTATAAAATGGTTTATCGTAGCCCTTCTTATAGGTATCATCTCCGGAACCTATTCCTCCATCTTCAACGCCGCCCCACTCTTAGTCATTTGGGAAGAATGGAAAAAGAAAAAATGATTACTTTCCTATCTTACTTTCCTTCTTCAAATCCTCAATTCTTTGCAAAAGTGCTTCGCGCTCGTTTTTGATTTTTCCTTCAACTACATCATTAAAAAGCATATCGAGTGCTACCCCAACCAACGGTCCAGATCCTATTCCATAGATTTTCATCACATCATTTCCATCTGCTTTGAGGTCTGCCACAGTAAAAGGTTGCTTTTGTACATCCACCAGCCGCTTCTTAAACAGTTCCAGCCTCCACGAAGTTTCCGTCGCTCCTCCTCCCAGTCTGTCTCCAATACGAACTGCAAGCATATCATCTAAATTTTCGCTGCCAACATTTCTAATAAATCTACGTATAGCCTTATCAGTCTGTCTCTCATCAACAGTAAATTGATGACATCTCACCAGAGTTACCAACTTTTCTCTCTCCTTTTTAGAAAACCTCAATCGTTCGGCTATATTGAAGACTATCGATCCTCCTAATATTTCATGATTATAAAAAGTAATCACTCCCTCATCTGTTTTTGCGTACGTTTCTGCTTTTCCCGTGTCATGAAGCAGCGTCGCCAGCCTGACGATAGGATCGTGAGAAGGACAATGTCTCAATGATTCAACGAGGTGTGTCCCTACATCATAAATATGGTGGCGTTTGGGACTTTTTTGTTCGACGCCGAAACATCTTTCCACTTCAGGAAGAATAACTTCCAAAAGTCCGCCATTTCTCAGAAGAAGTATTCCGTCAGCAGGGGAGTATGATGAAAGTATCCTCACGAGTTCTTCTCTTATTCTTTCATGAGAGACATGACTAATGAGTTTTACATGTTTTTGTATGGCCGCAAATGTTTTTTCCTCGATAGTAAATCTCAATTCACTAGCAAATCTTACCGCCCTCATCATCCTGAGCGCATCCTCGGCAAATCGTTCTTCTGGATTTCTTACTGCCCGGACTAATTTTTTCTCCAAATCTTTTTTTCCCTCAAACGGATCAAAAAATTTTTTTCCGTCATAAGCCATGGCATTGATTGTAAAATCGCGCCTAGAGAGATCATCGGAGAGGCTAGTTCCCCACACCACTTTATCGGGTCTCCTGTGATCAGAATATCCATGCTCCATCCTGTATGTTGTGATTTCATAAACAACTTTTAACTTTTCACTTTTAACTTTTAACTCTATCGGCACTCCTACCGTTCCGAATTTATTATCATAAAAGCCATCTGGAAAAAGTGAGAGTATCTGTTCCGGAGTTGCATTGGTGGTAAAATCCCAATCCTTTGTTTCCTTTTCCAACAAAAGATCGCGCACACATCCTCCGACCGCATACGCCTCAAACCCTGCATTTCGCAATTTCTGCAAAGTTTTCCCAACTTCTTCTGGAAGAGCATATTTCATAAGTGTTATTATATCATCACAGATGGCTCAAGTTTGGAAAAAAATTTCCAGTACTGTTCATAAAAGTATTAAAGACATAGAAAATACTCTCTATCAAAATAGAGGACTTGCAACAGAAGATGCAAAAAAATTTTTCCAGAACCCGTCTCACCCTGCCGACATTTCACTAAAAGATCTCAATATAGATAAAAAAGACCTCAAAATTGTTTTAGAAAGAATAAATAAAGCAAAAAGAGACAAAGAATCTATCGTCATCTACACAGATTATGATGTAGACGGAATCTTAGGCGGTACCATCCTTTGGGAGGGTCTATACGAGTATGGCCTCAAAGTCATGCCCTACGTCCCAGAAAGGAAAAAAGAAGGATATGGTCTAGGCAAAATAGGCATCGATAATATTAAAAAAGCATATAATCCATCTCTTATTATCACCATTGACAATGGCATATCTGCCCAATCACAAATCCAGTATGCAAAAGATTGCGGGATAGAAACCATCGTCCTTGACCACCATACCAAAGGCAATATTATAGACGCCAAAATCGTTCATACCACCAAAATTTGCGCCACCTCAATTGCCTGGTATGTAATAAATAACCTAACTAAAATAAAAAAGCCAGAAAGCGCCGCCAACCTAGATCTCTGTGCCCTTGCTACAGTTTCCGACTGCATGCCCCTTCAGGGAGTAGGCAGATCGCTAGTCGTGCATGGACTGGATGAACTAAGAAAAACCAAAAGAATAGGCCTCAATGCCCTCATCAAACAGGCAGGAATTAAAAAGGAAAAAATTGGCGTCTTTGATATAGGCTTTATTCTCGGCCCGAGAATAAATGCCATGGGCAGAATTGCTCATGCCCTCGACTCACTCCGCCTCATGTGTACCAAAGATATTGATCGTGCCGAAAAATTGGCTTTTCTCTTAAATCAAACAAATAAATCGCGCCAACAAGCCTCAGAGATAGCTCTAAAAGAGGCAATAGACCAATATAAAAATTCCGCAAATAATGAAAAAATTATTGCCATTAGTGGACAATACAATCCAGGCATCATTGGGCTTGTTGCCGGAAAACTCGCCGAAATTTTTTATAAACCGGCCATAGTCATTTCCGAAACTGGGCCTCTGGCAAAAGCTTCAATGAGGTCTATTCCCGGAGTAAATATTACCGAAATGGTAAGGTCGATAGACAATCTTTTAGAGAATGTCGGCGGACATCCGATGGCAGGCGGATTCACGGTCGAGAAAAACAAAATCCCCTCTCTAATCAAAAGACTTTATCAAATAGCAGAGTCAACAATCGACCCAAATCTTCTGATAAAATCCCTTTCTATCGACTGTCCGCTCATTTTTGACCTTATAGGCAAAGATTTGTTAACGGTAGTTAGTAAATTATCTCCCTACGGTATAGGAAATCCCGAACCAGTCTTTGCCACAGAAAGGGTAACTATCATCAATGCCAAAAAAGTAGGGAGTTATGGACAACATTTAAAAGTTCAATTCGCCAACAAAAATGACATTATTGATGGTATAGGCTTTGGCCTAGGAGACAGATTTAAACAATTGAAAAAAAATATGGATATCGCTTATTCCCTGGAAGAAAATCATTGGAATGGAAAAACCAGTTTGCAATTAAATATAAAAGATGTTAATATCCCAAATGAATAAAGGCGATGACGGTGCCAGACACACCCGAGCCGCAAGAAGAAAATATAAGATAAGAGATACAAGATAAAAGATAAGAAATAATTTTCTTCATATCGTTTATCATTTATCCTCATATCTTTATAAGTAGACCTTGCCGGGCAAGCCCGTAATAGCAATAAATAAGTCCGCCCATTTCTGGCGGAAAAGCAAGGTGGCACCGTGATTTATATCACCCTTCAGAAAGGTGATTTTTTGATGGCTGGTTAACGATCCGCCATCTAGCGGAGAGTTTACCAGCCGATCAATCCCGTATAAGCGCCCTCGCGAGGCATGGATGTAAACCATGCGAGCAAGTAAGCTTTGTACGGGATTATGGCTAGATTACTATGAGAATTATCCCCACCTCCATGGCAACTCAGCATCCGGACAATGCCCGGAAGCTTTCCTGGTATCCGCGGCCCGTCGTTTCCACCCTCGCCGAGTTAAAAGAGAGTTTTCTCTGCTTCAAAGAATTTGATATCGACGAATACAACTGGGATTGGGAAGGAAAATTTGTCGACGAGGAAGTATATGATCGTCTCCTCCATAATTTCTATAATTATTTTTCAGATCATCCCATCGGTAAAGAAAAGTTTATTACATTCCGGATCCCAAACCCCCGCGTCGAATCTCAATTTCGCCTCGCCCGCGCCTTTATGGTGGCCATCACCTCAAGTCAGCACGCCAAAAGTCTAGGATTTAGCTCTCCTCCCATTTTTGAGGCCATCCTACCCTTGACCGAAACAGCCGAAGATATATTCAATATTCAGGAAGCTTTTGCCGAACTGGTTTCTGTTAAAAACCCTCTTTTAAAAATGGACCACTCGATCCAAAAACTCGAAGTTATCCCCTTATTTGAACAGGTTTCTATCATTATTAATTCAGCTGATATTCTCAGAAGATACCTTAAATTGTATAAAAATAAATTCCGACGACATCCCGAATATATCCGTCCTTACATAGCCCGCAGTGACCCTGCATTAAATTCCGGCATCGTCCCCACGGTCTTGGCAGCCAAAGTTGCTCTCTCCGAATATCAAAAATTTCAAGATAAGTCAGGTGTCGCCCTGTATCCGCTACTTGGCACAGGTTCTTTGCCTTTCCGCGGCAGCATGAATCCGGAAAACTTAGACAATGTAATTTCGGAATACAAAGGCGTGGCCACATTTACTATTCAAAGCGCCTTCCGCTATGACTATCCCAAAGAGAGTGTAAAAAAGGCTGTTGCCCGACTAAAAAAAGTATTGCCCCAAACCCCACAAAAAGTTTCGCCAAAGGACAAGGAAATAATTAAAAAAATTATTCCCGAGGCAGAATTGCCCTATCGAAATTCCGTCGAGCTTCTAGCTCCTCTTATCAATAAAATAAGTAAAACATTTCCCAAAAGAAGAGAAAGATTACAGCATATTGGCCTATTTGGTTATTCTCGGGGTGTAGGAAAAGTAAAACTTCCCCGCGCAATTCCCTTTACAGGCAGCCTTTATTCAATAGGTTTACCCCCTGAATTAATCGGCACTGGCAGGATACTAAAAAGACTTAAAAATAAGGGTTTAATGGATATAGTCTTAAAGCATTACATACACCTAAAAAATGATATGATAATGGCAGGCTATTTTCTTAACAAGGAAAATATCGCCAGAATTGGCCAAAAAATCGGCTTAGAAAAAGAATTAAAAGAAGACATCGAAGGCATAGAAACTACACTTAATATAGAACTTGGACCAAAAAGGTCAATCCATCATGAACACAAATTATTGACAAATAAAATATACAAGCGGATAGAAAAAAGAAATAATATTGCCAACCTAATTACCGCATCCGGAAAACTAAGAAGGAGTCTAGGCTAAAATGACCAACTTATCTGTCTCAAAGCGCGCCATAAATACACCTGCCTCAGCAGTCAGAAAACTTGTGCCACTAGCAGATATTGCTAAAGAAAAAGGCATAAAAGTTTACCATGTCAATATCGGACAACCCGATATTCCCACTCCCGACGAAATTCTGCGGGAATTTCGCCACTTAAAAAGAAAAATTCTGGAATATGCCCCCTCCACCGGCATGCCAGAGACAAGATTGGCATGGAGCACCTTTTATCAGAATAAAGGTTTCGACTATGCACCCGAAGACATTATTGTTACTTCGGGAGGAGGGGAGGGACTGATGTTTGCCTTTTTTGCCGTGGCAGATCCCGGTGACGAATTGTTAGTTTTTGAACCATTTTATACCAGCTATGCCATCTCTGCAGGAATGGGCAACATCAATTTAAAACCCGTCACGACACACATAAAGGAGGGTTTTCACCTTCCTGACAGGCAAACAATCCAAAAGGCAATTAACCAGAAAACCAAAGGAATAATAATTTGCAACCCCAACAATCCCACCGGAACGGTATACACCAAAAAGGAAATCGAAATGATAGCAGAGGTTGCAGTTACGCACAATCTCTTTATTATTTCCGACGAGACATATCAGGAGATAGTTTTTGAGGGCCAAAAAGTTTTCCCTCTCACCAGATTTAACCAATTGAAAGACCGCCTCATTATAGTCGATAGTGTCTCCAAAAGGTTCAATGCCTGTGGAGCTCGTATTGGTTGTGTGGTCAGCAAAAACAAAGAAGTAATGAGTAGTATACTTCGCTTTGCCCAGGGCAGACTCTCCGTTGCCACGGTCGAACAGCTTGCAGTCATAAATTTACTCAAAAATCACCAAAAATATGTCGAAAAGGTACGGAGAATCTATGCTAGTAGAAGAAATGTGGTAATTAAAGAATTGCGAAAAATAGACGGAGCCAAATTCATTCCTTCATTTGGAGCCTTTTATATAATCGTCGAAATCCCGGTTGACAATTCCGATGATTTTGCCCGCTTTCTCCTTACCGATTTCTCTCACAACAAAGAAACGGTCATGATTTCTCCAGCAGGTGGATTTTATGCCACCCCTGGTTTAGGCCGTCAGGAGATCCGCATCGCCTATGTCTTGGAAGAAAAAAAACTCAAACGAGCTATAAAACTTCTTGGCCTAGCATTAGAAAAGTATAATGAGTATATCAGGGTCAGACCTTCAACGCATTAAAGGTCTGACCCTAAGAAAGGAATCATATGTCAAGAACACTCACTGCCGAAACACTAAAAAAAATTGGTGAGGAAATCATGCTTTTAGGTTGGGTAGAAACAAGAAGAGATCACGGCAAAATAGTCTTCATTGATCTTAGAGACAGAACCGGCATTATCCAGGTCGTTGTCAGGCAAGATTTAATAGGCTCAATTAGAAACGAAGACGTAGTAAAAATCATAGGCACAGTTAAAAAACGCCCCGAAAAACTGGTTAATCCTAAAATAGCGACAGGCTCAGTCGAAGTCGAAGCCTCAAAAATAGAAATTATCTCCCATGCAATAGATCTGCCTTTTCCGATTGATAATGATGGCTACAATATCGACGAAGAATTACGGATGAAGTATCGCTACCTCGATCTTCGCCGACCCCGAATGGCAAAAAATATGAGAATTCGCTCAAAAGTAGTTTCCTTTATCAGAAGTTTTCTCCTCGAAAGAGACTTTGTCGAAATCGAAACGCCCATTTTGACCAAGACTACACCAGAAGGTGCGCGCGATTTTCTGGTTCCATCCAGACTCCAAAATGGTAAATTCTACGCCCTGCCCCAATCCCCCCAACAATACAAACAGCTTCTCATGGTTGCCGGTTTCGAGCGATATTTCCAAATAGCCCGGTGTTTCCGAGACGAAGATCCGCGAAAAGACAGAGCCTATGGAGAATTTACTCAACTCGATTTGGAAATGTCTTTTGTTACCCAAGAAGACATATTAAATTTAACCGAGGAGCTTTATATAGGCATAGTTAAAAAATATTTTCCCCAAAAAGCTATTACCCAAATTCCTTTTCCGCGACTTTCTCATAACGAGGTCCAAAAAAAATATGGCACAGACAAACCCGATCTAAGAAAAAATAAAAGTGATCCAAACGAACTAGCTTTTTCCTGGACCATCGATTTTCCCCTTTTTAAGGAGCAAACAAAAGAAGATTTCTATTACGGCTCAGGACAAGCAAAGTTTGCTCCTTCACATCACATGTTTACCGCCCCTCATTCTGACGATATCCCCTTACTGGATACCGATCCCCTCAAAGTCCGTGGCCTCCAGCATGACCTCGTCCTCAATGGTTTTGAAATCGGCGGAGGAAGTATTAGAATCCACGATCCCAAGATTCAGGAAAAAGTATTTTCCCTTATTGGTTTTACAGAAGACCAAAAAAAGCAGTTCACCCACATGCTAGCTGCATTCAGATATGGGGTTCCTCCTCACGGCGGCATTGCCCCCGGAATCGATCGCTTTCTCATGGCCGTTTTAGGTGAACCAAGCGTCCGTGAAGTCATGGCTTTCCCAGCTTCAGCTGGAGGCCAGATTTCTGTCATGGATGCGCCCAGCAAAGTTAATGATGAACAGTTAAAAGAATTAGGCATCAAATTGCGATGAAAAAAAATAAAAAGAGAGCCGACAAGAGTTTTCACTCAAGATATATTTTACTTTCTCTTAAAATCGCCCTTTTTGCTTTTCTTTTGGCACTTTTCCCAGGGTTTAAGTTATATGAATACTCAATTTCAAACGATCAATATCAACCAGAAGAGATAAAAATCGCTGCCACTCCCACCCCCTACCCCCAAAACACCAGAAATATTCCCGCCCCCTATCTTACGGCCGAAGGAGTATACGTTTTAGACCTGCCATCGGGTACTATTCTCTATCAAAAAAATCCCGACATTCGCCTTTCTCCGGCTTCCACCACCAAAATAGTCACCGCCCTTGTAGCCTTTGACTATTTTAAGCTAGAAGACATCCTGACTGTCAATAAGATCGACCCCCGTGAGGCTTCGATGGGTCTTAGAGTCGGTGAAAAAATCACCTTCGAGTCTCTTTTATACGGACTCCTGGTTGCCTCGGCAAATGACGCTTCCCTGACAATTGCCGAAAACTACCCCGGCGGAATTACCAAATTTATCGAAGCCATGAATCAAAAAGCCGCCACTTTAAGCCTTATAAATACCCGCTTCACCAACCCCATGGGTTTTGACGATACAAATCACTATACCACCGCAAAAGAGCTAGCGAGCCTGGCAAAATTGGCTCTTCAAAATAAAAATATCGGAAAAATTGTCGCCACCCGCTCCATCACAGTTTCGGATACTTCATATACTTACTTTCATGAACTTCACAATGTAAATCAATTATTAGGAGGCATTCCCGGAGTTGCCGGCATAAAAACAGGTTTTACCGAAAATGCGGAAGAATGCCTTGTGACACTAGTCAAAAGAAACAATACCGCAATTCTAGTCGTTCTTCTCAAAAGTCAAGACCGCTTCGGCGAAACAGCAAATCTCATCAACTGGGTCTTTAATAATCATACCTGGGTAAATGGAGCTAGTTCTCCGGTAGAGTAAGATACTGCGGATCTATAGCAGAGGTATAGGCTATAAAGCCATTGTCTCCCTCAAACACAAATATTGGCTGGAGGTAGTTTTCGGGCATGCCGCTGTCGTAATAAGCCAAATATACCTTCCGGATGATAATCTCTCCCTCTTTTGGATTTTGCCCAAATGTTGCCACCACTCCGCGTCCTTCTTTTATATCTTCCCAGGAAGACAGCGACGTCCGGAGTGGATAAGTGCCAAAATTATTAAAATCAATCGGCCAGAATTTATACTCCGCCCGGATAATTTTTTTACTTTCATCATTACTGGGAGATACAACAGCGTATATATAACTTAAATTATATTCAGGAGGCAAAAGGGCAAGGCCGTCTACATCGGCACGGAAATAATTTACCCTGGCAGCATTTGCTACCTCCATATTTGTAGTCGGCGTAAATATATCCGTCTCTTTCGAATACGATAAAAGGACCACATTATTTTTAGCATAAATAGAACTGTCAACAATTCCGGCCGATTGGAAAAATGCCGTCGTCAAAGACAAGGCTTTATTCGTCTCTATTGCAGTATTTTGGGAAAAAAAGGAATCATCAGATTGATATCTATAAGTATAAACAAAATTATTATTCACCGTATCCAGTTCCAAAGTCCTATTCCCCTCACTGAAGCGATATAATGTATATGATACAATTGCCGGCTCGACACTAAATTTCAATCTTCCAGCAGTTTCTCGTGCCCGCTTAGAAGTCAAAAGAGAAGGGAGTTTTTTTGGCATGAAATACACCTTACCAGTAGACGTCGCCTCTTGTGGTCCACCCTCAATCGTCAAAAGATTAAGATTAAGCCCCGCAGTTTTAGACAGTGTATCTAGAAATTGCGGAGGAGGTATGGGCCCAAAGATTACAGTAGGTGGAGCCTCCTCTACCGGATTTAAACTTTGCCAATAAGATACGGCAAAGGAAAATACGACGCGCAGGATAAAATAAGCTACAATTCCAATCACAATCCACATAATCAATTTTCTTGTTATCACTGATACTTCAGTAAGTGTCGCCATACATTGAGTATAGTAAGTCCCTATGCTATTATCAAACGGTCTATGCATGCTGTTCGTGTTCGCATCGCCCCTTCCCCAACCGGAGAAGATCTTCATATCGGAAATGTCTATACAGCGCTCTTAAATTACGTTTTTGCCCAAAAAAATAAAGGAAAATTTATCGTCAGAATCGAAGATACAGATAGAACAAGATTAGTAAAAGGGGGAGAGGAAAGGATCTTAACTTCTCTTCATTGGTTTGGCCTAGATTATGATGAAGGTCCGGATATAGGCGGACCCTATGCTCCATATAGGCAATCAGAAAGACTAGATTTTTATAAAAAATACGCCGAAGAGTTAGTACAAAAAGGTCATGCCTATTATTGCATTTGTACACCGGAAAGATTAGAACAAATGAGAAAAGACCAAGCCGCAAAAGGATTGCCTCCCATGTACGACGGCCACTGTAAAAACCTACAACCTACAACCTACAACCTACAACCTAATACTAAACACGTCATCCGCCTCAACGTTCCTGATTCAGGAACAACAGATTTTACCGACGTCATCCGCGGCAAAATAACATTCGAAAATAAATTAATAGACGATCAGGTACTCTTAAAATCCGACGGCTACCCAACCTATCATCTTGGCGTCGTTGTCGATGATTATCTTATGAAAATTACCCACGTCATCCGTGCTGAAGAATGGATTTCTTCAACTCCCAAACATATTCTCATCTACAAATTTTTAGGCTGGCCTCTCCCCATTTTTGCCCATGGACCGATTTTGCGTAATCCCGACAAAAGCAAGCTCTCAAAAAGAAAAAATCCCGTTTGGGCATCATGGTATATAGAGCAAGGTTTTTTCCCCGAAGCCATATTAAATTTTCTTGCCCTCATGGGTTGGTCTATGCCCGATGGAAGAGAGATATTTACTCTCTCCGAAATGATAAAAAATTTTAGACTCGAGGATGTTAAGCCAATTGGTCCAGCATTTGATCTTAAGAAACTTGAATGGATGAATGGAGAATACATACGCAAATTCAAAATTGAAAATTTAAAATTTAAAATTACAGACTTTATTGGAAAAAAATATGACCAAAATATTGTCGAAAAGACGATTCCATTAATTCAGGAGCGTATTAAAAAATTATCAGACTATCTACCTCTGTGTGAATTTTTCTTCCGCCGCCCCGAAAAACGTGAAATCGATCTTTCTTCCAAAAAAGACCAATTAGCCCAATTAGTCAAATCTTTAGAGCGGATAAACAATTGGACAGCCCCGTCTATCGGCCAAGCAATGCAAGACCTCGTCGCCAAAGAGGGCTACAAAAGTAGCGACTTTTTTATGGCAGTCCGAGTAGCCATCACCGGCAAAAAAATCTCTCCACCCTTAAATGAGTCTATGGAAATATTAGGCAAGGGTGAGGTTGTAAAACGCCTGCAATCATTACCTTCATGAAAATCCTCCTCCTCGCCACCCGGAACAAAGGAAAAATTAGAGAAATTAAAAATATTTTAAAAGATATTTCCTACGAGATAAAAACACTTTCGGATATTGGCATAAAAGATGATATTGCCGAAACAGGAAAAACTTACAAAGAAAACGCCATATTAAAAGCTAAATCAATAGGCGAGAAGTCAGGACTTTTGACTCTTGGTGAAGATTCGGGACTCGAAATTGATACGCTCGCAGGTTGGCCAGGAATAAAATCTGCTCGTCATACAGAAGGTTCGGATCAAGATCGAATCGATGTTATCATAAAAAAAATCAAAAAAATTCCACCAAACAAAAGATCCGCAAAATATGTTGCAGTAGTAGCCGCTTACGATAAGACAACCAAAAAGGTATCACTATTTCGTGGGGAAGCCAAAGGAAAAATACTTGACCACATGGAAGGTCTCAACGGCTTCGGCTACGACCCCATCTTCTGGAGTAATGATTTGGAAAAAACATTTGGGGAAGCTTCAGAAAAAGAAAAAGACAAAATCAGTCACAGAGCCCGTGCATTGAAACTATGCAAAATATATCTCCGCAAAAAATTAGAATAGATGGAATATTTCTAAACTTTGTAACAGTAGGTTACGGAAGTCCAATAATTTTGATACATGGATGGACGAACAACTGGAAAGGATGGTTACCGTTAGCCGAGCATCTAAAGAAAAATAATAAACTTTATTTAATAGATTTACCAGGATATGGAGACTCGGGAGACCTGCATACCTACACACTAAAAAAGCAATCTTTCTATATTGCAGATTTCATTAAATTATTAAATCTTGCACCCGTTGTGGTTATGGGTTTTTCTATGGGTACGTTCGTAGCATCCATGACAGCAAAAAACTTCCCAGAATTGGTAAAATCACTGATACTTATCGGTCCTCCGTTAAAAAAAGGAACCAATTTTTCAGCTAATTCTCTTTTAAGGAAAACTCTAAGATCATTAGATAAAACAGTTTTTACTCAAAAAATATTGCGACGGATTGTAGTATCAAAAAAATTTGCATATTTTATGGCAAAATATATGAATATGTACAAATTTGATAAGACTCTTGTAGATACCTATGGTACAGAAGGAAAGAAAAAAATGAGAATTTCTGCCTTTATAGATATGGGTGTTGAATTCAGTAGTACTAGTTTAGAAGAAATAGTAGGAAGTCTTCATATACCTACACTACTTATTTATGGAAAAGAAGACAAAGTTGCACCGCCACAATATGCAAGGCCTTTAGAAAACGGAAATCTTCAAATTTCAATCATCCCGGAAGCTGGCCACATGACCTTCTGGGAAAAACCAAAAGAAGTCGCAAACAGTATTAATATTTTCTTGAGAAAATCTAGTGAAAGTTAAACCAACTCCTCCGTCCAATGGGGATTGACTTCGACGGTGAGGTCGACAAAGACTTTTTTATTTGTGGCGGTCTCAAGCTCTTTTCTCGCCGCCATTCCGATTTCTTTAATCATTCGGGCTTTATATCCGATAATCATACTTTTATATTTTTCTTGGGTAGTAATAATTGACGCTTTAATATAAACCATTCCATTTTCCCTCGTCTCCACTTCTTCGACTTTTGTCATTAATGAATACGGTACTTCATCCCGCAAAAATAAATAAGCTTTTTCCCGGATTATATCAGCGATATACATCTTACTATCCATATTAAGAAGGGGTGTCGGGCGGTCCGTTGTATCAACTAGTTTTTTCTTTCGTTCTGGCAGATAAGCAAATATCGCATCCAATAGATAATTTAAATTGTGTCGAAACATTGCCGATATATGGATTGTTTTGTCAAATTCTTCTTCCATAAAGCGATAATGGGGATAAAAGTCCGGTTCTTTGATATCAGATTTATTAAAAGCCAGTATCTTTGGTTTAGCAATCTTTCTCACCATCCCCAGAATTTTATTCTCTTCAAAACTGCGATCTCTGGTGTGATCTATTAAATACACAATCACATCGACACCTCCCTCTTTAAGAGTTTTCTCTGCCTTTGGATTAATCACTTTCGAAACAGGGTCTTCAACTTTTCCAAATATCCCAGGCGTATCTATAAATACAATTTGTCCTCGGTCATCCTCATACACAGCCTGAATAGAAAATCTAGTCGTCTGCGGCAAAGGAGATGTTATCGACACTTTTTGTTGCAGAATATTGTTTAGTAGAGTTGATTTTCCTGTATTTGGCCGACCCACAAGAGCCACATACCCTGATTTCATAACTTGACAATTATATCATTGATCACCTACTATAAAGATGGTTATGGACAAGAAATTAAAAGAGTTTTATAAAAATAACAAACTCATCACTTGGGCAGCAGTCGTTGGTATAGTTTTAACAATAGGAGTTTTAATAGTCGTTCCCGACGAAGTAACCCGCTTTACTCTTATTATGCCCATCTTCGCCGGCTTTATCCTTTTTTCTATTCTTGTCACAGACGATGAAGAGCTCGAAGACAAACCCAAGCCCGCCTCTCCAGCAAGCAGGGAGGCTTCCAAGAAATCTGGGAAGAAGTAAAAATTACTTGCCAAAAGTTCCATATATGCTTAAGAAGTATTGCTATCGCATTCCTAAATTTCCCCCTAAAGCTTATATCGCCATGGTTCCGCTTGTAGTGGAGGAAGAAATCGTCCATATCCATCCATTTTACCTTCTCCAAAAAACAATCGCCGAAATTGTCATGGATATTCGCTTGATTAGAAATGAATACGAAAACAAAGACTTCCGCATCGATGATGTCCTTATCATCATGCCGGTATTATTTCATTCTTATGTTCCCTTAAAAAGAATATATTGGAATGATCCGTGGATTACATTTGATCCCGAAATGAGAGCCGACGAATTTGCTCGTATTCTCGATTATTCAGACTTTTATCGCATATTAGTAACCCCCAGTCTTACCGAAAAAAAGGAAGAGGTTTTTGCCGCCGCCACCCCTTTTTATAAAACCGCCAAAGACAAAGATATAGAAAATTTTATGCTCACGACCGATTTCCCGGTCGACGAAACAGCAAAATTCGCCGCCCTCTATGAACCCCAAAAACCATTCGAACTTGAATGGAGAAAAGACGAGCACAAATACGCTGATCTTCAAGACCCCAAAAGCGCCAAGAATTGATAAAAGTGATACACACACCCGGGGTGTACAAGCTAGACACATCGGTAAAAGCAATATGCACCACCCATTTTTATAAACTAAATATTTTTTCTCAACAATTCTAACAATATATCATGTACTTTTCCATTACTCGCAATAAATCCCTTTATCTCTTTTGTATAATCTTGCTCTTGACCAAAAAGATCTGTCACTTTCCCTCCCGCTTCTTCAACAATTATTTTCACCGCCGCCCCATCCCATGGGGAAATTACACTGCTTACAACACCTAAAAACTCTCCCATGGCAATCATCATTCCCGAATACGATACAGAATAGATTGAGTATGCATAAGCCCCTTTTTTTATTAATTTATTTTTGACGAGATGCAGATCGTGAGGAAAACTGGGTATATATTCGACTGCAACAATTGCATTTTTAATAGATTCAGCTTTAGATACTTGAATATTTTTTCCATTTAGATAAACGCCTTTATTCTTTTCGGCCATCACAGTTCTATTCATAAATGGATCGACTATGACACCAAGTATACTTTCTCCTCTGAATGTAAGCGCAAGTGAAAATGTCGAAAGTGGAACTCCGTGAGAAAATGGGATTGTGCCATCGACAGGATCACAAACCCAGACATATTCAGAATCTATCTTATATTTTTCTTCTTCTCCCAAAACCCCATGATCAGGGAAATTTTCTCTAACAGATTCTATAATCATGCGATTAATTTCCTTATCAGTCATAGTAACCGGAGTATTATCTTTTTTCCACTCCTTCTTCATCCCCAACGAAAAATTCTCCCGTATTATTTTCCCCGCCTTCCCGGCCATCTCTTCTGAAAATTCTCTATAATTTTTCATGTTCAACCCTTTCGATCATAAACCGGACTGCCTCATTCAAATGGATTGGCCGAATCTCTATTTCAGGATGCAAATTTCTAAACACTCGAAATACTTCATCAGCAAAAGCTTGACCGATAGTTGGAACACGGTCAAAATCCAATATTACAAGTTTAAACTTTTCTAAACCTGCTAGTATACGCCTAGCTTGTGATCGCGATATATATATCGTTCCCATTGTATATAGACGAACATGAACTTCAGTTTTATCAAATGCATAGGTATCTTTTGTGGATTGATATTTTTGAAAAATATTTATTAAATGCTTAATAGATTCTTTGGAAATACTAAAAATTACCCTAGTACCATTCTTTTTAGGTTTAAGTTCCTCAACAAAAATGTCAGAAATAGTATTGTCTATCCGAAGTCTTAAGTCAAAGCTTTCTAATATGAAAATATCCGCTACTTTAGATGTAAAAAAAATTCCTTCCCCGGAGTGCGATTGGGGTTGTGTTGTAACTTTACCTTTGAGAAGATCCTGTAGCGCCTCAAGCTCTGAATGGAGTTTTCTCTTCTTCATCACACTTCTAAATACTCCTATTCCAAAATCATTAACGATAAAGCGAATAAAGCGGGATTCCTCTTTCAATCCAACCTCAATATAATCAGAGTGGGAATGTTCAATAGCATTATTAAGCATTTCCGTAAAAGCATAATCAAGTATGCTTTGAATATTTTCTGGGAGGTTATTGATTAAAGGAGTTTGCTCCTTCAGATTCTCCCATACTTCATGTTCCTTAAGATTTTTATTTAATAGTCTTTTTCTCGTTCCAATTCTTAAAAAAGTAGCATTCTGGGGAAGGGCATAGATTGCACTTTTTGTAGAGCCGCCCTTAACGAGTTGTCCTTCAGAAACCAGATTTCGCAGTATACGACTTACAAATTGACGCGACACATTACCCCCAAGTATCCGAATTACATCTGAGGTTTTAAATACATTCTTCCGTCGAGCTAAGGCGTTGATTGCTTCTACAGTATTCATAGGTAATCATAATTGTAAACTAACAAAAATTAATTGTCAAGTATTTGTAAAGTCATTTTTATTAATTGTAATCTATTTATCTACAAGACTTGTTTAATAACTTTCAAGTACACTTCAGCATTTTCCTTAGCTCTTTAAGCCAATTCCAGCGCAAACTCTCTATAGCTTTTCATAAAAAGTGATTATATCAACAGAATGTTATAATATTATAATTAAATAAAAAAGAAATGACACCAACATTTGGATCAATAGTATTAGCGGGATTCAGTCTTATATTAATTATCTTAGCGTTAATTGGATTTTTGTGGATTATAATAGGTAGTCCCTTAGCAATTATTTTTCTCATAAAATTAATTTCTAGCCAGGCCCAGGATGATAAAGAAAAATATTTGAAGAAAACTCTTTTGAGTCTAGCTGGATGGGCGCTTTTAATTGGAACCTTCATTCTATGGTCCATAACTCTTATTGCGTCCTCTTTTTTCGGAGTCTCAAATCTCAGCAGTTTAGAACCCATCTGATTTTAAGGACTTTATCACTTTCCCACCACCACAACTCCCCTCAAGTATCACTTCTACATCATTCTATTACCAAATCCCATCTTTCCAAACATTATATATTGAAGATCTATCCCATTTTCTTCTGCCCAAGTCTCCAGTTCTTTTCTGTGTTCATCCATCAGAGCCTTTCTTTCCTCAGGCGTTTTATCTTTCCCCGCCTCCATGAGCGACTCTTTTTCTGCTTTCAACTCTTCATGCTTTTTGATTATTAGCTCTTTTTGGGCCTCTGTAATTTTCTCCTCACTTACAAGTTGAGAGAGTCTTTGTTCAAATTGCTCCTGCATTTTTGCCTGCATTTCTTGATGGTGCTCATCAAATACTTTCTCTACATCCAATCTTGGCAATATATTACAGGACCACTCTGAAAAAACGCTTAAATGTTAAAAGGGGGACTAAAGAAGATTAGGATTCACTCTTATTACTTTATCATCACCGCTTTGAGGTTTGCCCCTTCCATCTCTATTGCTAGTTGTTATATAAAGCATATTATCAGGCCCGACAACTACCTCCCGCAATCTTCCAAATTGTCCCTTGAAATGCTCTTTTACCTCAGTGACCTCCCCATTTTCTATAACTGCCTCATACAAAGTGACTCCTCGTAGACCCGCAAAAAAGAATGAGTCTCCCACAATGGAAGCGCCGCTCGGTGCCCAAATATCTCTTCCTGAATGAAACATAGGACCAACAGTTCCAGCGGCAACTTTATCTCCGACACTTTGAGGCCACCCATAGTTTCCTTGCTGTTCAATTCGATTTATTTCATCCTGGCAACAGTTTGGCCAAATTCCTGATGGTCCGTGTTCCGTCGCCCACATCTGGCCGCGACTATCCCACGCCAGTCCTTGCACATTTCTATGTCCATAAGAGTAAACTTCATTTCCAAATGGATTTCCTGGCGCCGGTTTACCAGTGTCTGTAACTCTCAAAATTTTTCCTCCCAGTGTATTTCTATTCTGTGATTGTGACGGCTCTTGGACATCTCCCGTTCCTATATAAAGAAATCCGTCCGGTCCAAACTTTATTCTTCCTCCGTTATGATTGCTTGCTCCTGGAATACTATCTACCAAAATTTCTTCGTTTGCCAAGTGATTATTTTCAAATCTCATCCGCACCAATCGATTTGAAGTATTATTACCACTTCCATCATAAGTATAGTAAAGATATACATATTGATTTTTCTCAAAATCTGGATGGAGCGCAATTCCCATCAGTCCTCCCTCTCCAACGGCATTGACAGAATCTATAGTCGCAACTGGAGTAGAATCTAGTTTTCCATCATTATCAATAAATCTCACTCTTCCTGGTCTTTCTGTTACAAGCATTCCCCCGTCTGGCCCGCCTGCCGGCGAGGCAGGCAAAAAAGCAATTGCCCATGGCACTTCAAGATTTTCTGCTACTACTGCTATAGGTGGACTTTCACTATCTATTTTTTCGCGAGAAACAGAAGGAATTTGTTGAATGGGGGAAGGGGGAGTATTTTTATTCTTCGATGTCCAAAAATAAAATCCTCCCGCTCCTATAAAAATTAAAATAGCAAATAGAATTAAAATATTTTTCACTAAATATAGTATAGTAAAATTATGCGAGTAAAACACCCTGCCAGGCTGATATTTACAATTTTACTGTGCGAATTAGTTGGACTCATAGCTACTCCCGTGACCATAAATGCAATTCCTGTCTGGTATGCAACCCTCGCCAAACCTTTTTTCTCACCTCCAAATTGGATATTCGGTCCCGTCTGGACTGTCCTGTATTTTATGATGGGCTACGCGGCCTATCTAATATGGGAAAGAGGAATCAACAAAAATTTAGTCAAAACAGCACTCTTATTTTTCGTCATCCAGCTTTTTCTAAATTCCCTCTGGTCTTTTCTCTTTTTTGGACTGCACTCTCCAATACTCGGCTTTATTGATATCATAGTTCTCTGGATTTTTATCCTTCTGACTATTCTAAAATTTTCCAAAATATCCAAAGTTGCGGCATATTTACTCATTCCATATTTTTTCTGGGTAAGTTTTGCCTCCCTCCTCAACGTATCAATTATTATATTAAATTAAATCCCGAAAAACTTTAAAATATCCAAAATTCCGTTTTCATCAACAGACTTGCCAACGTATCCCTTATTCCCCTTTGCCAAAACCAGTTTTTTCAGTTCTTCACTCGCATTCTCCATTGCACCCGCATATTCGCAAAGTTCCATAAACTGCCAATCACTCATACTATCTCCAATTCCAAGTACTTCTGAAAACGAAAGATCAAGAGACTTCACCACCTCCATAGCCGATTCTCTTTTTGATATTCCGGCAGCAGTAATATTTCCAAATTGCAAAGGGGCAATTGCAGGATGAATACCCCAACTCAAGGTTGCCACCCCCTCAAAAGGTCTAAAAATTTGTGTCAGTCGAGTTTTATCGGATTGATCTTTAGCAATAGGCAGTATTTTAATAGTCTCATATTTCTCTGCCACACTTACAAGAGACGGAACTATCTGTGGATTTTTCTGCAAAGTAAAAGTATGTTTTTTTGTGATCTCTGATTGCTGATCTTTTTGGATAAAATAACGATCGACAGTATAAAGTTCGGTATATGCCTGTTCATTCAAATAAGTCTCTATAATTTGTATTGCCTGTTTCTTTTGGATAGGGTAAGCCTTATAGATCTTCTTATCTAATGGA
Organism: uncultured Gammaproteobacteria bacterium; assembly: GCA_964544585.1. GTDB lineage: Bacteria > Patescibacteriota > Microgenomatia > 2-02-FULL-39-11 > 2-02-FULL-39-11 > CAZJBV01. Next base: position 136,459 of record CAZJBV010000001.1, on the reverse strand, counting down.
TCAATGATCACCGCACCGCCGGCTGTAATATGGAAGTTATTAAGTTTTGCATCATCAATTATTTTTTGAATTGAATAATGAGGTCTGGCGGTACACAAAACTACACCGATACCCTTTTTTCTTAGTTCCACCAATCTCTGCACCACCTCAGCATGCGGATGTGGTGCATTGTGACCAATCTTTTCTCCTACAATCACTCCATCCACGTCCAGTATTATCGCCTTGATCATTTATCTATTATATAGTTTTCTCAACTCCATCTTTGCCTTTTCCAAGACAGATTTTCTCTCCGGTTTCAGATTCTTGCCCGCCCGGTTTATATAAAAATTAAGCATCGACATTGCCGATTGAAATGGTGATGCTTTGCGTCGAGTGCTGTCCTCAGCAGAATTCTTAAGTGAGGCAGCTATTTTCTTCGGATCATCCCAAGTAAACACTCCTTCTTCCAAATCCAGCGCAAAACTATGTTTAGTTACATACCCCGACCAATATTTTTTATTTGCCATAGAATGTGCTTATTGTAACACTGCTACGCTAGGGATAAAAAAGTGTAATCTCAGCCTCAATTTGATAAAATATAACAAATTGCGGGATCTGCTAATGGTAGGCAGCCAGACTCTGAATCTGGTAATCTTGGTCCGAGTCCAAGTCCCGCAGCAAAAAATTATATCGCCAATGAAAGTAAAAAAACTTCCTCCAAAATATAATCTTAAAGATATCGATAGAAAGCTAGGAGAAAAGTATTGGTCGCCGATAGATGTTGCGTCTATGAACGGTTGGGTTTTACAGGCGGCTGCAGTAAAAGGAAAATTTCACTGGCATACTCACGATTATGACGAATTCTTTCTTATCTATAAAGGCAAAGTTACAATTCAGACGGAAAAGGGAAATATAGAGCTGGCAGAGGGTGAAGGCTACGTCGTCCCCAAGGGAATAAAACATTGTCCTGTGGCCAAAAAAAGAGCAGTATTTCTATTACTAGAACCTAAAAAATTGTAAAACGAAATTTGCTATAATACCCCCATGAAAATCGGCGTAATTCTTGGCAGCATTAGGGAAATAAGAAGGGGAGGCAGAGTCGCCAAATGGCTCATGTCCCAACTGCCAAAATTTAAAAGCATAGAATTCGAACTCCTTGATTTGAAAGATTACCCATTGCCTTTTTACAACGAATCAAATTCTCCCGAAGGACTGGAAGGCAAATATACAAATAAGTTTGCTAAAAAATGGGCAGCCAAGATAGGTGAGAAAGACGCATTTATTATAATAACCCCGGAGTACAATCACGGAACTTCGGGAGTTTTAAAAAAATGCCCTGGACTGGGTCTATTACGAGTGGAATAAAAAACCGGTTGCTTTTATAAGTTATTCTCCCAACCAAGCCGGAGGCATTCGCGCTGTTGAACAGCTAAGACTTACCAGTATAGAACTTCAGATGGCCCCCATAAGCCAATCAATTCATATAAGTTATGTATTAGATACTTTAGACGAAAACGGAAACCTACTCAAAGGTCACTTTAATGAACGACTGCAAAATCTTTTAGACGAACTCCTCTGGTGGGCAAAGGCCCTTAAGACAGCACAAGGGAAATAGTTATTTTATATCTCCTCTTTCTTTAATCATCTCATCTTCAAATGGGGCAACGATGCGGCGGTAAAGTTCATGAGTAATTGCCGTCAGGACTCCCAGAGCGCGGTTGAGGTGAAAATATTTTTTAGGATATAAACTCCAAATCATTTTGGAAACTACATAATTAACTATCCCATCCTGCTCTTCCATCGGTTTTGATTTAAGGTATACAATGAGAGGATCAAGTATTTTATCCACCTCTGGTCTCTTTTCTTTTCTTATATAAGGCATAAAAGTATTATAATACAGAAACAGAACTCATTTCATAATCCCGCTTTCGTAGCGAAAGACTCTATATTCGAGCGAAAATGGTAAGAAATGACGACGGAGTATATGGCAATATACTTCTAGGAATTTTGCACCATTTGCAGCCGAATATAGAGGCTTGCAGTAGAAATGGGATTTTGAAAGGAGTTCTTAATGAGAAATATCGTCGTCTTTGCCGCCAATGAGGTCAAAAAAGAAAGAGAAAATTATTATTACACCATGGCTTACAAAATGGGGAAATTATTGGCACAAAATGGCTTTGTTACAGTCACAGGAGGAGGTCCAGGTCTAATGAATGAAGTCATGAGAGGCGCCTTTGAAAATGGGGGAAAAACTATCGGTGTCAGACTCCAAATTCCAGGCAGAGTACATTCCACATACGCTACACAACATCTACTTTTTGATGCCCTCAATCCTCGTCAAGAAAAATTATTAAATCTCGGAGACGCCTTTCTTTCACTACCCGGTGGTATTGGCACTATTTACGAGATAGTAGCCGTTTTAGCGCTTAAAAGGAAAGGGGAGGTACCCGAGGGCAAACCCCTCATTCTTATCGATGACTATTTTATTCCCTTTGGTCAGGTCATGGAAAAAATGCGTGCGGAAGGATTTTTAAACCACAATTTCGGCCAATATTTTCAGTACGTAAAAAATCCAGAAGAGGCAATCAAAGTTCTCAAGAGTTTTTTTCTTCGCTTTTAAATACCATATTTACCAATAGAGAAAGTAAGGAAATCACAATAGAAGCAATGATCGCCGTCCCAAAGGATTCAATCTGAAATCCTGTTACAAACTTTGACGTTAAAATTAACAGCACGGCATTGATTACAAACATAAATAGTCCAAGAGTCAATATAGTTGCCGGCAGCGTAAGAAGGACCAAAATAGGTTTCAACACAGTATTGAGTATTCCCAAAACCAATGCTACCACCAAGGCAGTCAGCCATGAATCTATAGTAAATCCAGGGACCAATCTCGTTGTAATCAGGAGTATAAAAGCTTTGATTATCCATTCTGCCAAAAGCCTCATATGAGATGTTTAAAGCGAAAATAAGATAGCATTGATACCACTATCACAAAACTTATTCCCATAAATAAAAATATTGCCTTAGGATCGGAAGCCAGAGGTAGAAATCTCAAATTCATTCCATATACGCCTGTAAGAAGCGTTAATGGCATAAGAATAGCCGAAAAAACAGTCAGATATTTTATCGTTTCATTTGTCCGAAAAGATAAATAGTTTTCAAATGTTAATGATAAATTATCAGTCAATTCTTTTGCATCTTCCAGCCTATCAAAGAGTTTTTTAAAATGATCAGTCACATTTGAAAAATATGTTTTCAATTCCTTATTTATCAAGGGATGAGGCTTTTCTTCCATGGCTCTAAATGAATTCATTTCTGGCTTAACCATGGTTTGGAAATAGATAACATTTCTTCTTAAAAATGATATCTTCTTGACTACATGCCTTGCTGTTTTTGTAAAGACATCTTTATCAATTTGTTCTAGACTTCTTTCTATTTGTTCTACCAGCGGAAATATTGTATCAACCAGGTTATCAATGATTCGATATAGAAGAAATCCTGCTCCTTTGGCAAAATATCTATCTTTAACAGTTGATTCATGTAAAATTACATCCAGTATCTCTTCAAGCGGAGGATAATCATCATTAATAATAATCACCAAATCAGTTTTCAGAAAGAAAAAGTCAATTTCTCTGGATTCAATTCGTTGAGTAGTTTCATTAAACCAGGGAAAATGGAGCACAAAAAAAATATAATTGTCTTCAAAGTCTATTTTTGGTCTTTGCACCGCTGACAGAACATCTTCTTGATGGATTGGATGGATGTGATAATTATCGCGTAAAAATTCTACGTGCTCTTCTTTTGGTTGCCGGATGACAGTCAACTTCGTCTTTTGAATTGATATTTGCTGAAAATGCTCTTTAGATCCCGACTGATCGGCATTTTTTTTTATCACATCAGAAAGTCCATTGGCGCCATTCTTCCTTGGAAATAGAAAATTGAAAATTCCACCAGTGTGTTTCATAGAACGTATTTCAATAAAATTGTAGTCCTTTCAAATATCCGATGTCAACCTGCCTGCCCGTCCGGCAGGCGGGCCTGCCGGCAGGCAGGTCATTTTTGCACTAATGCGTCATAAGTAGTATATTCCTATCTAATATGATCAACACAGTCCTTTTGTGTCCGCCCAAATACTATCAAATTGAATACGAGATAAATCCCTGGATGCACGTGGAAAATAAAGTCGACCCCGAGAGAACCCATGAAGAATTCGATAATCTCAAGAATATTTACAAAAAAATCGGACTTGATGTCTGGATCATGGATCCGGAACCCGGCCTTCCTGATATGGTTTACACTGCCAATTGCGGATTTGTCATTGACAATCTATTCATTAAAGCCAATTTCCGCTACCAGCAAAGGAGAAAAGAATCGGACTTTGCCGAAAAATTATTCCGCCAAAAAAAATTTAAAATAGCCACTCTTCCATCAAATGTCTACTTTGAAGGTCAAGGTGATCTATTTTTTAGAGATGGTAAATTTTTCGCAGCCTACGGCAGGAGAACATCTAAAAAAGCAATCGGACATCTTGAAAATATATTAGGAGAAAAAATTATTACTTTTATGGTAAAAAAAGATCCATACTTCTTTCACCTCGATACCTGCTTTGCCCCTCTAGGAAAAGGCAAAGTTATAATCCATCCAGCATCATTTTCAAATGATGATATCGATAAAATAAAAAAGAATTTTCGCAAAGTAATAACAGTTTCTAAAAAAGATAACCCATTTTTTTGTTGTAATATAGTAGCAACCGATGATGCCGTAATTGTAGGGAAGGGAATGAGTAAAGATATAAAAAGGACACTGGAAAAAGAAGGATTAAAAGTTTTTGAAACACCTATGAATGAATATTTCAAAGGCGGAGGATCGGTCAAATGCACCACCCTCGAATTCTTCCGGTCAAATTCTTGACACGATAATCTTTCTCAATCTATACTTAATTAATGTCCCAAAAGAATACGGCTTTTATTTTTCTTCTAATTATTCTTTTTCCCTTTCCATTTTTTATTCCCACCAAGATCTCTGCTGCATGGTATGTTGACGGCCAAGGTCAGCTCATATACAAAGACGACAATATTTTAGGCGCCGTATACGCTAAAGAAGGCGAAGATAGTGGAGGATCAAGTGGGTCTGGAAGTGGCTCATCAGGTAGCGGTTCGTCAGGTAGTGGAGGGGGAGATAGTTCAGGTTCAGGCGACGGTGGTAGTTCCGATGATAATTCCGGCTCATCCGGTTCCGGATCATCTGGCTCATCCTCAGACGGCTCATCAGGATCCCAGAATACACAATCAGTTCAGCCAACATCAGGCATTAGAATAAGACAAGAAGATCAAAAAACTGAAATTCGTTTTGGTGAAGATGAAAAAATAAAAACTAGAATTAAAGACGGTGAGACTAGAACAGATATTTATTCAGGTGGAGTAAAAGTACGCTTTGAAACCAAAGACGGCAGGCTCATCATTAAAGCAGAAAATGAGGATGGCACCGAATCCGAACTTGGCGAACAAGAATTATTTAAGATCGAAGAAAGATTGGATCAAAATGTCGTCAAAATAGCAACTGCTGGCGGTGACAGAATGGTTTTTTCCAGGGGACAATTTGCCGCCCAAACCAATTTTCCTCTCTCTGTTGATCTGGCTACAAATATTTTGACAGTTACGACACCAGCCGGCACCAAAGAAGTTGCCATATTACCCGATCAAGCAATACAAAATATGCTTGCCGCTAATGTCATCGATCGCTTGGGAACCGAAGCCATAACTTCCCAAGTTTTGGAGGGAAGCCTGACAAATATTCAAGGCGTCATAGAATTAGGTTTTCAAAATGAGCTACCCGTTTATGAAATTAGTGGAATTTCTGATCAAAAACTTCTCGGATTAATTCCTGTTTCTATAAAAGAAGAAGTTATAGTTTCCGCCGAAACCGGTGAGCTGTTACAAGAAAATAAAGACCCTCTAAACGCAATTCTCGATATCATCTCATTTTAATCTTCCTGTATAATAAATTTAGTATATGTTTGCCATCTATTTTCTTACGTGCGGGAGTGATAAAGAAGCAAAAAAAATTGCTTCGCACCTGATTTCATTACATCTTGTCGTCTGCACCAAACGGATTCCTGTCTCTTCAATATATCCGTGGAAAGAAAAAGTTGAAGAGGCAAATGAAATATTACTGACGATGGATGGGCGTGAATCTGATTTCGAAAAAATAGAAAAAGAAATAAAAAAACTTCATAGTTATGAAACATTTGTTTTGACGGCAACTCCCATAACCAGAGTAAATAGCGATGCCAAAAACTGGATGGAAAATGAATTAAATAAATAATTCACTCTTGTATAATCTGAGATCGTTTAGTACACTGTAAAGAAGAATAAAGAAACAAAAACAGGTTCTAATCTTTGCAAAGGGGTGGATTGGAATTTTTCCCCTTTGCAAATTCAAATTAGGGAAAATCGTCGGGAAAAAACCGATAGGTTTTGTCCCGTTTGAAGGGAGGTGATTATTGATGCAGCAAGATCCAAATGCACCAGCTCCAGGTATGCCAGGTCAAACTCCGGGTGGACCACAACCAACTCCTCCGGGAGATTCAGGTCCAATGCCGCCTCCACCCCAACCTACACCTCCGCCATCAGGTGGAGATACTGGCAATACCGGCGGTGGCCAACCGTCAGCACCTCCTTCGCAGGGTCCGGCAATGTAATAAAATGAACAAAGTTTAGCTCACACGGCTTAAATTAAAGCCGTGTGAGTTTATTTTTCGATGCTATAATGGGAGCCTATGGATAATATTCATGATTTAAGAGGAGAAAGAGAAAATCAACTTCTTCAAACGACTGATACTATTGGCAGAATAATTGGCACTGCCACCCGCAGGCAATGCCATTTCGAAAAAGGTATTCCCCATTTGGCCTTTCTAGCCTTACTTTACACAGAGGAAGACTTTATTTTTCTACAAAAAAGAAGCGATAAAAAATCATTGTGGAATAAATTTTGGGATGCATCAGTAGTTAGTCATGTCCTTCCAGGCGAGACAGTCACAAGTGCAGCCAAACGACGTGGGTTAGAAGAATTAGGCGTCGAAGTTGAATTTAAAGATTTAGGTGCGTTTTATTATTTCGCCAAATATGGCCAAAGTTGCGAAAATGAATACTGCCATGTTTTAGTTGGGAAAACTGATAAAGTCATTCATCCCAATCCTGTTGAAATTACCCAGACACAACAAGTAAAAATTGAAGATCTGAAAAAAAATATAGAGGCAAAACCTGATCAATATACTCCCTGGCTCAAAATCGCTCTGCAAAAATTTAAGTTCTAAACTTCTATGCACCCAATAGTTCTTGATTTAGAAACACAAAATCTCTTTACCGATGTAGGCTACGACCACAGAAAACTCAAAGTTTCAGTTGTGGGAATTTATGATTATGCCACAAACAAGTTTGAAACATATCTGGAAAAAGATTTAATCTATCTCTTTAAAAAATTAGAGCACGCTTCACTTTTAGTCGGATTCAATATTCGCAAATTTGATCTCGAAGTTCTTGCCCCTTACTATCTCGGTAATATTTTCAAATTTCCCGTTCTTGATATTATCGAAGATGCCCAAAAAGCTCTCGGCTTTAGAGTTGCCCTCGATGATCTTGCGAAAGCCACAATTGGAACAAAAAAGCAGGGTCATGGACTAAAAGCCATTGAGTACTTCAAAAAAGGAGAGTGGGACGCTCTTTGCCAATATTGCCTTTCAGATGTTAAAATCACCAGGAGTCTTTACGAATACGGCAAAAAATATGGCGCTTTGTATTTCCTCGATGCCAAAGGAAGGCGAGAAATAAAAGTCGATTGGGCCACCCGAGGGAAAAGTTTTACTTCCGTCGACTTAACATTACCGATATGAAGCACACTCTAACTATTGAGAATCTTCATGTTTACTTAGAAAAAAAAGAGATTTTGAAAGGCATATCGCTACAAATAAAGTCTGGAGAGGTCCATGCCCTGATGGGTCCCAATGGTTCTGGAAAGTCAACCCTTGCTCAGGCTCTCATGGGACACCCCTCCTATAAATTTCATCCCGATTCAATCGGGATCAAATTTCAAATTGACAAGACGGACATGAGAAATCTTTCTCCAGATAAGCGTGCCAGGGCTGGCTTGTTCTTAGCATTCCAAAACCCCATCCCTGTCCCAGGTGTCACCGTTGCCAATTTATTAAAAAATGCATTTGAATCTCTCCATGGACCAAAGACCAAAGACCAAAGACCAAAGACCATCGCTAATCCTGCCTTGCAAACAGTTTGGAAATTCAACGAAGAATTGGCAAAAAAAGCTGATTTACTTCATATCCCTCACGAATTCTTACGCCGTTCTATAAATGAAAGTTTTTCCGGAGGAGAGAAAAAAAAGCTTGAGATGCTACAGGCATTGGTATTGAAACCAAAGTTTGTCATTTTTGACGAGATCGACACCGGCCTTGATATCGACGCTCTCAAAATCGTCGCCCAGGGTATAAATATATTGAAAAAAAATGGTACAGGAGTACTAATGATCACTCATTACCAAAGAATTTTAAAATATATTACTCCCAATATTGTCCACATTTTAATTAATGGTAAAATAGTCAAAACCGGAGGACCAAAATTAGCCCAAGAATTGGAGGAAAAAGGCTATGCCCACATCACAAATAGCAATTAACGATTCCTACCCTCTAGGCTTTCACGAGGCCGAACGCTATTCATTCAAGTCTAAAAAAGGACTTTCTCATTTAGTGATAGATGAAATCTCATACCACAAAAATGAACCGGATTGGATGAGAAAATTTCGCCATGATGCTCTAGACATCTTTTATAAAAAAACACTCCCTGCTTGGGGCGGAGATCTTTCCAAAATCAATTTCGACAACATTTATTACTATATAAAACCCACAGAAAAAAAAGCTAGAAGTTGGAAGGATTTACCTATTGAAATTCGCCGAACCTACGACCGAATTGGCATTCCAGAAGCAGAAAAAAAATATCTTGGCGGTGTTTCAGCTCAATATGAGTCAGAAGTCGTATATAAAAGCATCCAAAAAACTCTCGGCAAAAAAGGAGTAGTATTCTTGGATATGGACTCAGGACTTCGTGAGTATCCGGATTTGGTCAAAGAATATTTTAGCACAATCATTCCACCACATGACAATAAATTCGCCGCTTTAAATTCGGCTACTTGGAGTGGCGGATCATTTATATACGTTCCCAAAGGTGTCAATGTGGAACTTCCTCTACAAGCTTATTTTCGTATCAACGCCGCCAATATGGGTCAGTTTGAAAGAACATTAATAATCGCCGACGAGGGTAGTTTCGTTCATTATGTCGAAGGATGCACCGCTCCCGTTTATACCACAGATTCACTTCACGCCGCTGTTGTTGAAATTTTTGTCAAAAAAGGAGCACGAGTCAGATATACCACCATTCAAAACTGGTCGACCAATGTTTACAATCTCGTCACCAAAAGAATGCGAGTCGAAGAAGAGGGAATTGGCGAGTGGATCGACGGTAATTTAGGATGTTTAACAGAGGATGCGAAAATAATAGCAAATGATCATGTTCTTTCCATTAAAGACATTCGACCGGGCGACTATTTATACTCGATGACTCCAGAATTTACCTTAACAAGAGCCAAATTGTTAGCTAAAGTTAAAAATCCCCCCCTTCCAGTTTTCAAAATCACAACAGAAGATTTTCGTGAAGTAGAAGCAACTGCAAATCATCCTTTTCTTGTCTTAAAAAAGAAAGGAAAAATTTCTTACTTCAATTGGATGCCTTTAGATAAAATAAAAGTTGGAGATTTAATTGCAGTATCAGGAAAACTTCCATGGGTAGGAAAAAATTATCCCATACATTTTAACCCCAAACGTGGTAAAAAGGAGTTTTTCTATCCGGAAATAAGCAGCGAAGAATTGCTATGGCTTCTAGGTTTTTACATTGGTGATGGATGTATGGACAAAACAAGAGTATATATAGCTGTTCCACAAAGTGATAAAAGCTTTAAAAAGGTTATTGAAACAATAAATAAGCTTTTTGGACTTAAACCCGAAATAAAAAGAAATATTGTTCGTTATGCTTCCACAAAATTTGTTGATTTTTTGGTAAAGCTTGGATTCAAAGGAAAAGCGCAAGACAAAGAAGTTCCTGAATGGATCTACACATTACCAAAATCCCAAATAACATCATTCATCGAGGGTTATATCGATGCAGATGGATATAGACGTGATAATCATAGAAATATATCTATAACATCGGTAAATAAGAAATTATTACAACAAGTCAAAGACCTAAGTTACATAACCGATAAATTTTCTCCAAGGAAAATTTCGCTTTGGACAAGGAGAGAGAGAAAACCACTTGGTATAGAAGAAAAAGTTTATAAACATCATTTCTTATATTTTGGAGATGATAAAAAAGATTCAACAATTCAGTTTGTCCGAGTAAATAGCATTGTACCCCAAGGATCAAAAGAGACATTTGATATAGAAGTTGATAAAGGGAATTTTATTGCAAATGGTATTTTAGTTCACAATTCCAAGCTTACTATGAAGTACCCCAGCGTCTATTTAATGGGCAAAGGAGCTCGAGGAGAGGTGCTATCAGTTGCCTATGCCGGACCCGGCCAGCACCAGGATGCAGGCGGAAAAGCCATTCACTTTGCTCCATATACTTCTTCGAAGATTACTTCCAAATCGGTCAGTCACGGTGGAGGAAGGACATCATATAGAGGACTTCTTCAGGTTTTTCAAAGTGCAATTGGCGCCAAATCCAAAGTCGTCTGCGACGCCTTGTTGATAGATGATGAGTCTAGATCAGATACATATCCGACAATGGATATAAAACACAATGATTGTCGCATCGAACACGAAGCAACAGTCTCAAAGATTGGCGATGACCAATTATTTTACCTCATGAGTCGCGGTATCAACAAACCAGACGCCGAAGCCATGGTCGTCAATGGATTTATAGAACCCATCGTCAAACAACTCCCCCTCGAATACGCAGTCGAACTAAATAGACTTATTCAACTGGAAATGGAAGGGAGCGTAGGTTAGAAATGCGAGAGCCGCTTTGCGGCTCGAAGCCCCGTATATGCGCCACCGTGAGGCGAGGACGTAGCCCTCGCGAACGGAAAGCATTGTACGGGGGAAGGCAGCGTAGGTTGATGAAAAATTCTATTTCTATTATTGACCGACTGCAAAAAGAAGAAGAACTTTACGTCAAATCCGGCGAGGATAAAATTATTTTTATTATTTTAACTGATAATAACAATCAAGAAGGCGCTGTTAAAATCTACATAGATGGCTCAAATTCCAATGTCCAGATTTTAGGAACAATTATCGGTTCCGGAAAACAACAAATTAAACTGTATACATTCCAGGATCATATAAAAAAAGAAAGCGTCAGCGATCTCCTTATTAAGTCGGTCCTCTTTGATGAAGCAAGACTGGCATACGAAGGACTCATTAAAATCGAAAAAGACGCCCAAAAAAGCAACGCCTATCAAAAAAATCAAAATTTACTAATAGGGAAAAGTGCTTGGGCCGACTCGAGGCCCAAATTGGAAATCCTCGCCAATGACGTCCGTTGCACTCACGGCGCCACAATCGGAAAAATAAATGAGGAAGAAATATTTTACTTAGCCACACGAGGCCTTGAAAGAAAACTTGCCGAAAAGCTGATTATAAAAGGCTTCCTTCAAGAAGTCGTCAACAAAGTGACAGATGTAAATATTAAAATTGATCTAGAAAAAAAAATAGAGTATAAAATAGATCAATTATTGAAAAATTAATCTATGCCCGAGTATACCAAAGTAGCTATAAAATCCGACCTTCCCTCCGGCAAAATGCGCGAATATAATGTAAACGGCAAAACTATTGTCGTTGCCAATACCGACGGCGACTATTTTGCCTTTGATGGTATTTGTACCCACGAACATTGCGCCTTGGCCGGCGGCTTCCTTGATGGATATACTCTGACATGTTACTGTCACGGAGCCCAGTTTGATATTTCAACCGGCAAGGTGCTTTCACCCCCAGCTCCATCTCCCATCAATATTTATCCCGTCAAACTTGAAGGGGATGATATACTGGTGGAGATTTAGAATGTTATTTAATTCCCAAATCAAAGTGGATTTTCCCATCTTTAAAAGGCTAATAAACAACAAGCCTATCATCTATCTCGATTCAACAGCTACTTCATTAAAACCTCAAAAAGTTATCGATTCTATAAACGAATACTACACCCAGTATTCAGTCAATATCTTTCGCGGTCTTTATACTCTATCAGAAGAAGCAACGGAAAAATATGAACAGGCTCGGCAAAAAGTCGCCACATTTATTGGCGCCCAAAATCCAAACGAAGTCATATTCGTCAGAAATGCCACCGAAGCCATCAATCTTATTGTCTATTCTTGGGGGAGACTAAATATCGAAGAGGGTGATGAAATTATTTCCACAGTCATGGAACATCACGCCAATATTGTTCCCTGGCAGGAGTTGTCCTCAGAAACAGGATCAGTCCTAAAGTACATCGACATAAATGATGAATATAAATTAAATTTGCAAAATTTAGATAAACTAATCACTCCCAAAACTAAGATTCTTACTCTCACTCACGTATCCAATGTTCTCGGAACCATAAATCCTATTAAAGAAATCATAAAAATTGCCAAAAAAAGAAACAAAGATATCAAAGTCATTATCGACGCTGCTCAATCCGTCCCTCACATGCCGGTAAATGTCAAAGAAATTGGCTGTGATTTTCTCGTCTTCTCCGGCCACAAAATGCTCGGTCCGACAGGCACAGGAGTTCTTTGGGGAAAATTCGATCTGCTTGATGCCATGGTTCCCTTTCAGATGGGCGGAGAGATGATAAGAGAAGTTCATCTTGATCATACTATCTATAAAAAACCTCCTCATAAATTCGAAGCCGGTACCCCCCATATCGCCGGAGCCATAGGTCTAGGTGCGGCAGTCGATTACCTCTCGTCATTGGGGTTAGACGCCGTTCGTGCCCACGAAAAAGAACTCGTATCATACGCCCTAAAAAGACTATCTGAAATTCCCGGATTGACTATTTATGGTCCAAAAGATCCTGAAATAAAAGGTGGGGTAGTAGCATTTTCCATAAAAGGTCTGCATCCCCACGACATAGCAGAAATATTAAACCAAGATAACATTTGCATTAGATCAGGCCACCACTGCGCCATGCCTCTCCATATCCGCTTGGGCTTAGGCGCCACATCCCGTGCCTCTTTCTATATATATAATGTAAAGGAAGACGTCGATAAACTAGTTGCAGGCCTCTTTAAAGTAAAAAAGATATTTAAAATTTAAAATTAAAAATTTAAAATTTCCATATATGGATTTATACAGAGAAAATATCCTTGACCACTATAGAAATCCCAGAAATTTTGGTGAGTTGGAAAATCATGATAAAAAGGCAGAGGAGGAAAATCCTCTTTGTGGTGACAAATTCAAAATATTTCTCAAACTACACACTACCCACTACAAACTACAAACTATTAAAGATATCCGTTTTTCCGGCGAAGGCTGCGCCATCTCCATGGCCTCTGCTTCAATGCTTACAGAACTAGCCAAAGGAAAATCAACGAAAGATCTGCAAAAGCTAAACAAAGACGATATTTTACAAATGCTTGGCGTCGAACTCACCCCCACCCGCCTCAAATGCGCCCTTCTTCCCCTCGAAGTCCTCCATAAGGCCCTGTTATAATAAGTTAATGGCTTTTGACCCTACCTCTCCTCAAAAAATAAGGAAGCTGACCGTGGCAATTGACCGAAACCTCTGTATTGGAGCCGCTTCCTGTATCGCAGTTGCACCAAAGGCATTTAATTTGGATAATGAAGCAAAGGCGATTTTCCTGCCGACGGCAGAAGAAGAATCATCAGAAACAATTCTAGACGCAGCCAAAGCATGTCCGGTCGCAGCAATTATCATAAAAGACGAAAATGGAAAACAAATCTTTCCCTAAAATGAACAAAACTTTGAATGACTTAAAAGTGACTCCCGACAAAATAATCATATGAGAATGACCTGGAAAATAGGTGGAGAAGCAGGTTTCGGGATAATGTCTGCAGGCCAGACCTTTTCTCGGATACTTTCCCGCGCCGGTTACTATATCAATGAAATAAATGATTATCCCTCACTTATTCGAGGCGGCCACAATGTCATTTCCGTTACATTTAGTGACCAACCTATCCACGCCTCATGGCAACCAGTAGATATTCTAGTTGCCTTAAATAGAGAGACTATCGATTTTCATATAAGGGAGTTGACTCCAAATGCACTCGTCATCTTCGATGGCGTTGAATATCAAATAGACAAAACCAAATATCCATCCCAAATTCATTTTCTCTCCGTGCCACTAAAAAAAATAGCCATAAGTGTTGGTGCTGGAATGCTTATGAGAAATACCGTCGCCCTAGGCGCTACCCTCGCCGCATTTGGCCTTCCGCTTGAGTATCTTACCGATATTTTGACAGCTCAATTTGCCAAAAAAGGCGAACAAGTCGTAGCCCAAAATGTCAATGCGGCACAGGCAGGATACGACTATGTGCAAAAAAATAGCCAGTCTACAAAAAAACTTGAAATAAAAGAAAAACCAAAAAATCTTGTCCTTACAGGCGCCGAGGCAATAGGCTTGGGTGCCATAGCCGGGGGAGTAAAATTCTTTGCTGCATACCCCATGACTCCAATCAATGGTCTTCTTGCATACATGGCCGCAAAACAGGAAAAGGGTGGCTTTATTTATAAACAGCCCGAGGATGAGATTGCTGGAATAAATATGGCCGTCGGCGCCGGATTTACTGGAGTTCGCTCGATGGTGGCTACAGCCGGCGGAGGCTTTTCCCTGATGGTCGAAGGAACCGGCCTGGCCGGCATGCTCGAAACCCCAGTTGTCATCATCATGGGTATGCGCCCGGGTCCTGCCACCGGACTCCCTACTTGGACAGCCCAAGCTGATCTCCATTTTATCTTAAATGCCGCCCAGGGAGAATTTCCCCGTCTGGTTCTTGCCCCAGGAGATCCCGAAGAAGCTTTTTATTTGACCGCCGAAGCCCTCAATCTCGCCGACCGTTATCAGACTCCCACTTTTGTCTTGGTTGACAAAGCTTTGATGGAAACCAGATATTCGACTCCTTTTTTAGACTACGCCAAAATTACTATTGACCGCGGCAAATTGCTCACCGAGGAAGAACAAAATAAAATGACCGATTTTGCCAGGTATCAATTTTCACCAGACGGTATCTCACCAAGGGGAATAATTGGAAGAAAAGGTGGAGTCTTCAGAGGAAATTCAGACGAACATGATATCCATGGATATTCAAACGAGGACGGAGAAAATACAAAAAAAATGATTGAAAAGAGAATGAAAAAGTTAGAAGAAGCAGAAAATCATATTCCAGACCCATCTGTCTACGGCAATCCCGATGCCGAATTAACTCTTGTCGGCTGGGGCTCAACCAAAGGCCCAGTCCTCGAAGCCATTCGAGAACTACAAACTACAAACTACTCACTACGAACTAATTATTTACATCTAAATTATATAAATCCATTCCCAAAGAAATTTGTTTCAGATTATCTTTCCACCAGAAAACGCATCGTCGATATCGAAGGAAATCACAACGGCCAGATGGCCGACCTGATTAGAATGAAAACAGGCATAGAAATTAAGGATAAAATATTAAAATACGACGGCCGCCCCTTTTATCCGGAAGAAATTATTAACAAATTAGCCAAATTAGCCTAATTAGACATATTATGTCTTCTCTTTCAGACTTCAAAACACCCTGCCAGCCAAACTGGTGTCCAGGCTGTGGCGATTTTGGTATTTGGTCAGCAATCAAACTTGCCATTACAGAGCTCGGATGGACTCCAGGAGACTTCTGTGCCGTGTATGGTGTCGGCTGTCACGGTCATCTGGTCAATTTTCTCAAATCCTACTCCATAGAGGGTCTTCATGGACGGCCTATTCCCGTTGCCGAGGGAGTAAAATTGGCAAACCACAAACTCCCCGTTTTAGTCATGGCCGGTGATGGTGATACATTTGGTGAAGGCACAAATCACCTCGTCCACGTCGCCCGGCGAAACCATGACATCACCATGATCGTCCACGACAATCAGGTTTATGGCCTAACAACGGGTCAAACTGCTCCAACCGCCCAAAAAGGATTCAAAACCAAGTCGACTCCGGCAGGTGTAATAGAAGTACCAGTCAATCCGTTAAGTATTGCCCTTGCCGCAGGTGCCACATTTGTTGCTCGCGGATTCGCAGGAGACATTCCCAATCTTACCAAACTAATAATTGCAGGCATAAAACACAAGGGTTTTTCATACATTGATGTCTTTCAGCCCTGCGTCACGTTCAACCATGTAAATACATATCAATGGTTTAGAGAGCATATCTATGACCTATCCGAAAATTACATTCCCAACGATAGGGGAGAAGCTTACAAAAAAGCTCTGGAATGGTCCGACAAAATCCCCATGGGCATATTTTACCAAGAAGAAAAGCCGACTTACGAGGACCAAATAGTTCAATTAGGAGAAACCCCACTTATAAACCATCCCAAGTTAGAAAATCAAACCATTGCCAAACTCATTGAAGAGTTCGTATAATTGAATGGCTAATTGATGATAAGCAAAAAGGGCGAACCCAAATTTTACGCGCGCAGTCATGCCCCCGAGTCTGCGAGGAGCGCGCGAGCACGAAAAATTTCGGGTGAGCCATTTTGTATGGTTGACAATTAGCAGTCGATTTGTTAAACTGCTAACTCTCAGCAAAAATATAATATGAACGAAAACGCAATCATAAAAGATAAGGCCTTTCCCATCGTTCCAATTCGTGACGGAGTCGTTTTTCCCAATACGGAAATAGTCCTCACCTTCGGCAGGCCAAAATCGCTCTCAGCCATTGAATCGGCAAACCTAGCCACAGACAGACTAATTGTTCTAGTAATGCAAAAAAACCCCCACGTCCACGAGCCCCAGCCGTTAGACTTATATAGGATAGGAACCCTGGCCCGAATAGAAAGGCTTCTTAAAACCGACGGAGAAATAAATGCCCTCGTCAAAGGCATAGCCCGAGTAGAGATTTTAAACTACGAGTCAGCCGATCCCTATTTTTTGGGTAAAACAGTCGAAATTCCAGATATCTTTACTCCAGGAGACGAGATTACCGCGCTAGCAAACCATATCACTACAGAGCTTAAAAAGGCAGTCAATCTTGGTAAATCTATCGACTTTCTCTCCTTCATGAATATCATGTCGGGGCTAAACCCAGTCGATCTTTCCTACCATCTAGCCGCCGTACTCGATATCAAGCCCCAGGAAAAACAGCTTCTCCTCGAAATCAGAAACGTCAAAGACAGGCTGACAAAAATTTCCGAATTTTTGACTCATGAAGTAAAAATACTCGAAATTGAAAAGAAAATTGCCTCCAAAACGCAGGAGAAATTTGATAAAAGCGTCCGCGAAACCGTCCTTCGCGAGAGGCTAAAAACAATTGAAAAAGAATTAGGCGAAGAAGGCGAATCAAAAGAATACAGGGAATTGGCAGACAAGGTAAAAAAGGCGATGATGCCCAAAGAAGTAGAAGAAAAAGCCATCAAAGAAGTAAAAAAACTTACCCAAATGTCATCCTTCAATCCAGAGGCATCATACATTAGAAATTATATCGAATGGCTCATCGATCTTCCCTGGGCCATAGAAACAACTTCAAAACTCGATATTCACGAGGCCGAAAAAATACTCAACGAAGATCATTACGGCCTCAAGAAAATAAAAGAGAGGATTCTTGAGTATTTGGCAGTCCTCCGATTAAAACAACTACGCGCCGAAAAAGAAGAACAAAAAGTCACGGATTCAAAGGAAGAAAAAGCGCCAAACAAGAAAGCTACAATCCCCACCATTCTTTGTTTTGTTGGACCCCCTGGAGTGGGAAAGACATCGATAGGAAAGTCTATCGCCAGATCCCTTGGTCGAAAATTTGTCAAAATGTCTTTAGGAGGCATCCGCGATGAAGCAGAAATAAGGGGTCACAGGAGAACATACGTCGGAGCCCTTCCCGGCCGTATCATTCAGGGTATAAAACAGGCTGGCAGCAAAAACCCGGTCTTCATGCTTGACGAAATAGACAAAGTCGGCACAGATTTCCGCGGCGATCCCTCGGCGGCACTTCTTGAGGCTCTCGACCCTGAGCAAAATCATTCCTTTTCCGATCACTACCTCGAGGTTCCTTTTGATTTATCAGAAGTCATGTTTATCACCACCTGCAATGTTTTAGATACCATCCCTCCGGCTCTCAAAGACAGACTCGAGATTATCCATTTCCCAGGTTACACCGAAGATGAAAAATTCCATATCGCCCGCGATTTTCTCATATTAAAACAGCTCGAGGCTCATAGCCTTTCTACCGATCAAATAGCTCTCACCACAAACGCCATTCATACAATTATAAAAAAATACACCAGAGAAGCAGGAGTTAGAAACTTAGAGCGTCAGATAGCTACAATATTTAGAAAAGCAGCTAAAGAAATAGTCGACGGCAAAAAAGAAAAAATAACAATCACCAACGCCAATCTGCAGAAATTCCTTGGTCCCACCAAATTCACCGCCTATTTGGCAGAGAAAAAAGATGAAGTAGGCATGTCTACGGGCCTTTTCTGGACCGAAGTCGGTGGCGGCATTCTCTTTATTGAGGTGGCCCTCATGCCCGGCAAGGGTACCCTCCTTTTGACAGGACAACTTGGCGAAGTCATGCAAGAGTCATGTAAAGCCGCAATTTCTTACATCCGCGGAAGATTTAAACAGTTTGGATTAGGAGAAAAATTCTTCCACAAACTTGATATCCACGTCCATATTCCAGAAGGCGCCGTTCCCAAAGACGGACCATCAGCCGGTATTGCCATAACGACAGCCATAGCTTCAGCACTGACCAAAATTGCAGTCAAAAAGGATGTCGCCATGACCGGAGAGGTTACGCTTCGGGGCAGAGTTTTAGAAATTGGCGGCGTCAAAGAAAAAGTAATTGCCGCCCATCAGGCAGGCATAAAGACAGTTATCATGCCCAAAGACAATAAAAAAGACCTCGAAGATATCCCCCAAAATGTATTAAAAGATCTCAAATTCGTCTTCGTCAAACACATGGATGAAGTCTTAAAAGTCGCCCTAGTCCATCCGATTGATATCACTCCACCTCAAAATTCCAAACCAGAAGTCACAGTTGCCCGCGAGCCCCTCACCGCTACCCTACCATCTTAATTTTTCTCAAAGTATCCGTAAACAACTTTTGAAATTTCCGCCATCAATTCTTTTGTTTTCTTTTCATCCTTCATATCAGTCGTAAATATGCCAATATAATATGGCCGACCAGGAATATCGACAATTCCCACGTCATGAATTTTCCCAATTTCATCACCAGATTTATGATAAACTTTAGTGCCAGGAGGCAAACCTTTTGGAATTCTATCATCAAAATCGCTTCTGGCCATAAGCCCAAGCATTTCCGCAGTCAAACTCCTGGACTCAATTTTTCCTTTATACATTTTAGTCAACAATAATTGCATGTCCGCATTGGAAGTTTTATTATTTTCCATATCGGTTTGAGTCAATCCCCATCCATCAATAAACTCCTGCACTCGGGGAGTCGTCAACACCAATTTTCCTAATATATGTCCTGCCGTGTTATCAGATTTTTCCATCATTAGCCGAGCCAAAGTCCGGATAGAGTAGGAAGTACCTGTTGGATCATTGCGGATAGAACCAGTTCCATAATCTTGGATGTCTCGTTCTTGGGGAGTAATCGTTTCTTCAAGATCAATTTCACCTTTATCTGCCAGATGGTAAAGAGTTGCAAGGATCGCTATTTTATTTACCGAGGCTCCCGTAAATATCATACCCTCATTCATCCCAAATCCCTGACCACGATTTATATCATATACATACACAGAAAATGTTCCCGTCATTTGGTCTGTTATTTTCTCAATTTTGGCTAAAATTTCATCAGTATTTTGGATAGAATCTCCGGCAACATTGGCTGGTGATTTCCCAACAAAAAATCTTCCCATAAAAAAGACAATAAGAACGGCAATTATGCCAACTATTATTTTTTTAAATCTTTTTGAATTACCTCGCGATAATCTAGGATAGCGATTAGATGAAATCTGCGAGGGATCAAAATGAAACGAGTAATCGCTCATAGAAAACTATTGTATACCGATGGTATAAGATTATACAATGCTAAAAAAGCATGAATAAATTTAAAAAAGTTATAATTTTACTCGTTATCTCTTTTCCCTTCATCCTGCTTCTGAAAAATATCATTACCGGCTCCATCCCCTTTTGGTACGACCCTGCCCGCGACCTTCTTTTGGCCCTGGACAATTTAAAAAAACCCACCCTCATCGGTCCCCCCACCGGTATCCCCAATATTTTTTATGGTCCGTACTGGATCTGGTTTTTAAGCCTTCCCCTTTTAGTCACCCACGATCCACGATTTGTTACATCAATTGTTCTTCTTATCCCCAACGCCTTCATTTTCCCCTTAATCTTTTTTAAATTATTCAATAAAAATATCATCTTTGCCTCTCTGATGTGGCTTTTATTTTTCTTTAGTAATTTCTTGGGCATTTATGCAACCCAACTTTGGAATCCCCATCTCACTCCGCTATTCTACCTAATGCTTATATTCATTATTGTCAGAAAACATTCTACCTTTTGGTACTTAGGAGGAGGTTTTATTTCAGGTTTAATTGCTAATATCCATGTTTCATTTGGAGTAGGGGTTATATTGGCAAGCATTTTGTTTATTGTTTTTAAGTACTTCCGCAGCCCCACCCTAATTTTTAGCTTTATTTTAGGCGTTATAATTAGCTTTCTTCCCAACATTATTTTTGAGGCAAGACATGGTTTCAACCAAACGAAGGCTCTATTTTATACTCTCGAAAACGGATTTTTGTACAATAGCGCCGTCGTCGGAGTCACAGGACTTTCAAAAGATCAAATACTCAGCAAAACTCTTTCTCTCATCCCCCAACTTACTTCCCTTCCTTCATTTTTTATTTATATTTTGCTAATAATTCCCCTCATTCGCCTAAGACACCTCACCAAAGAACAAAAAACTCTATTTCATTTTCTACTTCTGACTATTATCACTGTTTTTACTATTTATATTAATAACAGAAATCCCGTTTGGGACTACCACTTCATTGGTCTAGAAACAGCATTTTTAATTCTCCTCACCATTCTTGTGTCCAATATAAATTGGTTCAAGTTGCTCCTCATTTTTTGGCTTATAGTATTAACCATTGATTTTTCTCAAAAAGAGATAAAAAATTTAACCCAAAATCCATTTGCCCTACCTACCCTCAATACAAAAGAATACATAATTGAAAAAATTTATCTAGACGCGGGCAAAAATAAATTTGATATATCAGTCTACAGTCCAGCCATCTATACATTCGATTATGACTATCTCATTGCCTGGCAAGGAAAAGAAAAATATGGGTTTATTCCGGAAAAAGATGGATCAAGTAAAAAAATAAAATACCTCATCATTCCAGAAACAGACGAAAGTATCATGCTCGATTTTATCAACTACAAAACGCCAAACGATCAATATCAAACATCTAATACCTGGAAAATCCCAGATAAAACCACAATTATTAAAAGAGAAAAGAAATAAATTTTATTTCTTCTTCATTACACTCGAAAGTATAAAATTTTGCAACAGCTTAAGAGTAATAAACGCCAAAAGAACGAGCCACGCCGCTATCGTCACTCGAGTTGAGAGGTCCTTTAGCCCTTCAGTTGTCGTTCCCAAAAAATATCCCAAACCCACAAACAGTATTCCCCAGAAAGAAGAAGCTATAAAAGCCGTAATTATAAACTGTCGAAAAGGAAAATCAATAAGGCCTGCGGAAAAACAAATGACACTTCTTGTATATCCCAGGATATGAGAATAAAATATTGCCAGCATGCCATACTTTTCAATTTGTTTTCTTGCTTGAGATTCTTTATTAAAAATTCCTGACAACCGCGGGTGTTTTAAAAGATATTTCGAAAATGAAGTTTTCCCCAGTGCATAATTTGTCAAATCTCCCAAAAACATACCAAAAAAAGCCAAAAATCCAATCAAATAAACATTAATTAGCTCCATGCGGGCAAAATAACCACCGAAAAGGACAATAAAACTCCCCGGAAGAATTAGTCCAATCCCAATCAAACTCTCAAAAAAAGCCCCGAAAAAGACAATTACATATCCATATTGCCCAAAAGCCTGCTCGATAAATGAAAATATATCCATATTAAGTTGTAATTATATCCTATTGCAGGCAAATTATTCCGCCAACAGTCACCAATTCAGAAAGAGTGGTTTCTCCATCATGATAAAAAGAGGCACTTCCACCATCCAAATTTATCGCCGTTTCAATATTTATATTTTTTTCCTTACCATAAATTTGAATAATACTCGGCAAATCAGATAAAAATGGCCCTATGTATACAGATTTTGGATCATAAATGGACAGAAAGTAGAGTAGACCATTATCTGAAGAAATTACCACACTCCTTCTTGCCTCTTCATCTTCATTTATCCTCAGAGTCAGAGTAACTTCATTCTCAATAAGCATCGGTCCTGACTGGATAGCATATAAAATTTCTTTATCTGGCAATTTTCGACTCACTCCGGCCTCAAAAGTATTTCTCCCAATCCACAAAACACCATTAAAAGTGGGATTATCTTTCCAATCTGAGCGAACTGTTCCATCTTCAATATATAATCCGATTGGTCGATAATCTTCACCATAAAACCCACCGCTTATTGCTTGTTTACACCCATAGTCTTCGACTATCGATGACGCAGATAATCTTTTCTCATAATTCCCCACAAATTTTAATCCGCCAAAGTCCGATACTTTAAACGAAGCTATCGCATATCCTTTTCCTTTATATTGCACCAAATCGGCTAGTGGGCTAGGTATCACAATTTCCGAATTAGTAGGATAAACAACCGGCTCAGGCTCAATAGAAATATTGGCGTTAGAACGCCAAAAATAAAACAATACTCCCGCAACTATAAATAATAAAAGGATAATCAGCCTCTTCACCGGAAATACTAGTTTAACATAAGCATACAAAAGCATACCTGGCTATTTACAAATATAAGACCCTATAGTACAATAGCGCATTCTACATGCCTCAATTTGACAGATTCTTCACAGTCAAAGAAATAGCAGAGCTCTTACAGCTGAGCTCCATTACCGTGTACGAATTCATAAAGTCCAACAAACTACAGGCTATCCAATTTGGCAGAAGTTATCGTGTCCACACCAAAGACTTAGACAAATTTATTAGAAATCACAGAGTCAAACCTGTTTTACCCTCCGACCTGTCCGCCGAAACTTCAGTGAAGGTGGAAGCCTTGGCGTAGGAGGACCCCTGCCGAAATTTCCCTTGCCCAGAAAAATCTGCCCTGATTGTCAAAATGACCAATCAGGAAGAAAAAATTAGACAACTATCGGTCGTAGTTCCAGTTTACAACGAGGCCCAAACCCTCGAGCCTCTTTTTGCTCGAATAGATAAAGTCTTGACAAAAGAAGATATTGAGTACGAAATTATCGTCGTCGACGATCATTCCACCGACGAAACAAAAGAAATTATCAAAAACTCTGCCCGCAAGTACGCTTTGACTCATTTACTAAAGAAGGGAAAGAAAGGCAAAGCATACTCAATTATCGAAGGCACAAGGATAGCCCGTTTCGATCATGTAGTCATGATCGACGCCGACCTCCAATACGCTCCAGAAGCTATTCCCCAAATGGTTAAGCTTGCCCCCCTTCATGGAGTCGTCATCGCCGAAAGGAAGACCTACAAAGGCACGCTTATAAGACGTTTCAGTTCCAAAGCCAATTCATTCATATTTGGAAATATTTTGCATGGACTTCGCTTTGACGTCCAGTCAGGCTTGAAATTATTCAAAACAGAAATTATTGACCACCTCGATCTTTCCCATTTAAGCCCCTGGTCCATAGATATCCCCCTTTTATATACCGCCAGGGAATTGGGTTACACCATCGGCAAAGTCGATATTACTTTCGAAAGGCGAAAAGACGGCGATTCCAAGATAAATTTTCTTGACGCCGCCATTCAAATTGCCCTTTCCTCAATAAAAATTAAACTCTCAAGAAAAAAAATCTACCATCTTCCCGCCGTTACAAAGGATTCCATGATAGGCGCTGGCATCGCTCACAAAAGGAAGCGATTTATTACCCACACCACCCTCAATCACCGAAATTCAGCTTACGCCACTCTTACTTTATGGCAGAAAATATTCATATTTTTCTTTCTTATTCTCACTAGTTTAGGCTTTTATCTAAATAGCTGGAATACAGCCATAACCATAGTTGCCATTTTATCAACTATCTATTTTTTAGACGTACTTTTTAATTTATTTCTCGTCTTAAAAAGTCTGCATTATCCTCCCGAAATAAAGCTTGAGGAAAAAGATTTAGAAAATATAAAAAACGATGAGTTACCAATATACTCCATTCTTTGCCCTCTCTACAAAGAATCACACGTCGTCAGTCAATTTATAAGAGCAATAGGAAGACTTAACTACCCCAAATCCAAACTCGACGTCATGCTTCTTCTCGAAGAAGATGACAAAGAAACTATCTCGGAAGTCAAAAAAATGGACCTTCCCTCTTACATCAGAGTAGTTATCGTTCCTGATTCAAAACCAAAAACCAAGCCCAAAGCCTGCAATTACGGCCTTGCCCATGCCAAAGGAGACTTCGTCGTCATCTTTGATGCCGAAGATATCCCAGATCCCATGCAACTAAAAAAAGCATACTTTGCCTTTCAACAACTCCCGGAAGACATCGTCTGTCTCCAGGCTAAACTAAATTTCTACAACCCTCACCAAAATTTCTTAACCCGACTTTTTACCGCAGAATATTCACTCTGGTTTGACGTCGTTTTGACAGGCCTTCAGTCCGTTGAAACAACAATACCCCTTGGCGGCACCAGCAATCATTTTCGCACAAATGTTCTTCGTAAACTTCACGGTTGGGATCCATTTAATGTTACAGAAGACGCCGATCTTGGTACCCGCCTCTTTAAAGAAGGTAAAAAAACGGCAATTTTCGATTCTACTACTTTAGAAGAAGCCAATTCAAACGCCATAAACTGGCTTCGTCAGAGATCCCGCTGGATCAAAGGATACATCCAGACCTACTTTGTCCATATGAGAAATCCATTAGAATTTATCAAAAACCACGGCCTCCACGCCTTTTTCTTTCAGCTCGTCGTCGGCGGAAAAATTGCCTTTATGCTTATAAACCCATTTCTCTGGGCGGCCACCATTTCTTATTTTACTCTCTTTGCCATAGTCGGCCCGACCATCGAAAGACTTTATCCCACTGCCATCTTTTATATGGGTATTATCTCCCTCGTCTTTGGCAATTTCCTCTGCCTCTACTACTACATGATCGGCTGCGCCAAAAGGGGACACTTCAGCCTTATAAAATATGTTTATATTGTTCCCTTGTATTGGCTACTCGTAAGTTTGTCTGCAGTTATTGCCGTAATTCAACTTATCGTCAAACCTCACTACTGGGAAAAAACACATCACGGCTACCATATCGGCAAAAAGAAAATTGTGACAATTTGGGAAGAAGAAATATCACAAACAGTTTCCCCTGAACCAGTGTATGTTCCCATCCCGGTAAAAGGCTGGCAAAGATTAAAAAGTATTGCTTTTTCTGAAATCGGAGGTGGCGGACTTCTCGTTGCCACATCAGTTATAGGCAACTTTTTCAATTTTCTTTACAATGCATATCTTGGTCGTGCCCTCAAAGTTGAAGAATTCGGCCTTGTCACCCTCATTGGCAGTTTTCTCTATTTATCTCAAGTTCCTTTGGGAGCAATTTCCAAAACGGTTACCTATAAAACTGCCTATCTTTTAGGTCAATACAACGTTTCCGTCAAATCATTCTGGGCCCATATAAGAAAAAGCGCCCTTCGTTTCGCCCTTATCATTTCAGGATTATGGATGATGGTCACCCCCGTCCTCTCCCAATTTTTCAATACTTCTAGCTTAACTCCACTTCTTTTATTTACCCCCGTCTGGTTCATAGGCACTCTCTGGGCCGTCGATAGCGCCTATTTGTCAGGGACACTCCGTTTTGGCATTTTGGCTCTGATAATTACCACCGAGGCTCTCTCGAAATTTATATTTTCCTATCTTCTAGTTGAGGCCGGCCAAAGCCAATATGTCTATGCCGCCATCCCCATGTCCATGGCTTTATCTCTTCTATTTGGGTATCTCTCAGTCAAGACTTCTAAAGCTGAAGCAATCAAAATTGAAGTCAAAGAAACTTTCAATTTCCCCAAAAAATTCTTCCTTGCCTCTGTCTTTACCAAACTGTCAGTTGCCTCATTTCTGACCCTCGACATACTTCTTGCCAAACACTTTTTGCCTCCAGTTGAGGCAGGTCAGTATGCTCTTCTTTCTCTAGTTGGAAAAATGGTCTTTTTCTTTGGCAGTCTCTTCTCCCAATTTATCGTCCCTTTTGTTAGTCGACAGGAGGGAAGAGGACAAAGTTCGCAATCCATTTTTTATCTCATTCTTATTGCCACAGGAGTGGCCTCGACTTTCGCATTTACGACAGTCGGCTTATTTGGATTTATCACTATTCCATACCTTTTGGGTCAAAAAACAGCCTCAATCATTCCCTATCTTCCTGATTACTCTCTGGCCATAGTTTATTTCACCGTCTCTATAGCAATTGTTATCTATCATCAGGTAAAGAATCACTATGTCTTTCCCATACTAAGCCTGGTCGTTTCCTTGGTGCAAATTTTATCGATCGTTTTCTATCACGAAAACATCAGCATGATAGTACATGTCATGTTCTGGGTCAGCATTCTTTCCATTTCACTCACCTCTTTAACTCATATATTTTTCGCCCCACTTTATACATTTAGCCAGAATTTATTTGACTTTATTGGCTTATTTAAACCACTAAACGGTAGCTTCACAAAAGGCAATGGCCATCTCCGCATCCTCATTTTCAACTGGCGCGATACCAAACACGTTTGGTCAGGAGGTGCCGAAGTCTATATCCATGAACTTGCCAAACGTTGGGTTTCATTGGGGCATACGGTGACTCTCTTCTGTGGCAACGACGAAAAGCACAAAAGATTTGAAACCATAGACGGCCTAAAAATCGTCAGGCGCGGAGGCTTTTATACAGTTTACATTTGGGCGATGCTTTATTATCTTTTCAAATTCCGTGGGCAATACGATGTAGTTATCGATAGTGAAAACGGCATCCCTTTTTTCACGCCCTTATATGTTGGCTTACCCAGATTTCTTCTCATCCACCACATCCACCAGGATGTTTTTAGAAATCATCTCCATTTTCCCCTAAATAAAATTGCCATGTTTATCGAATCGCGCCTTATGCCTATATGTTACAAAAATGCCAAGATTATCACCGTCTCCGAGTCATCCAAAAAAGATATCCAAAAGCTGGGTATTACCAAAGAAGAGGAAATTTATGTTGTTTCCCCTGGCATAGACCCTACTCTCTTTACCAGACTGAAAAAAACATCCCACCCATCCCTTTTATATTTAGGCAGGCTAAAGCCCTACAAAAATATTGATCTGGCAATAAACGCATTTGCAGAAGTTTTAAAAACGTATAAAGATGCATACTTTACTATCGCCGGAGAAGGGGAAAGTCAAATAAAGCTAGCAAATCTCGTCGTCAGACTCGGTCTACACAAAAACATTTCCTTCAAAGGAAAAGTTTCCCAAAAAGAAAAAGCAAATCTCCTCGCACAATCCTGGGTTCTAGTGCAGCCATCACTGATCGAAGGCTGGGGAATTACCGTCATTGAAGCCAATATTTCCGGAACCCCTGTAGTTGCCGCCAATGTTCCAGGCCTAAGGGATTCTATTGTAAACAGAAAGACGGGGATTCTAGTTCCACAAGAAAGCACAAATGCATTTTCCAAAGCCATCGAAGAGCTTTTTACCGACGAAAAAACCCGCCGCCACATGTCCAAAAGAGCCTATGATTGGGCAAAGACATTCAACTGGGAAAGGGGAGCGGAGAAAATATTAAATATTGTGCGAAGTAATTATAAAGAGGATTATCAACGCATATATACAGGTAAAGTCGCCATCGCCGAATAAATTGAAATAACCTATAGAATATATTATAATACTAAATTCTTTATGAAAGCAGTCATATTAGCAGGAGGCTACGGAACAAGAATTAGCGAGGAAAGCGGCGTCCGCCCCAAACCCATGGTCGAAATTGGCGGAAAGCCCATCCTCTGGCATATCATGAAGATTTTTTCCCACCACGGCATAAATGAATTTATCATCTGCTGTGGCTATAAAGGCGAAATTATCAAAGATTATTTTGCCAACTATCACCTTAAAAACGCCGATATCACTTTTGACTTAAAAACCCATGATATAAAAGTCCACAAAAATGGCGCCGAAAATTGGAAAGTTACCCTGGTCGATACCGGAGAGGGGACGATGACCGGTGGAAGGCTAAAAAGAGTCAAAGATTATATTGGCAACGAAACATTTTGTCTGACTTACGGCGACGGAGTATCTAATATAAATATAAAAAGCCTCATTGACTTTCATAAAACGCAAAATGTTCTTGCTACAGTCACCGCAGTTGAACCTCCCGGAAGATTTGGGGCCATCAATATCAAAAAAGGTGAAAACAAAGTCCATACATTCAAAGAAAAAGTCCCCGGCGACGGCACCTGGGTCAATGGCGGATTTTTTGTTCTGGAACCACAAGTTTTGGATTATATCGACGGCGATAGTGAAATCTGGGAAGGCCGACCCCTGAGAGAGCTTGCTCACGAAGGAAATCTGGCCGCATACAGACACACTGGTTTCTGGCATCCCATGGATACTCTTCGTGATAAAAATGTTCTGGAAAAATTATGGGATGAAGGTCAGGCTCCCTGGAAATTATGGAAATAAAAAAATTAATAAATAGATAACAATGCTAAAACAGTACTAGCTCAAAGACACCTCGGATGGTGGCAGGCTGAACGAAGAGAAGCCATGACTCCTCCGAGGTGGAGGAATCACATGAAAATATTAGTCACAGGTTCAGAAGGATATCTAGGAGTTCCTCTTACCCAGGCTCTCTTGAGGCAGGGATATGAAATCGTGGGTCTTGACACCGGCTTCTATCGAGACGGCTGGCTCTACAATGGAGTAAAAAAGCCACCTATCGTCATCGATAAAGATACCAGAAAAATATCAAAGAAAGATCTCATTGGCTATGATGCGGTTATCCACTTGGGAGAGCTATCAAACGATCCTCTAGGCGAAACAGACCCAAAAACTACCATGGATATAAATCACAGAGGCACAGTTCATCTGATAAAAATGGCCAAAGAGATAGGCGTAGCCAGGTTTATTTATTTTTCCTCATGTAGCGTCTACGGTTCATCGGACAATATTGTCGATGAGGCATCGCCTGCCAATCCTCTTACCACCTATGCCAAATGCAAAGTCTTAAATGAAAAGTATCTTTTAAAACAAGCATCAAAAACATTCTCTCCCGTAATACTAAGACTGGCGACAGCCTTTGGCCCATCTCCCAAAATGAGGTTTGATCTGGTAGTAAACAATCTCGTCGGCATAGCTTTTACTACCGGAACTATCAAAATGGAATCCGACGGCAGCTCCTGGCGACCATTTATTCATACAGAAGATATTGGAAGAGCAGTTATAGCGGTAGTCAATAGCCCAAGACAAAAGACTCATAGACAGATTTTCAATGTCGGCTCCTCAAAAAGCAATTACCAAATCAAAGATATAGCAGTTGCCATCAAAAGGGTACTTCCAGATTGTAAAGTGAGCTTAAACCCCGAAGGCAAAGATAAAAGAAACTATCGTGTCGGTTTCCAAAAAATAGAGGCCGCTCTTCCCGGATTCAAAGCCAGAATTTCCCTCCAAGATGGCATAGAAGAGCTTGTAAAACTCTTTGGTCAAATTAATCTTACTCGGCAAATGTTTGAGTCCAAGGAATTCATCAGAATCAAACAAATTAAATATCTTCTTTCCCAAAATTCAATCGATGAAAAATATTACTGGAAAAATATATGAAATTTATCCCCACCAAATTTGACGGTGTTTATTTTATTGATCTGCAAAGACATGAAGATAATCGTGGTTTCCTCGCTCGCACATTTGATACGAAGGAATTTTACCATCATGGCATAGATTTCACCATCAAACAAAGCTACATGACCAAAACGGAAAAAAAAGGAACACTGCGTG
Organism: uncultured Gammaproteobacteria bacterium; assembly: GCA_964544585.1. Taxonomy (GTDB): domain Bacteria; phylum Patescibacteriota; class Microgenomatia; order 2-02-FULL-39-11; family 2-02-FULL-39-11; genus CAZJBV01. The sequence goes on along the minus strand of CAZJBV010000001.1, from coordinate 106,102 downwards.
GATTCCACTATCAAATAAGTCCGAAAGAGGAAGCCAAACTTATTCGCTGTACCCGAGGTTCGATCTTTGAGGCTATCATCGATCTCCGCCCAAAATCTAAAACTTACAAAAAATGGGCCGGATTTTCTGTCCACGCCAATGAATACAAAATGCTCTATATCCCACCCCTCTTTGCCCACGCTATTTTATCTCTCGAGGACGATACCGAAGTATTAAACCTTACAAGTGCTCTTTATTCACAGGAATATGAGCATGGTATCCGCTATGACGATCCCTTATTCAATATAGACTGGCCTAATCCCGTGACCACAGTTTCTCAAAAAGATAAAAGTTGGGAGAATTTCCAATTAAAAGAGCACCTCCGAGGTGGCAGGCTGAAGCGGCAGCGCAAGCCATGACTCCTCGGATGGTGGATAATTTTAAATGATTATTATCGATAAATTATTAGAAAAACTTGAAATTGAAGGAAAACCGATCAGAGTCGGTCTGGTGGGCGCAGGCTTTGCCGCCCGCGGATTTGCCTTACAGCTTTTGACCCTTCAAAAAGGAATTAAACTGGTTGCAGTAGCTAATAGAACAGTCGAACATGCTAAAGAACTGCTCCAAGAGAACGGATTTGATCAAAAGAAGTATTCAATTACAGATAATGCAGAATTTTTGTGTTCATCTGGCGATATTGATGTTATTATAGAGGCTACAGGCGAAGTAGAATTTGGTGCCAAAGTTGCTCTCTCCGCCATCAAAAATGGAAAACACATTATCCTCATCAATGCCGAGCTCGATGGTACTTTAGGCCCAATTCTCAAATCCTATGCAGATAAAAAAGGCGTTATTTACTCTCAAGCCGACGGCGACCAACCGGCAAAGTTAATGAATCTTTATAGGGAAGTCAAGTCCCTGGGATTCAAGCCAATCTTACTCGGCAATATAAAAAGCCTCATCGATCACTATCGCACACCCGAGACCCAGGCCAATTTTGCCAGAGCTCATTTTCAAAGACCAAAACACATCACTTCTTTTGCCGATGGCACCAAAATTTCCTTTGAAATGGCGACTGCCGCCAATGCTACCGGATTTAAGGTAGACAGACGCGGTATGACAGGTCCATCCTGCGCTCGAGTCGAAGAAGCCGCAAAACTATTTCCTATCGAAAAACTCTTAAAGCGTGGCTGGGTAGACTATATTCTCGGCGCCGAGCCATCATTTGGCGTTTTTGTCTTGGGATATTCCGAAAATCCTATTCGTCAAAAATACATGAAAGTCTACAAAATGGGGGATGGGCCAGTGTATACATTTTACACTCCTTACCATCTTAGCCCTCTTGAGGCGCCTCTCACTGTTGCCCGTGCGTATCTTTTCAAAGATGCCGCCCTTGCACCCACTGGAAAATTTTGTGACGTTATTACCATTGCCAAAAAAGATCTCAAAAAAGGAGAAAGACTGGATGGTATCGGCGGGTTCACCTGCTACGGCACAATCGAAAATTCAGAAGTCGCAACAAAAGAAAACTTATTACCAATGGGACTTTCCGAAAATTGCATCTTAAGAAAAGATATCCCCAAAGATACAGCCATAAAATTTAGCCATGTTTCCTTGCCCCAAAACAGAATCTCCGACAAATTATGGAAGGAACAACAATCTCTATGAAAAATCAAAAACTTACACTTACAGTTGGCTTCACCACCTGCTATGGAGATGAATCAATACTTGATACGGTTCATTCGATTAGAAACTCCAAAGGAATAGGGAAATTTCGCTTTATTATCGTCGCCGACAGAAATCCAATCAAACCCAAGGTAAAAAAGGAATTGAAAAAACTTAACGTCGAGCTTATTGAAAATAAATACGAAAGCGGTCAAATGCCAAAAAAAAAGCAAATTATCGCTAAATGTAATACTGACATTTTATTACTCACAAACGACGACGTTCTCTTTGATAGTTATGCCATCGCCCGTATTATGGAGCGCTTCAAACTTCATCCCCAAACAACATTTATTAGTATCCACAACAAAGCAATCGCTCCCACCCATCCGATCGAAGATATCTTAACCGTCGGAACAAGAATAGCCAATAGAATTGCCTATCTCTGGAAAAAGGGAGACAACTATCTTTCTGTGATAGGTAGATGCGAGGCAATCCGTACAGAATTTCTCAAATCATGGGCCGAAATTCCAGATGATGTAGCTACAACCGATGCCTATTTCTATTTTGCCAACAAAAAAAATGGCGGAAAGTACGAATATATTCCTACTGTCTCAGTTTACTTCAAAAATCCACAGTCGATAAAAGAATTCATGCGTAAAAGTAGCCGCTTCCAGTATTCCAAAAAAGAAATGTCTTCCTATTTCGGCAATTTAGATAAAGAATACAAAATTCCCAGATTGACAATTTTTCAAGCATTGTTGGAAGAATTATTTTCTCACCCATTAAAAACAATTGCCTACTTTTTCATTTTTACGATCAGTAGATTTGCAAAACTAAACCCAAGCCGCGTCCTCAACGCCAATTGGGAAATAGACTTATCAACCAAAAAAATATATGAATCAAAAAACTAATACAAAACTAAGTATCGATGTCATCAATAGATATTATTACCCGGTGACAGCAGGTATAGAAACATTTCTCATTAATGTCTATCCAGCTCTTTATAAAAAGGGATGGAATATCAACATGCATGCATCAAAAAATACATTATCGAGTAAAGGCGTACTAAAAGATTTTGAAGTTGTAGACGGAGTAAACATTAATCGCTATCCTCTTAGGTTCTTTGGTTACTTCCCCAAAATCGACTACCAAAACACAAAAATAGTGCATTTATTCAACTTTGACGTTTTCCCCCATTTTTATATATTAAGTTTTAGCCATGTCCTTAAACTCTTGGGTAAAAAGAAATTCACTTTAGTATTAAGCCCTCAAGGCGGTTTTACTCCTGAATGGTCAACTTTTCCATTTTTTTTCGGTTTATTAAAGAAAATATACCATTTTACTCTTGGCGCATTGCTTATTAATCATATTGTCGATTATCTTATCCCTATATCTGAATGGGAAAAAATAGAATTATCTAAAAGAGGTATAGTTAAACCCAAATTAATAACCATCGGAAATGGTATTGAAGAAGAGGCGTATGAAAATATAGATAGTTTAGCCAGTATCAACATTAAAAATCAAATAAAAAGGCTTGATCGATATATTATCCAAATCGGCAGAATTCATCCGATTAAAAATTACGAAACTTCAATCCATGCCTTAAGTCTTCTTTCAGACAATATAAAATTGGTAATTATAGGACCTATCATGGATAAGGAATACGCAAAAAAGATAAACCAAGTGGTAACAGACTTAAATCTTCAAAGTAGAGTTATATTTTTAGGAGTAATAACTAAGATTGACAAATATTATCTTATCAAAAAAGCCCAAGCTTTAATTCACACATCTAAAAATGAAAGTTTCTGCCATGCAGTAAACGAAGGATTAAGCCAGGGAAAAATCTGCATTGTTGCCAATAATACCAATCTACCATTTCTTGTAAAAAATGGAATTAATGGCTACTGTGTTGAAACAAATAATTATAGAGAATTTGCTGAGAATTTAAAATACGTTTTAGAAAATATAAATTCAAAAAAAATGCAAAAGATGAGTGAAGTTAATAAAAAAAAATCCTTAAAAAATTCATGGAATGATATCGCCATGAAAGTAAATAAAATTTATCAACAACTAATATGAGGAAGCCATCTATTACCATTGGTGTCCCTGCATACAACGAAGAAGCTAATATTAAAAGATTGCTTTTAGTACTTCTCGGTCAAAAACAAAACAATTTCAATCTTAAAGAAATTATTGTAATTTCTGACGGTAGTAATGACAAAACAATAGAAGAAGTTAAGTCAATTAGAAATAAGAAAATAAAACTTATAAAAAATTTGGAAAGATTTGGTCAAATCTATTGTCAAAATCTTATTTTTCATCAGACAGAATCAGACATAGTTATTCTTCTTGAGGGAGATACACTTCCCGCAAACAACAGGTATCTGGAAACTCTTTTAGAGCCTATGATCAAAGATTCTCAAGTCGACTATGTCCAGGGAAACTCTTCACCCTCGCTTTCAAAGAATTTATTAAGCAAAATTCTTGGGACGCAACAATATATCTACCATCAGATAAGCTTGAAGTATAGAGGGAATACGGACTGGTCCTGTACGGGTAGGGGTGGAAGGGCTTTTTCAAAAAAAGTCTATAAAAATCTAATCTGGCCTCTAAATGTACCTGAAGACGTATTTGCATATCTGTGGTGTCAAGAAATGAATATAAAAACTTATTTTACTAAAGATGCTCTTTGCTTTTATCAGCCTCCCGAAAGTCTGGAAGACTTATTAAAACAAAGACAAAAAATAAAATCGAGTATACACAGCTTAAGACAATACTTCCCAAAGGAAAGTATTGACCAATTTTACAATCGACCAGTTCTTCTAAAGCTATTAATGACTTTCCAATTTCTTATCTATTTCCCACTTTATTTTATTCTTTATTTTTTAATCGCTCTCTGGCTTAAGACCAAACTAAATAATGCCAAATTTACCGACCACTGGGCTATTGCCTATTCTACAAAAAGAAAACTAAACTTATGAAAAGAAAAATTTCAGTTTCAGTGGGAATTCCAGCATACAACGAAGAAGCTAATATCAAAGAGCTTATTCGATCTCTGTTATCACAAAAAGCTAATACTTATAAATTAAAAAAAATTATTATCGTTTCTGACGGCAGTACGGATAAAACCGTAAAAAAAGTAAAAGAAATAGCCGACCCGAAGGTTAAGTTAATAGAACTTAAAACAAGAGTAGGAGTTAACTTAGCTCAAAATGAAATACTTAAAAATGCAGGCGAAGACATTTTAGTCATTATCAATGCAGATGTACTTCCGGCAAGCCCAACCTTTATTGAAGAAATTGTAAAACCAATCCTTCTGGATAAAAAAGTTGGACTCGTTGGTGGAAATGCGTTCACTGTACCCCCCATGACTCACCTAGAACGATTCTTAGGAAACAGTCACCATTTAAAACAATACATGTTTAAAAGAATAAACAAAGGCAACAATATTTATCTTTGCAATGGTAAAGCCAGAGCATTTTCCCAAGAATTTTATACCCAGTTACGCTGGCCGGATAATTGTCCCGAAGATGCATATTCATATCTAGCCTGCATCAAAAGGGGCTTCGAATTCGCGTTTGCCAAAAAAGCATATGTCAAATTCCGTTGTCCCAAAAATATAAAAGGGCATATAAAACAAAGCAATCGCTATATCTATGGCAAGAAAAAACTCGAGGAATTCTTCCCGAAGGAATTTTTACGCCAAGAATACTACATCCCGAAAACTATCATCATTCTTACACTCATGAAGTTTTTCATTACCCGCCCCATCTCAACTGTCGCCTACCTACTCCTAAACGCCTGGATTAGGCTTATGTACAAAATAGAACCCAAACACCACTCAAGATACGATATTGTCACAAGTTCCAAAAAGGTCACAACATGAAAAAATTCAAATTACTAATAATAATTATGAGCTTAATATTTCTTTTGGGTTTAGTTAGAGGCAAAGTGGGCGAGCCGATTGCTTATCAGAAAGAATACGATACTACACTTGGCGGTCCATTTGAGTCTTCCAACAATAGCTCGCGTTATGCACTAACTCAAGCTATAGCCGATCGATTCTCTTTTGAATTGACCCCCAAAGAGGCCAAATTTGCTACACCCGACGTCGTCTATCACAATGGAAAATTTTTCTCCATCTTTACCCCGGGTGTATCATTTTTAGGCGTACCGCTATATATAATAGGAAAATATTTTGGCTTTCCTCAATTCACTACCTATCTTCTAAACGTCATCCTTGCCTTTATAAACATGCTCCTTGTGGCAAAACTATCCAGAAAATTCGGTGCAGGCAATATAGCATCATATATAGCAGGATTTATTTTCCTTTTCGGCACCAATGCACTATCCTATGCCACCACATATACCCAGCATCACCTCACCATTTTGGTCATTCTTCTTTCGCTTTTAAATCTCTTCGGTAAAAGAACATTTCTCAAGAATGTTGTCCTGGGAGGTTTATTCGGAATAGGATTATTGGCAGATATACCTAACGCCTTTTTCTTTATACCGGTTCTACTTTATGCTCTTTATAAATCATTTGACAAAAAGCAAATTGAGGAAAAAGTCGCTCTTTCACTAAAATTAAATATAGTAGGACTGATATTTGGCATACTGCCTTTTCTTGCCCTTTTTGGTTGGTACAATCATACTCTCACCGGCTCATATACCTTAACCGGCCAGCTAATCGGAAGATCGGATGTGATGGAGGTAAATGGAAAAATTATCGCCAAACCACGAAGTGGAACAAAGAAATTGCAAATAGAAAAAAAGCTACCCTTCGATACCAGAAATCAACTAAACGGTCTTTATATACTTCTTATAAGCGACGAAAGAGGTTGGTTGATTTATTCTCCAGTTATTATCATTGGATTTATAGGTCTGTATGTCAGCTTAAAGAAGAAAAACGTAAATGGCAATACCATATTGGCTGTAGCCGTCATCCTCACAGTTGTTACTTCCTACTCTATGTTTGGCGATCCTTGGGGTGGCTGGTCCTTTGGTCCCAGATACTTACTTCCGGCAACGGCAATAGCCTCAGCAGGTATTGGAGTATTAATAGAAAAATTTAAACAAAACAAAACTTTCGTGATCGTGTTTGCTGTTATTTCCATATATAGCATAACAATCTCTCTCGTCGGTGCAATCACCACCAATGCTGTTCCGCCCAAAGTAGAAGCAGTCAATTTATCAGAGCCCATTCCTCATACATACCAATATAATCTGAAATTGTTGGAAAAAGATTTCTCAAGTTCAATTGCCTACAATCTATATTTCGCAAAATTTATTTCCGCAAGATATTTTGTCACGTCCTATCTAGTAGTAATATCATCTATATTATTTATTAGCTTAATTGCTACTCAAAAAGATCAAATTAGAGAAAGGGAAAATATATGAAATCACTAGAATTGACAATTACGCTACCGGAAAAAATTTTCACTTCTCTAAAAGACAATTCCAATAAGTATCTATTCATATTTATCATAGGTTTTTTATCTTCCGTATCAGTAATTCTCTTTGTCTATTATTATCAGATTGGCCTCAGTCTTTCTTACAATGATGCCCGATCACATCTGGATATAGGCCGCCGTGTCGTGGAAGGTTTAAAACCCGGACTTGCTCAACTCGGATCAGTCTGGCTCCCGCTTCCTCACGTCCTCATGGTTCCGACTGTCTGGAATGATTTCTTCTGGCACTCAGGACTCTCTGGAAGCCTCCAGTCAATGATCTCGTTTGTCATTACCAGCATCGTTATCTATAAATTCCTCTCTTTCTTAAAAGTCGGCTTATTCGGCCGTCTGGTAGGAGTTTTTGTCTTTGTGGCTAATTTAAACGTCTTATATCTTCAATCAATTGCCATGACGGAATTGTTACTCATAGGCACAATGACACTCGGTGTCTACGAGCTTGTCACCTGGTTTAAAAAAGTTGAAATAATTTATATTATTCGGGCCGCATTTTGGATTATGCTCGCTACCCTCGTCCGCTATGACGGTTGGTTTCTACTTTTTATGTCAACACTTCTTGTTGGCCTCAAAGTATTAAAAGAAAAAGGATACAAAACCGCAGAGGGACTGACAATTCTTTTTGTCACACTGGCAGGGTTTGGAATCGCACTTTGGTTTCTCTGGAACCAATTAATCTTTAAAGACGCTCTCTACTTTGCTTTTGGACCATTTTCAGCCAGAGCCCAGCAGCAGCAGCTCGAAGAAGCAGGCGTTCTCGCCACCAAAGGAGATCTAATCTTATCCCTAAAAGTCTATCTCTATGCACTTATATTCAATTCCGGCGCCTTTACCGCTCTGTTAGGTTTGGTAGGCGCAATACTTTTACTCCTCGATAAATCCATAAAATTAAGTCTGCGCGCAAGCATAATTGGCCTTCTTTTTACCCCCTTTCTTTTCAATATTTTAGCCTTGGTATTAGGTCACAGCGTTCTTTTCGTTCAGGGGATATCAGGCGATACCTGGTTTAATGTCCGCTACGGTGTGATGATGATGCCTTCAATTGCCATCTTTGTTGGTTATCTAATCTATAGACTTGCAAATCTTAAATGGGTTATCGTTGGACTCCTTCTTTTTGTAACTACATTTTCTTTTCTCAATGGCGATGCGGTCACGATAGATGATGCCCTCGTCGGCTCCAGCCAGAAAAATGTCTCAGAAGTAAGCGGATATTTAAAAGCACATGCCACAGACAAAAAAGGTTTTATCCTTATCTCTGCTGCCTCCCACGACGCCATTATCTTCTCATCGGGATTACCCATGAAGCGCTTTATCCACGAAGGAACGGGCTCATACTGGGAAAGCGCCACCACTTCTCCGGATCGCTGGGCCCGCTGGATCGTCATGAGGACGCACGACGACAACGACCTAACTTGGAAAGCAGTCAGCCGCGTCCCCGGATTTAAGCTATATGACAAAGTGGCAGAATATCCATTTGCTGACGTTTATCAACTGAGAGAAGAATTTATTGCCGAACTAAATACTGATCCTACTTTAAAAAATAATAAATAATATGACCAAGTATTTGATTTTACTTTTAATTTTCAGCTTCTTTTTTCTCTTAATCGAAAAACCGGAGGCAATCGACCCCCGTCATTCCTGGTGGCAAATCCAGTCTATAGATGTCATGAAATATTCCCGCGACATTGCCCGGGAAAAATTAAAAGACAAAAGCTTCGACAGAACTATCGATGAACAGGTCAGAAATATTTCCCAAACAGGAGCAACTCATATTGCCATCGGCACCCCCTACGACGAAGAATTTATTCCCTTCCTAAAACGCTGGGTTTCCACCGCCAGAAAGTATGACCTCAATGTCTGGTTCCGTGGCAATTTTTCTGGTTGGGAAAAATGGTTTGGCTACACAAGCATAAATAGAGAAGAACACATCCAAAAGACAAAAGATTTTATTGAAAGAAATCCTGAATTATTCGAAGATGGCGATCTTTTTACATCATGCACCGAATGCGAAAACGGTGGTCCCGGAGACCCGAGACGCACCGGAGACATCACTGGCCACCGTAAATTTCTCATTGAGGAATACCAAGCTGCCAAAAATGCATTTAATAAAATTGGCAAAAATGTCATGGCTAATACATATTCTATGAATGGAGACGTCGCCAGTATAATTATGGATCGCCCGACAACCAAAGCCCTCGACGGAGTAGTCGTCATCGATCATTATGTCAGAAGTCCGGATAAACTATTAAAGGATATCAAAAATTATGCCCTAAATTCGGGAGGAAAGATAATTTTGGGCGAATTCGGTGCTCCCATTCCGGATATCCATGGTAATTTAAGTGAAACCGATCAAGCTCAATATTTAGCCGAGACCCTGGAAAAATTAACCAGCGAGAAAAATCTCATCGGTCTAAACTATTGGGTCAGCGTCGGTGGTTCGACCCAACTTTGGAATCCGGACGGGACAAAAAGAATGGCAGCAGACGTCGTGACATCATATTATTCTCCTAAAATTATTAAAGGTAAAATAATTAACGAATTAAAACAGCCCATAATAGGTGCTTCTGTATCTATTTCTTCCCAGTCTATAACTACAGATAAAAATGGCAATTTTAGCTTATTTTATAGTAATCACGGCAAAAGTCTAAAAATTGAAGCTTCGGGATATTACTCAATAACACTTGATCCGAATAATATAAATCAAGATCCTATCATTATGTCTAAAAAGGACCCTGATTTAATTTATAAATTTCTTAAAAATCTATACAAACTCCTAGGATGGTAAAAATTAGTAAAAATTGAAGGAGTATGTTATAATCCCATAATATTTCCTATAAAACAAGCTGTCCTCTTGCCCCCCAAAAATGTCCAGAAAAATAATTCAAAGCTTAACGATCGCCATCGCATTTTTATTCAGCGTTCATTCAGTTGTTCTGGCCCAGACAACTCCTCCTTCATTCCCATCATGCACAAATCCGACAGGCACAGTCAAAGTCAGTTATCCATCAGGTACCCACGGAATTCCAGGTAATACTAGTTCATTTTCCGGGTCCGATACAGTTTATGATTTAGGCTCGGGAAATCACGTCCAGTGCTTCTGTGCTGAGGACGGCAATGGAATTCAAACAAACTGGTGGAATGTAAATTCGTTGACAGGGCAAGAAATAGATATTCTTCTTTCCCAGGGCTGGACATTCATTCCTACTGGTGTTGTTTGGGGACTCGAAGACGATCCATATTTAGTCCAAAATGCCAACTATTCCTGCAGTGGAGGAACAAATGGATCAACCTCTGATAACGGCAGCGGGGGAGGAACTGTCGCCGGAACCTCGACCTCCATCGGATCTGTTTTAGGACTCGCCGCAACAGGAGGCATTCTTCCAATCTTTATCCTAGGCTCACTTGGCTTTATCTCACTTTCTCTGGGACTTTATCTAAAAAAAGAGAAATGAAGCGCTTCTTCTCTTACACATTTATAACTATTGGTCTTCTTTCATTAATTTTTACATCATATTTAGTCTGGCAGAGAAATTCCCCTCGTCGTCTCTCTTTTGACATCAACACTTATCCATCCAAGAACACTCTTGCCGTTAAAAGACTCCCCAAAAGAATAACCATTAAAAAACTCGGCATTGATCTTCCTATTTATCCGGCCACTCTAGCAAAAGGACAGTGGGAGGCATCAACCGAAGGAGTCTCTTACCTCTCATCATCAGTTATCCCCGGCGAAGTTGGAAATAGCATTTTATACGGACATAATTGGACAAATCTCTTGGGAAACCTGCCCAATGCCCGGCCAGGTCAGGAAATAGTCATAGAATTTGATGATCGCTCCATTAAAAAATTTACTATTAAATATACGACCGTAGTCAGTCCTACAGACTTTCAGATTCTCGATCCCTCCAATGACGTTCGCCTTACTCTATATACCTGTACCGGCTTTTTTGATTCCAAACGATTTGTCATCGTCGCCCTCCTTACTTGACCGCGAAACCCCAATTTGCCATAGTAGAATTACTAATATGAAACTTCTCCTTATTGGTACACTCCTCGGTGGCATTTTTTTTTCATACAATCTCCTCAAAGTCAGCCTTCATATTTTTCAGGGGGCCCAACTTAGTATTATTCACATTCTGAGTTTATTGGTAGGCCTTAATATCATCATTATTTGTTGGTACATCCTAAGAAAAAGAGACGAGGAACTTGAATTGGCGAATAATTTAAAAGAGGTTAGAACCAAAGAGGACTTTATCGCTTTTGCCGCCCATCAACTGCGAAACCCCATTACTCATATTAGATGGGAGACAGAGGGCTTACTCAAGAAGAAAAATCTAGGCAAAGATATAAAAAGAGTTTTAGATGATATTGGTACAGAGTCAAAAAGATTGGCGGAATTGACCGACGTCCTTTTAAATATCTCTACATTCGGTGCGCTCAGGCAACTACCGGCTATCCAAAAGTCCAACATTATCAATCTGACAAAACAGGTCGTGACGGAATTGAGACCAGAAATATCGGCAAAACAATTGTCATTTAGGACAAAATATGGAAGCGGGCAAGTTTTCATGCCTATGGAAGAAAATGTTTTTAAAATAGTCGTCAAAAACCTATTAGAAAATGCCGTCAAGTATAGTAAAACTGGGGGGATTCTAGAGGTTGCCATTTTGGATGATCCTAAAGAAGTTGAAATAAAAGTTAAAGATACCGGTATCGGCATTCCCGTAAAAGAAATAGATAAAATTTTCGCAAAACTTTTTCGGGCTTCCAATGCCAAAAGTTTTGCTCCTAGTGGACACGGACTAGGTCTCTATTTAGTCAAAGCTATAATTGACGCTATGAACGGGAAAATAAAGGTCTCTTCAACTGTAGACAAAGGCACTGAATTTAGTGTACTTCTTCCTCGCAATATCACCTAGCCGATGATTGACTTCACCTTTTTTATTACTTCATCCAAAGAAGAATTCGCTTTGACAAAATACCACGTTGCCCCCAATTCAAGCGATTTGACCATGTGACTGTCAATATTTGACAGCATAATTGTCGGAATCTTATTAAGTTTATAATCTCTTTTAATTTTTTCCAAGAGGTCCATGCCACTCATCGCTCCCGGAAGCATAATATCCAAAACCACCAAATCAGGTTGGTTAGTTTCTAAAATTTTCAATCCATCTTCTGCCGTTGCGGCGCTTATTACTTCATATCCCTCAGCCGATAATCGCTGGTGGTACACCCTCGTCAGACTCGCATCATCATCAATAAAAAGTACTTTCTTCATAAATTGTTTATCTACTATTATAATTTAATAGTGCAAAAGCTCAAGTCTTTTATCATTATTTCTATTATTGGATTGATAATATTTTTCGGATGGAAGACCTTGTCCAAAAATTCCCAAACTACAAAAAGCCCACTCTTTGGAAATATGCCTATCCCCACACCATCAGATGATATATATTCTATCCTTCTTCTAGGCTACCCCGGGGGGAAACACGATGGCGCATTTCTCACAGATACTATCCTTACGGTCAGCATAAATAAAACAAAAAAAATAGCTTCCTTAATTTCAATTCCCCGTGACCTTTGGGTAGAAAGACCCGATAAAAAAGGCACGTTTGCAAAAATAAATACTTTATATCAACTGGAACGTTTCAATAAAAATAAAAAACAGCACGACCCCACATCAGATTCAGAACTTATAAAAAGGACAATTTCCCAAATAACCGGTTTTCCCGTAACAAAAGTAGTTATAGTCAACTTTGATGGATTTATTCAGGCAATCGACAATCTTGGCGGGATAACTGTCAATGTCGAAAAATCATTCGAGGATAAAGAATTCCCCATCGCCGGCAAAGAGGCAGACACCTGCGGAAAAGAGGGAGAGGAACTGGAAAAAGCGCTTGAAGAATTTAAAGATAAGCCCCGGCAATCTTTTCCTTGTAGATTTGAGATAGCTACTTTTAGCGCCGGTATAAAAACCATGGATGGAGATACAGCCTTAAAGTATGTCAGATCCCGTCACGGAGCCGGCGAACAAGGAGATTTTGCCCGCGCCAAAAGGCAGCAACTTATTTTGGAGGCACTATCAAAAAAGCTTTTAAATCCCTCAATTCTGCCCAAAATTCCCTCACTGTTTGAAACCCTAAGTCTTTATGTGCAAACAGACCTCACACCCCTTGATATAACCTCTCTCCTGTCACAAGCGCCACACAAAGATGATTATAAAGTCTATACCGTATCGCCAGATATAGATAATGTCTTGAAATACGACTATTCCGATGACGGTCAGTATATTCTCATTCCCCAAAAAGGAAAAAATAAATGGGAAGAGGTAAAGTTTTACATTCACTCTTCCATCGGACCGCCACCTTCTCCTTCTCCGCGCCTGTCTCCCACCCGCGCGATCCGAGTCATCGATTTAAAGGAATAATTTTGTACCCGAGACCCGTACATTAGACGTCATAATCTTTTATAATTGAATTTAAACTATGAGAAAAAATTTATTTCCCATCCTCCTTCCCATTCTTATTTCTTCCTATCCTATCTTTTTTATCTACAGCCACAACATTACAGGAATTCACATTTCAGGCATTTTTTTGCCTCTATTTTTTATTGTGGCCTGTACCTTGTTTGTCTTTGCTCTTCTGAATATATTTATAAAGAATATTTATAAATCATCACTTATTGTTTCCCTCTCAGCACTAGTCATTCTAAGCTACGGGCATATTTTTGATTTGCTTCGGCAGTCACCTTTAGATAGTCTTCTCCAAGGAAAACAAACCCCTGGTTTTATTGCTGCAATAGCAATAATTTTCTTAACAAGCTACCTAATCCTTAAGAGTAAATCCAATCTAATATCGATAATGCTGATATCTAACTTTATTGGAATTGCACTCTTAATTCCATCTCTTTTCGAAATAATAAAATATGACATATTATATTCTTTGAATTATGCTGTGAATGAAAAAACATATACCTGGCAGGTGACCAGCTCAAATCAGAAAAATCCTCCTGATATTTACTATTTTGTATTCGACCGTTATGGAAGAAGCGATATTTTAGAAAATGTGTACCAGTTTGACAATTCTCAATTTATAAAGTTTCTACAGGATAGCAATTTTTCTATTCCCCAAAAATCATGGGCAAATTATACCCAAACTCAATTATCATTATCCTCATCTTTGAATATGGAATATCATGACGATCTAATAAAATCTTTAGGTAGACAATCAGATGATATTAGACCCCTTATTGATCTTATTGAGGATTATTCTGTCTTAAGATTTCTAAAATCAAATGGTTATCTCTATATCCATGCCGGCTCATGGTGGGGTCCAACGGCCTGGAATAGAAATGCAGATAAAAATATTAATTTGCCTTCGCTCTCTGAGTTTTCAGAGATTGTGTATAGCAAATCATTATTTCATCCACTTACAATAAAGCTAAATATCCCGCTTTTTAATAGCCGGCTCACTCACTGCAAAAGACCTTACTACAAGTTTGACGAAATTGCCAAAGTGCCTGATATTTCAAAACCTACGTTTACATTTGCTCATTTTCTCCTAACGCATGAACCATATGTCTTTGACAAAGATGGAAATTGCTTAAGTCAGGAGGAAACGGATAAAAGAAGTGAAAAAAGAAACTATGAGGAACAAATAGTATTCGCCAATAAAAAAATACAGGAATTGGTAAACACGATCATGGAAAAATCAAAAGAAAATCCACCCATTATAATTATTCAGGGCGATGAAGGACCATACCCGGAAGCATACAGAAAAGGTGAACTGAATTTTGATTGGAAAAATGCAACAGAAGAAGAAAAGAGACAAAAAATGGCCATCCTCAATGCTTATTACTTACCTCTCGGAGGGGATAAACTAATATACCCAGAAATAACTCCAGTAAATACTTTTCGCTTGATTTTAAAGTACTATTTTGGTCAGGATATTGAACAATTACCCAATACTGCCTACTTTTCAAACAAATCTAGCCCCTATAAATTTACGGTTATAACTAAAAGAGACGCAGAGACTTTGTAAGCCTTTACAGTTACGCTCGAAACTATTTTATAAATAATTCTTAGTATTATAAATAAAATGTTGCGATGAGGAAAAGGGGTAAAGGGGAAAAGGAATCATCGCAACATAAACCTTATTGCTCGGCCGCTTCGCGGCCTCGCATTATCCCAGGCCTCTCCTTCTCATTCTCTCTTTGGGAAATTTTCGTTATAAGGTAAGGGGAAATTATTTGTAGTTGTCCTTGGCCTTTACCCTGAAAAATCGCCTCAGCGATTTTTTATGGGCACCCATCCCATCCGCGGACAACAACAAGGTACTCCCAAATATACATTTATATATGTCGCCAGTGGGGTTCGCTTTTGGAGACTGTGAGAGTTTCTCTGTTATATCAGGTCATAGGTTTTTCGCACGTACCCCCTGCCGTGCCCGTAGTGCTATAGAGCCTGGTTCCCTCAGAGGTATTTTCCAATCACTTCCCACGGGGGGTCTCCCTCCGTTCGTGCATCCAGTCGGACTTCGTCCTCTGGGTTTGCACTCACGGGGGTCCCCCTACCCCGTGCTTCCGGTGTGCCCGTGGCACTCGGGGGAGAAATTCCTTCACCCCCCGTGCGATGACCCCTCTTTGTATTCCATCGGTGTCATCATGAGAGCATTGCACGGGTGGGTGACCACTGGCGATTATTACTTGGCCAATTATTTTTTCCACTTGGCCAATTTCCACCAAAATGGCCATGTTGCTTTTTGTGTTGGCCAATCACTTGGCCATTTACTTTGTTGTATACTGGATTTAATATGGCTGATGATCAGTTCCAGCAAGGAAGTATTATTGGCCAAGTTCAGGATAAGCTGGCCGATTCACAATTGGCCAATACATCTGATCCCACTTGGCCAATTTCCACCAAAATGGCCAATGAGGCTCCCAAGGAAGCATCAACATCTGGCCAATCAGTAGAAACTCCATTGGCCAATAATAGTTCGGCTCATCCAGACTTGACCAATCAGACGGCTACGGATTCTGGCCATGTTGCTCCACCATCGATTGAGCCGAAACCCACCGAGATTACATCTTCCTCCAATCTGGCCAATCCGTCCTCATCGGACGATTCCGACTCTCCCATATCTCCCCCATTACCCCAATCTCCTTCATCTCCTAACGACATTTCTACACCTCCCGTTTCTGTCACTACTACTCCAATTGCACCGTCTCAAGTGCAATCCGGCCCGTCAGATAGTGCATCTATAAATACAACATTTCAAGTTCCTCCCGACTTGGCCAATATCAAGACTGAGCCACCAAAACCAGTCCAGAACGCTCCATTGGCCAATGGCAATTCTCAAAAAACAGAAGAAATTAAGCCTCCCACCTCTCCCAAAAGCTCTTTCGGCGAGATCCTAGCGAAAGAAAATCCGCCATCTTCATCAAATCCTCCTATTTCTTCTGCTCCTTCTATTCTTCCCAAGCCATCTTCGTTTGGAGATATCTTGCATGGAAACACCTCTCCCTCCCAATTAGACCAGTCCCTGCAGGATGAACCAAAAATAAATATAGAACCCATCGTCCCACCGAAGCCATCTCCTGCGGTTACTCCCCAAATTCCCCCATCTCCCCCATTACCCCAATCTCCTTTAGCCGCCGAAGCTTCAGCGAAGGAAGGCATATCCTCTCTTCGCCAGAAAGCCAACGCAAAAAGACTCAACAAAAGACAGAAAAACTTAGATAAAATCATGCTCTTTATCAAAGAAACGGGAACCATAACCAACACCGATGTGCAAAGATTATGTCGAGTATCTCAAAGCACTGCCACTAACTATCTGACTGAACTGGAAAAGAAGGGATTACTCAAACAACAGGGTATTCGAGGTGGGGCAAAATACACTTTATGAAACCAAAATCCAAACCCCAAAACAAAAAGTCAAATAAAAACAAATATGTCCTTATTCCTCTTGCCCTGCTTTTATCATTCTCCTCATTTTTTGCAGGGACTAAGTATGAAAGTGAGATTAAAGATGCGATTGAAAACCAGCCTATTATAAACTCCAGTCAAGTCATAGAGTTTCCCAAAGAAGCCAAAATCAAAAGAGTCATAGATGGGGATACTCTCGAATTACAAAACGGACAAATCGTCCGACTTGTCGGAGTAAATACTCCGGATCACGGACAACCTTTTGATGAAGAGTCTACAGAATTTGCTAAAAGACTCGTTGAAGGAAAAAAAGTAAATATTGAATACGATGAGTATAAATCAGACAGATTCGGAAGAATTCTTGCATACATTATTATTAGTGACAAAAATCTTGCGATTGAGTTGGCAAAAAGAGGATTAGCCAAAGTTACAATATACGAAAAAAGAAAACCACTTATTTATCAGCAACAATTATTATCTGCAGAAAAAGAAGCAAAATCAAAAAAGTTAGGAATTTGGTCAAAACAAAACATATGATATCCATACAGGAAATCAATCAAACCACCAAAGAGATAGAAGAATTTCAAAAGAAAGAATGGGCACTGGCAGACCTGGAGGAGTTTGGTACCAAAATAGATTGGACAAAGCAAAGAAAGATTCTAAAAGCAACAGAAAACGGGACAATGGTAGGTTTTTTAGAATTATCTCTCATGGCAGGAGTAGTCAGAATTGAAAGCCTAATCGTGAAACACGAAAAGCACAGACAGGGTATTGGAACCGAACTTGTAAAAGAAGCTATAAAGATAGCTCAATCACTCAAAGCCCATAAAATATTTCTCAATACTTCAAAAACTAAAAGAACATCCAAGTTTTATGAATCTCTCGGGTTTGTAAAAACCGGAGAACATTTCAATCATCATGACCATCAGGATTATATTATTTACAGTAAAAATATCTCTTAAAATAGTATAAATAGGAGGTGATTATTGATGGATTTTCAAATAACAGCGTTTCAATTTCTGGCGGGAGGTATGGGAGGTCTAGTCCGTGCAGTAGTCGGTATCACCAAAGCTAAAGAATTCGATCCCGAAAAATTTAAGTTTCAGTGGAAATATTTTGCAATTACCATAATTGTCTCTATAATTACAGGCCAAATGGCTGGCCTTATTGCCAACGCAGATTGGAGAATGTCTCTATTGGCTGGCTATGCCGGATCAGATTTCTTGGAGAGTTTATATAAGTTGCGATTTTCTCAGTTTTTTAAAAACTAATCTTTATTTTTCTGTATACTTTGTTCTGTTGTTGCCAGAACCTTTTCAATATAAGGACGAAAGTCTTCATCTGGTACATTATAAACAGTAGATGGTTTAGAACCAGGATGATCTTTTAAATATTCACCAACTATCTGATACCCTAATGTATACCCAGTCCATCTGGGAATTTCAGTCGTACCTCTACCAAAAAACCACTGATCATATCTGCCATTTTCTTTATAGTCTTCCTCCGTAAGGTCTATATCAAACTCTGGTTGAGCCTTCAAAAGTAAATTATGGATTTGTGCAGGATCCTGCAATGCAACCGCATACAAAGGATGATCACCAGGCTCAATTTCTTCCGAAAAATGCTGTGCGAGTCCTTCTAAAATAAATGACTTAAAAAGTGTGGTGGGCAATCCAACTTCTTTCATCCTCATTATATGATCCACTTCATGTGCCACTGTTCTAACCATATATTTTTCTATTGCGTTTTTTATCACATCATCAGGCAACTCCGTATTAAAAAAAATCATAGCTCGATTATGATCACCCCATGCAAATCCGCCCATTCCTTCTTCTCTGATAATATGGCGAGTAGTATCATAAATCCCCACCTCTAAATCATGTATCGGCATAGCATCAGTAATTTTTCTAAGTGCTTCTATACCTTTGGCTTCTATATTTTGCCTAAATGGTTCCAAACTGTCTAATTTTCTATCATTATTACCTCCAATTACTCCCCAAATACCAAAGTGAACATTTTTATCTTCAAATTCTTTAGGAAGTGGTGTACTATTTAATTGATGATAAACTACATCTAAAATTTCCTCTGCATCCATTTCTGGATGAAATTCATCATTAAAGTGGCCACGATTGGGAATGCTAATAAATCTGGCACCTAATTCATCAGCTAATTCCCTTGCTTGCTCAACTCGAACATCTGGATCAGTAGGTGAGTGTATTACTGCTGGTTTTCTTTTTATCAACGGCTTAATTTCAGAAATATCAATTTTTTCTTTGAAAAAATCACCGAATCCCTGGGAACCTTTTACATTGTAATCCTCTGTTCGATTAGCTGGGGGTGATACAAGAAATAACCCTTCAAGATTTGCAGGTTTTTTGTCTTTAAGATACAAAAGAGCAGCTCTTGCTCCTAAACTATGACCTACAAGAACAAAGGGTCGACCATCCAAAGACTTTACTTCTTTATCTATCGCTTCTATCCATTCTTGTGGATTTGGGTGTTCTCCTCCTGGTAATTCAGGTATGTCATGATCAATACCCATGGTAGTTAATTGCCTGGAAATAGTTGGATACCAATCTTTTTGTGGGGATGAAGTATATCCATGCAGAAATATTATTTTGGGAGAAGCAACGCTTCGCTCTGGTTGACCGAACTGATCAGGTAGTGGACCCCGAGATAATGTCGCTTCGATCATTGTAATAAATATTAGTAAAACTAAACTCTTTACTATATTTGATTATTATACCTCATGAGAATTTCATACTGAATCCTTTTACCTCTTTTTAGATCAATTGACAAGCCTATATATAAGCACTATCATCTGACTGGAAGAAAACCATCTTGGAAAAAGATAAGCACCAAGCACTCGGCCACGAACGGCAGATTGATGAGTTAGTTTATAAACTCTACGGCCTTAGGCAGGAAGAAACCAATGTGGTTGAAAAAAATACAGATGGTTAAAGATGTTCAGACACTATTAGGAGAGCTTCTCGAAGACGATCTTAGGATAAAAATACTCATCCCTTTATTAAAAGCTATGGGTGCACATCCAGTTGTTGATATGCATGGCCGGAACGAAAAGGGTAAGGATTTATACTTTTCTTATAAAGACTTATTCAAAAAAGCTCGACATTGTTGCGTTTTTATAAAAGCTGGTGATATAACAAAAAGCGGAAACAATGACATTAGATCATTTAAGGGAGCCATAGAAGAAGCTTTAGATATTCCCCTCTCCTCTCCTATAGATTTTTCATTAAAAGTATACATTGAAGAATTCTACTTTATCTGTAACGGCAACATTAACAGAGATGCAAATGATTATCTTGCTTCAGAGGTATTTGCAGATAAAAAATTCAGAAATTTTAGAGTTTTTGATCTGAATAAACTAAGTGAAGTTGTGCGCACACTAATACATGACTTTAGTCCGGTGATCGGTAAAACTTATGTTTTCTCTTGCGATAACTTTGAAGAATTTTGTCAAAAAATTATTTCACATAAAGATACCAATATAAACGGTATTACACTACCAATATCTTCCGAGGTAGAAAGTGGGGTCATCTAGTTATGAGTAAGCAGGGTCAATATAACGTTAAAGGAGTTAATGCCCAAGCTTGGGCAGCTATGTCGCTGTTTCTTCAATATGTTAAACGTTCAGATTTTAGATATATTGGTTTTGAAGGTGACAAGCTTGAAGATTTTTATTTGGTCTTTGAGGATGGCCGAAAAATAATTTGTGAATCAAAAGACTCAATTTTAAACTACGCAGATATTAGAGATATTCTCGATAAAATTCACGAGCACGGCCAAGTAACCAAACAGGATGAAATAGTGATTATTTGCAAAGGGGTAAATAGATCTGCTAAGAACGATATTGAAAATTATAAATACTTTCAAGATCGAGTAAGAGAGAGGCTCGCCAAAAAACCACACAATTTTAAAGATTATCATTTTGAACTTTTGGCACAGTTAAAAATTTGGGAGGTTCCAAAAGAAATGAGTGAAAAAATAGTAGAGCTTTTAGTCGCAAAACTTCTTCAGGTTTGGGTCCCAAAACATACACTGGAGGAAATAAGAGATCATCTTGTTAAACAGGAAGTGTACGATGGATCGGCAGCAGGGAAGACTTTAACAGCCGAGGTTTTTTTGAAGAAACTAGATAAAAGAAAAACTCAAATACTTGAAGACGCAGGTTATGAAAAAGAGAGACAAACTGCCGAAAAAGACATCAAAGGGCTTATTGAAGCTATAGAAAATCCAGAGAAGAAAAAATGGGCTAACAATAAGATTTCTGAACTTTCTAATCTCCCTTCGGAATTTTACTACGCGTTGATGAGACTCAAAGACAAGCAAAACTTAAATTTAAGTCAATGGGATAATCTATGGGAGGCTACAGTTAAGAGCGCATTTTCTGTGCACCTATTTCAAATATTTGAAAACAACTTACCTACAAAAGATAATCAAGAATACTCGCTGGATTTTGCAGATAAAGTGCTGGAAGACGGAAGTTACAACTTCTTTAGAGAAGAATTTATCAAAACTGATATTGCACGACTGTGTCAAAAAATTTTAGATGTAAATCCTAAGCTTAATCGCAAAGTTTTTGAAGTGATTAAGAAATTATTTAGTCCGAGTATCAGTGACTTTTTCTATACCGAAAAAAAATCAAGACATAGAGACGATAAATGGGAAAGAGAGAAAATTAGTAAATTATTAACAAAACTATATCAAGATACAAAAGATAGAAAACTTAAAGAAGAAATTATTGAATACCTAAGTAAAACTTTCAATCTTATAGAAGATCATGGGGAGTACTGGCATTATACCCCTACCGCTATTTTCGAGATTTTTAGAGATTATGTAATAGAAAATCCGGAAGAAAGGATTATTTGGTTTAAAGAGCTTTGTGTGAAGCATTACAATAATTTTTATGGTAGGTTTCGCTTGAAATGGAAGTTTGATGGATGGGATTTAGCAGGTAGCGGAATTTCTCAATCAGGTAGTAATTTTTCGATCTTAGACAACCACTTTGTAAGATACATTATCAGACCAGCTTTGCAAGAACTATACAAAAATAGTGAAAAGAATTGGAAGTTTATTATCAAAAATTGTATAGCTAGGAAAATAAGTGATGTTTCTAGTAATAAGCCAGATTTCCTCAATCGTGCTTCAATTCCAGTTATTTTTGCAGAATATAAAGGTGGTAAACATAGCTCCGAAGCCTTTGACATTTTAAGCGACTTCGTAAGAATGAGAAAAGGTATTCCATGGAAAGCAGACTTAATATTCCAAGAATTGAGAGGTGATTATACAAAAGAGCAAAAGTGGGCGCTAATAAAAGTCAGTCTTGATGAATATAATAATTTATCGGCTAACGTTTTTGTTGAGCAAATAACTTCAGATTTGGCGGCAGAAAGGCACAAAGAAGCAGCTGCTATTATCGCAAGCTGGATAACGAATCCCGAATATCACAAAAGACAAACCATAGGTTCGTTTAATGTAATGGGTAATATCTCTAAACTTTTAGATAATCCAGAAACTTTTGATGAGGGTGTTAAGATTTTTATAAGTTACATCACAAGCGATGAATTTGTTAAGAAGGATGACGATTGGGAGACATGGGAGGTGGCTAAAAATCTTGCCAAGATTATAGTCAAAAACCTGGGTATTGGAGTAAGCATTTTAAAAGAAGTGGGCTCTTCAAGAACTCTTACATTAAATCAACAAATTCTAATTTGCAGTTCAATAAACGATTTACCAAAAGAAAACAAAGAAGTAATCCAAGGGGTTTATAAAGATTTTGTATACCCGTTCTTACAAAACCTAGGCGATGACATATCAAAAACTGAAGAAAGAATTACGAACCGACACTCAAGAGAGCAAATTGTACAGTTTGCTGAAAAACTGGCCGAAGTAAAATTGTTTGATGAGACTCTTTACATACTAAATATTTTTATAAAAGATAGCGATCCTATACTTGAGAATTACTTTGATGATCCAGAAGGTAATTTTAATAGACATCAAAAAATTATAGGCGGTGAAGATGACTTATCAATTGGTTCTGTCAGAGGTTACTGCGCGTGGGTTTTACAAAAATTTGCGACTCTTTATGGAAGAAAACATATACCTGCAATTCTACCTCTAGTTGAAAAGCTAACTAAGGATAAAAATTATTATGTACGATTACAATCTTGTATTCCCCTTTTAGAGTTAGTAAAAAATCGTAACACTGTGCTTCCAGATAATAGAAAAGAGAGATTTCTGCAAGTTGAAATTTCTAAGAAAATAGAGGATTTAGCTTTTTTGATGCTACGTGATTTGGTTAATCACGAATTACCTGCCATTATGAAACATTTGGCGATGGTGTTTACTTACATGAGAAGTATAGATCAAAAGAAGGCATTTGAAGTTTTACAAATATTTCTTAAAAATGAGTATCCTAAAAAAGACAAACAAAGAGGACATGAATCATATTTAGCAGATGTATTAAGCGAAGCAGCACCATTATACATATTTTTTGCTGAATACAGAATACAATCTTTCAAGGACTGGCCAAAGGACTGGGAACCACTAGGAAAGTTTGATGACAGACCCTTTAAGAAATTATTGATTAGTCTGGTAAAAAGTGGTGATCCAGAAATTAAGCAAATTTTTGCTTGGCAAATGGTACGTATACCCCATGAGGTAAAAGATACACCGAAGTTTGAAGATGCTGTAAAACTCGCCGCTTATTATCTTGAGTATATGACAGTAACCTACGACCACAGGACTTTTGAGAATATCTATCGTTTTGTTGAGGATTATATTGAAGAACATTTTGATGTGTGTTTTGACCTTTGGAAGAAATGTATTGAAACGGAGTATCAGTATTTTAAAGATAACTATACTAAAGATAATCTTCCTGACATGTATTGGTGGCCATTCTTCTATAATGGAAAAATATTGGTAAAAATTGCGCAGGTAAAAGGCAACCAAGAATTTTTACGTTGGTTTAAAAAACTCGTTGATTATCCAACTGATCTGTTAATTGCAAACGACCTTGATGTTGCAGTCGAATACTTAACTTCTATTAAAACCCACAAAGAGCAAGTAGAAAAATTGTTTGCTGGGCTCATGGAGAGAAATCCTAAATACTACGACTTTAAACAAACATGGCTTAAAAATAATGCCAGTTGATTTTATGACCGAAAAACTTTGGAAAGATAAAGACAGTAAAAATAATTATGAAGCTATGCGTTTGTTGACAGTTTTATATGGTAGCTAGTATTTTGCTATTTTCATGATATTTCTGACAAAATATTCTCCTTTTTCTAATAAATATTCTCGTTAGCGACCTATAAGAAGGCTTTAAAAAATTTCGAAAATTTCCCAAAGAGAGAATGAGAAGGAGAGGCCTGGGATAATGCGAGGCCGCGAAGCGGCCGAGCAATAAGGTTTATGTTGCGATGATTCCTTTTCCCCTTTACCCCTTTTCCTCATCGCAACATTTTATTTATAATACTAAGAATTATTTATAAAATAGTTTCGAGCGTAACTGTAAAGGCTTACCCAGTTCCGACTTGTCGGGGCCGCCCGCAGGGCGGCCCAAGGTTCGCGCGCGTTACCGCGCGCTATTTTGTGGTTGAGAGTCATGAGCCGAAGAATTTTAATTAATTGCCCCTTGCGATGTTATTTGTCCCCCACTAAATAGTGGGGGAAACTTTGCCTTTACACTGAAAAATGCATCAGCATTTTTTACGTGCAAACGAACAAAAAGAATTTTTTGCTTATGTTTGATTCATTAAGTCATATTGAAAATTTTGAAGGAAAAAGTATAGTACTCCTTAGCTCATGATTACCACTCCTGCCAACAATCTCATAACAAGACCTCCAAAAGAGTATTTAAGATCTCAATTACCAACTCTGCAAAAATTATTTTTGTATGCGCGCAAGTCTACAGATACAGAGGATAAACAGGTATTATCTATCGAGGCACAGATTACGGAGCTTAGGGAATTTGCCAAACGTGAGTCAATTTCCATTATTGAGGAACTTATTGAGAAACAATCGGCCAAGATTCCCGGCCGTCCTGTTTTCAATTCTATGATTGAGAGAATTGAAAAAGGTGAAGCCGCCGGTATCTTGGCTTGGCATCCGGATAGACTTGCGCGCAATAGTATAGATGGAGGAAGGATTATTTATCTAGTTGATACTGGTAAAATCAAGTTTCTCAAATTTCCCCAATTCTGGTTTGAATCCACTCCGCAGGGTAAATTTATGCTCAATATTGCGTTTGGGCAAAGTAAGTACTATGTGGATTCCCTCTCTGAAAATACCAAAAGAGGACTTCGCCAAAAAGTAAGAAAAGGAGAATTTCCCAGTCTGGCACCCATCGGGTATCTAAATAATGTCAGGACTAAGAAAATTGTAGTTGATAAATTTAAATCACCCTACATTTCCCTTGCATTTGGTATCTATGCCCAAAATGAATCAAGACTTGAAGATATATCTGACTTTTTGGCTCGTCATGGTATTTTCTCAAGAGGTAACAAGCCTCTTCATAAAGACAGAATTAAATATGTACTTTCCGACCCGTTTTATGTCGGTTTCTTTCGGTTTGGTGGAGAATTATACGAGGGAATCCACGAGCCCATCATTTCCAAGAAACTTTTTGATAAAGTGCAAATGGTTTTGAAAGACAGGAGTAAGCCCCAACATATCAAAGACAAGGGAAGAATCCCCAAACCATTTGCCCGGCTTCTTCGCTGCAGTAGTTGCGGCATGATGATTACAGCTGAAATTCAAAAAGGCCATACTTATTATAGGTGTACCAAAAAATCCAAAACAATTTCTTGCCGCGAACTTTATATTCGCGAAGAAGTCCTGGATAGGCAGCTATCCAGCCTTATTCAAAAAGTTTCTTTACGTCAGGATTGGGCAAATAGAATGTTAGTTAAAC
The DNA here is from genome assembly GCA_964544585.1 of uncultured Gammaproteobacteria bacterium. Classification (GTDB taxonomy): domain Bacteria; phylum Patescibacteriota; class Microgenomatia; order 2-02-FULL-39-11; family 2-02-FULL-39-11; genus CAZJBV01. The sequence goes on along the minus strand of CAZJBV010000001.1, from coordinate 80,136 downwards.
TCAAAGAGGAAGAAAAAGACACTGCCCAATCCTGCCGAGCGTTTGTTCAAATGAAAAAAATGGAAATTGAAAATATTAATATCAAGTTACAGCGTCTTCTAGATGCTTATTTGGATCAGGAAATTGATATAGAAACGTACCGCTTTAAAAAAGCTGAACTGTTAAATATCAAGAAGACGCTGGAAGAGAAAGTAAAAACATTTGAACAAACGCAAAATGCTTGGCTCGAACCCATGCGGACATGGGTTATAGATGCCGCTAGCGCGGCAAACATCGCAAGGGGCAATGATTTATACCAGAAAAAGGTATTGGCCCAAAAAATCTTCGGCTCGAACCTGACTCTCAACCACAAAATAGCGCGCGGTAACGCGCGCGAACCTTGGGCCGCCCTGCGGGCGGCCCCGACAAGTCGGAACTGGGTACCGCCAGGGGGATTCGAACCCCCGATTTGTACCTTGAGAAGGTACCGTCCTGGGCCACTAGACGATGGCGGCAAAAAGCTTTTATTTAGCCTCAGTAGGTATTATATAGCCTCAAGATTGTCTTGACAAGCCAAAAAAGATTTGCTAAAATATTTATAATAATTCGACCCACCAAGCGCTTTCCCAAATAATTCATGCGTAAGGGGTCTTTTTATTTAGCCTAAAACTTGTAGTGAGCGAAGTCGAACTATGAACAACATACAGAAAATATTACTCACCAAAGACGGCATGACGGAGCTCAAAAAAGAATACGACGAGCTTCTTAATAAAAAAAGGCCGGAACTAGTTTCTCGGCTTGCCAACGCGCGCTCCCAAGGAGATCTAGCCGAGAATAGCGAATACACATCGGCTAAACAGGATCTAGGCTTCATCGACGGCAGAATTGCCGAGCTAGAGACCATCCTTCACGAAGCCAAAATAGTCTCCAGCCATTCCAGGTCAAAAGTAGACGTTGGCTCCAGAGTCACCCTTCACCTCAATGGCAAAAGAGACGTATTTACCATAGTCGGCGAATGGGAAGCAGATCCCACCCAAAAAAAGATTTCTCACTCTTCACCATTGGGCAAAGCCCTTCTGGGAAAGAAGGTAGGAGAAAAGGTAGAGGTAGAGGCGCCGGTTGGAAAAATCCTTTACAAAATACTCTCGATTGATTAAAATTTGACTCGATAAATATCTCTGGTATAATAGTCCATAATGAAACAAACAAATTATATTGTCAACGAACCCAAGAAGCGACCCCCTTTTATTAGGGGTTAGTTTCTGTTGTCGTTTCGTGACCTACTAACCCCTCAAATGAGGGGTTTTTTTATGCAAGAGTTTACGAGCTTTGCGAGTATTACTCTTGCAAATCCCGTACTTGCGCCCCTCAAGAGCGCGAGGCTGGAAGCCTCCGGCTTGAGGTAAGCATAGTACTGGGATATGGCTAAAAGGAGGTGATTTTTATGCTAGGTAGTTGTCCCATATGTGACGCAAATATAAAGATTACATCCGTTGAAGTTTCGGAAATTATTTCCTGTAAGGATTGTGGTTCAAAGCTTGAAGTAGTCTCAGTCGACAACAAAAGTAGTAAATTTAATTTAAAAGAAGCTCCAAAAGTTGAAGAAGATTGGGGGCAATAAAATATGCTAAAAAATAAAAAAATTGGCCTTTTACATACAACCATAAGAGGCGACGAAAAACTCATCATCGAGGCAGCTAAAAAAAATAGAGTTTCACTTGACATTATTGATGTCCGGGAACAGATTTTCGACCCGGATAATTCTTATGGCTTTGACGTCGTTCTTGAGCGTTGCGTCTCAACCGTCAAAGGAATGCACGCCCTGGAATTTTTTGCCAGTTTAAATATTCCTTGTGTAAACTCTCTTTCTGTCGCCCAAGTCTGCGAGAATAAATTCATTACCTCTTTAGCTCTTTGGAAACATAAAGTCGCCACACCCAAATTTTGTATGGTATTTAGTGAGCGTCAAGCAAAGATTGCAGTCGAAGCGTGGGGGGGATTCCCTGTTGTTATAAAACCGGTTTCAGGATCGTGGGGGAGGCTTATAGCCAAAATAAACGACTTAGATAGTCTCGAGTCCATTTTAGAAAGTAAAACAGTCTTAGGAGGACCATCACACCACGCCTTCTATATGCAGCAATATATAGAAAAGCACGGAAGAGATATACGCTTAAATGTTATTGGACGTAATGCAATAGCTGCAATATATAGAAAGAGTGATCATTGGATCACTAATACAGCTCGCGGAGCCTTGCCTCTTAACTGCAAAATTACCAAAGATTTAGAGGATATCGCCCAAAAAACTATTGCCGCAATAGGCGAGGGAGTATTGGGAATAGACGTCTTTGAAACAAACGATGGACTCCTCATAAACGAAGTCAATCACACCATGGAGTTTAAAAACGTTCAAAGAGTCACAAACGTAAACATTGCAGGAGAAATTATTAATTATTGTCTGGAAAAAATATCATGAACAGGAAAATATCTGTTTCTATAATTGGCGGGTCCGGGTATGCAGGCGGAGAGTTACTTCGCATTCTCCTCTTTCATCCTTACATTGAATTAAAATATGTCACTTCCCGCAAATTTGCAGGTTTGCCAGTCGGCGAAGTTCATCCTAACTTAAGAAAAATAACAGATCTTACTTTTTGTCGATTTAAAGATATTAAAAAAACCGACCTCATATTTCTGGCTCTTCCCAACGGCAAATCCATGGAATATATGCGCCTTGCCCAAAAAAGTGCCAGAAAAATTATAGACCTCGGCGCTGATTTTCGCTTGCACGATAAAAGCATTTTTGCTGATTGGTATAAAACGACTCACTTATATCCATCCCTTTTAAATAAATTTGTCTACGGTATCGCCGAACTCAATCGCCATAAAATAAAAAAAACATCGTTTGTTTCATGTGGTGGCTGTGAGGCTACTGTCTCCATCTTAACTCTTTATCCTCTTGTCAAATACAAACTTATCAAGCCGGATATTATCATCGATGCCAAAATGAGCAGTTCCCAAGGGGGGAATACTCCTTCCTATTCTTCACATCATCCTGAACGTCATGGCGTAGTCAGAACTTACAAGCCAATAAATCATCGTCACACAGCTGAAATAGAACAGGAATTATCGCCATATGTCAAAAACCTAAAAGTCTCTGTCACTGCTACCACCATTGAAATAGTTCGCGGCCTCCTCGTTACAATCCACGCCATACCACATCATGGCGTAAAAGAACTTGATGTCTGGAAAGCTTATCGCCAAGCTTACGAAAACGAACCATTTGTAAGACTTGTCAAAAAAGAAACAGGCAACTATCGCTTTCCCGAGCCAAAAATCCTCACAGGTACAAACTACTGCGACATCGGTTTTGCTCTCTCCGAAAGAGAAAATCGCCTAGTTGCAATCGGCGCCATAGATAATCTAGGCAAAGGTACTGCCGGCCAGGCAATTCAGGCCATGAACATTATGTATGGGTTTCCTGAAACTACGGGATTAGAGTTTCCCGGACTTCACCCCATATAAATATGAAAAAAAATAATCACCTAAATACATTTAAAGGCTTTATAGATACAACATTTCGAGATGGGCAACAATCCCCACTAATGTTTGATAGTGGAAAATATCGTTTTTCTTTTGCCGATAAAAAAGTACTCCTAAACGGTCTCATCCAATTAGGAGTTCGCCGATTCGAATTTTTTTCGCCTGTCGTAAGTAAAGCTGAACAAAACGACTTCTTACGATTAAGAGAATTTATTCAACAAAATGTGCAAGAAAAAATTTCCTGTTACGCACATGTACGCTGTCACCCTAAAGATATAGAAGAAGCCATCCAAGCTGGTTTTGATGGACTACAAATATACATGGGTATCGCCGAAAGAGCCCAAAAATATAGCCATGGATATTCTTTTGATACAATTGCAAAAATGATTAAAGACACTATTATTGCAGTCCGCTTAAAATATCCACACCTTTCAATACGATTTAGTGTCGAAGATTGTTTCCGGACTCCTTTAAAAGATACATTTCGTATTTACGATACTATTTATAAATATGTTGATATGTTTGGTATGCCCGATACCGTAGGTTGTGCCACCCCAGACTTAGTAAAACATCATGTCACCGCTTTAAAAACACGCTACCCAAAAGTCATGTTAGAGGGCCACTTCCACAATGACCGAGGTCTATCTCTAATAAACGCTCTTACCGCTATTCAATCTGGTGTTTCTTATATAGATACATCAATCTGGGGCATGGCTGAAAGATCAGGAATTACTTCTCTTACCGGAATTCTTCTCAATTCATTTTTTGAACAAAGGCAACTTTGCAAAAATTATAATTTAGAATACGCATATCCTCTTAATGTACTGATGGGCGCAATCCTCAAATGGCATGTTCCCTACAACGAACCGGTGTCTCTTACCAATCGCACACATACCGCAGGAGTGCATCAAAAAGCAGTAATGAATCACCATGGACTTTATGAAGCACATGATTTACAAAAATTTGGTGTAACTAGAAACCAGTTATTACTAGGTCCACTCAGCGGATGGAATCTCATTTATTATTATTTACGCGAAATTGACTATTATGATGTTACACCCGATCAAGCCAAAGTAATTGCAAAATTATTTAAAAAACATATACATAGAGTTACGAAAAGAAACCGTCCGGAAGTACTTTTAAAGAAAGTCGTAGAAGAATTTAAGTTAGAAAAATTACCTATGAAACAACAAATATTGATGAATAGGATTGAAAACTTACAATAATATGGGACAAACTATTGCCGAAAAAATATTTTCTAATCATGCCCGAAAAAAAGTACATGCGGGAGACTTTGTCTTGGCAGATCTCGATTTAGTTATGGCGCATGATACGACTTGTGCGTGGGCGCTAGAACCTTTCTATGCCATTGCCAAAAAAGTTTGGAATAAAAAGAAAATATTTATTCCTTTTGATCATGCGTTTCCTGCACCGAATACCCAGGTAGCTACGCTTCAAGCAGCAATTCGCAAATTTGCCGACGAGCAAAGGATACCAATTACTACAGAAGGAGTCTGCCACCAAATTATGTCTGAACGATTCATTAATCCCGGAAATCTGGTATTAGGTGCCGATTCTCATACTCCCACAGGAGGGGGTGTAGGCGCTTTAACTATCGGAGTAGGCTCTACAGATGCAGCGATAGCTATGGCCACAGGAAAATGCTGGTTTCGTGTACCAAAAACAATCAAAATAGAAATAAACGGACGACTTAAAAAAGGCGTCTTTTCTAAAGACGTCATCCTCTCTGTGGCAAAAGTTATTGGACCAGACGGGGGTAACTATAAAGTATTAGAGTATGGTGGAGAAGTAGTATCAAGCTTTAACGTTCCCAATAGGTTGACCCTTACCAATATGTCTGCCGAAATGGGAGCCAAAGCCGCGATCGTACCACCAGACAAAAATACAAAAGAGTATTTAGAGAAAAATAGTCGGGATTATGCCTTTTCTGAAAATGAACTAAAAAGTGATAAAGATGCAGACTATGAAAAAGTAATGTCATTTAATGTCGCTGATTTGAAACCTCTTATTGCCCGTCCTCCTGATATCGACAATGTCGTTACCGTCATTGAAGTAGAAAAAGAAAAGATAAAACTTGACCAAGTTTTTATAGGCTCCTGTACCAATTGTCGTATTGAGGATCTCGATATAGTCTATATCATGTGGAAGGGAGAAAAACTTCGTCCCGGCCTTCGCGTCATTATCACTCCAGCTTCCAAGTTGGTCTATATTCAAGCTCTCCATAAAGGATACATTGAATTTTTCACCAAACTTGGAGCGATTATAACCAATCCCGGTTGTGGTCCGTGTCTCGGACGGCATCAGGGAGTTCTAGCCGATGGTGAGATTTGCGTATCGACAAGTAATAGAAACTTTACCGGCCGCATGGGAAGCGCCAAAGCTCTAATATATCTGGCGTCCCCGGCAACAGCAGCAGCTAGTGCAATTACTGGATATATTACAGATCCAAGGAGGTATTTATCATGAATTGGATGTTTGGCGACAATATCAATACTGACCTTATCACTCCCGGTCGATACAACATCACAACCGACGCTAAAAAATTGGCCGAAATTGCTTTTATAGAATATAGGCCCGAATTCAGAAAAAAAGTTAAAAAAGGTGATTTTATTATTGCGGGAGAAAATTTCGGCTGCGGCAGTTCCCGGGAGACAGCGGCAATTGCGCTTAAGTACGCAGGAGTGAAAGCCATCCTGGCAAAATCATTTGCCAGAATCTTTTACCGAAATTGTTTAAATATAGGCATGCTTCTAATCGAGGTAGATACTTCAAAAATTGATGAAAAAGATGACTTAAATTTATACATAGAAAGAAAAGTGCTGATTCCTCCTCTGATGCTCCGTTTATACCATGAGGGTGGAATTATTCCCTATTTACAAAAAAATGGCTTAAAAAGTTTAAAAAATATAATTACATTTCAATGAAAACTAATAAATACACTATTTGTGTCATCAAAGGAGATGGTATAGGGCCGGAAGTTATCGACCAATCTCTTCAGTTATTGGAGCAATTACCTATACCTTTTAGATTTGTTGAAGCGAGAGCCGGATATGATTGCTATTTAAATTGCGGTATTCCTTTACCTTCTCATACGATCGATACATGTAAAATGGCTGATGCCATACTCTTTGGAGCCGTTACTAGTCCTCCCCATATAAAAAATTATTTCAGCCCCATTGTAAAATTGAGGAGAGACTTAAATCTTTATGCTAATATCCGACCTTTTTTTTCACTGCCATTACCAGGGACCCGGCAGGACATTAATTTTACAATCGTCAGAGAAAATACCGAAGATCTCTATATAGGAAGAGAAAAAAAGACAAAAGAAGGAGCTATAGCAGAAAGAGTAATTACTACATACGCAAGTAAACGCATCATTGAATCTGCCTTTCGTTTAGCAACCAACCAAAAACGAAAGAAAGTGACTGTCGTACATAAATCTAATGTATTGCGTTTAACTGACGGTCTATTTTTGGCAATGGCACAAAAAATTGCTCCAATATATTCTTCTATTTATTTTGATGATATGTTGGTCGACTCATGTGCAATGAACTTGGTAAAAAAACCGGAAACATTTGACATTATTGTTACCACCAACATGTTTGGTGATATTTTATCTGATGTTGCTGCAGCATTGGTTGGAGGATTGGGAGTAGCAGCTTCTGCAAATATAGGCAACAAATATGCTCTTTTTGAACCAGTACACGGATCGGCGCCAAAATACAAAGGGAAAAACCGCATCAATCCTCTCGCCACTTTTTTTGCAGTATGTCTGATGCTGGAATATTTGAAACTGGAAAAGTATTCCCAAGCAATAAAAGAAGCCATCATAAAAACAATAAAAAACAACTGCACCACACCGGATATCGGGGGCAATGCAACAACCACAGAAGTAACAAAAGAAGTTATAAAAAATTTAAAAAGAAGTCATGATTATCATTAAAATTGGTGGCGGAAAAGCTATCAACTGGGATTACATTGCCGCGGATTTGCAAAGCATTTCTGAAGAATATGTGATAGTGCACGGTGCAAATGCCTGGATGAAAGATATTACCGAAAAACTAAAGTTAAAAGAAAAAATAATTACCTCTCCCACAGGCCAAACCAGCCGCTACACTGATAGCCAAACCATAGAGTTACTTACTATGGTCTATAGTGGTCTCATCAACAAAAAAATTGTCGCTACACTGCAAAAACATGGCCTAAATGCAGTTGGACTTTCCGGAGCCGATGGCAAAACCTGGCTTGGCAAACAAAAAGACGTAATTTATGCAAAAGTAGGCAATAAAACCAAAATAATAAGAAACTCTCTCACCGGAAATGTAATTTCAGTTAATAAAACTCTGATAGCCTTGCTTATAAAATCCGGCTTTATTCCTGTTATCACCATTCCGGCAATAACCGCTGATGGACTACTCATCAATGTCGATAATGATAGAGCTGCCGCAGTCATGGTCCGCGATCTCAATATAAAAAAAATAGTCATCCTCTTTGAAGCCCCGGGTTTACTAGAGGATAGAGATGATAAAAAATCAATGATTAAAACAATCAAATTTGACCAGTTAGATCAATATATAAAAAAAACAGAAGACAGAATGAGAAAAAAACTTCTCGGCGTCAAGGAAGCAATCCATTTCGGAGCAAAAAAAATTTATTTCGGCGATGGCAGAATTCCCCATCCTATTACAAATGCCTTAAAAGGTGGAGGTACAACCATATGTTAAATAATCATTTAGTCGCCTCATACCCCAATAGGGGTATTACCTTTATCAAAGGAAAAGGAATGTATCTTATAGACACAAGCAGGAAACAATATCTAGATCTCGGGAGTAATTATGGTGTAAATATTTTTGGCTATGGATATCAAAAGATAAACGATGCACTAGTAAATCAAATATCTAAACTTATTGATCTTCATGGTTCATTTAACAACGAAATGAGAAATCAGGCTGCAGAGAAATTAATTACTATTTGTGGGGGCAAATTAACAAAAGTATTTTTCTCAAATTCTGGCGCAGAAGCCATAGAGGCAGCTCTAAAATTTGCCTGTCTTGCAACTGGAAAAAAACATTTTATAGCTATGGAACATGGCTATCATGGAAAAACATTAGGTGCTCTTTCAGCAACGGGAGGAGAAAAATATCGTGTACCCTTTCTTCCGCTTCTTTGGAATTTTACTCATATTCCTTTTGGTGAAGTGAATGCTCTCAAAAAAATGGCACCGAAAGATATCGCCGGAATTATTACAGAACCCATTCAAGGAGAAGGAGGAATCAAATTAGCGTCAAAAGAATACTTCCACTCCCTTCAGTCTTTCTGCCGGGAAAACAATATTTTACTCATTGTTGATGAAATTCAAACAGGAGTAGGAAGAACAAGTACATTCCTGGCATCAGAGCAACTTGGTATCTCACCCGACATTCTTTGTCTTGGAAAAGGATTGGGTGGTGGAATACCAATTGGTGCAACGCTCGTGACAGAACAAATAGCGCAAAAAATTCCCATGCATCTTCATACAACTACTTTTGGTGGCAATCCCTTAGCCTGCGCCGGTGTTGTTACAACTCTAGATGAATTTGGTAATAAAGATATCTTTAGTCATATTAAAAAAACTGGAGAATATTTTTTATCCCAACTGAAAAAAATTGATTCAGACAAAATTTTAGAGGCAAGAGGTATTGGTCTTATGCTTGGAATCCAATTGAAAGAAAATGCTACCTGGTTACTAAAAGCTTTGCAAGAGAAAAATATTATTGCCATTCCAGCCGGATCAAATATAGTCCGTTTTCTTCCTCCGTACTTGATAACTAAAAAAGAAGTAGACATGGTCATAAACGCTCTAAAAGAAATTTTTAAAAATTAATATGTGCCGTTTCCTTCTCATAAAATCAAAAAGGAAATTTAATCCGCAGCATTTTTTAACTGCATTTTCCCAAATGTGCCAAAAAAGCCGCACACCAGACGGAGATTTACAGAATGACGGTTGGGGAGTAGCTTGGGAAACATCGGGAAAATGGATCACCAAAAAATCACTTAATCCCATCTGGAAAGATAATAAACTTTTCCCACAATTGCCTGAAACTAAAATCCTTATTGTCCACGCCAGGAGCGCAGGCTTTCCCGACCAAAAGGGGATTATTGAATACAATCAACCGTATATAGACGATGGTCTCTGTTTTGTTTTCAATGGAATGCTAAAAGGCGTTCGCCTAAATCTTCCCCTTTTCGGAAAAATCGGAGCACAAAAAATTTTTTCTCTTATTCAATTATTTAAAAAGCAAAAAAAATCATTAAGTCAGGCTTTAGATTCTGTCCACAAAACTCTCATTTCCCATTCACGTTCAATTGAAGGCATGAATATAGGATTATCAGACGGCAAAAGTTTTTATTTTCTTAACCAATACCCAAGCTTTTCAGATTATTTTTCTCTGCATTACTATCACGATAAAAACATGACACTAGTATGCTCTGCGCCCATATTATCGTATAATTGGAATAAAGCAAAAAAGGGAAAGGTCTATGTTCTGGGCCGATAAAATTGCAAAAAAGATAATAGATTCTGGTAAATACACTCCCTACTGGGTTGACGACATGAAGACTCCTTCGGGCAGGATTCATGTCGGTTCACTTCGGGGCGTTGTTGTACACGACTCAATAAACCGCGCTTTAAAAGACTCCGGACAAAAAGTGACATTCAGCTATGTTTTTGAAGACCAGGATCCCATGGATGGTTTGCCAATTTATCTGGAGAAAGAAAAATGGGAAAAATATTTAGGGCAACCATTATTTACTATTCCCTCGCCTGATCCCAAAGCTGCGAAAAATTATGCCGAGTACTTTGCTTTGGAATTCAAACACGTGTTCAATAAAATTGGATCGGAACCAAAAATCATCTGGAGTGCTGATTTATATAAATCAGGCAAAATGAACAAGGATATTAAAATTTGTCTGGATAAAGCTGATATTATTCGGGATATTTATGAAAAAATGTACAAAAAGTCGCTCCAACCTGATTGGTATCCATTCCAAGTAGTTTGTCCGAAATGCGGTAAAGAGTCTACCACCAGAGTCTACAAATGGGATAGTGAAAACGTTCATTTTACCTGCAAAGAAGATGCCGTCGACTGGACTAAGGGATGCGGGTATGAAGGTAAAATTAGCCCATTTAGCAACAATGGAAAATTTGTTGGAAAGTTATCTTGGAAAGTAGAATGGGCGGTCAAATGGAAAGTAATTGGCGTGACAATTGAAGGCGCGGGTAAAGACCATATGGGCGCCGGAGGCTCGCATGATATTGCAGAACAAATATGTAAACGTGTGATTGATTATCCTACTCCTTTTGGGTTTTCGCACGAATTTTTCCTCATCGGCGGTAAAAAAATGTCATCCAGTAAAGGTATGGGTGTGTCTGCAAAAGAAGTTTCAGATATTATGCCACCATACCTAGTCCGGTTTATGTTTACAAGGACAGACTACCGACAGGCCATCGAGTTTGATCCTGTCGAAACCATGGCTATCCCTGATCTTTTTGACGAGTACGATCGTTGCTGGCAAGCATATAATAAAAGCGGTGACCCCGACCTCTCCCGTGCCTATGAATTATCTCAAATTGATGACATTCCGCCAAAAAATCCTAATCTTTTTATTCCCCGCTTTCGAGATATAGCGAATTTTAGACAACTTCCAAACGTTAAACTCTGGGACCGATTTGCTCAAATTAAAGGATCTTCACTCACAGATGAAGAAAATGATATTTTGCAGGACCGACTTACCAATGCCACTGTTTGGTTAAGTAAATATGCTCCTAACGAATATAAGTATCAAATATCAATAAAATCATTTCCTGAAATTACGCTATCTGAAAATCAATGGAAATTTTTGAATGGTCTGGCAAAAATTTGGCAAGAATCAAAAGACCCTGAAAAGTTGCAATCTGAAATTTTTCAGCTAACTAAATCCATTAATATCAATTACCAAGATGCCTTTAAAGCATTGTATACAGTAATACTTGATAAACCTTATGGACCTAGAGCTGGTTGGCTACTCAATAAATTTCCCAAAGATGTAATCAGCGAACGATTAACGCTGAATAAACAACAAAAAACTAAAGAAAAAATATCAACAATTAAAACTATTTCTCGACCGGATATTTTTTCCATCGATCCCAAATTAAAAGAAAAATATCCATCGATCTCAATAGGCATCGCCATTATTAAAGGAATAAAAGTAGAAAAAACAAACCCTGAATTAGAAAAAGAAAAAGAAGAATTTCTATCTTCAATTCAAGGCCTCACCACAGAAGAACTTGGAAAATATCCGGAGATTATAAGTTATAGAAGACTCTATAAAGAGACGGGAATCGACTGGCATTCACGTCGTCCTTCTCCCGAAGCCCTTCTTCGTCGGGTTGCTCTTAAAAAAGGATTATACACCATAAATACTTGCGTCGATTCTTACAATCTAATTGTTATGAAGCATAGAGTCTCTGTCGGCGCCTTTGATCTGGATAAAATGAAATTGCCGACCATCATCAGATTTGCCAAAAAAGGAGAAGAAATCCATCTTTTAGGCGACGAAAAACCTACCGCCTACACAGAAAAAGAAATTGCCTATTTTGATGCTATCGGCGGATACAATATTGATTTTAATTTTCGAGATGCAAAAAGAACCGCAGTCACCCTGGATACGAAAAATGTTATTTTAAATCTTGATGGAATTTATGACGCCACTCGGCAAAAAGTCCAAAGATCTCTCGACGAAACAATCGCTATTATTCAAAAATACTGTGGTGGAAGCGTAGAGATGAAAGGATTAGTAATTTAAATCCAAATTTTAAATACTAAATACGATTTGGAAGAAAGAACAGCCGATTTTTCCGAAAGAGTAATAGAAATGTGTAAGAAAGTTAAACCTTCATCTATTACATCGCCGATTATTAATCAATTGGTCAGAGCAGCAACCAGTATAGGAGCAAACTATTTCGAAGCAAACGGTGCAGGAAGTAAAAAAGATTTTAAAAACAAAATTGTTATTTGTAAGAAAGAAGCAAGAGAGACAAAATACTGGCTCAGATTAATTGTTAAAGCAGACGATAAAGTAAGAGATGAATGCAGAGTTCTCTGGAAAGAAGCACAAGAATTGACTTTAATATTTTCTAGAATTGCAATTAGCACAAAATAATTTAAAATTGAATATTGATTTAAAATTTAGAATTAAAAATTTAAAATTACTTTTATGATTACACGTCAACAAGCTTGGGAATTATTAGACGCCCACATGAAGAATAAAAACCTCATTCGCCACTGTCTCTCTGTAGAGGCAGTGATGAGAGCACTGGCAAAACATTTCGGAGAAGATGAAGAAGTATACGGAATAGTGGGACTTTTACATGATGGAGATTATGAAGAAGTCAAAGACAAACCAGAACTACACACCATTAAGATGTCTGAATGGTTAAAAGAAGTAGGGGAGACTGATGAAAGAATTTTATCGGCGATTGCCTCCCATAACTTTGCCCACACCGGCCAAAACCCGCCCAAAAACAATCTCGAGTGGTCGCTTTTTTGCTGCGATGAATTGACAGGTCTTATAGTTGCTGTGGCACTTGTCAGACCGGATAAGAAATTATTATCAGTTACAACAGATTCTGTGATGAAAAAATATAAAACAAAATCCTTTGCTGCCGGCGCCAAAAGAGAACAAATCGCCATGTGCGAAGAAAAACTTGGTATAAAAAAAGAAGATTTCATCACCAAAGCTCTAAAAGCGATGCAGGAGATATCACAAGAACTAGGTTTATAGTATAATTATCTTATGATTCCGCAAGAATTTAGACAAATTCTTATTATCTCCGTTGCAGTAATAATCTCAATCTTAGTTGGTCTATTTCTCACCACTTCTCTTGGTCTAAGTTTCCCACTTTATGTCAATCAAATTTCCACCATGAAAAATGATTATTTTTCAGTTACAGCAGAAGGCAAAGCCTATGCCAAACCTGATATTGCTGTTGTGAATATTGGCTACTCTACTCAAGGAACAAATGTATCTCAGGTGCAAACTAGGGCCAATGAGATTATAAATTCCATTACTCAGGATCTAAAAAATATTGGAATCGAAGAAAAAGATATTCGAACCACCACATACAATATAAATCCAAATTATGATTACTCCGGTGGCACTCAAAAAATTACAGGCTACTCTATAAATGTCAATATCCAAGTAAAGGCAAGAGATCTGGAAAAGGGAAACCAAGTCATTGATATCGCCTCCAAAAACGGTGCCAATCAGATAGGGGGGGTGTCATTTGAAATCGATGACATGGAAAAATATAGAGCAGAAGCACGAAAACAGGCAATAGAAAAAGCCAAACAAAAAGCCCAAGAAATAGCAAAAGAAACTGGAATTACATTAGGTAAAATTATCAATGTCTATGAAAACCCGATCGAACCATTTCCTCCAATTTACCGCGCGGCGGAAACTGCGGCAGGCTCACCAGACGAAAAATCAACAGAACTGCAATCGGGACAAACAGAGGTAAACGTCTCCGTCACTTTAGGCTACGAAACAAGATAATCCCCAAACATGATCGATCTAAAATTTCTTCGCAATAATAAAAGCCAAGCTATTGATATATTGAAAAAAAGAAACGTCAACATAGACGTTGAGCAAATATTGGGACTTGACAAAAAAAGAATAGATCTTATTCAAAAAATTGAAAAACTTCGAGAAGAAAGAAACAAAATAAGTAAAAATTTTTCTGATGCAAACATAAAAAGAGGCAAAGAAGTAAAAGAAGAATTAAAAAAAATAGAACCAGAATTAGTCGATTCAGAAAAAAAATTAAAAGAACTCCTCTGGACATTGCCAAATACATTAGACCCAAAAACCCCTATCGGCACCGACGAAAATGAAGCAGTTGAAATAAAAAAGTGGGGGACTCCACCAAAATTCGATTTCCAACCTCTCGATCATGTCGAACTTGGAAAAAAATTGGACATTATTGATTTTGACAAAGGCGCCAAAGTTACAGGCAGTCAATTTTATTTTCTCAAAAATGATGCTGTTTTACTAGAATATGCCCTTATAAATTTTGCCTTTGATATTTTAAAAGAAGAAGGCTTTACTTTTATCGAAACACCGGATCTATCAAAATTGGAAGTTTTAGATGGCATCGGTTACAAACCGCGTGGGCCCGAATCTCAAATTTATAAAATAGAAGATGAAAATTTGGGCCTGATCGCCACCGCCGAAGTCACCATAGGTGGCTATCACAAAGATGAGATCTTAAATGCCAAAGATCTGCCCCTCAAATATGCCGGCATCTCTCATTGTTTCCGAAGAGAAGCCGGCGGCTACGGTAGATATTCAAGAGGTCTTTATCGTGTCCACCAATTTACTAAAGTAGAAATGTTTATTTACTGTCTACCCGAAGAGTCTCCCAAAATGCACGATTATCTTTTGTCAATAGAAGAAAAAATATATCAAAAACTGGAAATTCCTTATCGAGTAGTAGACATAGTTTCTGGAGATCTCGGCGCCCCAGCAGTGCGGAAGTTTGACGTCGAAGCCTGGATGCCGGGAAAGGCAGAATATGGCGAAATCACTTCCACATCCAATTGCACCGATTATCAAGCCATGCGTCTCAATATAAAATATAGAAAAAAAGATGGAGTAACAGAATATGTCCACATGCTCAATGGTACAGCCATAGCCATATCTCGAGCATTAATTGCCATACTGGAAAATTTTCAAACCGAAAAGGGTCAAATTAGAATTCCCAAAATATTACACAAATATATGGGAAAAGATCTTATAGGCTAACATGGTCAAAAACGGAGAACTGCACATCCGTCGCAAAGTTTTACACAATGGCATCGAAATTTCTCTCGGGAGAAAAGATTACTTCCTGACATATCCTCAATCCATTTGGAGGCAATTTCCTGACGTCTACCGCCAAAACTTTGCCGACTCCGTCACTTATTTTTTGACCATGCATCTTAGCCTCACTAATCATAAAAAACTTATCTATAACTTTCCTCCGCCGCCAACAGAATCATTTTTCTTCAAAGGTATGGTTTATTCTCTACCCGAAACCTCACTCACAGAAAGCAACGTCACCATGGGGACTCTTCTCAAAAAACTTTATAATACTCATTTTAAAATCGAGTTTGGAAAACGCCCTCGATACGCACGTTTTAAAAATGTCAATCGAAATAGTACCAAAAGATCAATCATTCCTTTTTCATTCGGCAAAGATAGTTTACTTACATTTGCCCTCTCCAAAGAATTGAGTATAGAACCATACCCAATTTTTTTCCGCGAACCCAGAAGTCCCTATGAAAATAGACACAAATATCGCCTTGCCCAAAGATTTTTTGATGAATTCGATATCGACGTCAATATCTTTCCCGTCACCCCCGGATGGCTGCGGCAAACAACAGGCAAATGGTGGGGATGGGATTTACTTCTCACCCAGTACACTTTGCTTCTTATTCCTTACATTTTCGGTACTCGCAGTAAGTACCTTTTTTGGGCAAATGAGGCTAGTTGTAATGAAGTATTTACCGATGAAGATGGTTACCGCGTCAACCCCGTTTTTGAACAAAGTTGCGAATGGCTCCTATCAAGCAATGCCATCGCCAAAGTGATGGGATCAAATTCCATTTTTGCTTCTCTTGTCGAACCAATTCACGAATTGGCTATTATGAAGATACTTCACTATCGATATCCTCAAATTGCCAAATACCAAATGTCCTGTTTTGCCGACGAGGACCAGGCAAAGACCAAACGATGGTGCGGAGTATGCACCAAATGCGCCAGGATTTATATTTTTATGCTCGCCCTAGGTATAAATCCCAGGCGAGTAGGTTTTACCGAAAATATGCTACTTAATAAAAAAAAGAAATTATATACAATTTTTTCTAATGGAGATGGTGTTAAAGATAGTGCCTATGCCGAAAGTGGTATAGGTCGCGACGAGCAATTGCTTGCCTTTCTCATGGCTTATCAAAAAGGTGTAAAAGGTCCGCTAATGGATCTTTTTATCAAAAAATTTCTCAAAATCGCCAAGCACAAAGAAAAGAAATTGCGCAAAATTTATTTCGGCATTCATACTACCAAAACTCTCACTTATGATTTAACAAAACCACTCATGAAGATCTACGAAGAGGAACTCGAATCTCTACGTAATCCCTCTCGCCCTTGACAACTAAATAAAATAAATCTATTCTTTCCCTGTGATTCAAAATGATACAAACACCTGCTCACAATCTGTCTTCATACAAAATAACCATTTTGTATAATCAGGTAAAAAGTATATCCATAGGATCGCCCCAAGATATTCTCGCCGATGACGATACCGTAAAAACCGCCCACGCCATATTCAAAACACTCCAAAAAGAAAAATTAAATGTTGAACTATTAGAAGTAAATGAAAAAAATTATACCGATCTCTTAACTTATAAAACAGATTTTTTCTTTAATCTTTGTTACGGAATTGGTTCAATCCCTAAAACAGAGCAAGAAATCCCTAAATTATTAGAAAAAATAGCTTTGCCATATACCGGAGCTTCTGATAAATCAATCATTCTCACCACAGATAAAATCGCCACCAAAAAACTTTTTCAGAAATTTAAAATTCCTACCCCAGCTTATGAAGTTTTTACCCCACAAGATAAAGTCATAAATGGTCATCTAAAATATCCTTTGATAGTAAAACCTGGTTACCAAGATTGCAGTTTGGGAATCCATTCCGATGCCGTAATTACAAACGAGAGTCAATTACAACATAAAGTATTGCAGCTTTTACAACAGTATAGAGAACCAGTCCTGGTGGAAAAATTCATCAACACCAGAGAACTTAATGTCACAATTGTAGGTAATGGTAAAGATGCTATCATGCTTCCCATATCCGAAATAATTTTTGGCCCAACTTTTGAAAAAAAAGGCAAATGGAAAATAGTTGATTTTGAAGCAAAATGGATCGAAGAATCAGAAAATTATAATGAAACGGTCGGCATCTGCCCAGCAAAACTAGATAATGAAATTATTAAAAAGATTAAAAAATATGCACTAGAAGCGTATAATTCATCCGGCTGCCGCGATTACGCCAGAATTGATATCAGACTTGATGAAAAAAACAAGCCATATTTTTTGGAAATAAATGTCAATCCAGGCATAGGCCCTGAAGATGGAGCAGTGCGATCAGCAAAAACAGCGGGATTTTCATATCCCCAATTTCTCAAGAAACTAATCGAAATTGCCATCATCAGGGCCAGAACAGGGGTCAGAACAGGGTCAGACCTTAAATACTTCAAGGTCTGACCCTAACTACCCTAACAATGAAATTACTCTCATTCTTGTTTCCACAGACTATAGAAGAAATAAATTCTCCCCTAAACGGAAAAATAAAAATAGTTAAATTCTGGAATAATTATTCAATCCATGTCGCCGGACTCTCCCAAAGCGGCAGCCTGGTCAAAAATCTTTGGGAATCAGGCCTTAAAGAACTACAAACTACCAACTACCCACTACGAACTTGTTTGGTTTTAGGCGTCGGAGGTGGAACAATTATTCAATTAATTAATAAATACTACCCGCATGCAAAAATTACTGGTATAGAAATAGACCCACTGATGACAAAACTTGGCCAAAAATACTTTAACTTAGATAATGCAAAAAATGTAAATATTATCATCTCCGACGTCATAAATTGGGTCAAAAAAAATAACACAAAAAAATTTGATCTTATCCTCATCGATCTCTACATCGGCAAAAATATACCTCCGCAACTAACTCATAAATCTTTTATTAAAGATTTAAAAAATATTTTAAACACAAATGGAGTAGTTATTATTAATAGATTAAGAAATAAAGACAATAAATTAGAAATAGAAGAATATATAAAAAAACTAAAACAGGAATTCTCAACTGTTTTGGTCCAAACTCCCATTATCAACCACCTCATCTTTTGCTGGAAATAAGTAGCCATTTAGCCTCCAACGTGATAAAATGAATAGTTTCAAGCTATGTTCAAATTTCTCTCCCGATTCCTCGATGCAAATCAAAAAGAAATAGTTAGAATAAAGCCTACAATTGATAGGATCCTTTCTCTTGACGAACAAATGGCAAAGCTTAAAAAAGACGAATTCAAGGAAAAAACAGCCGAGTTTAAAAGTCGACTGGCAAAAGGCGAAACTCTTGATGATATTCTTCCCGAAGCATTCGCCCTCGTCCGAGAAGCAGCCAAAAAAACCATAGGTGAAAAACATTATGAAGTCCAGCTAGTTGCTGCATACACCCTCCATCGAGGAGCCGTCGCCGAGCAAAAAACGGGAGAAGGAAAAACTCTATCAGCCATTCCCGCACTCTACCTAAACTCGTTGACCGGAAGAGGCGTCCATCTTGTCACTGTCAACGATTACCTAGCCAGACGTGATGCTGGCTGGATGGGGCCGATTTTTCATCTTTTGGGAGTTTCCGTCTCCGCCATTATTCACGACCAATCCTTTATATTTGATCCAGATTTTACTGATAATTCTGCTACAGACTGGAGACTCCGAAACCTAAAGCAGATTACAAGAAAAGAAGCTTACAAAGCAGATGTTACTTACGGTATCAACAGCGAATTTGGTTTTGATTACCTTCGCGACAATATGGTTTCCGACATTTCCCAGATGTCACAACGAGGATTCCATTACGCAGTAGTTGATGAAGTTGACTCAGTCTTGATCGATGAAGCTCGTACACCTCATATCATTTCTGCTCCCGATACTGAACCAACCCAAAAGTATTACGAATATGCCAAAATAATCGATCGAGTCTCACAAGAGGGAGAATCATTTATCGTCGACGAAAAAATGCACACCGCTCATTTAACCGAAAAAGGTATCGAAAAAGTGGAAAAACTTTTAGGAGTAGAAAATCTATACGAAAAAGATTTTGAAGTCGTCCATCATATGGAGGCTGCCCTCAAAGCCAAATCTCTATTCCACATAGATAAAGAATATGTCGTCAAAGACAATCAAGTAATTATCGTCGATGAATTTACAGGAAGACTTCTTCACGGCCGACGTTTTTCCGAAGGATTGCATCAAGCCATAGAAGCCAAAGAAGGCGTTCCCATCCAGCAGGAATCTAAAACTCTCGCCACAGTTTCACTGCAAAACTATTTCAGAATGTATGAAAAACTCGCCGGCATGACCGGTACTGCAGCTACAGAGGCAGAAGAGTTTCACAAAATATATAACCTGGATGTTGTTGTAATTCCTACAAATAAGCCAATGATACGGACCGACTATCCGGATAGCGTCTATAAAACGTCAAAAGCCAAATTTGATGCAGTCGTCAAAGATATCGAAGATTCATATAAAAGAGGTCAACCCGTACTAGTAGGTACAACTTCTATTGAAAAAAATGAATATCTTTCAGAACTCTTAAGAAGAAAAGGCATTCCTCACAATTTACTAAACGCCAAAAATCATGAAAAAGAAGCCATGTTTATCGCCGATGCCGGCAAAAAAGGTGCGGTAACTGTAGCCACCAACATGGCCGGCCGCGGAGTCGATATTATCCTTGGCGGTTTCCCGCCGGATAAATACTTAAGTGAGGGTGGTGAAAAAAATAAAGAATATAAACAACTCCATGATGGATGGCAGAAAAATCATGATGAAGTAGTTTCTTTTGGCGGCCTCCATGTCATCGGCACAGAACGTCACGAGTCAAGAAGGATAGACAATCAGCTGCGGGGAAGATCGGGAAGACAAGGAGATCCGGGCTCGACCAGATTCTATGTTGCCCTCGATGACGATATTATGCGCCTTTTTGGCGGTGATCAAGTGGCTAAATTGATGACTATTTTTAAATTGCCGGAAGACGTTCCTCTCGAACATGCCATGGTGAGCCGCGCCATAGAACAAGCCCAAGTCAAAGTAGAAGGTTTTCATTTCGATTCAAGAAAGCATCTGGTCGAATACGATGATGTCCTCAATAAGCAAAGGGAAATAGTTTACGGCTTAAGAAAAAAAATACTCGAAGGAAATAATCTCAAATCCATGATAATCGAAAAACTGGAAAATAGTATTAGTCGCATCGTTACTGTACACTCAGCAAGTGGTATCTCAGAGAATGAGAGAAAAGAAATTATTACAGAATTTTCCTCGATTGTTCCTTTTGATCCACGTTCACAAGAGGAATTAAGCAAAAAAATTGCCCAAAATAAAACTGAGGAAGATATTATTTTATTTTTAAATAAATTAGTTCATGACGTATACATTCAGAGAGAAAAACAACTCACGCAAGCTGTAGCCAGGCAGGTCGAAAAATGGGTCATGCTTCAAGTGGTTGACAATCTCTGGATGGATCATCTAGATGCCATCGACACCCTTCGTGAAGGCATTGGCCTTCGCGGTTATGGCCAGAGAGACCCACTAGTCGAGTACAAAAATGAGGCCTTTGATATGTTTGAAAGACTCGTTCTCGCAATCGACAGCGAAATAACCCAAAGAATATTCAAAGTCCAGGTCCAGCTCGCTCCGGACCAACTCCAACAAATGCGCCGCGAGCAACAAACACCCATTCAGAAACAAGCAGATAAACTACAACCTACAAACTACAAACCACAAACTAATAAAAAACTCGGCCGCAACGACCCCTGCTGGTGCGGGTCGGGTAAAAAATGGAAAAAATGCCACTACCCGCAATTAGGGGTGTAAACATTACTTTACAAATTTGTGCAGATTTGTAATAATATATTTACACTATGAGAAAGAGGCTCTTATATTACGAATTAGTAAAGTATCTTAATCACAAAAACGCACTACTTATTACTGGAATGCGGCAGGTTGGGAAGACTACCCTCATGCGTCAAGTCTTTGAGGAAGTCAAAGAGCCAAAATTGTGGTTTGATTTTGACAACCCGCTCGATCAGAAAGTCTTTGAAGATCAAGATTATAATGTAATCTATAAAAGACTGACTGATATGGGAAAAAAGAAAGGCAAATTATCAGTATTTATTGATGAAATTCAAAATTTCCCTGAAATTACCAAAGTCATTAAGTATCTTATTGACCATCATAACATTAAATTTTATTTAACAGGTTCTTCCAGCTTTTATCTTAAAAATCTATTTCCTGAATCACTGTCTGGTCGTAAATTCCTGTATGAAATCCCTCCTTTAAGCTTCCAAGAATATCTTTATTTTAAAGATGTGGTTTCATTGAAAGAAGTTCAAAATTTTACTTTGCAAGATGCATATAAGAAAAATAGTATTTTTACTCATAAAGGCAGGATTGCTGAATACGAGGATTTTCTAACATATGGTGGCTTTCCAGAGGTAGTAACTACAGAAGATAAGGATACCAAGATAATGGTTTTGAAAAATATCTTTGCCTCATTTTTTGAAAAAGATATTAAAATTTTATCCGATTACTCAGATATTCGGGAACTTCGGGACATGATTTTACTTCTAGTACCTCGAGTTGGATCAATGCTTGATGTAACTCGTCTATCAAGTGAACTTTCTATTGATAGAGTTAAGATATACCGATTTCTTGAATTCTTACAAGGAACATTTTTTATCAAACTTCTGCCTCGGTTTAGCAAAAGTATCGATCGAGCTGTGGCAGGAGGGAAAAAGGTCTATTTTACTGATACAGGGCTTTTAAATGTGATTGGAAAATTCAGTGAAGCGCAAATATTTGAAAATGCTGTTATCAATCAACTTTCAAGTTACGGTAAGGTAAGTTTTTATAACAAACGTAACACTGCCGAAATTGATGCTATCCTAGATAAAAATACAGCTTTTGAGATAAAGTTAACTGGTACATCGCAAGATCTCACCAAACTTTCAGCGTTATCATCTGAACTTGGGATAACTCAACCCTTTGTAATCTCAAAGAAGTTTCAGGAAAAAGCTGGGTTTTTATCACCAGTAGTTCTTTAATCTAACTTGACAATTAACCCATTTTGTTCTAGAATTAGTAGTAATATTTACTAATTCTGGAATATATGCTTACTGCACAACTAATCTCAACTTTAGCAGAAGTACCCTGCTTTAAGAAACAAAATCTGGGTGTGGCGCTGGGAAAAGAAGGGGAGGACCTTAACTATTGGATCAAAAAGCTCACCCGTGAGCAATATTTAATCCCTCTTAAAAAAGGATTCTATATTTCCAAGCCATACCAGGACGGATTTATCAGAGATCCGGAACAATCAGAGCTCTACTGGCTTTACATTGCCAATACACTTCGAAGTCCATCATACGTCTCGCTTGAATATGTGCTTTCTAAATACAATCTTATTCCAGAATCTACGTATGCAATAACCTCTGTGACAAGAAAATCATCACGTATATACAACACTGAAAAAGTTTCCTTCATCTATCGTAGCCTCAAAGAAGATTTTTTCAATTATTACTCTGGGTACCGCTTACTCATATTTGGTACTACGGGTTTATCTGTCAAGATAGCATATCCATTTAAAGCGCTGTTTGATTTTTTGTATTTCAAGGAGTTTAAATCAACAGAAGATATGCGTGACTATTTATTTGACACGGGAAGAATACAGTGGGATGCTCTAGGTTCTGCAGAAAAAGATAAATTAAAAAAAGCCCTAACCGACTCACAATCAGCAAAAATGCAACAAATTGGAGAGATTTTACGGCGGGAAGGAATACTATGATTATTGATACAATTCGTCTTATCGTCGAAAAAGAGGGGAGAAGACACCCGTTATTTCTGCGAACTTTAATAAAAGAGGCACTGCAAGAATATATTTTGTATTTTGTTTACAATCACAAACTGTATAAAGAACTCATTTTTACTGGCGGAACTGCACTTAGAAAAATCTATGGTTTGCCTCGACTATCTGAAGAAATTGATTTTGATTCTATAAAGCCATTTAATATCCAAACGTTTGCATCTGAAGTATTATTATATTTTACGAAGAATCTTCAATATCGGGAGATTGAATCAAAAATCGCCGGCAATAAGCAAACCATATTTATTAAATTTCCTAATCTTTTGACCGAAGCAGGATTGGTAAAAAACAAAAGTGATGCGACGCAACTTTTTGTCCGAGTGGATTTTTCTCTGGAGACGCTTGGTATGTATAGGACCGAAGTAAAACCGATAACGACAAGTGAATTTACTTTTTTTGTGAAAGCATATGACTTATCGAGCCTTTTTACCAATAAAATCATTGCTTTCTTACAACGAGATTTTTTTAAAGGCAAAACTCAAACTATATCCTTTAAAGGCAGGGATGTATTTGATCTAGTATGGTTTTTTGAGAGAAGACAAAAAACTAACAAGCTAAACCCGCGTTGGGAAAGACTCTACAAAGCTCTAAAAGTAAACTCAAAAGAGGAAGTAGTAAAGCAGTTAATTAAGAAGATCACTCAACTAGACCCGGCTGATGTCCGACGGGATTTAGAACCATTTATTCAGTCACCACTAACAGTGACTGACTTTAGTAAGCATTTTAAAAATGTACTTTTGACAAGTACACAGTCTCTTGCAAGTCCGACTTAATGCCACTATCCTGAAGTACAGCCTTGACAATATACATTAGATACATTATAATGCATCTAAAATATGAATCTAGAAGCATTATTAAGAGATCAAAATCAGCAATGGTTTGATCCTAGATTTCGACCTCAAGAGACAACCTGGTTTCACCGTCCATACTACCCAGAAATTCTACGTTGGCTTGAAAAAGATTTGATCATCTCATTGACCGGCCTACGTAGAGTAGGCAAAAGTACTCTCATAAAGCAAATACTTGGACATCTCCTTAATAAATCCATCACGCCACGGAATCTTTTTTATTTTTCCTTCGATCGCTCCATTGTCAAAAATGAACCAGATACATTGCGTCAAATACTAGAGACGTATGCCACTTCCTATCTCCATACTCCTTTGAGCGTTACTGATACTTCTACCTTCATTTTTCTAGATGAAATACAGATTATCCCTTACTGGCAAGATATCATTAAGACTTACTATGATACAGCCAAAAATGTGAAGTTTATCCTTAGTGGATCATCCTCACTATTTATTCGGAAAAGATCGACAGAAAGTTTGGCCGGTAGATTAAAGGAAATTGCAATTATGCCTCTTACTTTCGCTGAGTATCTTAAACTTGATCAAAAAGCCCACAAAGAAATTTATGAAAACGATTTTAGAGGGGATAAATTAGATAAATATAGCCACTTTTTTCCTGAATACATGGCTACATTCTTTGAGAAATATCTAAGAATAGGACAATTTCCTCAACCCGTAATTCATCAATATGGACAAGCTGAAGCGAATGAATATTTAGAGACTATTCAAGATAAAATCATAGAGATTGATCTGCCGCAAACATTTCCTATAAAACGACCTGACATTCTCAAAATCATCTTTGCCTATCTGAAAGAGCATTCCGGCAATCTCCTTCTATATGATAATCTTTCCAGAGATTTAGGGGTGGATATTCGTACGACGCGCGCATATATTGATTGGTTGAAAAAAGCATTTCTTATCGACCTTTGTCATAATCAAACAAAAAAAATTGCCAAATCAAGCCGGACAGCAAAAAAAGTATATCTTACATCAACAAATTTTTCCCAACAATCATCATTAGGTAATTTAGTCGAAACATATGTTTATTCCTTTCTCAAACAATTACCTGTTCCGGTAGAGTTTTTTCGTTTCCAAAATCATGAAGTTGATTTTGTAACTACAACACATGGAGGAATGAAGGTACCATGGGAAGTCAAATATAGCGATCGCATTACTCCTGATGATGAAAAAGAACTAGTCCAATTTATAAAACATCATCAAGCTCCATTTGCATTCCTCATCACTAAATCCGCGGAGAGAGAGTCAGCAAATAAATCAAATATCTATCATATTCCTGCAGCTAAATTGGAAATGGAAAAAAAAGCACTATTGAGAAAACTATTATTAAATTAAAATACATATTAATATGAATTCCAAAATGACTAAAGTTTATGTCTGTACTGGTACATGCCATGCAGAAATTTCAGAGGAAAGATATAAAAATGGCTTGATAAAATGCGGAACAGAAGGTTGTACCATGTACGGAAAGCATTTTGAAGAAAGAATAAAAAAGATCAACAATGACAGGGAAAAGAAGATCAATTAAACAGAAAACGTTGCCACTATCCTGATCTCGAATAAAAATTGCTCTATTAATTTGTTACACAAATAATCTAACTCGAAGCTTGACTTTCGTACAGTTTCGTACTAATATGTACGAACAGGAGGTATAAATATGACTCAAACAATGAAATCTTCAGACGTGAGACAACAATGGAGCCAACTGCTTAATAAAATATTTCGTGGACAGACCAGAGTCGTGGTAAAAAAGAGTGGTATTCCGGTGGCAGCTGTTATATCAGCAGAAGATTTAGAAAGATTTACACAGCTTGAGAAACAGCGTAGAGAACGATTCAAAGTTTTAGATCGAATCCGGGAAGCATTTAAAAATGTTCCTCCACAAGAGATAGCAAAAGAGGTAAACAATGCACTTAGTGAAGTAAGAAAAGAAAAACGAGTAAGTGATAATCGTAATTAATGCATGGTTTTCGCAGTATTAGATACCAATATCTTAGCATCCGGCACACTAACCACCTCAACTCCTCCGGGTCAAATACTTGATGCTTGGAGAGACGGACAATTTAATCTTGTGGTTTCAGAACACATTTTGGTTGAATTAACCCGAACACTTCAAAAACCATATTTCCAACAGCGGGTCAGCCCAAACGAGGTAATATCTTTTATTGAATTATTACAAAATGAAGCTACCATTACTCCCATAATAGTCAAAATTGAAGGAGTCGCTACACATCCTGAAGACGATCTTACCTTGGCGACAGCATTAAGTGCACAAGTAGATTATTTGGTGACCGGAGATGGTCCACTCATGAGAAAGATTGGTAGTTCCTATGAAGGAATAACACTGGTTACTCCCAACGATTTTCTGACCATTCTAAAAGACAAAGATTAAAAAGGTGGAAAGTTTTAAAAAATGGAAAAAATGCCACTATCCAGAACTAAGATAAAAATTTCAAACCATTGACAACTGAATTTCGAACTCTTAATATAGAAATCAAATGACCATTAATTTCCCCAAAATCCTTCTTGCACTTATAGCTTTAGGTCTTTTTCTTCTTTTTTTGACATTTTTACCTTTTTGGTTGGGGATTATACTTGTTGTGGTTATCATTTTTTTAATCTGGAAGGTTTTTTTTCCCTAACCTGAAAGTAGAGCCTTTTTTATAACATCACCCATTTCGTAAGTTTTATTTTTTCCTCCCATATCGGCAGTTTTTACTTTACCCTCAATTAAAACTTTTTCTACAGATTTTTGGATATCGTCTGCCGCCTTTTCTTCTCCAATATGTTCAAGCATCATTCGGATAGCTTCAATTGATGCAATCGGATTGACAATCGATTTACCAGCATATTTAGGCGCCGATCCATGAATTGGTTCAAACATCGAGGGATAAACTTTTTCCGGATTTATATTTCCACCAGCAGCAAACCCCATCCCTCCTTGGAGCATAGCCCCCAAATCAGTAATTATATCCCCAAACAGATTTGATGCCACAATCACGTCAAAATATCCGGGATTTTTAACTAGCCACATACATAATGCATCAACCAAAGCCATATCTGTTTTAATATCCGAATAATCTTTAGAAACTTTTTGATAAACAGAATCCCAAAACACCATCGAATAATTTAAAGCATTCGATTTTGTACAGTTAGTTACCATCCCAAAAGGTTTTTTTCGGCCAAATTTTTTTCTTTTGCGAGCCAGCTCAAAAGCATAGCGCATCACTCTTTCGCATCCCCTTCGTGTAAATATGCTTGTTTGTATTGCAAATCCGTCGGGGGTATCTTTTTTAAAAAAACCTCCAGTAGAAGAATATTCACCCTCTGTGTTTTCTCGGACTACAATCATATCGATAGTTTCAGGCAAAGCAGTGTTAACAACAGATGTAACTCCCCGATAGAGTTTGATCGGCCTCAAGTTTACATACTGATCAAAACCTTTTCTAATCTTAAGCAGTAAAGTCAAAGCAATATGATCAGGAACTTTTTTACTATCCCCAATACACCCTAAAAATATTGCCTCAAACGGCTTCAAAATTTCCAGAGCATCGGGAGGCATCATTTTCCCATTTTTCAAATAATAGTCACAACCCCAGTCAAATGTATTAAGTCTTACATTAAATGCGTATTTTTTAGAGACAGCTTTTAAAATTTTAATTGCCTCTTGGGAAACTTCTTGCCCGACCCCATCTCCAGGTATAACAGCAATTTTATAAGAAGCCATATTTTTTTATAAATTGATTTGCATTATAATCCTCCCAATGAAAAGTCACAATCTCTTTTTTATTATCGATTTCGATAGTACTTTCATCAAAATCGAATCATTAGAGAAACTGGCAGAAATATCGCTGGAAGAAAATCCCAAGAAAGCGGAAATCATGGAAAAAATACGAGATTTTACCAATCAGGGGATGACGGGTAAGATTCCATTTGATACTTCACTGGAGAAAAGAATTAAATTATTTAATGCCAATAAAAACCATATAGCCAAATTGATTAAAATTCTAAGGAAAAATATTACCCCATCGATTATAAGAAATAAAGAATTTTTCAAACAATACAAAGATAACATTTTTATTATTTCGGGCGGATTTAAAGAATATATAGCTCCCATCTTCAAACTATTTGGCATAAAGGAAAATCACATCCTGGCAAATGAATTTATCTTTAACAAAAAAGACCAAATCAAAGGTTTTGATAGAAAAAATCTTCTTTCCCAAAAAGGAGGAAAGTTTAAAAGGATAAAAACGCTTAATTTAAAAGGAACAATCTATGCAATTGGCGACGGCTTCACAGACTACGAAATAAAAAAGGAAGGATCTGCAGACAAATTTTTTCTCTTCAGCGAGAATATTAGAAGAGAAAGCGTTGCCAACAAAGCAGATTATCTTCTTCCAAATCTCGACGAGTTCTTGTATATTATGCGTATGCCCAGAGCCCTTTCATATCCCAAAAATAGAATTAAAGTACTTCTTTTAGAAAATATTCATAAAAATGCCTATGATGCATTTAAAAAAGAGGGATATCAAGTAGAATCATTACCCCAGTCTATTGATGAAGAGGAACTCTTCGACAATTTAAAAGACATACACGTTGTTGGTATAGGTTCTCGGACCCAAATTACTCAATTAATAGCTGAAAATTCACCCAAATTAATGGCCGTAGCTCGGTTCGGTATAGGCGTCAACAATATAAATCTTGCTGCATGTGCCCAAAAAGGAATTATTGTTTTTAATGCACCATTTAGTAATACCAGAAGTGTCGTTGAATTGGTCATCGGAGAGATAATTTTGCTCTATAGAAGAACCTTTGAAAAAAGCGTCAAAATGCACAAAGGCATCTGGGATAAAAGCGCTAAAAATTGCCACGAAGTAAAAGGCAAAAAATTGGGCATCATTGGCTATGGCAATATTGGTTCTCAAGTTTCCATCCTGGCCGAAATGCTTGGCATGGAAGTCTATTTTTATGACATTATTGAGAGGCTTCCACTTGGCAATGCCAAACCTTGTAAATCATTAAAAGAATTACTGCAAACTGCAGACGTCATCACCCTCCATATGGATGGAAGAAAGGAAAATACAAATTTAATTTCCGAAAAAGAGTTTCGTTTAATGAAAGAAGGTGCAATTTTGGTCAACACCAGTAGGGGACACATCGTAGATATAAATGCACTGATAAAATATATCAAAACAGGAAAAATTCTTGGCGCCGGACTCGACGTTTTTCCCAAAGAACCCAAAAGTAATACGGAGCCTTTTTCTTCACCGCTGCAAAATCTAGAAAATGTCATTCTTACGCCACATATTGGCGGTCGATCAGAAGAAGCCCAAGCTCATATGGGAAAATTTGTTCCCGAAAAAGTAATAAATTATATAAATACAGGTAATACTACTCTCAGTCTCAATTTCCCCAATCTTCAACTCCCAGAACTAAAAAATGCTCACAGGTTAATTCACATACATCAAAATGTTCCTGGAGTTTTAGCCAAAATTAATAGTTTACTCGCCGAGCATAAGATCAATATCGAGGGTCAATACCTCAAAACCAATGAATATATTGGTTATGTCATCACCGATGTAAATAAAACATATCAACAAGACGTCATAGATGCGTTGAAAAAAATGCCCGAAACCATCAAATTAAGAGTCTTATATTAAATGAAAAAGATCTTCTTTACTCCCGGCCCCTCCCAACTCTATCCCACTGTAAATCGTTATATTAAGGAAGCGCTAGCATTAAATATTCCCTCAATTTCCCATAGGGGAGACAAATTTCATGAAATTTATTCAGGTGCCATCGCCCAATTTAAAAAACTGTATCGGGTTCCAAAAGGCCATTATGTCTTTTTTTTATCTTCCGCTACCGAAGCTATGGAGCGGATAATCGAAAATTTAGTTATCAAAGATAGCCTCCATTTTGTCAACGGCTCATTTTCAAATCTTTTCTATAAGGTCGCCACAAGTCTCAGCATCAATACTAAAAAAATAGAAGTACCTATGGGGGAAGGCTTTGATTTTAATAAATTAAAAATTCCAATAAATTTTGAAATCGCCTGTTTTACCCAAAACGAAACTTCGACAGGCGTCATGATTCCGATGGAAGATATTTATTCTTTCCAAAAAAGATTCCCAAAGTCTCTTATTGCCCTGGATATCGTCTCATCGGCTCCATTTGTGAATGTAGATTTTTCCCTGATCGACTGTGTTTTTTTCTCCGTGCAAAAGGGATTTGGACTTCCGGCAGGCCTTGGCGTACTTATTCTCAAACCCAACGTCATCAATAGGGCAATGTCCGTCAAAAAGAAAAAAACTTCCCAAGGATCATATCACTCTTTTGAAAATTATTTAAAATATTATGAAAAAAATGAAACTCCAGAAACTCCAAATGTCTTAAATATTTATCTTTTCGGAAAAGTTTGCCAAGACATGAATAAAAAAGGATTAAACGCAATCCGTAAAGAAACTATAATAAAAGCAAGAAAAATTTATTACTTAACACAAAAAAATAACAAGTTTACACCATTCGTCAAAGAGGAAAGATTTAGATCCCTTACAGTCGCAGTCTTAAATATAGCCGGAGGTTCAAAACAAATTCTTAATTATTTAAAAGAAAAAGGCTATATAGTCGGAAGTGGTTACAAAGATTTCAAAGACAAACAAATAAGAATTGCCAATTTCCCCCAACATTCATTAGAGGATGTGGAATCACTTCTCTCCCTGGTGCTAAGATATAACTAGTATCTCTTAGATGAAAAAAATTATTCTCGCAGTTTGCACTCTACTCATCGCCCTAGTAATTGGTCTGAACGCAGCCACTTTACGCGGGATTTTACGAAATATAGGTATAGTCAAAGACGAAATAAGAATAGCCGGCACAGGATCCATGTATCCCACATTCCCCAAAGGTACTAGTGACAATGATGTTACAAATGCCAGAAATACAGTCGCTTGGCCTAAAGTAAAGACGTATCCGGGAGGTATAAATATATTAGGCCTTCATCTTTTCCCCCAAAATCTGTCTTTTGGGGATATCGTTGATTTTGAAAATGCCACAACAGACAAAATCAGCACAGAAAAATATGGAGAAAAAGCCGGATTCGTTAAAAGAATTATTGGTCTTCCCGGTGATACCATCGAAATTCGCGACGGGTTTGTCTATAGAAATGGTCAGCTGATTAAAGAGCCTTATACTGCCAAACCTCGCTCCACATTCGGAGGCTCATTTTTGGCAGATTGCAAAAAACTGACAGTGCTCGATGGCCAAATCTTCGTTATGGGCGACAACAGAAAAGCTAGTCTCGACTCCCGACATGAGCTAAGTCTCGTCAATATTAAAGATGTTCTCCATTTTTTACCATTTCAAGAGCAGGATGAGTACAAAAAGCTATGGCGCAATACCGATATGGATGGGAATACCGCCCACCAAGTTACCTTAAATACCCAAAACTTTGTTTCCCTTTTAAATAATAAAAGGGTAGAAGAAGGTGTACCACAATTAAAACCAAACCAACTCCTCGCCAGTTCAGCCAAAAGCCGCGCCGAAATTATGATTCAAACCAATGATTTTTCCATCGAGGCAACTCAAAGTGGGTATACGCTAGAAGACGCTGTAAAAAGTAGCGGTTACAAAAATATACTTTTTGCCGAAACCGTTTCCCAAGGTTATTATGACGAAGAAGAACTTCTGGAAAATATTTTTCAATTTCCGGAAACTAAAAAAATTGCTATTGATAGACAGTATCAGGATATTGGCATCGGTGTAGTATTGGGAGAAATAAATGCCTGTCCCGTGCAAGCAATCGTTATTCACTTTGGAGGTTACAAACCGCCCAATTATTCAAAAGATACAATAGAATCATGGCAAAAACTCGTCGACAAATTAAATGAAGTCATTCCATCCTGGGAAAGCCTCAAAGAAAATGATTCTGTAGATAAAGACGACTTACAAAAATTACTCGATTCTCTTTATCAAAGAAAGGCCAATGCCACCCGTATACTTGACAAAATGAAAAACAATCTTTGGCTGACCGATGAAGAGAATCGACTTGCGGATCTCGATGAACAGTTAGCCAAAGAAGAAGAGGAATTCATAGAAAAACTCAACAAATGACGTCTATCGCCTTTATTTCCACTTGGTCGTGTCCTTTATCTACGGTTGGATTTGGCAAAAACGGCGGCATGAGCATATTTATCCGCAATCTAATAAAAAAACTATCCCAAAAAGAAATCGAAGTAGACGTGTTTACTTGCTCTCACCAAAACACCCATGAAGTCAGCTTAATTGACAAAAATATTCATTTAATTCATCTTCGAAACAGTTTACAAACTTCAACAGAAATCGCCGATTACATAAACAAGAAAAACAAGAAATATGATTTTTTCTATAGCCATTATTATTTATCAGGTTGTGTTGGAATAGAACTAAAGAAAAAATTTGGCATCCCCTTATATCACACATTCCACTCTCTTTCTAAAATCAAGGAAGGATTCGAAGGTCGCGACCCACAAAGATTTACAAGCGAAAAAAAAGTATTTGATTCTGCAGATAAAATTATTCCTCTTTCAAAATATGAAACAAAAATTTTAGAAAAATATTATGGAAATGCCAAAAATAAAATACATATAATTTACCCCGGAGTCAATCATCAACAATTTTTTCCCCAAAATAAAATAAATATAAGGCTCGAAGTGGGTCTGCCACTTTCACCCCTTATCCTTCTTTTTGTCGGCAGAACAGAAAAAATAAAAGGAATAAACTTTCTTTTATCGGTATATAAAAAATGGAATAGTAGCACAAACTATGACACAAGACTTGTAATCGTCGGTGAGGGAAATAATCTTATTCAGGAAAAGTCGGAGTATATCAAATTTTTTGGTGCCATTCCCTATAAAATTTTGCCTAAATTTTATACCGCTGCAGATATCTTGATAATTCCATCCTTTGCCGAGACTTTTGGCCTGACTTCTCTTGAGGCCATGTCGTGCGGTCTTCCTGTTATTGCTTCCAGGGTTGGTGGACTCCCAGAAATTATAAGGCAAGGAAAAAATGGCTATCTTTTTACTCCTGGAGATAAAGGTGAGCTTATGAATAGTTTAGACAGACTTGTCAAAGACAATAATCTCAGAATTTCTATGGGTAAGTTTGGGGAAAAAATAAGTAAAATGTATACTTGGAATAAGACAGCAGAAAAATTAATTAGTTTATTTAATGCCGAAAACTAAAATTATCTTTCTTCGTCATGGAGAGGTGGAAAATCCAGAAAAGCAAGTTTACGGAAGACTTTCCGGATTTCCCTTATCGACAAAAGGAATAAAAGATATCAAAGACATTGCTAAAAAACTTCAGAATGAAAGCATCGACATAATATTTACGAGCCCCTTACTTCGCACCAAACAAACGGCAAATCTAATTGGCAAATTTTTAGATAAAAAACCAATCATAACGAGACTTCTCATCGAAGTTGATAGTCGCCCCGTCGAAAGTATAAATACTGAGTATTTTCATAAATTTATTGAACCAATATTTTATACTAAATTGTGGCAGAGAAAAGGTATCGAATCACCAGAGTCGATAAAAAATAGAATGCTAAAATTCGTAAGATTAATTACGAAAAAATATCCTGGTAGAACCGTACTGGCTGTATCGCATGGAGACCCAATGGTTATTCTGAAGGCCTTTCTCGATAATAAAAAATTCAACTACGATTATAAAATTAAAAATTATATTCCCAAAGGCCAATATTTTACAATTGAAAGGTAAAATTAATGACTTCTACCCCAAAGAAAAAGCTTATTTTAGCAAGTTCCTTCTCTTTTTTCCTATTTATTATCACCGTTATAATCGTCAATTCTGGTCTTTTCAACCCAATCGACCCAGCCGTAACTTTAGCCCTCCAAGCAAAAATTCCAGTCTGGATAGATCCCTTTTTCTCGACTCTTTCGGTAGTTCAGTCATTTGAATTTTCCCTCATCTATGTTGGTCTTCTATTTATATTAATTTTCTTAAAAGAAAAGAAAATATTTAGCTCTATTTTATTATTCTTTTTGATAGCAATCATCGAGCTTATTGGCAAAATTGCCATCTATCATCCAGGGCCCCCTCAAGAGTATCTTCGTAATACATTTATATTACGCTTTCCATCGAGTTTTATTCATACAAATTATGCCTTCCCCTCAGGTCATGTAGGTAGAACTGCTTTTTTTGCTGTAATTATTATCTTTCTTATAAGCCTCTGGATAAAAAATAAGACATACAGACTAATAGCCTATTCGACAACCTTGGCCCTGTTCATTATAGTTTTTGTCAGTAGAATTTCTTTAGGTGAACATTGGCTATCAGACGTCATCGGAGGAACATTTTTGGGACTTTCACTTGGTTTACTTGCACTTTTTTTCTGGTAGGATATAAGCATGACCGCAAAAGCCTTAATATCT
Source organism: uncultured Gammaproteobacteria bacterium (assembly GCA_964544585.1). Classification (GTDB taxonomy): domain Bacteria; phylum Patescibacteriota; class Microgenomatia; order 2-02-FULL-39-11; family 2-02-FULL-39-11; genus CAZJBV01. The sequence continues at coordinate 45,545 of CAZJBV010000001.1, read as the reverse complement.
GATATTCTAAACCAAATAGTCAAAAAATACGAAAATATCAATTTAGATAATGGCCAAATTGTACCATGCCCTTACTGGATGAATAAATTAAAAATCGGAAAAGTATTTATCAGAGGTCAATTCAACGGTAAAGGCACCTGGCAGGAAATTCAAAAAGCAATGAATAAGGCTTTAACCCAGGAAGAGGGTCTGTATCAAAAAATCATTCCCGCCGAAAAAATTCAAAAACTGGCCAAAAGACATAGGATTGGCATAGATTGTTCTGGATTTATATTCAGAGTACTTGAATACACAAGTCCATCTTTTAAACAATTATTTCCTCTCGGCATAAATAAAACAAATGCAAAAATATTAACAGAAAAACATATTTCCAGACGAGTTTTAAAAGCAAAGGATATAATCCCCGGCGATCTTATCCGCATGATGGGAGGAAAGCACGCAACAATTATATTACAAAATGATGGTAAAACTATCACCTATGCCCACTCTTCGGCAAGATCTACTCTCTTAAAAGGAGTTCATCGAGGTAGAATAAATATAGTCAATCCCCAACAGGGATTGGAGTTTCAAGCTTGGGAAGAAAAAGCAAGTAAAGGCGAAAACTTTGGCAAAAAATATTTTAATCCTCAAAAAGGAGACAGCATAAGAAGATTGCCGCTTTTTGCATAATGGAAAATATATTTTCTGGAAAAAATATTCATATCGTCGGTATTACAGGAAGCGAAGGTAGCGCCATTCTCGACTATATCGCGAACCAAAATCCCCTCTCAATTGTCGGTCACGATTTTACTCGAAAAGAATTATTAGAAAAAAATTTCAAGACTTGGCATAAGGGGATAGACGAAATAACAAAAGAACAACTTTGGCAAAAATTCAAAAATAAAATAAAAAAAATAATTTTAAATACATACGAAAATTACTTAAAAGGAATAGAAAATGCTGACGTAATCTTCGTCCCCCAATCCTGGAGATTATATCCACAAAATGTTACTCTTTTTTCACTTAATAGAAAAAACTTCTACTCGCTGACAAGACTTTATCTTGAGTTCACGAAGGCAATAACAATTGCCGTGACAGGAACAGTAGGCAAGGGGAGTACGGCAAATCTAATCTTCAATATATTAAAAGAAAACCTACCCGTCGATAGAACGGTTTTTTTTGCCGGCAACGAGACATGGCGACCGCAAGCCGGCTTCATATTGGACGAATTGAGGCAAAAAGATTATTTAGTTTTGGAAATATCACACAGGCAACTTTTGGATGGAATAAAAAAAGGCCCAAAAATAGCCGTCTTTATAAATATTTACCCCAATCATTTAGATGAGGTAACTTATGACGAGTACAAAGAAACGAAACTCTCTCTTCTTAAAGCCCAATCTGCAAAAGACATTGCTATTCTAAACTACAATTTCCCGGATCTAAGAAATATAACACCGCAATTGCAATCAAAAGTGATCTTCTTTCACGCAAAAAGTCATTTTGAAGAAAATGTTGAAGCCGCAAAAACCGTTGCAAATGTATTGGGAATTCCATCAAAAAAGATAGAAGCCTCTTTAAAAAACATAAAATCCCTCCCGGGACGACTGGAGCTTATTAAAGAAATAGATGGCATAAAAATATACGACGATATAAAAAGCACCACTCCCTGGGCAACCCTCGCGGCCTTGGAAAGACTTGGCCGCAACACAATTCTTATTTGGGGAGGAGGGGAAAAAGGAATCGACTTTAGTGAATTTTTAGTTATACTTCCTCAAAAAACAAAATACGCCATAAAATTACAAGCTGACCTGGAAAATGCTTTATTAAAAGCTTATATTTCTGCCCAAAAAGGAGACAATATACTAATTTCTCCCGCGGCTGCATTTTTCTACACAAAGTTTATCAAAGGGAAAAAAAGTATTAGAAAAATAATTACTTCTCTTCCTCCAAAGGAGAAAGTTTGAGAGGAGATAGCGAAACTACCTCGCTTTGTGCCCCACAGACAGTGCATTCGACAATTGTACCAATCTTTAATTCTTCCTGATATTTTATGGGAGATTCGCATTCCGGGCAAGCAATAGATTGCTCCATACCGTATAATTAAAGCATATTTAATATGGATTCTCAATTTCTAAACCTCGGTGAAGGAAATACAGACGTATTGGAAAAAGATGGAATTTTATTTAAGTGCGAATTCCAAAATCCTACCGGTTCGGTCAAAGATAGGGGTATATCATTTCAAATATCCCATCTTTGGAAAAAGGGTATAAAAAATGTAGCCATTAGTTCATCAGGAAACGCTGCCATATCGGCCGCATCATACGCAAAGCTTGCCTCTATAGAACTTACTGTTTTCATTTCTCCATCCATCAATCCCAAAAAGAAAAGTATCCTCGAAAGTTTAGGAATAAGTATTATAGAATCAAACCGTCCCGTATCCAACTGTATCAAATTTTGTGCCAATACAAAAGCTTACAATCTCCGCCCGTCCACAGATCCCTACGGGCATGTCGGCTTTGAAAGTATTACATATGAGTTATACGAAAAATACCCAGAAGTAGACGCCATATTTATTCCCGTAAGTTCAGGAACTACTCTAAAAGGCATCTACGAAGGCTGCAAAAAAAAAGGAAAAATGCCCAAACTTTTTGCCATTCAAACCCAAAAAATCCACCCCATCGCCGCATTTTTCGATAAAAATTTTAACGCCCAAAACTATAGTATCGTAGATTCAATTGTCGCTCGTTACACTCCTCGTCAAGACGAAGTTGTAACTCTTATTAAAAAATCCAAAGGAGAAGGATTTATCATATCCGATGAAGAGGTAAAGAAGGCTGATATCTATCTTCAAAAAAATGGTATCAACACATCCTACGAAGGAGCTCTCGCACTAGCAGGCCTCTGGAAGGGAAAATTACAAGGTCTAACATTTCAAAAACCCATCTGTCTTTTAACCGGCAAAAAATATGACTGATTTTTCCCTAATTAGTAAATTTCCTATTTTTTACATCTCTCCCGACATAAAACGTGCACTTGGACTTGAGTCAGCTCTGCCGAACTTTCACATCATCTGTTCATATCAAAGCGACATTGTTACTATGGCAAAAAATAAAGGAATCAATATATTTTGTCTTGGCAAGCCACTGAAAAACACCAGTCAACTTCTTTCCGATCCGAGAGTGATACAGTATATAAAAGATAAATCAAAAGGGTTTAAACCTAATATTATTTATTTCAAGCCAAACCTCAAGGCCGACCAAATCTGTGAAGAAGAAAATTTTAAAAAGCTCGTCAATAATTACGAACTTAATGAGCAATTTGAGAACAAAGTCGTTTTTTACGAAACTTGTCTAAAATTGCTTCCCGAAAATACCATTCCCGGCCTCGTTGGCATTTTAGGAGAACTTCAATATGAAGATCTCAAGGCAAACTTAGGCCAAGAAATTGTTGTCCAGTTCGGCCACGGTTGGGCAGGTAAAACGACTTTTTTTATAAAGGACGAAAATGAATTTTCCCGCCTCCAAACAAAATATCCATTTACTACCGTCAAAGTTACCAGGAAAATCGATGGTATCACCATGCTTAATAACTGTGTAATTTATAACGATCAAGTAATAAAAAGCCCACTCGCCATTCAATTAAATGGTATCAAAGAGCTTTCTCACAATAAGAGTATTACTTGTGGCAGAATGTGGCCGGTAGTGGGTTTAAAGGATAACGAGTTACACGTTATTGATAACATTACAGAAATTGTAGGAAGACAAATGATGAGAGTTGGCTACAGAGGCTATTTTGGGCTCGATTTTATCGTTTCAAAGTCTGATGGAAAGGTTTATCTTTCAGAAAATAATGCCAGATTTACAGCATCTACTCCCTTTTTTACCAAGCTTGAACTAGAAAAGGATGAATTTCCACTCCTTCTCTATCACATTGCCGGATTTTTAGGTATTAAAAACCTACCTTCATATAACTCTCCCCAAATAAATGGGTCTCAAATAATCGTCAGAAATGACAAAGAAAAAGATTTCATCACTAAAAGAGAATTTCCCATTGGCATCTACAAATTAGAAAATGGAAGGTTAAAACTCAAAAAACAAGACTATGACATCCGCAGTACAAAAAAAGACGAATTCATTGTTACTCAATCAAAAAAGGGAATAAAGATCAAAAAAGACGGAGAAATAACTAGAATTGAAACAAAAGAGAAGGTTTTAATTGCATATAAAATGCTTTCCCCCAAATTTAGCCAAATTGTAAATATTCTTAAATCCAACTAAAATACATTTCCTATGGAAGACTTATACAAAAAATTAGAAGAGTTGAAATCAAAGCTCAAAATCGACGAAAAAAAAAAGCTGGTGAGAGAAATTGAGGCAGAATCGTCAAGTGGAGAGTTTTGGCAAAATACCAGAAAAGCAACCTCTCGGATGAAATTATTGGATGAACTAAATAAAGAGATAAAAAATCTAGAAAAGGTGGTAACATTGCTATTAGAAGAAAAATACGACCAAGCAAAAAAACTTCTCAAGGATCTCGAATTTAAGGTGCACTTTTCTGATCCCCATGCCAGGCTTGGTACGATAATAGCAATTCACGCAGGCCAAGGAGGGACAGAAGCCATGGATTGGGCGGAAATGCTTTATAGAATGTACACCAGATTTATAGAAAAAAAGAGTTGGAAATATGAAGAGATAGAAAAAACACCGGGGCTCGAGGCCGGAGTCAAAAGCGTTATTATGACAGTAAACGAACCATACGCCTATGGTACCCTTCAAAGCGAGGCAGGTGTGCATCGTCTCGTCCGCCAGTCACCATTCAATGCCGACAAACTGCGCCAAACCTCATTTGCTTTGGTTGAAGTACTTCCTATTTTGGAAGGTAAAGAAGAAGTAAACATAAATCCCGACGATTTGGAATGGGACTTCTTTCGCTCTGGGGGAAAGGGTGGCCAAAATGTCAATAAGGTTTCAACTGCTGTCAGGCTCAATCACAAACCTACAGGCATAGTCGTCACTTGCCAGCAAGAACGCTATCAGGGTCAAAATAGAGAAAACGCTCTCAAAATCCTCCAAGCCAAACTTTGGAATATGATGCAGGAACAACATGCTCATACACTATCAGAGTTAAAGGGCGAGCATAAAATGGCATCTTGGGGCAATCAAATCCGGTCATACGTTCTCCATCCTTATCATCTCGTCAAAGATTTACGCACGGGACACGAAACAACCGATACGGACAGAGTTTTAGACGGTGGCATATATGATTTCATCGAGGCCTACTTGAAAAATAAAGCCGGGTAAAGTATTGTAGAATAAGAACTCATTCTGAAAGGAGTTCTCAATGGCCATTCTAAAAGATGCCAAAACAAAAGGAAAAACGTTAGATTCTCCCGTAACCAATGATGCACTCATCCATTCTATGGATAAACCCGATCCGCCCATTTCTGGCGGATGGGGAGTAAGTATGAAATCAAAGAAGTATCTTGTAATTGGAGCAGTCGTCATAGCTCTGGGTATATTAACTGGCGTGCTTTTACCAAAGGGTGGCGGTGGATTAACTCCGAGCGGGGGCGGGGGAGCTGGACTTTTAGAGGCAGGAAAGAAGGTCTTTGGCTCAGACGATACAAAACTATTTAAAGATACCACCGAAGGAACGATCGAAGAGGGGGGTATCGATGGGGAGGGCACTCACAAACTCGTCCGCCCCGGAGGTGAGAGTCAGACCGTATATATCAATTCGACCGTATTAGACCTTGATCAATTTGTTGGCAAAAAAGTCAAAGTCTGGGGTCAAACTCATGCGGCGCAAAAAGCAGGCTGGCTCATGGATGTTGGCCGAGTAGAACTAATGGAATAACATGAAAGTCTTAAACCAGATGAAATCTACCTACAAGCACTTAGAACATCTTCATTACAAACATGGCCTAATGCTCCATACAGGAGTTTTTGTTTTTTCCCTGCTTGTGGGTATTGGAATTGGAATTCTGGCTTTTACCTTCAATGCTTTTCAGGCAAAATTGGCAAGAGAAGAAATGAGGCGCTACGAGACTAAAGTAATGGAACAAATAGTCAGTAAAGTAGAGGCAGCACCCCTCATCTTACCAGAAAAAGCCAATTAAAATTAAAATATTTTCCAGGAATGATTATTTAGGAGTATATGATTGTATTCAAAGACGTTACCAAAACTTTTCTGACAAAGAAAAAGGCCATCGACGATGTAAATTTCACCGTAGAAAATGGTGAATTCATCTTTTTAGTCGGCCCCTCGGGCGCAGGCAAAACTACTATCCTTCGCCTCATTTTTCGGGAATTACTCCCTACATCTGGTTCGATTTTCGTAGGCAACATAGAAGTCAATAAAATTAAAAAAAGGCAAATACCAGCTCTCAGGCGAAAAATTGGATATATATTCCAAGATTTTAAAATTCTCCATGATCGCACAGTGGCAGAAAATGTAGCCATTGCCCTCGAAATTCTTGGTCTGAAAAAAGAGGAAATTGAAAGTAGAGTAGCAGAAGTTCTCGCGACCATAGGCCTAAAAGAGAAAGACGACTATTTCCCCAGCCAATTATCTTTAGGAGAACTCCAAAGAGTCGCCATCGGCCGAGCAGTTGTCGGAAACACAGATATTATTTTGGCCGACGAGCCTACAGGAAATCTCGACCCCAAAACCGCCTGGGACATCCTCAAACTTTTAGTCAAAATTAATAGAGAAGGAAAAACTATTATCATGGCCACCCACAATCTTGATATAGTCGAAAGCTTGAAAAAACCAATTCTATTTCTTGAAAACGGAAAAATCACTAAATCAAAAGGAAAATTATATTAGAATTACTCTATGATAGTGAAATCTCCTTCCATCTTTAGACGGCTGCGGCGGACTCCATATCAGTCCCTGGCCGCCATCCTCACCATGACGCTTACTTTTCTGGTTGCCTCCATGTTTTATGTCATGGCCGCCTTCTCTGGAAGTATTCTTTCTTATTTTGAAACCAGACCTCAAATAATTGCCTATTTTACCGATAAAAAAGATGAAAACCAAATAAAGGAGCTCGAGGCTAAACTCTATGCCACACAGAAAGTATCGCAAGTACGCTACATCTCTAAAGAAGAAGCCTTAAAAATATATCGCGAAGACAACAAAGACGATCCGCTTCTTCTGGAGATGGTGACCGCAGAAATTTTGCCAGCCTCATTGGAAGTTCAAACAACAGATCCTCAATATTTACCCGAAATCAATAATCTTTTAAATAAAGAACCAGAGGTAGAAGAAGTCAGATTCCAAGAAGAAATAGTCGATATTCTTCTTGCCTGGACTAATGCAGTCAGAAGCGCAGGAATTGTTACCGTCGCCTTATTTGGCGTCAATGCCCTCATTGTTCTCGTAACCATTATTGGCATGAAAATTGCCTTAGGAAGAGACGAAATAGATATCCTCACCCTCATCGGCGCCACTTCATGGTATATCAAAAAGCCACTCATTCTCCAAGGTTTGATCTATTCAATTACAGCCGCAATTTTATCCTGGGGAATTACCACCCTTGTTCTTCTTTATGTCTCCCCCATGCTCGGAGGTTTTCTTCGTTATATCAACAAACTTTCGTTTTTCTCTTACCAAGGTATAGAAATAGCGGTTTGGCCTATCTCAATAGGATTTATTGCTTCAATCCTTCTTGTCAATTTATTTATCGGCATTATAGTCGGCTTACTCGGCAGCCTTTTTGCACTCAGGCGATTTCTTAAATTTTAGCAACAAAATGGCTCATGGCAAGAAAAATATTATTACTTGGTATCACTACCGTCCTTATAATCTTCTCAACGATATTCCTAATTCCGCAAATAGCCTATTCAGCCGAGTGTAGAGAGGACGATCCCTGCAAAGATAAAAGTGACCCAGTTTCAAGAGCCTCTTGTTATGCAGAAATAGTCACTTCTTGTACTGAGACCAAACAAAGCCTCCTTTCTCAAATTACGGTCTATACGAGCAAAATTGCTCTTTCCGAAGCTCAAATTGAGGCAACAGAAGTAAAGATCGCCAAACTAGAAGAAGAAATCGCCTCCCTTTCTGGCAGGATTGCCATTCTTGAGGACTCCCTCACCAAAGTATCAACCGTTCTTTTAGAAAGAATTGTCGAAACATATAAACGGGGAGACAGTCCTTATTTTTCCCTCCTTCTTTCCTCAAATGAGTTCTCAGATTTTTTCCACAGACTCCGCCTCATCCAGAGAGTACAGACAAATGATAAAAGATTATTAATCCAAACGCAAAAAACCAAAGTTACATTCGAAGAACAAAAAGCTCTCCGGGAAGAAAAGCAACACGAACAGGCCGCCCTAAAACAGCAGTTAGAAGCCCAAAAGATAGAACTCGATAGACAAAAAAAGGAAAAAGAAGTATTTCTGGCTACCACCAGAAACAACGAAACTCGTTATCAGCAACTCCTTGCCGAAGCTCAAAGGGAAGCCCAAAATATAGAGCGCGCCATATCAGTCATCGCCCAAGCAGGAGTTCCTAAAAGAGTAAGCCGTGGCGATGCGATTGGACTCATGGGAAATACAGGATTTTCCACCGGTCCCCATCTCCATTTTGGCGTCTACAATCTTTCCGAATCTGATACAGCCAAATTCAATTTTGACTCAAGTCACCAAAACCCCTTTGACATCCTCTCGTCAAAAGAAGTCAAATTTGATGCCACCTCATGTGATGACGTTTCCTCCCCGACTTCTAAATCGGTTGGCGGAGGAAACTGGCAATGGCCCATGGAAAACCCAACCATTTCCCAATGCTATGGCCATACCCCCTGGTCTTGGCGCTATAGAACAGGAATTCACAATGCCATTGATATGTGGGACAATAATAATATTGTTATCAGAGCCGCCGAAGAGGGAAACGCCTATTCATATCGCGGCGGCCAATCGGCCGGAAACGGAGTTTTTATTTTCCACAACAGCGGCAAAATGACACTTTACTGGCACCTTCAGTGAAAAAGATTCTACTCGCCATAAGTTTATTATTTATTTGTAAAACTTATGCCTTTGCCAAAATCGAAGTTTTAAATCCTCCGACAAAGATAGAAATTAATAAAGAATTTGAGCTGGAAGTTTTATTGACAAATCTGTCTGCTCCGATCCATTATTTAAGCATTGCGCTGCACAAAAAATCCGGCGATTCATATTTCGGCCAAACCAAAAATGGAGAGAGCTGGGTGGAAGCTGATGATAGTAACTGTAAAAGTTTCCCTGCTGCAACTATCAACGAAAGCTCATGGAGTGGTAAACTGACTGGAAAATATTTTTATAATGAAAAAGATTTTGATAGCACTTTGGGAAATTATATTTTGAAAGTTATTAAATATACAGATTCATGTGGTAAATCTCTATCTGATGATTTAAACGTTGAGCTCTATGATCCAAATCCACCGCCAACATCTACCCCCACTCCCAATCCTACCAATACTCCCGTCCCAACAACCAAATCATCAAATATTCCCGTTCCTACATCAACAATAAAACCAACCACGACTCCCGTTAAAAAAATTACTTCTACTTCTATCAAAAAAGTTTCTCCCGGAGTTGTTTTGGGTAAAACTATCGACTTAACTCCTACAGAAATTCCCTCAAATTCAAATTCTAATCCACCAATAGCATTTATTTTAATCGGCCTCGGCGGAACCCTTCTCCTCGGCGCCGGCATCTACACAGCAGTTATAATTAAAAAACAAAAACAAAAAACCTAATCGAGAAAATACTTACAACTTAATTCTTAGTGGGATTTTTATAAGCTATATTTAACTGAACTTCTAGTGGCACTTCTGATGCTATACGAAAGTCCCTCTTACCATCCTCTTTTATTTTAATAACAAATATATAAATACCGGGCAAAGTAATTCCAAGACCCTGTATTCTAAATCTGGTTCTAAGTCTTCTCATTGTTTCCGGCATTTCACCTGTTTGCATAAACGATTTAAGTATTTTCCCTTTAGGATCGACTATTTCAAGTATAATTTCAGCTTTCTCTTTTTTTCCATGAGTATCTTTAACCCAAAGACTTACAATCTCATAATCAATTGGAATATTTACAGTTGCAATCTTTTTCTCATGATCTTTCTGATCTAAAGTTATTCCCAACTGTTCAAAAACATTAATAATACTCAGATTATTAGTTTCTTTGTCTATCTGAGAACTTCTGCATAGTATAGACCAAATATGTCGCATAGTTTTACGTTATGTAAACGGAAAATTACGTGTAAAATCACTAACCCTATCAAGTTTCAAATCAGGTTTTAAATGAAGTGGAACCCATTTTCCATCCTCGTCTTCTGTTTTAGTTTTAGACTTATCTATCCAATTAAAATGAAGATCGTCAAGTTTATTTTCATCGGAAAAAGGTTTTATATCGGAAGGAGCAAGGGTAATTAAGGCGATTGTTTTACCTGTTTTTGCTACAAACTCAACTTCGTAGGCTTTTCCATGATCATATATTTCGACAATAGTACCAGTATCACCTTTAGCTAAATTAAATTCTTTGAGATCCTTAGTTAATTCTACAATAGATAATTCTTCGAACATGTTATTTTTCCTTTCTTTTGCGTATTATACTATATGCATAAGCTGAAGTGAGACGAGGAATCTTTTTCCCGGTTTCTCTAACCCATCCTGTTTCCACCATATACCTCTTGCCGTTAGGAGCATTTATTGATCCAATAATAGAATACTTTATAACAGGATCATACTTAACTCTTTTGGATTTTGATTTATTAACTAATGTAACTTTATTTTCTTTAGCAACTTTTAATAGTTCCTGTTCAAATTTATCTAAGTTTATTTCACTAAAACCAATACCTCGAAAAAACTTAGCCTTTGATTTTCCATCTTTATGTTCCAAATTAAGTAAATAGTGAGTTAACTTCTTTCTAGGAATTATTGCGTTATTTCGATAAGGGAGTTTCACAAGCTGATTATATCATCGAAGTTTAGATTCTCTTCCTCAAAAACTTCTGGAAATCGTCAAAGCCATGTGATTTCCAAAAAGAAAGTCCAGGAGAGTTTTTTTCATTGGCATAAAGTTCTACATAAGATAGATTTTGACTTTTAAACCAGGCAATTGCTTCAGCAAGTAGCTTCGACCCAATTCCTCGACCCCTGAAATTTCCATCAATAAATGTAAATGAAATATGGCCTACCCTTTTTATCGAATACCAGGGAAAAAGATATTTTATAAAACCCGACATAAATCCAACAATATTCCCATTTTCTTCTGCCACCAATAGAAGTGACGTCAAAAGTGGAATTTGTGTCCGGAGCCACTGCGAAAAAGAAGCCGAAAATCCCTCTCGATCGTAAACATAATAATCAGGATCAAATTCCAGATGAAGTGAAGTAAGTCCCTCTCCAAGTTTGGTAATCATAGGTATATCTTTTTCTTCCGCACGCCTTATTATCATGCTTGGAATATATCACACTTTATATTTGACTTGTACCCCGAAGCTTTTGAAATTAAAAGCGAAGGGGTATAGAATAGAGCATAATGAAAAGGCGTATCACAGAGACCACAGAAGAAACAATGAAGTTGGGGGAGAGATATTCTCAAAATCTAAAAGGAGGAGAGTCTCTTTGTCTCTACGGTGAATTAGGTAGCGGGAAAACTATTTTTACCAAAGGAATAGCACGTGGGCTAGGAGTAAAACAACGCCTCCTCTCCCCTACTTTTATTATTGTGCGACAATATGATGTCATCAAAAAACCTTTCCAAAAGCTTTATCACCTCGATCTTTATAGAATCAAAAGTCCAAAAGAAGCAGTCGAATTAGGACTTAGAGATTTCTTAAACAAAAAAGAAAATATTGTCGTCATCGAATGGCCGGAAAAATTAGGGGAATTTCTTCCCAAAAATAGAATTGATATTCATTTCAAGGATTTAGGAGATAATAAAAGAGAGATAAATTATGAATGATATTAAAAAAGCCATCGAAATTTTGAAAAAGGGTGGCATAGTCATTTATCCCACTGACACAGCCTTTGGCGTCGGCTGCAGGATAGACAACATCGAATCCATAAAAAAATTGTTTCGCATTCGTCAACGTCCACATGACAAGGCAGTTCCAGTGCTGGTCAATTCTTTTGCTATGGCCAAAAAATACTGGGCCTCTCCTCTTCCCGACATTGTGCGACATTTGACGACAAAACATTGGCCGGGAGCTCTCACAATTGTCTATACCGCAAAAAAAGAATTGGTCTCCCCTATTGTTAGAGGTTATGGGGATACAATTGGCCTTCGTATGCCAGATCACAAGATTCCCTTAAAATTAATTCAAGGAGTAGGAGTGCCAATATTAGGACCATCGGCAAATTTTAGCGGAGACAAAACTCCTTATTCTCTCGATTACCTAAATCCGGATTTTGTTAAACTGGTAGACTTTGTCTTAGCGGGAAAATGCAAAACAAAAATAGCCTCAACAGTGTTGGACGTAGCTATAAGTCCTCCCAAAACATTACGCCAGGGAAGTGTCAAACTATGAAAAACATTCTCTACATAGATACGGCAGACAATCAAAAAACAAAAGTAATTCTGGAAATAAATGGCAAAAAAATTCATAAAGAGGAATCATTACATCATGCCTCTCAAAATCTTTTGCCTCTTATCGCCCAAATTCTCAAAGAAAATAATTTAGCTCTCAGAAATCTTTCTGAAATAAAAGTAAATACTGGCTCCGGCTCATTCACCGGTCTTCGCGTCGGCATTTCTGTAGCCAACACACTCGGTTCCCAATTAAAAATCCCCATCAACGGTAAACCTCCAGGTCAGCTGGTTCTACCCACCTATTGACAATCTCCTATTTCTCTTGTTAATATGTTTTTGCCTTCCACTGCCCCAAAAGTTTTGGGGATTTTTTATGCTTACAATTAATCTGAAACATAGATTACCACACTTCGCTAGTCCAATGACAAACAAGAAAAGGCTTCTTTTTCCTTTTGCCATAATTACAATTATTTTACTAGGGGGAGCAATTATTTATTTCGGGTCTAACTCACAATACAAGGATTATAGGGTGGAGATAAAACCGGCCAAAAAGGTTTTAGACTTAAACAAGAAGTTCGCTTTTCCCATAAATGATGACAAAGGGAAAGAAATAACACAGATGAAGATGTATTTTGATAAGGTAGAACTCCGAGATGAAATAATCGTTAAAGGCCAAAGGGCTCTGCCCATAAAAGGCAAGACATTTCTGGTATTAGATATCAGAATCCGTAATGATTATGATCAAGCCCTCGAGCTTAAAGCCAGAGACTTTGTCAGACTTAGCGTCAACAAAAAAGATGATGATAAATTATCTGCCAATATTCACAACGACCCTGTAACCGTTGAGCCAATCTCTACCAAACCAACCCGACTTGGCTTTTTTATTTCGGAGAAAGATGAAAATATCATACTTTATATTGGTGAATTAAAAGGTGACAAGACAAAAATAGCCGTAAATTTTTAATCTATTATGCAAACCCCACAAAAATTATCAACCACCCTTATAAACGAACTAGAAGTGGCTTTGCAGATGATAAAAGCCTACGGCAGCATTGAAATTTATGTCCAAGATAGCAAAGTAACCCAAATAACTGTCCGCAATATCAGAAAAACTAGGGTGGATTTAATTAGAGAAAGTAAGAAATCAGTAAAAAGATCATAAATATTGTAAAGTGGCTCTTGACAAACGTGAAAAGACAAAGTAATAATTGAAAAAGGTATGCAAAGCCTGCTCTACAAAATTTAGTATCTGCCCCGCTTAATTTTCCTGCCCTCGGAAAATTTATTGTTCCGCAATTAGCGCTTCCAACGAGGCTGACCGCAAACGGAGGCTTCTCTATCTGATTGAATAATAAAAATCAGGTCGAGACGCCTCCGTTTTTTGTTGGTCGAGTAAGTTCCCCGCCCAAATATGAAATTTTTGGCGGGGGCGAAAGTCAACAGGGAGGACAGAAGTGCTTCCCCCGATCCGCCCATTTCTGGCGGAGGAGGGTAAACACCAAAAAAGAAAGGGGGTGAATTAAAAACACAATGAATAAATACCAAAAGAAAATTCTGGCTGCACTTTCAACTGGAGCAATGTTGTTATCAACATTTTCTCCAGCCTTTGCAGCAGACACGACATTGATAATTGGCGAAAATGGAGCAAATTCCAATAATGATATCAATGTCACTTCCACCAACAATCAAGTTGTCAACCAGACTAACAATGCAGTAGTTACTAACAACATCAATGTGGATGCCGAGACAGGCAACAACGACGCCAACAATAATACCGGCGGCGATGTAGACATAGAGACCGGAAATGCATCAGCAAATGTCAACGTTTCCAATCTCTTAAACAAAAACGTTGCCAATATTGATTGTTGTGATGCTGGAAATACAGAGGTATTGATTGCCGAAAATGGCTACAATTCTGACAATAATGTCAACCTCAACAAAACCAGCAATATTGGAATCTGGCAAAACAACAAAGCCAATGTCACAAATAATCTAGACGTTGATGCAGACACAGGCGACAACGACGCTGAGAAAAATACGGGCGGAAACGTTACTGTTAAAACCGGCGACGCTTCGGCCAACGTCAGCGTCTCAACTGTGGCTAATGCCAATAAAGCCTTTATAGGCGATGGCAATGGAAGTGGATCCAAAGTAAGCGCCTGGATTGTTGGCAATGGGGCAAATAGCAATAATGATATCAATCTCACGCTCAACAAATCCATAAATATTGACCAGTACAATAATGCATACGTCACCAATAATCTCGACGTCGATGCAGAAACTGGCAACAACGACGCCAACAATAATACAGGTGGAGATGTCACCATCGACACAGGAGCCGCTTCAGCCGATGTAGTAGTAGACAATCTTCTAAATTTGAACTGGGCAGATGTACCCTGTGATTGTCTGCTTGGCGATATATTTGCCAAGATAGCCAAAAACGGCGCTGATTCGGATAACGACATCAAAGCTCACCTGAAAGATAATTTAGGTTTGTGGCAGGATAATTACACATACCTGAAAAACAAGCTTTGGGTTGACGCCGATTCAGGCGACAACGATGCCGAGAAGAACACTGGTGGTGTCAACGGTGGTGATCCATCTATCACAACCGGTGATGCGGAAGCAGACGTTGCCGTGTTCAACACCGGAGATGCAAACATCTACGGCGATCCAGGTCCGTGGTGGCCATTATCTTGGGGAGAAATCGAAGTAAACGTTACTATAAGCCTTGATGATCTTTTAGATCTTCTGGGGTTGTAAAACTTTTGGCTCGTAGGGTGGCTCTCCGAGCACTTCCGGGAGTCGCCCTACGACCGAAAGCAAAGTCCTGAGCCTGTCGAAGGAAATATATTAAATCAAAATTTTAGCATTAAATGCCAAGATCGAAATTATTAAAAAAAATACAAAAAATAATTGCTATTTCCCTCATAGTCGTGATGATCTTTCTGGGAGGGAATAATGCCTTTGTTCTAGCTCAAGATGCCCCTCCGCCTCCTCCCGCAGCTCCTACCGCCCCTCCACCTCCGACAAATGATTCAGTAGCTCCCACAGGGCCACCCGCTCCCACCGGACCTCCACCACCAGGATCGGAAACGCAATCTGATCCGACACCGACACCTGAAGATGGAGAGAATCAAAGTAATGAAAGTCAAGACAGTCAACCGGAAGAAGAATCTCAGTCAAATAGTCAAAGCTCTCCCACTCCCACCCAAACACAATCTGGCGAGCAAACTGGAAATCAAACGAGTACTGGTCAATCAGGCGATACCAAAATAGAGACAGGTGATGCTACCAATAACGCCAATGCTTCCACAAGTGGTAATAATAATACAAGCTCTGCAGCCATATCAGATGGGGGAGGATCAGTTACAGTCGCCAATCAGAGCAACGGTACCAACTCCTCAAACACCGCCTCGGCAACAATTGCTGACAATTCCACCACAAATCAAAATAATAGCGCCAATGTTGCAAGTAATCTAAATCAAGATACTGTCACTGGTCAAAATGAAGCTTCAAAAAACACCGGCGGTGATTCCACCATCGAAACAGGAAATGCCAATACTTCCGGAACTGCCATTACCGCTGTTAATACAAATGTAGATGGCGTCATCATCTCCGAATTTAATATTGTCGACGATCATGTCGGAGATATTGTCCTGGATTTCGCCGCAAACTGTATCATTGGTTGTCAGGCTGGCGACACAAAAGCCGCCAATGTAGGAAATGGATCAAATTCTGACAATACCGCTAGCATCAACACCTATGATAACAATTATAACTTCCAAAATAACGATGCCATCGTTGGTAATACACTCACCTTAAATTCCGATTCTGGAAATAATGTAGCAGATAGCAATACAGGAGGGGACACCACAATCGAAACCGGTAACGCCAATATATCTGCCAATGCTCTGACTTTTGCCAATAATAATTTTGCCGGAAATGTCATTTATGGAGTAGTAAATATATATGGTGATCTAGTCGGAGACATCATCTTTCCCGAAGAGGCCATAGCAGCCTGTTGTGGACAACAAGACGTAACAGCCAAAAATATCGGCAATGGGGCTGATTCTAACAATACGGCCAATGTCTCAACCACCTCAAATGACAATACCACTCAAAATAATAACGCCGTTATCACCAACAATCTCGACTTAACAGGAACGACGGGAAATAATACCACCAGTGCCAACACAGGAGGCGACTCAAAAGTAGAAACAGGAGATACCAATGTCCAGGCAAACGTCTTAAACGTAGCCAATTCCAATCTTTCTGGCGGCAACTGGTGGCTAGTCATAGTCAACGAAGCCGGTAAATGGGTGGGTAAAATACTTGGCTCTCCAGATGGGACAAATTTTGCTGGATCTCCGGGTACGGAGTTTACCGTAAATGAAAATGGGGAAATAACTGCTGTTAATAACGGTAATGGAAGTGGCTCAAACAATACCGCCAATGTCTCTCAAAACTCTAATAATACCACAAATCAAAACAACAACGCAGAAATTGTAAACAATATCAATTTCACCGCCAATACCGGTGGAAATAGCGCCAGTCAAAATACCAATGGAAACAATAGTATAGAAACTGGAGACGCCAACATCATCGCCAACATAGTCAATTTTGTCAACAACAATATTGCAGGCCGCGGTAAATTATTTGTTACCGTAATAAACGTCTTTGGCAGCTGGACAGGAAATTTCGTTAGCCCAGGAACGACCAAAGATCAAAAAGAACTCGCCTCATTAACCGATCCGAATTTAGGCGGAAAAGATGATACTCAAGACAGTCCAGAAAATAAAAACGAAGAAAATCGCAATAGCTCAAACACACAAAATAATGGGAGTAACAACAATTCAACTTCAAACAATACCAATAAAAACATCAAAAAGTTTGGCTCAATTTCTTCCTTCACCTACCAGCCTCCATCTACACAGATGGTAGCCGGAATAAGCCAGAATGACGATCAAAATTCAAACTCCGATCAATCCAATAATCAAGTAGCTTCTAAAAAGGTTATAAACATCAATATTGCCTGGTTGATTTTACTTTTACCCTGTGTTATATTGTGGAGGATTAGAAAAGGCTTAATAAAAAATCTTGCCTACACCATAAAACTGCTTCTGCTCTAACTGCACCTCCACCCGCCCATATTATAAATTTTCTGTCCCAGAGAATTTTTATTATGAAAAAAGGATCTCTTTTACTCCTCGTAGTATTATTAACTTTCTCTCTTTTTGTCTTTGAGGTAAATGCCCTTACTCTAGAAGAGGTTGGCAACGCTGCCGGAAGCCAAAATTCGATCAATGTCAATCAAAATTCCCAAACCAATGTAAATCAAAATAGTAATACCAATTTAGAAAATCAAATCGATGCCAATGCCAATACCGGCGGCAACTCCGCTTCAAATAATCAAGGAGACGCTTCAATAAAAACTGGTGATGCCAGCGTCAATATAACGGTTAATAATAAGACTGGTAAAAATAAGGCGGATATTTGCTGCGAACCTACAGAAAAACCCAAACCCACAAAACCAGGTCCCACAACACCACCTGGTGGACCCACAGCTACACCCAAACCAGGTAATGGTGGAAATGGCGGTCCCGGCCCTGGAAATGGTGGGGTAGGCGGCCCACCTGGTCAAGTGATGGGTATTGCAGCCGCAAGTAATGGCACGGATAAATATATTCTATATGGATTGGGATTAGTATGTCTAGGTATAGGAATGTTTCTCGGAAAAACACCCGGAAAAAGTCTCGCCAGCTAAAAAAAGCCAATCCAAAATTTATTCACTTTTTGAGCCTTGTCTTCGTCATCAGTGGAATTGGTCTTCTATTATTTCCATCAGTATTCCGAAACTTTACGGAAACAAAAACAAAACAAAGTAGTCCAAAGACCACACAATTGATAAAAGCCGCAACACTAAGTCAGGATGAACCGATCAAGATAGACGGTTCATTAGTAAGAAACATCGTCTACAAAGAACCTCCGCTTCGCATAGTCATTCCAGATTTAGCAATTGACTTACCGATTGTAATGGCAAAGATAATCAACGGTTATTGGGAATTATCAGAAACAACAGCTTCTCATGGTATGGGATCTGCCAACCCAGGAGAAATAGGTAATACCGTCATTTTCGCCCACGCCAGAGAGGGTCTTTTTCTTCCGCTTCGGAATATTAAAAAAGACCAAAGTATTTATGTTCTTACTCCAAATAATTGGTTAAGATATAAAGTAGAAGAGATTAAAGAAGTCACATCTGATAAAATAGAAGTCATTGCTCCGTCCCAAGATGAGCGCCTTACACTTTTTACCTGTTCTGGATTTCTTGATAGTAAGCGTTTGATTGTGGTTGCCAGACCAAACAGGCCATAAATGAACAAGCTCCTATCCTTCTTGCCTTTTTTAATCGTTTTTATTGCCTCAATCTATATTCCCTACGATTCTGATCTCGGTTGGCACCTAAAATATGGCGAATATTTTTTCCAAAATGGAAAAATCTTAAGAGACAATACTTTTTCCACCATGATGCCAGATTTTAAATGGGCAAATCATGCCTGGGGTACGGATCTAATCACCTACGCCGTCTATTCCTTTGCAGGATTTTGGGGACTTTCTTTATTGGCTGCCGGTGTCATCACCCTTACATTTTTTATCTTCTCAAAAGCCGCCAAGCTGGATATATGGGATCAATCTCTATTATTTCCACTATTCTTTGTTTTGGAAGATGCTATCAATAAGATATCTTTTCGTGCCCAGCTCTTGAGTATACTTTTTTTAGGTATTGAATACTATATCTTATGTGAATATATTCGGGGAAATGTAAAAAAAATTTGGCTACTACCCGTCCTTTTTATATTCTGGGCAAATCTACACGGTCAATTCAGTTTAGGACTGATTGTTTTAGTAATTTTTTGTTTCGGGATTATAGTAAAAAATTTTTTTGAAAATTATGAAAACAGGCTACAAATATTATCACAACTTTCAAAAAGTTTTATTATTATTTTAATTTCCATTTTTATTGTCACCTTAATAAATCCCTTTGGGTTTGCTCTTTATGGGGACATTTTCACTCATTTTAACAACCCGTGGCAGAAATATGTCTTGGAATGGTTGCCCTTTTTAGAACTCTCATCATTCTGGTGGCGACACATTTTAGTAGGAGTACTTGCATTCTTTGGCATGTTTTCTCTCTTTTTTATGGGGAAAATCCGGTCATTCATCCCTCAAATACTTGTCATCGTCTCATTATATGTAACCCCCCTATTGGTGAGACGATTCGCTTGGTCGTATTATTATCTCGTCTTTCCAATTTTAAAACCCCTCACAGAAATATTAAAACCTCCCAAAAAATATTTATCCAAAATCGTAACAATTATTTTACTCATAACCCTGTTAGGAGTAATTAATATCAAACTTCCTATTCTCACAAGTTCCATGGATTGGAAATTATTCTGTGAAATAAATGCCTGCTCCATAAAAGGCGCCCAATTTCTACTAGATCATAAACTTATCAAAGATAATGATAATTTCTTTACTATATATAACTGGGGCGGATTTCTTATTTGGAATTTTCCGGAAATAAAACCGCCCATCGATGGCAGAATGCATCTTTGGCAGGATGAGAGGGGTTATAGTGCCTTTGCCGAATTTTATCCCATTGAGCAAGATTGGGTAAATATTGATAAAACAAAATACAACATAGCCTTCGTCTCACCTACAAAACCGGTTTACTATAGATTATTAAAACTCAGCAAAGAAAAAAAATGGCGCCAAGTTTACGAAGATGATGTCAGCGGCATATTTGTAAGGAAATAAAAAGCCCCGCTTAAGTCCGCCAGCCGGCGGATCGGGCAGGGCTTTTTTTACACTAAAAAGCGCATTACGGTGCGGGTTCGACATTATTCGAAGGTGTTGTCACCGTCACGTCTAAATTAGACGCTGCATCACCAGTTGTCACATCTACGCTACCACCCGTATTCTTTTTGATTTTATTCTTGCCCGATTTACTTTTGATAGATGCCAAAACTCCAACATTAGTTCTATTCTTTTGTTTCACTTTTGTCTTCGCGCTTTTAGATTGGTTGATAGTATTATTCGAACCGCTACCAGTTGTATTTATTGTACTATTAGCATCTCCTTGATTGCAAGCACAGCAGTCAGGCACAGTAGCATTATTTTCACCACCATCAACACTAACGGTCAGATTTGCATCTGCGTTCCCGGTTGTCAAATTAACTGCCGTATTTGTATTATTTGACACCTCATTTCCACCCGTATTTGAGATTACTTCAGCAATAACCTCAACATTCGTTGTGTTTTTTTGCTTGACTTTGACCGTGCAGTTTGACGTCTGATTAATAGTATTATTTGAATCAGAACCAGTATTACTAATATCGGCGCTTTGGGCAAATGCCGCCGTTCCCGTCATCATAGTCAGAAGTGATGCGGTTACAAAAGAAGCACCAATTCTATAAAAATAATTTTTCATTTATATTCACCTCCTCTCACCCTCCGAAGCCCTGCCTGTCCGGCAGGCAGGTTTACGCGAAGGGGGGTTTCACGCAATCTTTTAAACCTATTTATCCCATAAAAAATCCACACCAAATAGGGGTGGATAATTATTAACAATACCGATACACGGGCAGCAATGTATCATCTAAGCTAAGAAAATGGGATGTAGAAACGAATGGATTCTCCGTTTGCGGTCGAGGATTCGTGTCTGGATAGTCAGATTATCAGTCATCCTATAATCTGTCAAGATACACAAAATAGATAAAAACCAGTCAATTTTTTTGCAAGAATCATGTAAAATCAAGAGATATGCTGCGTAGTGATTTTGAAAAATTAGTTAAAGTTGCGCTCGATGAATTGCCAGATGAATTTGCCAAAAAACTCGAAAATATAGAGATAGTAATCGAAGAGGAATTAAGTCCTCCACTGTATGGTCTTTATAGAGGAGTTCCCAAAACCAAAAGGGGATCGGGTTACACTTTTGTCCTTCCCGACAAAATCACTATATTCCAAAAGACTATCGAAGCAGTTTCCAGAACTCCTGAAGAAATAAAAAAAAGAGTCAAAGGCACAGTCCTTCACGAAATCGGCCACCACTTCGGCCTCTCAGATGTTGATTTAGACAAAACAAAAGTTGGGTAATTTCAGTGCTTATAGTATGATGTTGCTAGGGGAGGTGATACTGATGGCAACCAAAGTTGGCAAAATTACCCACTACTACGATCATATTGGAGTAGCGGTAGTAAAGTTAGATAAAACTTTGAAAGTGGGAGATAAAATTAAAATTTCCGGTCACAACAATGAATTGAGCCAAAGCGTCGAATCGCTTCAATTTGATCACAAACCCATAAAATCGGCAAAAAAAGGTAGTTCTGTTGGTTTAAAAGTAGATCAACCAGTCAAAGACAACGATCTAGTCTATAAAGTTTAGTCTTCATTTATAATGACTATTGATTTTTTTGGTATAATAGAGTCATGAAAGCCCAAAAAATAGATTTCTTAAGACTATTAAGAAACCAAAAAAAAGGATGGGTTGCAATTTCTAGAAACTTCGACAAAGTGATCTTTCATGGAAAAACTTTAAAAGAAACGATGAAAAAAGCATCACAATATAAAGATAAACTATACTATTTTCCTTCAGGAGAATCTTACTCTAATTTTGTCGGATTTAATGAAAAATGCCTGGATTGAAATATCAATATAGTTTGCTTCCAGGATTTGAGAAATCAGGCCTTCTCGCACCTCTCATACCACTTACATTCAAACACGGTAATAAAGAGTTTTCCACATTTGCACTGATTGATTCAGGTGCAGAAAGAGGATTGATTTCTACAGTAATAGCAGATGCTTTGGGAATAGATTGGCGAAAAATTTCAAAAGAAATAGGTCTTACGACGTCTGGACATTTTATATTTCATCATATTCGAAATATAGATGTAAAAATCGAAGAGTATGAGTTTAGAATA
This sequence comes from uncultured Gammaproteobacteria bacterium, assembly GCA_964544585.1. GTDB lineage: Bacteria > Patescibacteriota > Microgenomatia > 2-02-FULL-39-11 > 2-02-FULL-39-11 > CAZJBV01. Next base: position 23,067 of record CAZJBV010000001.1, on the reverse strand, counting down.
GATATCAATGTGGTTGAAGGAATAAATGCATTCAAGTGTATTTTAGGAAGAAGAGATATCTTTCAAAAATGCAAAATAACATTTGAAGGATACAAAAAAGAGTTTCAATTAGACTTTAGAAATCTTAATTAAAATGGAGATAAGTCTTTTAATGAGTCAAATATAAGGGATTTAATTCTCTCAATTTCTTTTTTTAAAAGTTCGAATATATCCTTCTTGGTTTCTTCTATTTCTTTCTCTATTTTCGCATCTGCGCGAGAAGGCTTTGGGCTAGGGCTAGTTCCCTCATTGCTATTTATCTTCACGCTTGATTTACCATCATCTGACGTCCAATTGATATCTTCATCTCCTTCTGCATGAAAAGTTTTTTTCTCCCCATTTACTTCGATTGTAACATCTGTGGTGGAAGAACTATTTATATCAGTTGATACATTCACCCGTGATTCGGCCAAAACAGACAAAGGAAATACCAAAAACACAAGAGATAGCAAAAAGAACATTCTTTTCATAAAAAGTACCCCCATACTACTCTGAAACTCTCATTACTTCAAGCAGGGAGAAAATGGGATGCTAAGCAGCCAATGGAAGCGAGTGAAATAACTCGAAACGGAGACTCGCTGATCGAGGTAAAGTAAATACCTGTTGCCTATTTCCCGGAACTGTAAGATAAGGTATTTCATCAAAATCTCCAACGTGAGGAAAATTCAGCAATTCTGGATTTTGAAGTATAAGAGAAAAAGTGTTTCTCATTATTTCGTCAGGCGTATTACCCAAATCAGCAGGCTTTATAAACCTGTTAACTAGTTGTAAATATTTTTGATTCATGGAAGGTGCCATACGTTGAAAGTCCTTATCGTTTTCTAACGCTTTATAGGAAAGAACATAACCTCCTATATCCAAAAGCGCTATAAGTCTACTCTCATGACTAACTATTGCTCCAAGTGCATCTATAACCATGTTCACCCTACCATGCTGACCTCTCTCAGTAAACACGGTAAACTGGGTCTCGAATCCATTTCTATGCATAGTTTTATAGGTATCTTCAAAAAGTAATTCTGATAAAAGTATAGAGGATGCTTCCTTAATCCACACAAACCTTTCAAAAACATCTTGAACTTCCTGTTCTACAGGATCTTGAGAAAGAGGTTGTCTGCGTATTATAATCTCAGGTGCGATACCTGTATAAATTGGATCTTCCGGTGTAAAGTGAACAGGAATAAAAACGATTGCTCCCTTTTTATACTCATTGGAAATTCCATCTTTTTCACTTTGGGTTAAAAAATGAGTAATAGGAATATTCACCACAGTCTCTTGATTCACACGGAATTCTGGTGGATCAGTTTTATTTTTTTGCCGCATATTAAAAAGTCCAAGAGTAAAAGGCTGATTATTCTCTTCAAGGAAAACGTTAGCCTCATGAATTGGATAATGATATTCACCGCGGACAACTTCAGGCGGAGTCGGTTCTTGAAAAATTGGTTTAAGACGGTCCTGAAGAAGTCTCCTTATAGGACCTTGAGGAAGTATATCCATTTCGCGAAATAGCCTATCCCTTGCCGAAAGTTCTCGTATTTGCTCTGGAAGTAGAGGTACGATTGTAGCTGACGGCATTGTGGGCACAGGTGTGTTCGCACCACACCCAGGAAGAAATGCAGCAGCAGTTGTTAATACTGCAAATTTTAAAAAACCACGGCGCGTAATATAATTTGTTCCGTCGGACCTTCTGTGAATTATACGTGAAATAAAAGGCATTGCTATGCGTGATTCCGGACCCATAGTAGTGCGGAATTATACCATTTGAGGGTTAAGACGTCAGCTTATACATAAACTTTCTTTGCTTCATAATTTTTTTTAAAAATCCCATCTTTTTTAGATTTTTGAGAGTTTCATCGGATATTTTTTGCAGATACTCATCAATTTCTGAAATTTCTGGGTTTACCCTTAGTGCCATTTGGTTGATACCCAACAGTCTTAAACCGTTAAGATTTTTGACCCGGGATAAGGCTACATACCCCATTCCTTCCACAAATGATTTAGATAAATCTATTTCAGCTCGATCCAAAGTCATACCCTGACTTTTATGGACCGTAATCGCCCAGGCAAGCCGCAGAGGTATCTGTGTAATTTGGGCAACAATCTTATCATCATCCATAATTGTCCATGAGGCAGAAGTAGCAGTAATAATAGACCCAGAAATTATTTTCACTTGTGGATCACCATTACCATCAAATCCGACGACTTTTCCCAAAGTTCCGTTTACATAACCTTTCTCATAGCTATTGCGGACAAACATCACCAAGGCCCCTTTTTTCAAATCCAATTTTTCCGGCGCCAGACACGTCCGCTTCATATTATCTGTCAGCGATGAAGGCCCAACAGAAGACATAAAATAGCTTCTGGTTTCGGATGGGATCCGATCCAGCTCCCTTTGATTTATGGCATCAACATCGACATTATGCGTATAGAGTTTGGTATAGTCACTCTCTTTACCGTCGGGAATATACTGTCTATCAGCCAATAACTCATACGTTGTCTCGTCGACACTATTATGACGTATGTCAGATAGAAGTCGTAAAAACCGCTCATCAGTCTGCCTTTTTGGGATCCTCAGATAGCAATAACGAAGATCCAATTCTTTCCAAGCCTTTGATTTAAAAATAAAATCAATATTATTTCGCGCCCTTGATACAGGTGGTAATTGGAAAAGATCGCCCGAAAGTACAATCTGCATCCCGCCAAAAGGAAGAGGCACATTTCGTAAAAACCTAAGTATCCGATCATAAGCATCAAACCGCTTACCATGTATCATCGATATTTCATCAATAATAAGCACTTTTGCCCGTTCTATTCGTCGCCTTAAATGATATTTATGAGTCATCTCTTGCAGTTCTCGATCAGTTATATCATCACGAATTCCTAAACCCGACCATGAATCTATAGTCACTCCGTCTATATGAGTAGCGGCAATACCCGTTGACGCCGTAACCGCAACAGGAATATTTTTCTTCCTAAGATTCGATATATACGTAGAAAGTACATGAGTTTTTCCCGTTCCCGCATCACCCGTCAAAAATACGTTATATCCCATCCTCATAATATCCAAAGCCTGGTTTTGTGTCATAAGTATATGTATTATAATACTTCCTATGACTCAAACTATTCGCTGCAAGCATTGTGGCAAAGAAATAGAAATCACAGAAGCCCTTTTACACGAAGTGAGGGAAGAAATTTTATCCGAAGTAAACAGGAAACATCAAAAAGATATCGAAAATATAAGCCTCAAACTAAAAAGAGAAATCGAAGAAAAACAAGGACTCGAACTTACTGATCTAAAAAAACAACTAGCCGAGCAAGAGGAAAAATTGGAAAGTTTCAGAAGGGAGGAGTTGAAACTACGAGAAGAGAAAAGAAAATTAGAAGAAAAAGAAAAAGAATTGGCATTAGAAGTTGAAAGAAAAATTGACGAGGAAAGAAAAAAGATTGAACAAAAAATACTCAAAGAAGAAGAGGAAAAACATAGATTTAAGGACAAAGAGAAAGAGAAAGTGATAGAAGATCTCCAAAAAGCGTTGGAAGAAGCGCAGAGAAAAGCTACCCAAACCTCGCAACAACTCCAAGGTGAAGTCTTAGAGCTGGATTTGGAAGGAGAACTCAAACAAGCATTTCTTCACGATGAAATAATTCCAATAGAAAAAGGGGAGAGGGGAGGCGACATTCTCCAAAAAGTGAAAAATTCATTCGGAAAGACCGCGGGCGGTATCCTTTGGGAAACCAAGCGTGCTAAGTGGAGCCCGTCATGGCTATCTAAACTTCGTGAAGACACCAGAAAGGCAGGAGCAACTATCGCAGTACTCGTAAGCGAAATGCTCCCCGAGACCATCAAGACTTTTGGCTTTATCGATGGTGTAGTAGTCACAAACTATTCCTGCGCCTTAGGCTTGGCAAGTATATTAAGAAGAGGAATTTTACAAGTAGCCGTAGCTAAATCAACAGCCCAAAATAAAGACCAAAAACTCGAAGATCTCTATCGCTATCTCCAAAGCGACAGTTTCCGTCACAGATTCGAGGCCTACGTAGAAGGAATCGTATCCATGCAGCAGGATCTGGAAACCGAGAAGCGGTCAACCCAACGCCTTTGGAAAAAGAGGGAAATTCAGATTCAAAAAACGCTCGAAAATATAGCCAATATGTACGGCGAACTCCAAGGCATCATGGGTAAATCCCTACCAGAAATAAAATTATTAGACACGGCCTCAAATACGGATATATAATGGATTCATGTTCGAAAAATTGCGCCACTGGTTTACGCCTCATCATACCAACAACCACAAACCCCGCGCCCTTCATCCCCAGGCCTTCGTCTTTTATATTCTTCTTATTTTTGTCGTTCAGGTTAGCCTCAAGACGGTCAGGGATAATTTCCCCAATATATTAGGATATGCAACAGACATTTCGGTTGAAGCGCTGGTTTCCCTGACCAATCAAAAGCGCCAGGAAGCTGGCCTTACTTCTTTATCGGTCTCTCCCACGCTTTCTGCCGCAGCCGCAGGAAAAGCCCAAGATATGTTTTCCCAAGGCTACTGGGCCCATATCGCCCCAGACGGCAAAACTCCATGGGACTTTATCACCGGTTCAGGCTACAGCTACAGCCATGCCGGCGAAAACCTAGCTAAAGACTTTAATGATAGTTCGACTGTCGTCAATGCCTGGATGGCATCTCCAACACACAGGGACAATATCCTAAAAAGCGAATACCAGGAAATTGGTTTTGCGGTAGTCAATGGCAACCTCAATGGTGCCGAAACAACACTCGTTGTCCAAATGTTTGGTTCACCCGTCGGAGGCTCTGAAATTGCTCGAGTAAATACAGTTGCCCAGGCTGCTCCACTACCCACAAAAGAACCTTTACCTACTCCAATCATCGAACTTGAGCCAACGGCTATTCCCATTGTCGCCCAAACCAGACCAAACCCACCCTCCCAAATCAGAGTGGCAGGAGCTACACTTCCTCTTATAAATATTATCAGTCTCTCCAAAACCATAGCCTTGGTAATGGTAGGATTTTTACTTCTTATCTTAGCTATAGATAGTATATTTATATGGAAAAGAAGAACAATCAGAGTCGCTGGACACAATTTTGCCCATATGCTCTTTTTACTCGCCTTAATCGGCGTAATTTACTTTACCGGTACAGGAATTATACTTTAGCGTTCAGAAATTAGCGTTCAGCGTTCAGTTAAATATATAATAAACTAGACGCTAGACGCTGACCAACTAGACGCTTATATTATTATGTGGCATGATATCCATTTACATCTCGTCCACTACATATTTCTACTTTCAATTCTCGTCGGCGGTGTCATATCATTTCTTGTCTTATCCGGAAATGCCGAAAAACAATTTCAGGTGGTTTTAATGACGGCCATATTATACTTTCTTTGGGGTATAGCCCATCACCATCTTGAAGGTGATTTACATATAAAGATTGTGATAGAATATCTACTCATATCAATACTTTCCGTTATTTTACTAAAAGGTGTTATTTTTCGCTAGTTCTAAACATATGAAAGGAGTTGTACTAGCAGGAGGATTAGGCACCAGGCTCTATCCTCTGACATTTGCCACCAACAAGCATCTTCTTCCCATCTATGACAAACCGATGGTCTTTTATCCTATTCAAACCCTCGTCAAAGCCGGAATAAAAGACATCATGGTCGTAGTAGGCGGCCCCCATGCCGGACATTTTGTCCAAGTTTTAAGAAACGGTAAAGAATTAGGAGTTATGCACCTAGAGTTTGCCTATCAGGAAAAAGAAGGAGGTATTGCCGAGGCTTTGACCCTCGCCGAAGATTTCTCTGATGGTGGTCCGACTACTGTAATTTTAGGAGATAATACTACAGATGCAGATATAGCCACCGATATCAAAAACTTTGCAACAGGCGCCCTACTATTTTTAAAAGTTGTCGAAGATCCGCAACGATTTGGCATCGCAGTTTTTAGTAAAAATGATCCACAAAAAATCATTGCTATCGAAGAAAAGCCCCAAGCTCCAAAAAGTAAATACGCCGTCACCGGCCTCTATGTCTATGATAACGAAGTCTTTTCCTTCATCAAAAAAACAAGTCGGTCAAAGCGAGGAGAACTAGAAATTACCGACGTCAATAATATGTATATTCAAAATGGAAAATTGAATTGGGTAGAACTCAAAGGCTTCTGGTCAGACGCCGGGACATTTAAAAGCTTATTCAACGCCAATCGCTACTGGGCCGAAAAATCTGGATGATCACATTATCAACCATAAAAAAAACATTACCCAATCTAATAGAAGGAGTAATGGTCAAAGACCTCTTTCGCCACCCCGACGACAGAGGATACTTCGAAGAGATTATTAGAGTCACAGACCCTTTTTTCCAAGAAGGATTTGGCCAACTCTCCCGGTCTTTCATGCGCCAAGGCGTTGTCAAAGCTTGGCATGTGCATAAAACTCAAATAGACTGGTGGTTTGTGTTTAGGGGTACATTACAAGTTGCACTCTACGATCAAAGGAGGGAATCAAAAACATACAAAAGACTGATTTATTTTGAATGGGACGAATCCGAAGACGTTGCTATTAAAATTCCACCACTTATTGCCCATGGCCTCAAGGTAATAAAAAATGAGGCAATCCTTGTCTACATTACCTCCAAAACTTACAATCCCAAAGAAGAAGGACGCATAGATCCAAAGGATAAAGAAATTGGATTTGACTGGAACAACTTTGCCCCAATAAAAAAATAAATTCCTCATGCTAAAAAGAATTGATAATAAGCTTATCCAAAAAACCATCAACGAGGCAAAAAAGTCTCCCAGGCGTCGTGCCCACTCCCGCTTTCATGACTATAAAGACCCTGTTCAAAGAATGGTCAATGTCTACATGAAAGATGCCTATATCCAGCCGCACAAACATCATAACCCAGATAAAGTAGAAGTTTTTTTGAGCTTAAAAGGTAAATTTCTCTCTTTAGCTTTTGACGATCATGGTCAAGTGATAGAACACATCATATTTGGCGAGAAAGAAAAAATAAAGGGAGTAGAAATTCCTCCTAAGATTTGGCATGCATTCTGGGCTTTGGAAGATGAAGGCGTCATCTACGAAATAATTCAGGGTCCTTACGATCCACAGACCCACAAAAAATTTGCCCCCTGGGCACCCAGCGAGGGAGAACCGGATAAAGCCAAGAAATATATGTCACAATTAAAAAATAAATATGCAAAATAGAACTCAACTCAAAGACTGGATCGTCATAAAAGAGGAAAAGACGCTCAAAACACAATTATTCGATCTCTACGACCAAACACTTCAAGGGCATAATGGAGAAATCCGCAACTATACCGTGGTCAAAAGACGTCCAACAGTCAGCGTCATTCCTATTACGGAAAAAAAGGAAATTTATATCGTAGGTCAAGAACGATATCTTCTCGAAAAGTTTTGCTGGGAGGTCATGGCTGGTTTTGTCGAAGAGGGGGAAGATATTTTAGAAGCCGCCAAACGAGAACTCAAGGAGGAAACCGGCATCGAAGGAAAATCTTGGAAAAAATTTGCCGAACTGGAAATGTCAGCTACAGCTATAAAAGGCACTTCTCATCTTTTTGTCGTTTCCGACCTTACCTTAGGCAAAGCAACTCCAGACGAAGGTGAATACATAATCCTCAAAAAAGTTCCCCTCAAAAAAGCCCTAGATATGGTATTAAAAGGACAGTTCCCCAGCGCAGTCTCTACTGCTGCTATACTATTATTAGATAAAATGATTGAAGAAAATAAATTATGAAGCTTTTGGTGACAGGCGGTGCAGGCTTTATTGGCTCAAATTTTATCCTCTATTGGTTGAAAAAATATCCAGACGATCAGATCATAAATCTCGATAAATTGACCTACGCCGGAAATCTGGACAATTTAAAAGAAGTAACTCAAAATCCCAATTATTCCTTCGTTAAGGGAGATATCTGCCAACCGGCAACAGTCGCAAAAGCTATGGATGGAGTCGATATTATAGTTCATTTTGCCGCAGAAAGCCATGTAGACCGCTCCATAAAAGCTCCCAGTATTTTTGTTACTACAAATGTTGCCGGTACTCAAGTCCTACTAGATGTTGCCGTCAAAAAACAAATTAAGCGCTTCCATCATATTTCCACAGACGAAGTCTTTGGTAGCATAGAACTTACTGATACCAGTAAATTCGATGAAAACTCAACCTACAATCCGGCGAGTCCCTACGCTGCCTCCAAAGCTGCCGCAGATCATCTAGTTAGAGCCTATGGTAAAACCTACAACTTACCTTACTCAATCTCCAATTGTTCCAACAATTTCGGTCCTTACCAATATCCGGAAAAATTCATTCCCCTCGCCATTATCTCGGCAATTTTAGGCAAAAAAGTCCCAATTTATGGAGACGGACTCTATATCCGTGACTGGCTTTATGTTTCGGATCATTGTCGCGCCATCGACTTAATTATTCATAACCCGAATACATTACATAAGACTTACTGCATCGGAGGTCTGACAAAAGATATCTCAAACAGGCAAGTCGTCGAAAAAATTCTCAAACTTTTTGGCAAAGATTCCGAATTTATCGAATTTGTCCCGGATAGGCCCGGCCATGACAGAAAGTATGCCATCGATTGGAAAAAAATAAAAGCCGACCTTGGTTGGCAACCGGAAAAAAATTTTGATACTTATCTTGGGAGTACCGTCCAGTGGTATAAAACAAATAGAAACTGGTGGCAGAAACTTTTAGAAAGAGAGGATCCGCGCGTATACTATGGACAAGATTAATATTTTAGGTACGGGACTATCAGGCATGGTTGGGACGAGGGTCAAACAGCTTCTTTCCCCAAAATTTCTCTTCGAAGATTTGAGCCTGGAAACTGGTTTTGACATCACCGATTATGATTCGGTGTTAAAAACTTTCGCACAATCGCAGGCAAAAACGGTCTTACACATGGCCGCCAAGACAGATGTAGATAGTTGTGAAGACGATAAGATATTGGGTGAAGAAGGCCAAGCCTGGGTCGTCAATGTCGAAGGAACTCGAAATATTGTCGACGCTGCCCAAAAAACAGGTAAAAGAACAATATACATCTCAACCGATTTTGTTTTTGACGGCACCAAAGATTTTTATACAGAAGAAGACGAGCCAAATCCTATCAACTGGTATGCAGTTACGAAATACGAAGGAGAAGTTTTAATACGCAGCGAGAGCGGCAATACAATTATCCGGATTGCATACCCTTTTATTAACAGTGATTTTCCTAAAAAGGATTTCGCCCGTCGCCTCATTGAACGCTTCAAAAACGGACAAAAAGTTTTTGGCCTGACTGACCATATTTTTACACCTACTTATATCGACGATATCGCCGAGGCTCTCAATTTATTGCTCACAAAGCCGTTTGATGGCATTTTTCATGTCGTCGGCAGTCAATCCCTGACGCCTTATGAAGCATCACAATCCATAGCTAAATTATTAAAATTTGATACTAGCCTCATCGTCCCGACCACACGTCAGGAATACTTCAAAGGCCGTGCCTACCGACCATTTAAATTGAGCCTCAAAAATGATAAAATTACCGGATTAGGCGTAAAAATGCGCTCCTTTGAAGAAGGACTTAAGGAATTTATTCTATGACAATTTCGGTCATCGGTCATGGTTATGTAGGCTTAATCACAGCCTGTGTCTTTGCCGACTTTGGCAACACAGTCTGGGTCGTAGGTAGAACCCCAGAAAAAATAGAAAATTTAAAGCGCGGCATTCCCCCTTTTTACGAACCCGGCCTTGAAGATCTGCTCAAAAGAAATGTTCATGCTGGACGCCTTAAATTTACCCTTTCCTACAAAGATGCAGTCCCTCCTTCAGAAATCGTCTTTATTACCGTAGGCACTCCTCCCAAAAAAACCGGCGAAGCAGACCTATCTCACGTATTTAAGGCGGCAGAACAGATAGGCAAAAATCTTGATGGATACACCGTCGTCACCATCAAAAGTACCGTTCCCCTGGGCACAAATAGGGAAGTGGCAAAACTTCTCAATAAAATAAAATCTCCTAAAAGCTCATTCGATAGCGCATCAGCTCCTGAATTTTTACGCGAGGGAAGCGCCATTTCCGATACTTTAAATCCAGATAGAATTGTCATAGGATCAGATTCGCCAAAAGCTATAAAATTACTCGCAGATCTCCACAAACCCATCGATGGACAAATGGTAGTAACCTCAATCGAAACGGCCGAACTTATAAAGTATGCCTCAAATTCTCTTCTATCGACCAAAATATCATTTGCCAATGCCATGGCTTTTATTTGTGATAAAACCGGAGCAGATGTAGAACAGGTCCTCACCGGTGTCGGCCTCGACAAAAGAATAGGCAGGTCATTTTTATATCCTGGCGTGGGTTACGGCGGATCATGTTTCCCCAAAGACGTCAAGGCCCTCATTTCTCAAAGCAAAAAAATAGGTTACAATTTCAATCTCCTATCCTCAGTCGATGAAATCAACAGAAAAGCCAAGGAAGATTTCGTCCAAAAAATTAAAACAGGTATCAGACCACTCAAGGGGAAAACTATCGCAGTCTTAGGGCTTTCATTCAAACCAAACACAGACGACATGAGAGAAGCGCCATCTCTTTATATTATTGAACGACTAAAAAAGGAAGGCGCAATAATAAAAGCCTTCGACCCAATTGCCATGGAAAATGCTGCCAAAGTTTTAACCGGCATTACTTTTTCCCAAAATCCCTACGACGCAGCCAAAGGAGCCGATTGTATCGTTGTTGTTACCGAATGGAATGAGTTTAAACTCCTGGACCTTGTGAAAATCAAAAATCTGATGAAAAATCCTTTCATTTTTGACGGTCGTAATATTTATGAACCAGAAAAGATTAAAAAATTAGGATTTTCTTATATTGGGGTCGGAAGGAGATAAATATGAAAAAAAGAGCGCTAATCACAGGGATAACGGGTTTTGCCGGCAGTCATCTTGCCGAACTTTTACTTAGTGAAAATGTCGAGGTCTATGGCATACAACGTTGGCGCTCCAAATCAGACAATATCGATCATATAAAAAATAAAATTCAATTTCACGAAGCCGATCTTCTCGATGCCCATTCTCTCTACAAAGTAATTGAAGAGGTCGCCCCCAATTTCATTTTTCATCTCGCCGCCCAATCTTATGTCCAATCTTCGTGGGCTTCTCCAGCCAACACTCTAGAGGTAAACATCACCGGTTCGGTTCACCTTTTTGAAGCCGTCAGAAAAAGTGGTCTGGATTGCCCAATTCAGATCGCCTGTTCCTCAGAAGAATATGGCAAAGTACTACCAAACGAGCTTCCCATCAAAGAGGAAAATCCCTTACGCCCCTTATCACCATATGCTGTATCCAAGATAGCCATGGACTACCTCGGCTATCAATATAATGAATCCTACCAAACCAAAATAATTAGAACTCGAGGTTTTAATCATACCGGACCAAGACGTGGAGACGTCTTTGCCGAGTCAACTTTTGCCAAACAAATCGCCGAAATTGAAAAAGGATTAGCAGAACCGATCGTCAAAGTTGGAAATATCGATGCCGTCAGGGACTTTACTGATGTCCGCGATATGGTTAAAGCGTATTATTTAGCCGTCCAAAAATGCGATCCCGGAGAAGTATATAACATTTCCACCGGAAAAGGCAGAAAAATAAAATATGTTTTAGATCTACTTCTTTCGATGAGTAAAGTAAAAATTACCGTCAAAAAGGATCCCGAAAGAATGCGTCCCTCAGACGTCCCGGTGCTCATAGGAGACGCCACCAAATTTGTCAAAAAAACAGGTTGGAAACCTGAGATTCCCTTTGAAAAAACAATGGAGGATTTATTAAATTATTGGAGAGAAAGAGTCCGCTAGGAAGAGCAAATGTTAACATATCTAGTCACCGGCGGAGCAGGCTTTATTGGCTCTCACCTCTGTGAAAAACTCCTCTCAGAAGAAAGTCGCGTTATTTGCATAGACAATCTCATTACCGGAAGAATAGAAAACATAAAAAATCTTCTTTCTAATCCCAATTTTTCCTTCATCAAACACGATATAACAAAACCACTTTCCAACTACAAACTACCGACTACAAACTACCAACTAATTTTCCACCTTGCCTCGCCGGCAAGCCCTCCCCAGTACCAAAAATATTCAATCGAAACACTACTCACAAACTCCATAGGCACAAAAAATATATTGGATATAGCCATTAAAAATAATGCCAAAATACTCATCGCCTCAACCAGTGAAGTGTACGGTGATCCTCAAATCCATCCCCAACCGGAGACTTACTGGGGAAATGTCAATCCAGTTGGTGTCAGGTCTTGTTATGACGAGTCAAAACGCTTTGCCGAAAGCCTTACCATGGAGTATATCAGGAAAAAAAACTGCCGAGGTATCATAGTTAGAATTTTTAATACCTATGGACCAAAAATGGCCAAAGATGATGGTAGGGTAGTCTCAAATTTTTGTTACAGTGCCACCCACCGAGAGCCTCTATTAGTATATGGCGATGGCACCCAAACAAGATCCTTTTGCTATATTTCTGATATGGTAGAAGGATTATTGAAAGCTTTGCAAAAAGGGAAAATAGGCCAAGTATACAACATAGGTAATCCCGACGAAAAAAAAGTCATTGAGTTAGCAAAAATTATAAAAAAATTAGCAAATTCACATAGCCAAATAAAATTTGAACAAAAACCAGAAGAAGATCCCACCAGAAGAAAGCCGGATATAGAAAAAATTAAAAGGGAAATAGGCTGGCAACCGAAAGTTAATTTAGAAGATGGACTAATAAAAACAATCGAATATTTTAGATCAATAAAATGAGAATAGTTCACATCATCCCCACCTACAACGAGAAAGAAAATATCGGCAAGATGATCGAAACGATCAATGAAATTTCTCGTAGTAGAACTGATTGGGATAACCATATCCTCATAGTCGATGATCACTCACCCGACGGCACCGCATATATTGTCAAAAAATATCAAGAAAAGTACTCCCATATCCATCTTATGTTAAAGAAAAAAGAAGGCCTAGGAAAAGCCCTCATTATGGGTTACGAATATGCCATCAAAAATCTCCACGCCGACGTTATCATTCCTAATGATGCCGATTTTCAATGGGATCCCCATGACTTTCCTCTCCTTATAGATAAAATCGAGGATGGCTACGATGTGGTCGTTGCTTCAAGACATGTACCAGGTGCAAAAGTAGTGGGCTGGAATTGGTTTAGAAAACTCAATCACGATGTTTCAAATTATCTTCTTGCCTGGTGGATTGCCGGCGTTCAAGAAATTAAAGATCACGCGGGAAATTTTAAAGCCATCCGCGTCAAAAAAGTTCTCGACCAAGTTCCTCTCCAAAAAATGAGAAATGCTGGCTTTTCGTTCCAATTACATATCCTCTACGAACTTTCAAAAACTGGAGCAAAATTTGTCGAAATCCCCGTTACTTTTCAGGAAAGAAAATTAGGAAAGTCAAAAATCGGATTTAATCGTTATTATCTCAGAGACATCGCCGAATATATTAAAAACAGCTTTACAATTCGGGCTCACAGAAATAAAAGCTTTGTCAAATATATTATAGTCGGGGCTACCGGTTTTATGATTCAAACCGTCATATCAAAAATATTTATCGTCTTCTCATTTCAGCCCGGAGTAGCAGTTTCACTTGGTGCCGAAGGAGCAATCGTTTCCAATTTTCTCTTCAACAATCATTGGACTTTCCGCCATAAAAAAATATTAGGTTTGAGAAATAAATTGAGAAAGTTTATCCAGTTTAATGCAGTCGCAGTAGGCGCCATCGTCATGCAAGGTCTATTTGTGGGCTTAGGCACGCATTATTTCGGCACAAGTACTTGGTTTTTATTTATGGTTTTTGCCATAGTCATCATCGTCGTTCCCTATAGTTTTTTTATGTACAATAGATTTATCTGGAAAAGGCACGTCTTGTCTACATGAAATTTCTTCCCAAGAGTAGGATCTTACTTGCTATTCTTCTTGCCATAATTATTCTGGCAGCCTTTTTTCGTCTCTGGAGGATTGAGGAATATATGATATTTCTTGGCGACGAGGGAAGAGATGCTCTTGTTGTCAAAAGGATGATTGTTGATGGTAAATTTACCCTTCTTGGACCAATTACCTCTGTAGGATCCATGTATATGGGACCCATCTATTACTATATGATGATTCCATTCTTAGTCTTATTTGGCCTAAATCCTGTCGGTCCATCCGTTATGGTTGCTTTATTTTCTGTTGCCACGGTATTTGGCGTTTATTATCTGGGCAAAAAATATTTTTCCGAAACCGTGGGTTTGGTTGGGTCATTTTTTTATGCCATTTCGCCCCTGACTATCTCACAAGGCAGATCATCGTGGAACCCAAACGTCGTCCCCTTTTTTTCTTTCGCCCTCATCCTTGGATTATATAAAGTCATAATCGAAAAGAGGCAAAATTATTTATTTCTCATCGGCTTAATGTTTGGAATCCTGATCCAACTCCACTATACATCCTTGTATTTATTATTTGTCGCTATTTTCTCTCTCATTTTGACAAAAACAAAAGTATCTCTTAAGGGAATCTTTCTTTTTATCTTGGGAACCGTGATTACTTTTTCTCCATTTCTCATTTTCGAACTCCGACACGAATTTACCAATACTCGGGCAGTCATAAACTTTCTCACCACTGGATCGGAAACTCAAGGCGTGGATATCGCCCAAATGGTGCATACCTTTCATGATGTCTGGGTAAGACTATTTTGGAGACTTTTAGTAATCTCAAGCGCCGAACTTACCAAAATCCTTATCGTCGCCATATTTCTAAGCATTTATACGGCCTTTTTGAAAGCCGGTCTAAAAGTAAAGGAGTTGACCATTTTACTAGTTTGGCTGGGAGCAGGAATGATTTCCTTTGCCTTTTACGGAGGCATAATTTATGACTACTATTTTGTCGGCATGTTTCCTATTCCATTCCTTTTCTTTGGCTTATTTATCGATAAAATAAAAGATTTAAAACCCATAGGTAAAATTTTGACAATATTACTCATAAGTTTTCTCACAATATCCAATATTCACCAAAATCCCCACTTGATTCCACCCAGTAACTTACTCAAAAATACGGAAACTATCGCTTCTTTTATAAATGAAAAAATAGATGGCAAGCCCTATAATTTTGCCCTTCTTGCCGGTAAAAATTCAGATCATGCCTATAGATATTTTTTGGAAGTTTGGGGCAATCCACCCCTTACAATAGAAAATCCCGACAATGATCCATCAAGAAAAACTGTCACCGGAGATCTCTATATAGTCTGCGAAGAAAAAGAGTGTAAACCTTTGGGTCATCCTTTATGGGAAATAGCCGGATTTGGACAAGCAGAAATTAAAAAAGAATGGAAAGTATCCACAGCCAGAGTATTTCACCTGGTTCATTATAGACAAACTAGATAAAACAATATAAGCTCAAGCCACCTCGGATGGTGGCAGGCTGAACGAAGTGAAGCCATGACTCCTC
This sequence comes from uncultured Gammaproteobacteria bacterium, assembly GCA_964544585.1. Taxonomy (GTDB): domain Bacteria; phylum Patescibacteriota; class Microgenomatia; order 2-02-FULL-39-11; family 2-02-FULL-39-11; genus CAZJBV01. Next base: position 7,513 of record CAZJBV010000001.1, on the reverse strand, counting down.
CGAGGTGAAGAAATCAAAACCAATGAAAAATATTTTTCTATCAGTCGTCATACCTTGCTACAACGAAGAAAGGAATATTCGTCTGGGAGCTCTAGAAAAAGTCGAACATTTTATGAATAAAAAAAATTATTCATGGGAAGTAGTTATTGTCGATGACGGTTCAACAGACGAAAGTAAAAATCTGGTCAAAGATTTTATCAAAGATAATAAAAATTTTCATTTGATAGAAGGAGAACACCATGGAAAAGCAATTACAGTTATAATAGGTATGCTTCACGCAAAAGGAAAATATAAACTCTTTACAGATCTGGATCAGGCAACCCCCATTTCCGAACTAGAAAAGCTACTCGACTTCGCTAGTAGGGGATACGACGTCGTCATCGGATCACGAAATTCACAAAGACCGGGTGCCCCAATCTTTCGTCTTCTTATGGCCAGAGGATTTATGAGTCTTAGAAACATCATTTTAAACCTCGGCATCAGTGATACGCAGTGCGGATTTAAGTTGTTTACCAGAGAGGCGAGCGAGGCAATATTCAAAAGAGTCATGGTCTATAAAGATAATAGAAAGATTGAAGGCTCAACAGTAACCGCGGGTTTTGACGTCGAAGTTCTTTTCATAGCTAAAAAATTGGGACATAAAATCAAAGAAGTACCCGTAGAGTGGCACTATCAAGAAACGAGAAGAGTAAATCCACTAAATGATTCGATAAAAGGACTCATCGATTTGTTAAAAATAAGACTCAACAGTCTCAAGGGTTTATATGCCTAGATTTATCAGCATCACCTATTTTTTAACACTCATACTCCTCGTAATATACTCATATACTCAAGTAGATTTAAATCTAACCCTATCGGGAAACTTCTACTATCAAAATCTTCAACAAATTCTCACCCAAATAGGTTATTTTAATAGACCTTTATCCACTTTTATTTATTTAGTTTTACTCTTCTCATTATTTATTCACTATTTACTTTTCCTAAGGCTAATAAGACGAAATCTTATCAAAAAAAGTTATCTCATCAAATTAATAGCTTTTTCGACAGCCATCTTATTTTTGGCTTATCCCGCCTTTTCCCATGACATATTTAATTACATTTTTGATGCCCGCATCGTAGGCCTATACGGCCTCAATCCCTATGAATACAAGGCTCTCGATTTCCCGAACGACCAGTGGGTTCGCTTTATGCATTGGACTCATCGAACATATCCCTACGGTCCATTTTGGGTGGTTCTCACTCTTCCATTTTATTTCTTAGGCTTTGGTAAATTTGTCCTTACTCTTCTTTCATTCAAACTTTTATTTGTCATCTCTTATCTTGGTTCAACCTTTTTAATATTCAAAATTATGACCATCATCAAAAAAAATCAGGCATTACTCTCTCTAGGATGGTTTGCCTTAAACCCCCTTATTCTCATAGAATCACTTGTCAGTCCGCACAACGAAATTACCATGCTTACCCTTACTCTTGCCTCAATTTACCTACTTATGAGAAAAAAAGTAATCCGATCATTTTTTCTCATGCTTTTGGCAGGGGGGATCAAATTTATTTCTTGGATTTATATCCCGATCATATATTTCATTAACAAAGATCAAAAAAATATCGAAAAATATCTCAAAATTCTTTTATTCTTAACAGCATTACTTCTTGCACCCGTAGTCTATTTAAGAGAATTATATCCATGGTATATTATTCCGATCTTAGGTTTAGGAAGCTTCCTTTTAAGTTCCAAAATCCTAAATGCACTATTGATCGGCTTTTCATTTGGGTCAATGCTGCAATATATTCCCTATCTCTACACCGGCGAATATTCTCAAAATCTTCGCCTCTTACAGTACGAATTACTTATAATCGGGACTTTGATTGCCTTGATTTTTGCTGCTAAGATAGTATCTAATGCTAAATAAATATACTCTCGGCGCAATCTTTATTCTTATTTTGACCTTTCTTATTACCCGCTTGGTTAACCTAACTATTATCCCCATTTTTACCGATGAGGCTATTTATCTTCGCTGGGCGCAACTGGCTCTCGGCGACGCATCGATGCGATTCATCTCTCTTATAGATGGCAAGCAACCCCTATTTATTTGGTTTTCTATGGTAGCCATGAAATGGATAGAAGATCCTCTCGTTGCCGGAAGGTTGGTCTCTATATTTTCTGGTTTATTTGGAGTTATAGGAATGTTTTTTTTAGGTTGGGAAGCATCAAAAAAAATATCGGTTGGCTTTATGGGAAGCCTTTTGTATATCGTTATTCCAATTTTCTTGGTTTACGATCGTTTAGCGCTAATGGATGGCCTTCTGACCTCACTCGGCATTTGGTCCCTTTGGCTATCGCTTATTTTCATACGTACGCTTCGTCTAGATGTAGCTCTAATCTTAGGCATGGTCATAGGCACAGGATTACTGACAAAATCTTCGGCCACTTTTTACCTCTTATTCCTACCTCTCACATTAATCTTATTTGATTTCAAAAAAAAGTTTCTGACTCGCAATCTATTAAAATGGTTAGGACTTTACGCCATTATCATTTTTATTTCCCAAACAATGTATCTTATTTTACGATTGTCTCCATTTTTTCATATGATTGCGCAAAAAGACCACAATTTTATTCTTAATTGGAACGAATTTCTTCAAAATCCATTTATGTTTGCTCTTGGTAATCTAAATGGGTTGACTATTTGGCTAGGAGAGTATCTAACTTGGCCTGTTTTCATACTTATTATCCTAAGCCTTAGTTGGCTCATTAAAAAAAACTTTCGCCTCGGGCTGGTTTTATTACTTTGGTTTCTTGTCCCTTTTACCGCCCTTTCCTTCTTTGGAAAAATTATCTATCCTCGCTATCTACTCTTTATGACGCCAAGCATTCTTATCCCTTTGGCCATTTTTTTAGCGGATATATTTCTATCAAAAAAATTAGTCCTTTTAAAGATATTATTTCTGTTGTCTTTTATTCCCGCTTTATGGTTTGACATCCTCATTCTTTCAAATCCCATTAAGGCTCCATTTCCAGGAGCAGATCGGGACCAACTCCTCGACCAATGGCCATCAGGTTACGGCGTGCAAGAAGTAATTAAGGTCGTAAAAAGTCAAGCGCAAGAAAAACCAGTATTTCTGGCTACAGAAGGCACATTTGGACTTTTTCCGGCTGCATTCGAACTTTATCTCAAAGACGAAAAAAACGTCACCATGAAAGGATATTGGCCCGTCAACGAATTGCCATTAGAGTTATTAACAAAAGCAAAAACGACGACTACATTTATTGTATTTAAAGAAAAAGAGGAAATACCACCAGACTGGCCTTTGGAATTAGTCTTAGAAATCCCTAGGGGTAGCGGCAAAACATATCTCCGCATGTTTGAAATTAAACCCAAAGACACCTCGGATGGTGGCCCCGCTTAGCGGGGACTCCTCCGAGGTGGAGGATTATGAAAGAAATATTTTTAAATTTATCACATTACACAATTGTCTGGATTATTCTGGTTATTGTCTTTTCCTTTCCTGTTATTTCT
>CAZJBV010000001.1:0-3898 GCA_964544585.1 uncultured Gammaproteobacteria bacterium | reverse complement strand
TTACACAATTGTCTGGATTATTCTGGTTATTGTCTTTTCCTTTCCTGTTATTTCTCCGCTTCTAAAAGAAGGATATTTTCCCACCCATGACGGAGAATGGGCAATCGTCAGACTCGCCGAAATGCACCGGGAAATAAAAGATTTACAAATCCCCCCACGTTGGGCTGACTTTCTCAACCACGGCCATGGATATCCTCTATTTCTTTTTACTTATCCCTTTCCTTACTATCTATCTGAAATTTTTCACCTTGTTGGTTTTGGCCTTGTTAGTTCCATCAAAATAGTCTTTATTCTCTCAACAGTTTCCTCCGGTATATTTATGTTTTATCTAGGAAAAAGAATAAATGGTAATCTTGCTGGTTTTATTGCCGCCGTTCTTTACATATACGCTCCATTTCGACTCGTCGATCTCTACGTCCGCGGATCACTGGGAGAATCGGTTAGTTTAGCTATTTTCCCCTTACTATTTTTGGCCACACTTTCACTTGTTACAAATCCAAATCTAGTAAGAGTCGTCGCGGTCGCCTCAATTTTTGCCATCCTGATTACTACCCACAACGCTATGGCTCTACTTTTTACACCCTTCTATCTTGCCTTTATTTTTGTGGCAATCAAGATGTATTCTGAAGACTGGAAAAGATATTTAATAAGATTTTTTCTTCCCGCAATACTCCTGGGACTAGGATTAAGTAGCTATTTCTGGCTACCAAGCCTGTTAGAAAGCAAATTTATAATTCTTTCTCAAGTACCTTTAGCAGATAAAGGTCAACATTTTGTCAATATTAACGAATTTGTCTACTCACCATGGAACTATGGACTCCGGCCATCATTTCAAATTGGTTGGATGCATCTGGTCTTATTCATAATAGAAATTATTGTTCTTTTTATTTTACGCGGTATCGTGGCAAAAAAACTTATCTACATTGGCTTATTTTCCATAGCTGCATCGGTCATATCTGTCTTTATGATGAATCAAATATCGGCTCTTTTGTGGGAAGCTCCACTCCTTTCTTCCGTAGACTTTCCTTGGAGATTTATGACGTTACTTACTTTTTTCATGTCTCTAGGAGCTATTTATATAGTCGAAAAAAGGATTTTTAAAATACTCTCGCTTGTACTTATAATTTTAGCCTTTTTTCTCGTCCAAAACTTTGCCAGGCCCCAAATGTTTTTCGAAAGGGGAGAGGAGTATTATGAGACTAATGACGATACTACCACGTCTGCTGGAGAGCTAATGCCCGTCTGGGTAAAAGAATTACCTAAAAGCCGCCCAACCGAAAAAACCATGTTACTCGGTGGCAATGCCAATATTACCAACACAATCTACAATTCAAAAATGATTACAATCGAAGGCCTCGCCCAAACGCAAGCAAAAATAGGCATAAATACTATCTATTTTCCCGGCTGGACCATAAAAGTAAATAACACACTGGTAAATCCTGATTACTCCAATAATAGAGGCATAATCACTTTTGACATTCCTCCTGGTCCTTTCCAAATTAAAGGCACTTTTGAAAGAACCCCTATCCGCCTCCTGGCAGATTTAATCTCTCTTGTCAGTATTATTTTCGTCTTTGCCGTATTTATAAAGATAGCGTTAAAAAGATGAAGCGAATTCTTTCTATTATTCTGCTTCTTCTTCTGACACTCCCCACTTATAAAATTCTTTTTTCTGCTGGATATTTTCCCATGCACGACGATACTCAACCATCCCGGATTTTCGTCATGGCAAAAGCTCTCTCCTTAGGCCAATTTCCCGTTCGCCTGGTGCCCGGTCTAGGCTACAGTTATGGCTATCCATTATTCAATTTTTACGCTCCGCTACCTTATTACATAGGTAGCTTTTTCTTTTTTTTAAGTAAAGACATCATTATAGCCACAAAGGCAATGTTTTTATTGGGCTTTATTTTGGCTACAATAAGTATGTTCTTTCTAGGCAGGCAAGTCGGAGGTACCTTGGGTGGTATTTTTTCTTCCCTTCTATATACTTATGCTCCTTACCACGCAGTCAATCTTTACGTCCGCGGAGCAGTAGGGGAGTTATACGCCTATGGAATTCTGCCATTTGTTTTATTGGCACTAATAAAAATCATCAAAGGTCGCCTAAAAGAGGGCTTCATAATAGGAAGTATAAGTATAGGAGCCTTATTATTATCTCACAATATTCTCGGTCTGATTATGTTTTATACACTCGCTTTATTTTCCGTTGTTTACTTAGTTAATATATTTCTTTCTAAAAAGAAATATACACCCTTCCTGGTGATCGTCAGTATGATTATTACTGGCATTGGACTTTCCGCCTTTTTTACCGTTCCAGCCCTTCTAGAAGCAAAATACACCAAAATAGAAACCTTAACCGAAGGTACATCAAACTTTAAAAGTCATTTTGTCTATTTAGACCAATTATGGGATTCCCCCTGGGGTTATGCGGGATCAAGTTTGGGACGCTCCGATGGCATGTCCTTTAAAATCGGCAAAATACTCCTACTGGCGGCAGCATCAATTTTCACCATAAGTGTTTGGCGCAGGTCCCAGCTTTATCTTATCCTTGCATCTCTCACTCTTTTTTTTATTTCCTTATTTTTAATGCTTGATATATCAACTAAAGTTTGGGAAACAGTTCCATATTTTCCTTTCATCCAATATCCTTGGAGATTTCTCAATTTATCGTTGCTCTTTCTCTGCCTAATCGCCGCAGGAATAACAAAAATTATTCCCTCCCATAAATTGAGTATATTAATTTGCTTTGTGGTTATTACATTGACAATTGTTACTCAATCAAAAAATTTTACCCCCCGGTATCTATACCCCCCTGACCCGACAAAATTTATTTCGGCAGAATCTTTAAAATTTGATATTTCTAAAATTTCCGATGAATATCTTCCCAATGATCTCCAGGTTCCCAGAACAAAAGAAGAATTACCAAAAGAAACTGTAGAAATTATAAAAGATGAACCCACAGAAAAGATATATAACATTAAAGCAAACGATCCTCGCAATCTTGACATGAATATGGCTTTTTTCCCCGGCTGGAAAGGAGAATTTAACAATAGGCCGATATTAATCAAAAACAGAAACGGCAAAATAAATATTGACCTACCCCAAATTAAAAAAGGCATACTTAAGCTCCAATTCTTGGATACTCCAATTAGAACCATTGCAAATTCTATTTCCTTTTTAAGCTTAATTCTGGTAGTATACGTATCATTATTCGGAGTGCGTATTATATGGCCCAAAAGTCCTCGGTCGAAATAGTAATTCCTATTTATAATGAAGAAAAGGAGCTTGAGGAAAATATTAAAAAGCTCCATTCTTTTTTAGAAAAAAAAATTAAAAATTATAATTGGCAAATTACTATTGTCGACAATGCTTCGACAGATAAAAGCCTGGCAATTGCCCAAAAACTGGGAAAAACATTAAAAAACACCAAAACCATGCATCTTCCCCAAAAGGGAAGAGGCAGAGCCGTTAAAGCTGCCTGGGAAAAATCAAATGCCGAAATCTTAGCCTATATGGATGTCGATCTCTCAACAGATTTAAACAACTTCCCCACACTTTTAGAAACCCTTACCAATGGATACGATATTGCTATAGGCAGTAGGCTTCTAAGCCAATCCCATGTAGAAAAAAGGCCAGTAAAAAGAGAAGTGCTATCTCGTGGATATAATATAATCATCAAATTATTTTTCGGCGTCCATTTTTCCGATGCCCAATGCGGCTTTAAGGCTGTCACGCATAATGTAGTCAAAAAACTCATTCCCCACATTAAAGACAACGGTTGGTTTTTTGACAGCGAACTCCTCATCGTCGGAGAAAAAACCGGATTCCGAATCGCAGAACTCCCGGTCGTTTGGGTCGATAACCCAGGTTCAACCGTCAGGGTTTTAAAAACAGTCTA